>NZ_JBHSNY010000006.1:0-608056 GCF_042657145.1 Streptomyces bullii
CTCCACTAGGGCCTCGGGCGTGGCCTTGCCGTACTTCTGGAGCAGACGCCGGTCCAGCGAACCGGCGTTGACGCCGATACGGATCGGCGTGCCGTGGTCCCGGGCCGCCTTGGCGATCTCCTTGACCCGGTCGTCAAACTGTTTGATGTTGCCGGGATTGACGCGGACGGCGGCGCAGCCGGCTTCGATCGCGGCGAACACGTACTTCGGCTGGAAGTGGATGTCCGCGATCACCGGGATCCGCGACTTGCGGGCGATGGTGGCGAGCGCGTCCGCGTCGTCCTGCGTCGGGCAGGCGACCCGGACGATCTGGCAGCCGGAGGCGGTCAGTTCGGCGATCTGCTGGAGGGTGGCGCCGATGTCGGACGTGCGGGTCGTCGTCATCGACTGCACCGACACCGGGGCGCCGCCCCCGACCTCCACCGGCCCGACCTGAAGGCGCCGCGACGCGCGCCGCTCGGCGAGCGGCCGGGCCGGCACTTCGGGGACGCCCAGGGAAACGGTGGTCATGGCGCTACCCCTTGCTTCCGGCGACGGTCTCGCGCATGGCCCGCAGGGACTCCTTCAGGGAACCCATGGTGGCGAGGACGGCGGTGGGCTCGTAGCCGCAGTGCGCCATGCAGTTGGCGCAGCGCGGGTCCTTGCCGCGGCCGTACTTGTCCCAGTCGGTCCCCTCGATCAGCTCCCGGTACGTCGGGACGTATCCGTCGCTCATCAGGTAGCAGGGCCGCTGCCAGCCGAAGAGCGAGTAGTTGGGGATCGCCCACGCGGTGCAGGGGAAGTCGACCTTGCCCTCCAGGAAGTCCAGGAACAGCGGGGAGTGGTTGAGCCGCCAGCGGCGCCGGTTGCCGCCCGCGAACGCCTTCCTGAACAGCTCGCGGGTCTGCTCCACGCCCAGGAAGTGCTCCTGGTCCGGGGCCTTCTCGTAGGCGTAGGCGGGCGAGATCATCATCTCGTCGACCTGGAGGTCGTCGTTGAGGTAGTTGAGCACCTCGATGACGGTCTGAGGGGTGTCCGTGTTGAAGAAGGTCGAGTTGGTGGTGACCCGGAAACCGCGCCGCTTGGCCTCCTTGATGGCCTCCACCGCCTCGTCGAACACTCCCTCCTTCGCCACCGACTCGTCGTGCCGCTCGCGCAGCCCGTCGATGTGCACGGCGAAGGCGAAGTAGGGGGAGGGCCTGAACCGGTCCATCTTCTTGCGCAACAGCATGGCATTGGTGCACAGGAAGACGTACTTCTTCTTCGCCACCAACTGACGGACGATCTCGTCGATCTGCGGATGCATCAGAGGCTCGCCGCCGGCGATGGACACCATCGGCGCACCGGACTCCAGCACCGCCCCCACGGCCTGGGCCACCGGCATGCGCTGCTTGAGCACGCCCGCCGGGTGCTGGATCTTGCCGCACCCCTCGCACTTGAGGTTGCAGGCGAAGAGCGGTTCCAGCTCGACGATGAGCGGAAACTTGTCCCGCCTGCGGAGCTTCTGTTCAGCCAAGTACGTAGCGACCTTGATGGACTGGCGCAGCGGCATGGCCATCTGGCTCACCTCCTGGGGAGCAGCGAGGAACGGTGCCATTCGAAGAAAGCGGGCAAAACCGATCGAAGAACACGGAAAGCTGATATTCCACCGCGTACCGTGCCGATCCGGACGAGTTCGTGTTCTGGAGCGTCCACGACCACCCGGACGGCCGCAACCGGACGCTCGCCCACGCGCACGGCGCTCAGCAGCGTGGCGGCGGACTCCATGTCGGCCGCGATCGCGCCGGTCAGGAACAGATCGGACCGCTCGCTGCCGCGCACCACATGGTCGGAGCCGGTGAGCGGCCCGGTGTGGACGGTGCGCCCGGGCACGGTGCGCGCCAGCTCCCGGACGAGCAGGTCGGTTCCCACGCACGGCACGGTGCCGCGCGGGTCCCGGGTCTCCTCGGCGACGACGAGGTCGCCAGGGTGCATGCCGGGGGCGAGTCCCGCGCAGAAGCCCGTGGCCAGCACGGCCGCGGCGGTGAACGCCGGGTCGGCCAGCACCCGGGTGACGGAGCGCTCGGCCGCCGCCGGCCCCATGCCCGTGCGCAGCACGGTGACCGGCCCGCCGGCGCCGCCGCGGTCACCCGCCCGCAGGGCGAGCTGCTCGATGCCGAGCGCGCAGGCGACCAGCAGCGGAGCCGTGGCGGGCTGTGTGCTCATCAGCCCCCCTTGGCCTCGGCACCGGGCTGCCGGGCGGGCCGCTGCTGCGCGAAGGGCTCTCCGTGCACGTACCGGCCGAGGGCGGTGAGCGGAAAGACCTGGCGGTAGAGGTGGTAGTTGATGGAGAAGTCCCAGGGGAAGCCGGTGCCGGTGAAGTACGGCTCGTCCCAGGAGCCGTCCTCCCGCTGGGTGGCGGCGAGCCATTCGACGCCCCGCTCGACGGCTTTGGAGTCCCGCTCCCCCGCCGCCAGCAGCGCGAGCAGCGCCCACGCCGTCTGCGAGGCGGTGGAGGCGCCCCGGCCGCTCCACTCCTTGGCGTACTTGTAGGAGCGCAGGTCCTCGCCCCAGCCGCCGTCGTCGTTCTGCACGGACTCCAGCCAGGTCACGGCCCTCCGGATCGCCGGGTGGGCGCCGGGGAGCCCCGCCGCGACCAGCGCGGGGACGACGGAGCCGGTGCCGTAGACGTAGTTGACGCCCCAGCGCCCGAACCACGAGCCGTCCGGCTCCTGTTCGGCCAGCAACCACTCGATGCCGCGCCGGGTGCGCGGGTCGTGGGCCAGTCCCTCCACCGCGAGCATCTCCACGACGTGCGCGGTGACGTCGGCGGACGGCGGGTCGATGACCTCGCCGAAGTCGCAGAACGGCAGCCGGTTGGGGAGGGGACTGGTGTTGTCCACGTCGAAGGCGCCCCAGGCGCCGTTCCTGGACTGCATGCCGAGGTTCCAGCGCACCCCGCGCGCGATCGCGTTCTCCACCCGGTCCGGGTCGTGGTGCTTGACGCGGCGCAGCGCGAGGACCACCTCGGCGGTGTCGTCGATGTCCGGGTAGTTGTCGTTGTGGAACTCGAACGCCCAGCCGCCGGGCAGCAGGTGCGGCCGACGCACCGACCAGTCGCCGGGCCGCACGACCTGCTCGCCGAGCATCCAGTCGGCGGCCTTGACCAGTTGGGGGTGGTCGGCCGGGAGCCCGGCGTCGGCCAGCGCGATGGTGGTCAGGCAGGTGTCCCACACCGGCGACTGGCAGGCCTCGATCATCCGGGCCCCGTCCTCGCGCCACACGGCGAACCGGTCGAGGGACTCCAACCCGGCGCGCATCACGGGGTGTTCGAGGTCGTAGCCGAGCAGGTGCAGCGCGATGATCGAGTACACGGCCGGCGGCTGGATGCCGCCCCAGCAGCCGTCGTTCTCCTGGCGCTCGATGATCCAGCGGGCGGCGGTGTTCATGGCGGCCCGGCGCAGCCGGCGCGGCGCGAGCTTCCGGTAGGCGTGCAGCGCCTTGTCCAGCCGCTGGAAGGCGCCGTCCCAGCTGGCCGCCGGGGCCGGCTGCCTCGGCGGGTGGGGGTGGTCGGGGTCGGTGTGCAGCTCGTCGAGCGGGAAGGGCGCGGGCCTGACCGGCCGCTTCGCGGAGACGATCGTCAGCGGGACGATGGTCTGCCGGGCCCAGCACCCGAAGTCGTAGATGTTGAGCGGCACCCACTTCGGGAAGTAGATGAGCTCGGGCGGGAGTTCGGGCAGGTCCTCCCACTTCCACCAGCCGAACAGGGCCAGCCAGATCCGGGTGAAGACCCGGGCGGCGGCGATGCCGCCCTGCTCGCGGACCCAGGCGGAGGCCTTCGCCATGTGCGGTGCGTCGGGCGCGTCACCGGCCAGGCGCAGGGCGACGTACGCCTCGATGGTGGTGGAGAGTTCGCCGGGTCCGCCGTAGAAGGTGGCCCAGGTGCCGTCCTCGCGCTGTTCGCCACGGATGAAGAGTGCGGCGGCCTCGGTGGTCTGCTCGTCGCGGATGCCCAGGAACTGACGGAGCAGCAGATCCTCGGCGTCCATCGTGACGTTCGTCTCGAGGTCGCCCTTCCACCAGCCCTGGGGGTCCTGCTTGGCGAGCAGGAAGTCGGTGGCGCGCCGGACCGCGCGCGCGGCGGCTTCGTGGACCCCGGCCGCCACGGGGGTGTCGGTGTGGGTTTCGCTGGCCGCGGCAGCGCGGGACGGCAGAGTCGCCCCGGTGCTTCCGTCGGTCGTCGCTGTCATGGCTTCCCCTTCGTGCAGTGCTGCATGGAGTGCGTCTGCTGTGGGTCCGCCGTCGGCCGGTGTGCGCTGACGCGCCCCACCGGCCGGCGACTACGCGAGGGCTATTCGACCGATAGTGATCATCTCTTTTCGACCGGTGGTAATCATCTCTTTCGTACGACGACGAAGTCGGCGAGGGCCGTGAAGCGGTCCCGCACCTGGTCGGGCATGTCCACGGAGCCGAGCGCCTCGATGGCGACGCTGTGCTGACGGCGGGCCTCTTCGGCGGTCCACTCCCGGCCGCCCGCCTGCTCGATGAGGGCGGCGCGGGCCGCGAACTCCTCCTCCGAGAAATTCTCGGAGTCGCTGGCCTTGGCGTCGGCGGCGAGGATCTCACCGAGCTGCTCGGAGGCGGAACCCCCGGCCGCGAGCGCGGCGACGACCGGCAGCGACTTCTTGCGCTGGCGCAGGTCGCTCCAGGTCTGCTTGCCGGTGGCCTCCGGGTCGCCCCAGATGCCGAGGAGGTCGTCGACGGCCTGGAAGGCCAGGCCGAGGTGGTACCCGTACTTCTCCAGGGTGTCGGCGGTGCGGTCGTCCGCGCCGCCGAGGACCGCGCCGATGGAGCTGGCGCAGGCGAGCAGGGCGCCGGTCTTGTTGCCCTCCATCTCCAGGCACTCCTCGACGCTGACCCGGTCGCGGTGCTCGTAGGAGATGTCCTGCGCCTGACCGTCGATCAGGGCGCGGGTGGCGGTGGTCAGACGGCGGGTGGCGCGGCCGGCCTCGACGGTGCCGAGCTCCAGCAGCACCTCGTTGGCGAGGGCGAACAGGGCGTCGCCGACCAGGATGGCCTGGGCGGGCCCGTGCACCTTCCATACGGTGTCGCGGTGGCGGCGCTGTTCGTCGCCGTCCATCAGGTCGTCGTGCAGGAGAGAGAAGTTGTGGACGAGTTCGACGGCGACCGCGCCGGGGACACCGGTCTCGGGCGCGGCGCCGGTGACCTCGGCGGACAGCACCGCGAGGGCGGGGCGTACGGCCTTGCCGCCGTCGCCCGCCGCGGGCTTGCCCTGGGCGTCGATCCAGCCGAAGTGATAGGCGGCGACGGTGTCCATGGGAGGCGCCAGGCGGTCGACGGCCGCCCGCAGTACCGGTGTGGCCAGGGTCCTACCGCGCTCCAGGAGCGCGATCACGTCGACCGCGGTCTCTCGAGCGGCCTTCGAGGCCGGGGGCACAGTGGGCACAGTCTCTCCTCTTGTTGCGGTACCGGGGGTGCGGGGGCCGTCTGCCGCGCCTGTCTGATCCGGCATCACGCCGCCTCCTCGAACTCGAAGAGGTGACGTGGGCGGGGCCGGCCCAGCGCGCTCAGCGCGGCGTCCGCCGCGCTCACACCGCTGCGGACCGCACTCTCCATGGTCGCGGGCCACCCTGTGGCGGTCCACGCTCCGGCCAGGTACAGGCCGGGGGCCTTGGTGCGGGCGCCGGGCCGCAGACGCCCGACGCCGGGAGCGGGAGCGAAGGTCGCGGTGCGCTCCCTGGTCACGAAGAAGTCCTTCACCTCGGCGCCGCGTGTGAGGGGCAGCAGCCGCTCCAGCTCCCGCAGGTACCGCGCGCGCAGCACGGCCACCGGCTCGTCGATGCCGTCCCACGCGGCCGACTGGGACAGGGCGAGGTACTGGCCGCTCTTCAGCCCGGAGGCGCCGGTGCGGTCGAACACCCACTGCACCGGCGTGCCGAGCGCCGCGAAGAACGGCCTGCTCAGCACCTTCCGGTCGTAGACGACATGGACGTTGAGGATCGGCGCGGTGCCGATCTCCAGCAGCCGCCCGGGCGCGTCGAGCGCGCCGGCGGGCAGCAGGCCGTACGTCTCGCGCTGCGGTACGGCGAGCACGACCGCGTCGGCGTCGAGCGTTTCGCCGGGAACCTCGACCCTCCACCGTCCGTTCGTGTGGCGGGAGACGGAGGTGACGCGTGTACGGACCTCGGTACGGACGCCGGCGAAGTCGAGCGCCTTGCGGGCCAGCCGGTCGTGGAGTTCGCCCAGCGGGACGCGCGCCCAGCCGATGTCGGCCGCGCCCGGGTCGGAGAGCAGACCGGTCTTGAACACCATCGCCGCGAGCCCCAGCGAGGCGTCGCCCGCGACCGCGTTGAGGGTGGCGACTCCGACCAGGTCCCACAGGGCCTCGACGGCCCGCTTGGACTGGCCGTGCGCGGCCAGCCAGCCGCCGAAGTCCTGGCTGTCGAGGGCGGGATCAGCAGGGTCCAGCCCCTTGAGCGCGAGCGCGGCACGGCCCACCCTGGCGCGGTCGGCGAGCGACAGGTGCGGATAGGTGGCGAGACTGCGCCCCAGGTGCAGGGGCACGGGCAGCGCGTCACGCCGCAGCCGGCCCAGCCGCCGCCCCTCGGGCCGCGCGACGTCCAGGACTGGCACGTCGAGACGGTTCTGCAACGGCGCCAGCGCCGCCGCGTCGATGCGGTCCAGAAACCAGCGGTAGGCGGTGCAGCAGCGCAGGTACACATGCTGTCCGTTGTCGACGGTCAGGCCCCCGCGCTGGAAGGAGAAGGCGAGCCCGCCCAGGCGCGGCCGGCCTTCGAGCAGGGTGACGCGCACTCCGGCGTCGGCGAGCGCCAGCGCGGCGGTGATGCCGGCGAGCCCGCCGCCGGCCACGACGGCGTGCCGCCCGCCGTCGAGCGGTTCGTGGGACCGTGTGCCGTGGGTCATCGCGCACCCTCCCCTGCCCGGCCGCCGTGCCGCTCGAACGGTGCACGACCGGCCGTCTGAGCCAGGGACGCCGCCGCGCGCCGGAGGGTTGCCCACCGCTTCCGGCCGGTGGCAGCTCCTCGGAGCGCTGTGACCGGTGACTCCATCAGGCGCGCCTCCTGACGGTCCGCCGGGACACGTGCCGGGCGTCCAGTCCGGACAGCCCGCGCACGGCGACGTACGCCTTCTCGCGCCCGGGCAGCGAGACCCGGCCGCGCAGCACGGCCTCCGGGTCGCGCTCGATACGGTCCAGGAGGCGGCGGTAGATGCCGGCCATGGCGGCGACACAGGCGCCGCTGCGCCGGTCGAGCATGGGGAGCAGCCGGTAGCCCTCGGCGAAAAGGGCGCGGGCCCGACGCACTTCGAAGTGGACGAGGCCCGCGAAGTCGGAGCCTTCCGGCGGTGTCGGTCCGCTGAACCCCGCCGAGCAGCCGAACTTGGCGAGGTCGTCGGCGGGCAGGTAGGTACGCCCGCCCACGGCGTCCTCGCGGACGTCCCTGAGGATGTTGGTGAGCTGCAGCGCGAGACCGAGCGTGTCGGCGTACTCCGGCGCGCGCTCGGCGCCGCGCGCCTCCGGTTCCGTACCGAACACGCCGAGCGAGAGCCGGCCGATGGCGCCGGCCACACAGCGGCAGTAGACCTTCAGGTCGTCCCAGGTCTCGTAGGTCTCGCCGCGCACGTCCATCAGGACGCCGTCGATGAGCTCGTCCAGCCCGCCCAGCGGGATCGGGAAGTGCTGGACGGCATGAGCGAGGGCGACCCCGACCGGGTCGGTGTCGTCCTCCTCGACGTCGCCCGCGCGGATCCTGCCGAGCAGTGCGCGGGTGTCCTCGAGCCTGGCGACCTTGACGTCGTCGGCCAGTGTGCCGTCGCCGATGTCGTCGACCCGCCGCGCGAACGCGTACAGCGCCGACATCGCGCGGCGCTTGGACGCCGGCAGCAGCCTGATGCCGTAGGCGAAGTTACGGGCCTGCTGTCCGGTGACGGCCTCGCAGTAACGGTAGGCGGCGAGTACCGGTGCGGACGCGTGTGGTTCCGACTCCACGGTCCGGATCACCCCTCTCCTCGCAGAGTCACGCCCACCTCACGCAGCAACTGGATCCTGCCGGGCTTGGGCGGGCCGGGAAGTACGTCGTAGTCGGCGGCGGCGATCGCGCGGACGGCCGCCCTTCCCCCCGCCACGAACCCCGCGAGCAGCAGCTTGAGCCTGCCGTGGACGCTCCCCACGAGGGGAGCGCCTGCACTGAGGAGATCGCGGGCCCGGCGCGCCTCGTACGCGATCAGCGCACGAACCGGCGCGCCGGCGGTCCTCGCGGCGAGATCCGCCTCCTGGACGTGGAAGCGTCTCATGTCCGCGGCGGGCAGATAGACGCGGTCGCGGCCCAGGTCCTCGGCCACGTCCTGGAGGTGCTCGACGATCTGGAGGGCCGTGCAGACGGCGTCCGAGCGGCGGACCCGCTCCGGCGTGGAGCTGCCCGTGACGGCGAGGACGAGACGGCCGACGGGGTTGGCGGACAGCTCGCAGTAGGCGAGCAGGTCGTCGTAGCTCTCGTACCGCCTGACGAGCTGGTCCTGGCGGTTGGCGGCGATCAGGGCGAGGAAGGGCTCGGGGGTCAGCGAGCGGGCGCGGACGGTGCGCTGGAGGCGGCGCAGCAGCGGATGGCGTGGTCCGGCGCCCACCGGGTCGAAGACCCGGCGCAGGTCGGCCTCGAAGGCGTCCAGCAGCACCAGGCGGTCCTCGGCGTCCCGTGGGCCGACGCCGAGCAGACGGGCGTCGGCGCCGCCGGGGGCCAGGTCGCCGTCGCCGATGTCGTCCACGAGGCGGGCGAAGCCGTAGACGGCCATGAGATCGTCGCGCCAGGCCCGCGGCAGGAAGAAGGGGGCCACGGGGAAGTTCTCACCCGCGGCCTTGTCGAGCGTGCCGCGCTCCGGACCGACCACGCGCGCCGTGCCGGGTCCCGTCACCGCGGACTGCCCGGCGCGGGGACGGCACATGCTGCGTGGAGCCGGGGAGTTTCCGTAGCCATTGCCGTCACATCTCCCGTTCTACACTGCCGACCCAATACAGACTATTTCGGACACGCCGCTCGGCCGTCCGTGCAGCAGCCCTCAGGGAGGGTGTCGCGCATTATGGCCCTACTTGCCGCGTTTCGGGACCCGTACAGCTTACGTTGTACAAGCGGCGAGCCGCGCCTGGGTTTCCCCCGCATCACAACAACACACGGATCGGTCCCAAGATTCCTACGGATGACCGGAGTTGACGTTTTCTTTGCGGACGCGAGCCCCGCCGGGACAGTTCCGGCGGGGCCCTGGGCGAACCGGGTTACTTGCCCGTGAACTTCTCGTACTCCTTGAGTACCTCGTCGGTCGGTCCGTCCATACGCAGTTCACCGCGCTCCAGCCACAGGACGCGGTTGCAGGTGTCACGGATCGACTTGTTGTTGTGGCTGACCAGAAACACGGTGCCGGCCTCCTTGCGCAGCTCCCGGATGCGGTCCTCGGAGCGCTTCTGGAACTTGCGGTCACCCGTGGCCAGCGCCTCGTCGATCATCAGGACGTCGTGGTCCTTGGCCGCCGCGATGGAGAAACGCAGGCGCGCCGCCATGCCGGAGGAGTAGGTGCGCATCGGCAGCGTGATGAAGTCGCCCTTCTCGTTGATGCCGGAGAAGTCGACGATCTCCTGGTAGCGCTCCTTGATCTGCTCGCGGCTCATGCCCATGGCGAGTCCGCCCAATATGACGTTGCGCTCGCCGGTCAGGTCGTTCATCAGGGCCGCGTTGACGCCGAGCAGCGAGGGCTGGCCGTCGGTGTAGACCCTGCCCTTCTCGGCGGGCAGCAGGCCGGCGATGGCGCGCAGCAGGGTGGACTTGCCGGAGCCGTTGGAGCCGATCAGCCCGATGGCCTCGCCGCGGTAGGCGACGAAGGACACGCCGCGCACGGCGTGCACCTTGCGCACACCGCGCGCCGCGTCGTCGGAGCCTCGCTTGAGGATGCGGCTGAGGGCGGCCGTCGCGCTGCCCTTGCCGGTCTTCGCGCCGTTGACGCGGTAGACGATGTGCAGGTCGTCCGCGATGACGGTGGGGACCCGGTCCCGCTGCTGGTCAGCCACGGCCGTACCTCTCCTCCGCTGTCCAGAAGTACACGAAGCCGCCGATCATGACGAGCGCGGCCCAGCCGCCGGCGACCGCCCACACGTGCGGCGGGAGGTTCTCAGAACCGTACCCGTCGATCAGGGCGAACCGCATCAAATCCATGTAGATCGCGGCGGGGTTCCACTGGAGGGTGTCGGCGATCCAGGCGGGGTGTTCGGCGAGCATCACCGGGATGGAGAACATGACGCCCGAGGCGTACATCCACGTCCGCGTCACGAACGGCATCAGCTGGGCGAGGTCGGGGGTCTTGGCGCCGGCCCGGGCCATGATCAGCGCGAGGCCGGTGTTGAACAGGAACTGCAGCACCAGCACCGGCACGATCAGCAGCCAGGACAGATCGGGGTAGCTGCCGAACGCGACCGCCACGACGAACAGCACGATCATCGAGAACATCAGCTGCTGGAGCTGCTGGAGCGCGAAGGAGATGGGCAGCGAGGCGCGCGGGAAGTGCAGCGCGCGCACCAGGCCCAGGTTGCCCGAGATCGAGCGGACGCCCGCCATCACCGAGCTCTGGGTGAAGGTGAAGACGAAGACGCCCGTGACCAGGAACGGGATGTACACGTCCTTCGGCATTCCCCGGCCGGCGTCCAGGATCAGCCCGAAGATCAAGTAGTACACCAGCGCGTTGAGCAGCGGTGTCGCCACCTGCCACAGCTGGCCGAGCTTCGCCTGGCTGTACTGGGCGGTCAGCTTCGCCTGGGAGAAGGCGAGGATGAAGTGGCGCCGTCCCCACAGCTGCCGGACGTACTCGGACAGGGACGGCCGGGCACCGCTCACAGACAGCCCGTACTTGGCGGCGAGCTGTGCCGCCGTGAGGCCCTCGTCGGGCGACGCGGGCGCGCTCACCGCGACCGTGCCGTCGTGCGTTGTCTCACTCACCAGTTGGAAACTTTCGTCTTCGAGATGCGCAGCCAGTGCGGGTCCGGCGTGAGGCCGCCGGGCCGGGGACCGGTCCGGTTGCTCCCGGACACGAGCTTGTCAGATGACGGGAGGCCGGCCCAGTCGGGTCAGCCGCCACACCGTACGCCACTTCATGGGACGGCGGGGGCCGCACGGAGTGGTCCAGCCTTCCCGGAATCCGCCGAACCATGCCCTCAGCGCCGGGCGCGAGGGACGGCGGACGAGGGTGAGCAGCAGCCAGGCACCGAGGTAGACCGGGACGAGCGGCGCCGGGAGGTTGCGGCGGGCCAGCCAGACGCGGTTGCGGGCGACCATGCGGTGGTAGACCGCGTGCCGCGAGGGCGCGGTCGTCGGGTGGTACAGCACCATGTCGGACCGGTAGTCGATCATCCAGCCCGCGTCGAGGGCCCGCCACGCCAGGTCGGTTTCCTCGTGGGCGTAGAAGAATGCGTCCGGCAGGCCGCCGACGTCGGCGAAGACCTGGGTGCGGACGGCGTTGGCGCCGCCGAGGAAGGTGGTGACCCGGGAGGAGCGCATCGGGTCGGACGCCCGCAGCCGGGGCACGTGACGGCGCTGGGTGAGGCCGGTGTCCGGGTCGGCGATGCGGAAGCTGATGATGCCGAGCTTCGGGTCGGCCTCGAACGCCTTGCGGCACAGCTCGGCGGTGTCGTGGCTCGCCAGCAGGCCGTCGTCGTCCAGGAAGAGCAGGATGTCCACGTCGCGGCCGCCGGGGCCGAAGGCCTCTATGCCGACGTTGCGGCCGCCGGGGATGCCGAGGTTCTCGGGCAGCTCGATGGTACGGACGCCTTCGGGGACGTCCGGGACCGGCGACCCGTTGCCCACCACGACGACCTCGACCGGGTCGCCGTCCTGCTTGGCGATCGAGTCGAGCAGGGCGCGCAGCTCCTCCGGCCTGTTGCCCATGGTGATGATCACCGCGCCGACCTTCATGGCGCTCACCGCAGCCTGCTGGAGGCGAGGATGGACACCAGGTGCAGCAGGGTCTGCAGCAGGGCGATCGCGGCGAGTACGGCGGTGCCCAGCCGGGTGAAGAACAGGTCGCCCCGGCTCGCGTCCAGGATCGCGAGGACCAGGATGAGCAGGGACGCCTCGATGCCGAGGACGAGCCGGTGGAACTTGAGCGCGGCGGCGGCCTTGCGGGCCAGCGCCATGCCGGAGGAGCGCGGCTCGGAGGCGGACTCCTGCACCGGGGGCTTCCCGGCCTGGTGGCGGGCGACGCCGACGAGGTCGGTCTCGGCCTTGATCAGGATCGCGCCGAGCGCGGCGAGGGTGCCGAGGAAGGCCCAGAGCCAGTCGATGCGTCCGGTGCCCCACAGGTCGGCGGCGCGCAGGCCGAGTCCGACCAGGACGGCGGCGTCGGTCAGGTAGGCGCCGACCCGGTCCAGGTAGACGCCGCCGAGCGAGAACTGCTGCTTCCAGCGGGCGATCTCGCCGTCGACGCAGTCCAGCAGCAGGTACAGCTGGACCATGACCACGCCGAGGACGGCGCCCGGGATCCCCGGCACGAGGAGTGCCGGGGCCGCGAGCACACCGAAGACGGTCATCAGGTAGGTGAGCTGGTTGGGGGTGACCCTGGTGTTGACCAGGTAGCGGTCGACCCGCAGGGACACCTCGCGCATGTAGAGGCGTCCCGCCCAGTGCTCACCGCTGCGCCGGTCCTTCACCCCTGCGGGGTGAACGACGGGGCGGAGTTCAGCTACCGATGGCCTTGACATAGTCGGCGTAGGTGTCCTTGATCTTTTCGGTCGTCAGGTCGAGGTGTTCGAGGATGGTGTAGCGGCCGGGCCGGGTCTCCGGGGCGAACTCGACGACCTTGACGAACTCCTCGGTCGTGAAGCCGATCTCGTCCGGCAGCACCGGCAGGCCGTGCCGGCGCAGCACCTCGGCCATGTACGCCGACTCCTCGTGCGCCCCGCGCAGCCACATCGCGAAGGCCGCGCCCAGTCCGCACTGCTCGCCGTGGGCCGCGGCCCGCTTGGGGAACAGCAGGTCGAAGGCGTGGTTGATCTCGTGGCACGCCCCGGAGGACGGCCGCGAGTCGCCCGACACCGACATGGCGATCCCGCTGAGGACGAGCGCCTCGGCCAGCACCTGGAGGAAGTCGTTGTCCCCGATGCCGCCCGGGTGCCGCAGCACCGCCTCGCCGGCCTGCCGGGCCATCGCGGCGGCCAGGCCGTCGATCCGCTCGCCCTTGACGCGGTTGGCCAGTTCCCAGTCCGCGATCGCGGAGATGTTGGAGACGGCGTCGCCGATGCCGGCGCGTACGAAGCGGACCGGGGCTTCGCGGATGACGTCCAGGTCGATGACGACGGCGATCGGGTTCGGCACGCCGTACGAGCCGCGGCCCGCGTCGTTGTCGAGGGTGGCGACCGGGGAGCACAGGCCGTCGTGCGCGAGGTTCGTCGGCACGGCGACCAGGGGCAGGCCGACCCGTGCCGCGGCGAACTTGGCACAGTCGATGATCTTGCCGCCGCCGAGGCCGACGACCGCGTCGTAGTGGCCGGCCTTTATGTCGCTCGCCAGCCGGACCGCGTCGTCGAGGGTGCCGCCGCCGACCTCGTACCAGGTGGCGCCGGGCATGCCGGGCGCGATGCGCTCGCGCAGCTTGGCGCCGGAGCCGCCGCTGACGGCGACGGCGAGGCGGCCGGAGTGCGAGATGCGCTCGTCGGCGAGGACGCACGCCAGGTCGTCGAGGGCACCCGGGCGGATGTCCACGACAAGCGGCGAGGGGATGAGCCGGGTCAGTACTGGCACGCGATCTCCCGTCCGCGGGCGAGATCGTCGTGGTTGTCGATCTCCACCCACTTGACGTCGCCGATGGGCGCCACGTCGATGCGGAAGCCGCGGTTGACGAGCTCCTGGTAGCCGTGCTCGTAGAACTGCTGCGGGTCGGTCTCCCACACGGTCTTCAGCGCGTCGGCCAGCTCGGGGGCGGCGTCGCCCTCGATGAGGGTGACGCCGATGTACTCGCCGGTCGCCTCGGCGGGGTCCATCAGCTTGGTGATCCTCGTCATGCCCTTCTCGGGGTCGACGACGACCTTCATCTCCTCGTCGGCGAGGGACTTGACCGTGTCGAGGGCGAGGATGATCTTCTTGCCGTCGCCGCGCGCGGCGAGCAGGGTCTTCTCGACCGAGACCGGGTGCACGGTGTCGCCGTTGGCGAGGATCACGCCGTCTTTGAGGGCGTCACGGCCGCACCACAGGGAGTAGGCGTTGTTCCACTCCTCGGCCTTGTCGTTGTCGATGAGGGTGAGCTTGAGGCCGTACTTCCGCTCCAGGGCCTCCTTGCGCTCGTACACGGCCTCCTTGCGGTAGCCGACGATGACCGCCACCTCGGTCAGGCCGATCTCGGCGAAGTTGCCGAGGGTCAGGTCGAGAACCGTGGGTTCGCCCTCTATGCCCGCGGGCCCCACCGGCACCAGCGCCTTGGGAAGGCTGTCGGTGTAGGGGCGAAGACGCCGTCCGGCGCCGGCCGCCAGCACGAGGCCGATCATGCGGGTTCTCCTTCATCGTGTACGGCAGGTGCCCCGACCCGGTGGGCGGACACCCAGAAGCGGATGCTCTCGGCGAGCACCACCAGGGCCACGGCCACGGCGAGGGCCGTGAGCGCGACCGGGAACTGCGAGGCGGTGAGCACCGCGGCGAGGACGGTGACGAGCAGCGTCCGCCCTTCGTGCCCCCCGATGACACGCACCAGCCAGGCCGGGGGCGCCCCGGCGTCGCCGCGGATGCGGTACACCGTGTCGTAGTGATGGTAGGCGACCGCGGCCACCAGCCCGTAGGCCGCGGGAAGGGCTCCGTTCACGTCCGCCTTGGCCGCCAGGATCAGCACGGTGCCGTATTCGGCGGCCCGGAACAGCGGGGGGACGAGCCAGTCGAGGGCGCCCTTGAGGGGCAGGGCCACGGCTGCCGCCGAGGTGAGGGCGTACAGGGCGGCCGCCGCGATCGCGAGCGGGCTGCCGAACGGTTCGAGTGCCGCCGCGAGGACCAGCAGGGCCGCGCCGGGCAGGGCGACGAGGAAGCGGGCGCCGACCGGCGGCTTGGCGGGCAGCCTGCGCAGCGCCCGCGCGAGCGCCTCGGCCACCGGCCCGCTGTCCGCGAGGTCCGCCAGCGCCCGCGCCGCCCGGTCGGTGCGCCGGGCCTTGCGGGTCAGGGACCGCAGCACGCGGCCCGCCGTGGTGTACGTCGCCGCGAAGGCGCAGCCGACGAGCAGCGCGTAGAAGGTGATGCGCGGGGTGGTGACGGCGGTGAGGACCGCGATCATCGCCCAGCGTTCACCGATGGGCAGGACGATCATGCGGCGCACCCAGACCGTCCAGCCGACGCTGTCGAGCTTGTCGGAGAGTGCGGCGGTGGGGCTGGTGTTGGCGGTGGCGTCGTGGTTGGCCTCGTTGAAGGAGAAGTCCACGACGTGCCGGCAGGTCTGGAGGACCATCGCGCCGAGGGCGAGGGCCCATACGTCGTCGCCGCCGCGGGCCGCGCCGAGAGCGAGACCGGCGTAGTAGGCGTACTCCTTGGCCCGGTCGAAGGTGGCGTCCAGCCAGGCGCCGAGAGTGGAGTACTGCAGGGAGTAGCGGGCGAGCTGGCCGTCGGTGCAGTCCAGCACGAAGGACGCGATCAGCAGGACGCCGGCCGCGACGAACCCGACGCGGGTGCCGGTGGCCGCGCAGGCCGCCGCTATGAGGGCGGTGAGCAGGGAGGCGGTGGTGACCTGGTTGGGGGTCAGGCCGCGGCGGGCGCACCAACGGGCGATGTAGCGCGAGTACGGGCTGATGAGGAACGTGGTGAAGAAGCCGTCCCGGGCCTTCACCGCCGACTTCAGGCGCACGGCCTCGTCGTCGACGGCGGCGACGGCCTGCCGTGCCTCGTTGCGGGCCTGCGGGTCGGCGGGGACGGTGGCGACGAGGCTGCCGAGCTCGGGGCGGTGCACGGCGGCGCCGTCGGCGTCGAGCGCCGTGACGATGCGGTCGGCGAGGCTGTCGACCAGGGTGGTGGTGCCGCCGTCGGCGGAGTTCTCCCGGGCCATCGCGCGGGTCAGGGCCTGGCGGCCGGCCGGCTGGGCCGTGACGGCCCCGGGGATCCCGGCGAGCGGGAAGCGGGGGTCGGTCAGACCGAGGCGCAGGGCGTGCGGGTGGCCCACGAAGCGGGCGTCGACCACGGCGACCCGCTCCCCGGCCGGCACCGCGGCGAGCAGGGCTTCGGCCTCGGCGGCGTCGGACGCTACCCGGACCTCGAAGCCGAGGGACCGCAGATCGCCCTCGATCGACGAACCGGGGACCGGCTGACCGGTGAGGATGGCGGTCGACAACCGAACTCACTCCCTGCGTCCCGACGCGGTGGCGACGGTCGTGTACATGGTGGGGGCACCCGTGCCGGTGGCTCCCGGGCGGCATGTCGGCAGAGGCTATCGGATGCCGGGAAACCCGCGTTCACCGCCCGTTCGACGGCCCGATCGACGTGGTTCGCCCGGGCCCGTGCCGCGATCATCATCGGGGATCGGGGGGCCGGCCCACAAACCGCGCGTGACAGACCGGGCGCGACCGGACATGGGTGACATTGCGTACGGAGTCATGGTGGCGGCATAGGGTGGGCGACCATGACATGGCTGATCACAGGCGGGGCCGGCTACATCGGGGCACATGTGGCGCGGGCCATGACCGGGGCCGGGGAGCGTGTCGTCGCGTTGGACGACCTCTCGGCCGGGGTGCCCGCGCGACTGCCGGTGGACGTCCCGCTGGTCGAGGGCTCGTCGCACGACGCGGAGCTGCTCAAGCGGGTGTTCGCCGAGCACCGGGTCGCGGGTGTGGTGCACCTGGCCGCGCGGAAGCAGGTGGCTGAGTCCGTCGCGCAGCCGACGCGGTACTACCGGGAGAACGTCGGCGGCCTGGCCACGCTGCTGGACGCGGTCGCCGAGGCCGGTATCAGGCGCTTCCTGTTCTCCTCGTCGGCGGCGGTCTACGGCGACCCCGGCGTGGACCTCATCACGGAGGACACGCCCTGCGCGCCGGTGAACCCGTACGGCGAGACCAAGCTCGCCGGGGAGTGGCTGGTGCGGGCGGCGGGCCGGGCGCACGGCATCGCCACGGCGTGCCTGCGCTACTTCAACGTGGCCGGCGCCGCCGCGCCGGAGCTGGCCGACACGGGTGTCTTCAACGTCGTCCCCATGGTCTTCGACCGGCTGACCCGCGACGAGGCCCCGCGGATCTTCGGCGACGACTATCCGACGCCGGACGGCACGTGCGTACGGGACTACATCCATGTCGCCGACCTGGCCGAGGCACACCTGGCGGCGGCCCGGCGGCTGGCCCGCGAGGACGTCACGGGAGATCTGACGGTCAACATCGGGCGCGGTGAGGGCGTCTCGGTGCGCGAACTGATCACGGTCATCGGCGAGGTCACCGGCGACCGGCGGCCCCCGCTCGTCGAGGCCCGCCGTCCGGGCGACGCCCCGCGCGCGGTGGCCTCCGCCGCCCGGGCCGCCGAGGAGCTCGGCTGGACGGCGCGGCGCGGGGTGCGGGAGATGGTCGAGTCCGCGTGGCAGGGGTGGCTGCTGCACCGCGGCCGCTGAGCGTGATGGCTGCCGGCTCCGGAGTGCCCGGTGCCGGCAGCGTCCTGACCTGGACATCGTTTCCGCAGGTCAAGCGACATGACAACGGTGTTCAGTGCCGCGTTGCTCATACCCCCCTCCCGTAGTTCACTGTGTGTGCCACGTACATGATCCGGACCAACACGGGAGGGCGGCTTTTCATGGGGGCTGGGCACGATCACGGGCACGCGCACGGCGGCGCGGGCGGCGGTACGGCGACCTCGGCGTACCGCGGCCGGCTGCGCGTGGCGCTGGCGATCACGCTCGCCGTCATGGTCGTGGAAGTCGTCGGCGGTGTGCTCGCCGACTCGCTGGCGCTGGTCGCGGACGCGGCCCACATGGCGACCGACGCCCTGGGTCTGGGCATGGCGCTGCTGGCGATCCACTTCGCGAACCGCCCGCCGAGCGAGCGGCGCACCTTCGGGTACGCCCGCGCGGAGATACTCGCCGCCCTGGCCAACTGTCTGCTGCTGCTGGGGGTCGGCGGATACGTCCTGTACGAGGCGGTCCAGCGGTTCGTCACCCCGGCCGGCACGCAGGGCGGTCTGACCGTCGTCTTCGGCGCGGTCGGCCTGGTCGCGAACATGGTGTCGCTGACGCTGCTGATGCGCGGCCAGAAGGAGAGCCTGAACGTGCGCGGCGCGTTCCTGGAGGTGGCGGCGGACGCGCTCGGCTCGTTCGCGGTGATCGTCTCGGCGGTGGTGATCCTGACCACCGGCTGGCAGGCGGCCGACCCGATCGCCTCGCTGGTCATCGCGCTGATGATCGCGCCCCGGACGTGGAAGCTGCTGCGCGAGACCCTCGACGTGCTGCTGGAGGCGGCCCCGAAGGACGTCGACATGGCGGAGGTACGGGCGCACATCCTGGCGCTGGACGGGGTGGAGGACGTCCACGACCTGCACGCCTGGACGATCACCTCCGGCATGCCGGTGCTCTCCGCGCACGTGGTGGTCAGCTCCGACGTCCTGAACGCGATGGGCCACGAGAAGATGCTGCACGAGCTCCAGGGCTGCCTGGGCGACCACTTCGACGTGGAGCACTGCACCTTCCAGCTGGAGCCGGGCGGACACGCCGCCCACGAGGCACGGCTCTGCCACTGAGAGGCGGCGCAAGGGGCGTCCCAGGGCGCGACCGAAGCGCGGCACGGCCACCGCGTTCCGGCGCACGGGAGGCACCGAGGGGCGCGCTCGCGCGTCGACGCGCGGGGAACGCGAGCCTCCGCCGGGCGCCCCGGAGTCCACGGTCCGGGCCACCACCGGGACACGTAGGTGCCGATCCGCCACTCGTTCCGCGCCTGACCCACGCGCCCCCGACCCGACGATTCCCCGCCCGCGACACCGGGCACGATCATCTACCGGGCCCTCCATCCGGTATCCGGGGGTCGGCCGCGGACCGCGCTGCCGCGCGGGACATGCGGGCGCTCGCGAATGCCGGGTGTGCCGTTCCCGTGCGGCACACTGGGGGCGCGAAGACCGATGTGAAGGATGGGTATGCCGATCACACCTGCCACCGCGACGCACAGTCCGTCGAACGGCACCGCTGACGCGATTCTGCTGGAACTGGTCGACGAGAACGGCGTGACGATCGGCACCGCGGAGAAGCTCGCGGCCCACCAGCCACCGGGACAACTGCATCGCGCCTTCTCCGTGTTCCTCTTCGACGAGCGCGGGCGGCTGCTGCTCCAGCAGCGGGCGCTGGGCAAGTACCACTCCCCCGGCGTGTGGTCCAACACCTGCTGCGGCCACCCCTACCCGGGCGAGGCGCCGTTCGCGGCGGCGGCGCGGCGGACGTACGAGGAGCTGGGGGTCTCCCCCTCGCTGCTGGCCGAGGCGGGCACGGTCCGCTACAACCACCCCGACCCGGCCTCGGGCCTGGTGGAGCAGGAGTACAACCACCTCTTCGTCGGTCTCGTGCAGTCAACTCCGCGGCCGGATCCGGAGGAGGTGGCGTCGACGGCGTTCGTGACGCCCGGCGAACTCGCGGAGCGGCACGCGAAGGACACCTTCTCGTCCTGGTTCATGACCGTCCTGGACGCGGCCCGCCCGGCGATCAGGGAGCTGACAGGACCGTCCGCCGACTGGTGAGGACGCGACGACACGACGGCATGGCGGCGTGACGACGTGACGGAACGGCGTGCCAGCGGGACGGCGCGTCGGCGTGACGGCTAGAGCAGCTGTACGGGCTTGAGCGGCAGGGCGGCCCAGATCACCTTGCCGCCGCTCGCCGTGTGCTGGACGTCGCACGCCCCGCCCGCCTCCAGCGTGATCTCACGCACCAGGAGCAGGCCCCGCCCGCCGGTCTCGCTGTGGGCGGCCTCCAGCGCGGTGGGACGGTAGGGGTGATCGTCCTCCACGGACACCCGGATCCACTCGGCGCCGACGGCGACCTCGACGGCGAGCATCGGCGAGAGCACGGCCGCGTGTTTGACGGCGTTCGTGACCAGTTCGGAGACGATCAACAGCAGGCCGTGCACCAGGTCCTCCGAGACCGGCACGCCCTGGCGCAGCAGCAGGTCCCTCACGGCGTGCCGGGCCTGTGGGACGGAGGCGTCGACGGCGGGTGCGGTGAACCGCCACACCCCCTCGTACGGCAGCGGGCCCGCAGGCCCGGGCTCGTAGGGTCCTTCTCGGCCCTCGGGGCGTGGGCCGGGCCCGCGCCCGTGATTGTCCATCGTCCGGTCGCCACCCTCGCGCTCGATTGTCACCACACGTCGAGTGTTGGTAACGAACCGCCCCCTACCCCGGACCTGAACAGAAGTCAGCGACTATCGAGCGCTTCTGACTGTTGGCGTATGACACGGTCAGGTGTGGGACTGATCCTGCCCCTGTTGTGCCGTGTCGGCGAACTCTTCGGGTTGTACGGGTGCCCGCTAGTGGGCCAGCCGGTCGGAGACCATCCCTACGATCTTGCGTCCGCCGAAGCCGGTCGCGATCAGGCCGAGGCCGTCGAAGAGCAGGGCGAGCGAGAAGAACGTGCCGATGACGTACTGGCTGTCGCTCGGCCAGGAGACCAGGACGAGGATGCCGAGGAGCAGCCCGAAGGCACCCTGGACGAGCGTCCAGCCGAACTGCGGTCCGCGCACCACCAGGCTGCCGACCAGACGGAAGACCCCGCCGGTCAGGAAGAGCAGCGCGGCGAACATGGTCAACGCCTCGGCCGCCGCCTGCGGCCTGAGGATGACCACGACACCGGCGGCGATGTTGAGGGCCGCGACCACCACTCCGAGCCAGAAGAAGTTGCTGCCGCGCGCCTGGACGGCGTGCAGGAGCCCGACCCCGCCGCCGATCAGCAGCAGCCAGCCGAACAGGAGCATGGAGGTCAGGGTGGCGACGCCGGTGTAGACGAGACCGACGAGCCCCGCGAGGACCAGGACGACGCCGAGTGCGGCGACCCAGCTGAAGTCGCGGCGCAGCTGCGCCGCCTCGCCCCGGACCTTGGCGGAACGGGCCATGGCCACCTCCTCGTCGCTTCCCCACGAGTCCCCGCGTGCCGCGTGATGTAACGCCGCTCCCGGCTCCCCCTGACCGGCCGGGTGGCCTGGGCGGATAGCATCCGCCGCATGGAGCCGCAGTTGCTGCACGGCGTCACCGGCTCGGTGGCCACCGTCGTCATCAGCCATCCCGCCAAGCGCAACGCCATGACGGCGGCGATGTGGCGGGCCCTGCCGCCGCTGCTGGAGGGGCTGGCGGACGATCCGGCGGTACGGGCGCTGGTGCTCACCGGCGAGGGCGGGACCTTCTGTGCCGGTGCCGACATATCGACACTGCGGGGCTCGCCGGAGGAGGCGCAGGACCTCGCCGTGCGCGCCGAGGAGGCCCTGGCGGCGTTCCCGAAGCCGACGCTTGCGGCGGTCCGCGGGCACTGCGTGGGCGGCGGGGCGCAGCTGGCGGCGGCGTGCGACCTGCGGTTCGCCGAGGAGGGGGCACTGTTCGGGGTGACGCCGGCCAAGCTGGGGATCGTGTATCCGGCGTCCGCCACCCGTCGGCTGGTCTCGCTGGTGGGACCGGCGACCGCCAAGTACCTGCTGTTCTCGGGGGAGTTGATCGACACGGAGCGGGCGCTGCGCACCGGCCTCGTCGACGAGGTGCTGCGGGCGGGCGAACTGGGCAAGCGCGTCGCGGAGTTCGCG
The DNA here is from genome assembly GCF_042657145.1 of Streptomyces bullii. Taxonomy (NCBI): domain Bacteria; kingdom Bacillati; phylum Actinomycetota; class Actinomycetes; order Kitasatosporales; family Streptomycetaceae; genus Streptomyces; species Streptomyces bullii. The sequence continues at coordinate 21,731 of NZ_JBHSNY010000006.1, forward strand.
GCGATCCTGGTGTCCCGGTCGCAGCTGACGCAGGCCGCGGCGAAGGAGTTCGCGAACGGCCGCACGGACCGGGACGGACACTGGGCCGGGCAGGCGCGCGGCAGCGGCGACACCGCGGAGGGCGTCGCCGCGTTCCTGGAGCGCAGGCCGCCGCGCTTCACCTGGAGCGTGTCTACGTCAGGATGAAGCGGCTGCGGGCCCGGAGCCGGTCGACGATGTGGGTGGGCGCCTTCCCGGGCGAGCCGGCGTCGTAAGGCGGCTGCGGGTCGTACTCCGTGGCGAGCTGCACCGTCCGGGCGTAGTCGTCTCCGGCGATGCGGCCGAGCAGAGTCAGGCCCATGTCGATGCCGGAGGAGACGCCGGCGGCGGTGACGTACTTGCCGTCGAAGACGACCCGCTCCCCCGTCGGCTGCGCACCGAAGCGCTCGAGCTGGTCCAGGGCCAGCCAGTGGGAGGTCGCGCGGCGGCCCGTGAGCAGGCCGGCGGCGGCGAGCAGCAGGGAGCCGGTGCACACGGACGTCGTCCAGGTGCTGGTGGCGTCGGCGGTGCGCAGCCAGTCCAGCAGCGGGGCGTTGTCCATCTGCGTGCTCTGTCCGGGGCCGCCGGGGACGATCACGATGGCCGGGTCCGGGACCTCGGCCAGGGTCCGGTCGGCGGTGAGCGCGAGGGTCCCGGTGTCAGTGCGGAAGGGGCCGGTCCGTTCGGCGACGAAGACGGTCTCTGCGTCCGGCAGGCGCCCGAGCGTCTCGTACGGGCCGACGGCGTCCAGGGCGGTGAAGCGGTCGTAGAGGACGATCGCGATCTGCATGGGGTTCCCTTCAGTGGGTGGTCGCGGGACGGAACCTGCGGCGGTACTCGGCCGGGGCCGTCCCGAGCGCGGTGACGAAGGCGCGGCGCATCGCCTCCGGGGTGCCGTAGCCGCTGGCGCGGGAGATCTCCTCGATGCCGTCGGCGGTGTCCTCCAGCAGACGGCGGGCGTGTTCGAGGCGGACCCGGTCGACGTAGCGGCCCGGCGTCATGCCCGTCTCGGCGCGGAAGGCGCGGGCGAAATGGCGCGGCGAGAGGCGGGCGCGGGCGGCGAGGGACTGCACGGTCAGGTCGCCGTCGGGGTGTTCGGTGATCCACCGCTGGACCTCCCGCAGCGGCTCACGGCGCGCGGTCTGGGCGGCGAGCTGGGCACTGAACTGGGCCTGGTTCCCGGGGCGGCGCAGGAAGACCACCAGGTGGCGGGCGATGGTCAGGGCGACGTCGCGGCCCAGGTCCTCCTCGACCAGGGCGAGGGCGAGGTCGATGCCGGCGGTCACACCGGCCGAGGTGGCGACGGGTCCGTCGCGTACGTAGACGGGATCGGGGTCGACCTCGACGGCCGGATGGTTGCGGGCGAGTGTGTCGCAGTAGGCCCAGTGGGTGGTGGCCCGGCGGCCGTCCAGCAGACCGGCCCGCGCCAGCACGATCGCGCCGGTGCACACGGAGACCAGGCGTACGGCGCGCGGACCGCGCTCGCGCACCCAGTCGACCAGGCGTGGGTCGGGCCGGCGGGTGCCCTGTCCGCCCGGGACGAGGAGGGTGTGCGGGTGGGGTGCCTCGGCGAGGGGCCGGTCGGGGACGAGGGTCAGCCCGCTGGTCGTCCGGACGGGAGCGCCGTCCAGGGAGGCGGTGTGGATCCGGTACGTCCCCGGGGTGTGCTTCTCCGCTCCGGCGAACACCTCCACCGGCCCGCTGACATCGAGGCTCTGCACGCCGTCGAAGAGGACGACGAGAACGGTTCGCTGCGCCATGCCCACGATTGTTCGCTGGTACGAAGGCTGGCCGCAATGACGAGTTCCCCACCTTTTCTGCCATGCGTGACGCCCCCCTGGAGGACATACCAAGCGGTTGGTAATGTGCCGGGCATGACAACTGCCGCTCTTGAGCAGCGCGCCGGACGGCGCTGCCACAACGCCCTCAACTCACTGCACTCGGCGCACTACTTCTCGCCCGACCTGGGCCGGGAACTGGGTGCCGTCGGGGTCACGGACCCGCGCGCCGTCAACTTCGCCGTGCGGTCGGCGGCGCTCGGGCCGGCGGGGCCGGGGACGGTCGCCGCGGCGTTCTACAACTACAAGTACGAGCTCGTGGCCCGGCATGTGCCGGCGGTGTGGGCCGTGGCCTCGCCCGAGCAGGTCCTCGCCGCACGCGCGCGTGCCGTCGACGCGACGCTGCGCCGGTTGCTGGGCGACCAGGTGGTGGCCTCGGCGGAGATGGCCAAGGCCGCACGGCTCGCGCTGCGCGCCACCGAGGCGTGTTCACGCGGCGCCCGGCCGCTCTACGCCGCCCATGCCGACCTCCCCGTCCCCGACGAGCCGCACATGGCCTTCTGGCACGCGGCGACGCTGCTGCGCGAGCACCGCGGCGACGGGCACCTCGCCGTGCTGGTGTCCGCGGGGCTCGACGGCCTCGAGGCGCTGGTGACCCACACCGCGACCGGCAAGGGGATGACCCCCAAGTGGGTGTTCGGCACGCGCGGCTGGAGCCGTGAGGAGTGGGACGCGGCGGTGGAGCGGCTGAGGGAGCGCGGGCTGCTGGACGGCACGGGCGAGCTGACCGAGCGGGGCGTCGCACTACGCGAGGAGATCGAACACGAGACCGACCGGCTGGACCGGGCCCCCTACGAACACCTGGGCCCGGACGGCGTCGCACGGCTGACGGACCTCGGCACGACGTTCGCCCGCACGGCACTGGCGGCGGGCGCGTTCCCGGCGGACCTCCTCGGCAAGCGCTGAGGGCCCGGGCGACGGAGGAACTCGACACGACGTCCGGCCGTACGACGCCGGCACACCGTACGGCGTCGGCGGCGGTGTGTTCCCGGCGGATCGACCTGGACTCAGGGCCGGTGAGGAAGGGACGAGGCCGGCCCGGGCGGGCGGCTCACGGCGGGATGATCGGTCGTGCGCATGGCAGGCTGTCCTTGCGGTACTCGGGAGCTCCCGGTCTGAGCGGCCGGGAGAGGAAAGGGGATATCCGTGTTCCGAGCCATCGCAGATGTGCTGCGCCAGATCGGTGGCGCCATCGCCACCGTCGTGACGCTGCCGTTCCGGGCCCTGGCCCGGCTCTTCGGCGGGGCGTCGTCCACCGCGCGGAGCCGCAGGGTCTGACGTTCCGCCCGCCACGCGCCGCCGGTCGCCGCCCTGATCCACGGTTGTCGGTGTCACCTGCCACAATTGCCGCGCAACCCGATGTGGAGAAGGCGGTACCGGATCGTGACGACACCCGCGTCCCTCGAGGCAGGGTCCATCGAAGGCAGGATCGCCGAGGAGCTCGGCGTAACGGAGCGGCAGGTCAAGGCCGCCGTGGAGCTGCTCGACGGCGGTTCGACGGTGCCCTTCGTCGCCCGCTACCGCAAGGAAGTGACCGGGATGCTCGACGACGCGCAGCTGCGCGTGATCGAGGAGCGGTTGCGCTATCTGCGGGAGCTGGAGGAGCGGCGGACGGCGATCCTGGAGTCGGTGCGCGAGCAGGGCAAGCTCACCGAGGAGCTGGAGGCGCAGATCCGGGGCGCGCAGACCAAGGCGCGCCTGGAGGACATCTATCTGCCCTATAAGCCCAAGCGGCGCACCAAGGCACAGATCGCGCGTGAGGCGGGACTGGAGCCGCTGGCCGAGGGGCTGCTCGGCGACCCGACCATCGAGCCCCTCGCCGCGGCCGCCGCGTTCGTCGACGCCGACAAGGGCGTGGCCGACCCGCAGGCCGCCCTCGACGGTGCCCGGGCGATCCTGACCGAGCGGTTCTCGGAGGACGCCGACCTGATCGGCGAACTGCGCGAGCGCATGTGGGTGCGCGGGCGGCTGGCCGCGAAGGTCCGGGAGGGCAAGGAGGAGGCGGGCGCCAAGTTCGCCGACTACTTCGACTTCGCCGAGCCGTTCACCGAACTGCCCTCGCATCGGATCCTGGCGATGCTGCGCGGCGAGAAGGAGGAGGTCCTCGACCTCGTCCTGGAGCCCGAGGAGCCGACGGACGGGCCGTCGTCGTACGAGGGGATGATCGCCCACCGGTTCGGGATCGCCGACCGGGGCCGGCCCGCCGACAAGTGGCTGGTGGACACGGTCCGCTGGGCCTGGCGCACGCGCGTCCTGGTGCACCTGGGCATCGACATCCGGATGCGGCTGCGCACCGCCGCCGAGGACGAGGCCGTGAAGGTGTTCGCGGCCAATCTGCGCGATCTGCTGCTCGCCGCCCCGGCCGGCACCCGAGCGACGCTCGGCCTGGACCCCGGGTTCCGTACGGGTGTGAAGGTCGCCGTCGTCGACGCCACCGGCAAGGTCGTCGCCACGGATGTCGTCTACCCGCACGTCCCGGCCAACAAGTGGGACGAGGCGATCGCCAAGCTCGCCCGGCTGGCGAAGGAGCACGAGGTCGAGCTGATCGCGATCGGCAACGGCACGGCGTCCCGGGAGACCGACAAGCTCGCCGGGGAACTCATCGCCAAGCACCCGGAGTTGAAGCTCACGAAGGTGATGGTGTCCGAGGCGGGCGCCTCGGTCTACTCGGCCTCCGCCTTCGCCTCGCAGGAGCTGCCGAGCCTGGACGTGTCGCTGCGCGGCGCGGTGTCGATCGCGCGCCGGCTCCAGGACCCGCTGGCCGAGCTGGTGAAGATCGACCCGAAGTCGATCGGTGTCGGCCAGTACCAGCACGACCTGTCCGAGGTGAAGCTGTCGCGTTCGCTGGACGCGGTGGTCGAGGACTGTGTGAACGGCGTGGGCGTGGACGTCAACACGGCCTCCGCGCCGCTGCTGGCACGGGTCTCCGGCATCACCTCCGGGCTCGCCGAGAACATCGTGGCGCACCGGGACGCCAACGGCCCCTTCACGTCCCGCTCCGAGCTGAAAAAGGTCCCGCGGCTGGGCCCGAAGGCGTACGAGCAGTGCGCGGGCTTCCTGCGGATCCGCGGCGGCGACGACCCGCTGGACGCCTCCAGCGTGCACCCGGAGGCGTACCCGGTCGTGCGGCGGATGGTGCAGACCACCGGGCAGGAGGTCGCCGCGCTCATCGGCAACACGGCGGTGCTGCGGTCGCTGAAGCCGCAGCAGTTCGTCGACGAGACGTTCGGTCTGCCGACCGTCACGGACATTCTGAAGGAGCTGGAGAAGCCGGGCCGTGACCCGCGGCCGGCCTTCAAGACGGCCGCGTTCAAGGAGGGCGTCGAGAAGATCTCCGACCTGTCGGCGGGGATGATCCTGGAGGGCGTCGTGACGAACGTGGCGGCCTTCGGGGCGTTCGTCGACGTCGGTGTCCACCAGGACGGCCTGGTGCACGTCTCCGCGATGTCGAAGACCTTCGTCAAGGACCCGCGGGACGTCGTCAAGCCCGGGGACATCGTCAAGGTGAAGGTCCTCGACGTGGACACTCCGCGCAAGCGGATCTCGCTGACGCTGCGGCTGGACGACGAGGCGGCCGGGCAGGGGCAGGGCTCCGGTCCCGGTGAACGCCGTCAGCGCGGCGGGCGTCCGCCGCAGCAGCGCCAGGGCGGCCGGGGCGGCGGTGGCGGCTCCCGTCAGGCGCCCCCGCCGGCCAACAGCGCGATGGCCGACGCCCTGCGCCGCGCGGGCCTGCTCGACCCGAAGAACGGCAGGCGCTGACCCGTACGCACGCCACCCCCTGAGGCATCCGGGCCCGGGCCCGGGCCCCCGCACCGCAGCGGGGCCCGGGCCCGGTTCTGCTCGTAGGGTGGCGGTATGACCACTTCGCGGGTACTCACCTGGGACGTCACGGCGAGCCGGGGCTACGAGACCGCCTGGGTGGACTTCGACGGCGGCACGCTGCGGGCGCGTGGCCGGGCGGTGGGGACCACCCCCGAGCCGTACTGGATCTCGTACGAGCTGGACACGGCCGAGGGCCTGGTGACGCGCCGGCTGCTGGTGACGGCAGAGACGGCGGCCCGTACCCGCACGCTCGATCTGCGGCACGACGGCCGGGGCGGGTGGACGGCCGACGGGGAGCGGCTGCCGGGCATGGACGGCGCCCTCGACTGCGATCTGGGGCTGTGCCCGCTCACCAACACCATGCCGGTGCTGCGCCACGGGCTGCACCGGGCCCCCGGCGAGCAGGAGTTCCTGATGGCCTGGGTGTCGGTGCCGGGGCTGACGGTACGGCGGTCGCGGCAGACCTACACCCACCTCGCGCGGACCGGCGGCGGGGGCCGGGTCCGCTTCGCCTCGGGCACCTTCCGCAGCGACCTGGAGTTCGACGCGGACGGCCTCGTGGTCGAGTACCCCGGCCTGGCACGGCGGCTGACGCCCCGTTAGGCCCCTGCGGCCCACGGCCGCCGGGGCCTAGCGTTCGGTGACCTTGCCGTCCGCCACCTCCAGGCGGCGCGTGACGCGTACCGCGTCCAGCATCCGCCGGTCGTGGGTGACCAGCAGGAGGGTGCCCTCGTAGGCGTCGAGGGCCGACTCCAGTTGCTCGATGGCGGGCAGGTCGAGGTGGTTGGTCGGCTCGTCGAGGACGAGGAGGTTGACGCCCCGGCCCTGGAGCAGCGCGAGGGCGGCGCGGGTGCGTTCGCCCGGGGAGAGGCTCGCCGCCGGGCGCAGGACGTGGTCCGACTTGAGGCCGAACTTGGCCAGGAGGGTGCGGACTTCGGCCGGTTCCGCGTCGGGGACGGCCGCGTGGAAGGCGTCGAGCAGGCTCTCCGGGCCGTGGAAGAGGTGGCGGGCCTGGTCGACCTCGCCGAGCAGGACGCCCGAGCCCAGGGCGGCGTGGCCGGCGTCGAGCGGGACACGGCCCAGCAGGGCGCCCAGCAGGGTGGACTTGCCCGCGCCGTTCGCGCCCGTCACCGCCACCCGGTCCGCCCAGTCGATCTGCAGGGTGACCGGGCCGAGCACGAAGTCGCCGCGCCGCACCTCGGCGTCCCGGAGCGTGGCGACGACGGCGCCCGAGCGCGGGGCCGCCGCGATCTCCATGCGCAGCTCCCACTCCTTGCGCGGCTCCTCGACGACCTCCAGCCGTTCGATCATGCGCTGGGTCTGCCGGGCCTTGGCGGCCTGCTTCTCGCTGGCCTCGCTGCGGAACTTGCGGCCGATCTTGTCGTTGTCGTTGCCGGCCTTGCGGCGCGCGTTCTTCACGCCCTTGTCCATCCAGGAACGCTGCATCTGGGCGCGCTCCTGGAGAGTCGCCCTCTTGTCGGCGTACTCCTCGTACTCGTCGCGGGCGTGCCGGCGGGCCACCTCGCGTTCCTCCAGGTAGGCCTCGTAGCCGCCGCCGTAGAGGTTGATCCGCTGCTGCGTGAGGTCGAGTTCGAGCACCTTGGTGACGGTGCGGGCGAGGAACTCGCGGTCGTGGCTGACGACCACCGTTCCGGCGCGCAGGCCGCTCACGAAGCGTTCCAGCCGCTCCAGCCCGTCCAGGTCGAGGTCGTTGGTGGGCTCGTCGAGCAGGAAGACGTCGTAGCGGGACAGGAGCAGGGAGGCCAGGCCGGCGCGTGCCGCCTGGCCTCCGGACAGGGACGTCATCGGCTGGTCCAGGTCCACGGCCAGGCCGAGTGTGCCGGCGACCTCCTCGGCGCGCTCGTCGAGGTCGGCGCCGCCCAGCCCCAGCCAGCGCTCCAGGCTCGTCGCGTACGCGTCATCGGCGCCGGGGGCGCCGTCGACCAGGGCCTGGGTGGCCTCGTCCATCGCCCGCTGGGCGTCGGCGACGCCGGTGCGCCGGGCCAGGAACTCCCGTACGGTCTCGCCCGGGCGGCGCTCCGGCTCCTGCGGCAGGTGTCCGACGGTCGCGGTCGGCGGGGACAGCCGCCGCTCGCCCTGCTCGGGCGCGGTCAGCCCGGCGAGCATCCGGAGCAGCGTGGACTTGCCCGCGCCGTTGGCTCCGACCAGCCCGATGACGTCACCGGGGGCGACGACGAGGTCCAGTCCGGAGAAGAGCGAGCGGTCGCCGTGGCCGGCGGTGAGATTCTTCGCGACGAGGGTGGCAGTCATCAGACCGCAGATCCTAGTGGCCGGGCCCTGACCCGCGTCCCGGTGCTCAGCGCGCCACGGGCGCCGCCAGCACGCTCCCCGATGTCCGTGCCACGACGAACGCCTGCCCCTTCACCGCCTTCGCGTCCAGGGTGAGGCGATGGCGGCCCGCCTCCAGGACGCCGTCGAAGACCTCGTGGGTGTGGGAGCGGTACAGGCGGTCGAGGCGGTACGCGGTGAGCCGGACCCGGCAGGGAGAGGTGACCTCGACCTGCGCCGCGTCACCGTCGGCGGACAGGCCGGTGAGGCGGCGCTGCGCGAGCGGGCTGCGGTCCAGGGCGTGTTCGATCTGGGCGACCAGGAGGGGCACGATGGGGGCGAGACCGTCGACGTAGGCCACGTCCACTCCGGCACGGGCGAACGTGCGGCGGACAGCGGCACGTTCCTCCTCGCCGACGGCACGGCCGAAGGCGACGGCACCGTAGCCGCGCAGCTCGTCGGCGGGGACGTCCTGGGCGTCCTGGGTGATGTCGGCGCCGATGCCGATGGTGCGCAGGGCGGCCGCGAGCTTGGCCAGGACGGCGACGCGGGCGCCGATGAGCAGGACGCGGCGCCGTTCGCCCGTGGCCGTGCCGTCGAGCAGGGAGCCCAGTGCCGCACGGTACTCCGCGCCGCGGAAGCGGAACGGGCCGATGCCGTGGTAGCCGTTGAGCTCCAGGTCGGCGTTGTCGTCGGTCTGCCAGGCGAAGTCGCGCCAGACGAAGTCGTCGCCGTCGCGTTCGATGGCCGCGGTCACGGCGCCGCAGGCCAGGTCCTCGCACTCGGGGCAGCCGTAGATGACGTACCGGCCACCGGGCAGCGGGGCGTCCGACTCCAGTAACAGGCTGCGGACCTGCGCGGTGAAGATGGCGGGCGGGACGTCGGAGGCCAGCGGTGAGACGGCGTCCAGGTCGGAGAGCTGGAACAGCAGCGGACGCCCGTCGACGACGAAGTCCACGAAGTCCCGGTGGACCTGGTAGTCGCCGCCTGCGAGGACTCCACCGGCCCGCATCGCCGGGGCCAGGCCGAAGGTCGCGTACTCGGCACACATGCGGTGAGTATTCCCACACATCGGGTGATGTGAGCGCGGCATGACATATTCCGCTACCGTCCCGGCATGGCGGGCGAACGGAGTGACGAGATCCTCGTGGTCGGCGGCGGGGTCGTCGGGCTGACGACGGCCGTGGTCCTGGCCGAGCGGGGCGAGCGGGTACGGCTGTGGACGAGGGAACCTGCCGAGGAGACCACCTCGGCGGTTGCCGGGGCGTTGTGGTGGCCGTACCACATCGAGCCACTGGCGCTGGCGCGCGCGTGGGCGCTGCGCTCGCTGGACGTGTACGAGGAGTCGGCGGCGCGGCCCGAGGTGACCGGCGTACGGATGGTCGAAGGGGTGCTGGGCGAGGCCGACCTGGACGGGGCGGACTCGTGGCTGGCCGGCCGGGTGCCGGAGTTGCGGGCGGCGACGGCGGAGGAGTACGGCGGAGTGGGCATCCTGGCGTGCCTGCCGCTCATCGACATGCCCGCCCATCTGGCGTGGCTGCGGGAGCGGTTCGTGGCGGCGGGCGGCGTCGTCGAGACGCGTACGGTGTCGCGCGGGTTCCCGGAGGCCGACGCGCCGGTCGTCGTCAACTGCACGGGGCTCGGGGCGCGCGAGCTCGTGCCGGACCCGTCCGTACGGCCGGTGCGCGGGCAGCTGGTCGTCGTGGAGAACCCGGGGATCAGCACCTGGCTCGTGTCCGGCACGGCGGGCGGGGAGATGGCGTACTTCTTCCCGCAGCCCGGCCGGCTGGTGCTGGGCGGCACGGCGGAGGACGACGTGTGGTCTACCGAGCCGGATCCGGCGGTGGCCGAGGCGATCGTCGCACGGTGCGCGGCCCTGCGGCCGGAGATCGCCGGGGCACGCGTCCTGGCCCACCGGGTGGGCCTGCGGCCCGCGCGGGACAGGGTCCGGCTGGAGGCGGAACGACTGCCGGACGGCCGTCTGCTGGTCCACAACTACGGCCACGGCGGCGCAGGGGTGACGGTGGCCTGGGGGTGCGCGGAGGAGGCGGCGGGGCTGGTGCCGGGGTGAGGTCGCGGGCTGGAGGTGGGTGCGGCAGGCGCGGAGTGATGTCCTGCTGAGCATCCGGGTCCGCCTCGGTCCGGCAGCCGCCGAAGAAGCGGCGGACTGGCGTCGCACCGAGCCTCCGGCCCGGCCGCCTCGGCGTCGAGAGGAGGCAGCGCGGACTGACGTCGCACGAGCCCTCCGGCCCGGGCTCCTCAGCATCGGCTTCCGTCGGCTGGTCTGCTGCCGGTATCGGCCGACTCGGCACTCGGCGCAGCACCGGCGACCGGCGCACCCCACGGCGATCACCCCCAACGCGGCCGAGTGCGGACACCCGCCGAGCCACCGCCCACCACTGCTGCCCACCGACGGAGCGGCCCGCGCACGACTGGGCCAAGCCGCACCGGCAACCACTCGGCGACCGCCCGAAGGCACTCCCAACCCGACCGCTCAAGGCACTCCCAACCCGACCGCCGACCGCAGAAGGCACTCCCACCCCCCGGCCGCCGGCCACCGAAGGCGCTCCCGCCTCGGCCGGCGGCCGACGAAGGCGCTGCCACCTCCGGCGGCCGGCCGTCGGGCGGTCAGTGTTTGCCGATCGGGTCGCCCTCCACGTCCGGGCCGCGGCCCGGGCCCACGCGGAGTTCGAACTCGCCGTCGTACTTCTTGTGACCCTCGATCACGGCCAGTTCGACGGCCTCCGAGCCCATCTGCTCGCGGACGATGACCGGGTCCCGGCGCAGATCGCGCATCAGGGCGACACACATGAAGATCATCACGAGGACGAACGGTGCCGCCGCGAGGATCGTGAGGTTCTGCAGGCCCGTCAGCGCGTCGCCCTGGCCGCTGCCGACCAGGAGCATGACCGCGGCCACCGCGCCGGTGACCACGCCCCAGAACACCACCACCGGACGGCCCGGTTCGAGGGCGCCCCGCTGCGAGAGGGTGCCCATCACGATCGACGCCGCGTCCGCGCCCGAGACGAAGAAGATGCCGACGAGGATCATGACCAGCAGACTGGTGACCGTGGCGATGGGGAACTCCCGCAGCACGGCGAAGAGCTGGCCCTCGGGCGTCGACTCGTCACCGAGCCGCCCCTGTTCCCGCATCTTCATCGCCGAGCCGCCGAAGACCGCGAACCACACCAGGCTCACCGTGCTCGGCACCAGGATCACGCCACCGACGAACTGCCGGATCGTCCGGCCCCGGCTGATACGGGCGATGAACATGCCGACGAACGGCGTCCAGGAGATCCACCACGCCCAGTAGAAGACGGTCCAGCTGCCCAGCCAGTCCGCCACCCCTTCGCCGCCGCTGGCCTCCGTGCGGCCGGCGAGCTGCGGCAGGTCGCCGAGGTAGGAGAAGACGGAGGTGGGCAGCAGGTCGAGGACGATGATCGTCGGGCCTGCCACGAACACGAACAACGCCAGCACCAGCGCGAGCACCATGTTGGTGTTGGACAGCCACTGGATGCCCCGCTCGACGCCCGACACCGCGGACGCGACGAACGCCAGGGTCAGCACCGCGATGATCGTGACCAACAGCCCGGTGCTCACCTTGTCCATCCAGTCGAGTTCCTCCACGCCGGAGCCGATCTGGAGCGCGCCCAGCCCGAGCGAGGCCGCGGAGCCGAAGACGGTCGCGACGATGGCGAGGATGTCGATGACGCGTCCGCCGGCGCCATTGGCGTGCTTCTCGCCGAGCAGGGGCGTGAAGACGGCGCTGATGGTCTGGCGGCGGCGCTTGCGGAAGGTGCTGTACGCGATCGCGAGACCGACCACGGCGTAGATCCCCCACGGGTGCAGTGTCCAGTGGAAGAGCGTGGTGGCCATGGCCGTTTCCATACGGTCGCCGGAGTCGGCCGGGCTGGTGCCCGGCGGCGCCGTCGTGTAGTGCGCGAGCGGCTCGCTCACGCCGTAGAACATCAGGCCGATGCCCATGCCGGCGCTGAACATCATCGCCACCCACGACACCGTGCGGAACTCGGGCTCCTCGCCCTCGGCGCCGAGGTGGATCCGGCCGTAACGGCTGGCCGCGAGCCACAGCGCGAAGACGACGAAGCCCGAGGCCGCCAGCATGAACGCCCAGCCGCCGTTGTGTATCAGCCCGCTGAGCATGCTGCTGGAGACGTCCTCCAGCGAGTCGGTCGCGGCGGCACCCCATATCACGAACGCGAGGGTGAGCACGGCGGTGACGCCGAACACGACCCGGTCGGTCCGGGGCCGTACCTGACCGGGGAGGCCCGCTTCCGAGCCTGGAAGCGCGCCTCCCGCATGGCGTTCCTTGTCGGTCTGTCCGTCCTGTGTCACAGGCGCCACCTTTCCTTGGGACCACGGAGGTGGATGGTCCTCCTCCGGTACGCCCCTACCACGTGTGGCGCAAACTCATCCCTCAGCAGTCGGTGTCGGGTTCTCCCGCGGTCAGGTGGTACGCGGCGCGCTCGTCGAGCAGCAGCGGCACCAGGGCCCGCAGGGACTGGCGCAGCGGCACGAGCACGCCGTCGCCGTCCCGGTGCGCGCGCACGCCGTGCAGGGCCAGTTCGTCCTTCACCTCCGTGTACTGGCCGTCGGTCAGCCGATAGCCGCAGGGTGGGTTCTGGATGACCTCTGTGTCCTCGGGCGGGTCGTTGTCGGCACCGCCGACGTGGACCGGGCCCGTGTCGGCGTACCCCTGGTGCCGGGCGACGCCCGTCGCCGCCTCGATCCGTGCCCGGCGGTCGTCCGTGAACGCGAACAGGCCGTCCAGCGCGGCGAGTTGGGAGTGCACACGACGCCGGTTGTTGAGGGCCTCGTCCTGCCGTTCGGCGTCGGTGAGCGGGTCGACGCGGCTCTCGATGAGCAGCCCGACCGCGTGCTTGACGCCGGACATGTTCCGCAGGATGCGCTCCTGCCCGTCCCCGGCGACCTGCCGGATCGGTTCGCCGGTGGCGGGGTCGGTCCAGATGCCGTACGTGCCGGTGGAGTACCCGGCGGCTCGCGCGGTGGGGCGTACGTACCCCTGGGACAGGGTCCGGGCCTCGTCGTGGACGGCCGCGTCGGTGTTGAGGTTGCGGGGCCACAGGTCGAACAGGTCCCTGTCGTAGTACGGGGGTGTGGCGCCGTACTCGTGCAGGTCGTAGACCACGTCGGGCCGCTGGTCGCGAATGACTGCGGCCAGGGCCCGTGCCTCGGCGGTCTTCAGGGCGAGGTGGTCGCGGTTGATGTCGGTGCCGTCGCTGTTGCCGCGCGTGTCGGCGGCCCGGCCGTCGGGATTGGCGGTGGGCACGACGAGCACCGTGGTGCGGTCCAGGAAGCGGCGGGTGTCCGGGTCCCGGGCGTACGCCAGGTCGCGGACCGTGCTCAGGCAGGCCTCGCGGCCGGCGGGCTCGTCGCCGTGCTGACCGCACACGAGCAGCACCTTGTTCGGCGCCGGGTGGCTGCCGATGCGGACGAGCTGGAGCGGACGTCCCTGTCGCGTCGTACCGATGCGGGACAGGGAGACCCGGCCGCTCGCCCGGTCGACGGCCGCCAGAAGCTCCTGCTCCTCCGGCTGCGTGGTCCAGCGAGCGCCGTGGGACTCCTCGAAGCCCGTGCGGGGCGGTGAGTCGGCCGCGTGGGCGGGCGCCACGACGAGGGAGGCGGCGAGGGCCGCCGCGGTCAGGGTGAGCGCGCGGATCACCGGCCTCCCTCCGGGACGCGCTGGGTGGTGCGCGGTGCGCGTACGCCGTCCAGCTCGGTGGCCGGCGTGGTGCTCCACGCGCCGGCGGTGGCGCGGGCGAACGCGGCGGTGCCGCCGACGAACGGGACGCGGGCCGAGGTGCGGGCGAGGTCGAGGGTGAGGGTCGGTGTGTCGGCGGGAGGGTCGATCAGGCCCTTGTCGGTGCCCGCGACGATCAGCGCCAGGCGGTGGCCCCGGGGGACGACGTGGTCGGTGGCCGCCAGGTCGAGGGTGATCGTGTACTTCTTGCCCGGGGTGAGCGGGGCGCCCTTCAGGTCGGAGGCGTGGTTGCCGAGGTCGGCCCAGCCGCGGCTGACGATCGTGTAGTCGACGTCGGCGGTCTTGGCCTTGGTCTCCTTGAAGCAGGCGCTGTCGCCGGTGGTGCTCGCGCCCCAGCAGCTGCCCTCGGTGAGGGTGGTGATGCCCTCGGCGGCGTCGGCGTAGTCGCGGATGGTGTCGGGGCCGAGGTCGACCAGCACGGCGGACAGGTGGGCCGTCGGGGCGGAGGGGGTCGCGGTGACGGTGACCTGGGAGGAGCCGGACAGGCGCAGGTCACGGGTGAGCGGCCGGGTGGTGAAGCCGGCCTTGCCGGGTGTCGGCGTGTCGATGCGGGCGGCCCAGTCGGTCTCGCTCAGCTCAGGGTCGTCGGTGAAGGTCGCGGTGCCGGTGCCGCGGGTGAGACCGAGGGTGCCGACGCCGTTCTGCGTGCCCTCGCCGGGCCTGAGGACGGTCGTCGCGGTGCCTCGGGGCGGCCACACGGACGAGGTCACCCACTGGTCGGGCCGGCGCTCGATGTCGGCCATCGGTTCGCGGTCGATGCCGTTGTCGTAGCCGAGGAGTTCGTGGTCGAACCAGCGGTGCAGGGTGTCGACCCACTCGGCGCGGCGGAAGTCGAAGGGGTCGACGTGGCCGACCTGGGAGAGCCATATCTTGCGGTCGACGCCGTGCTCGGCGAGGGCGTCCCACCACTGACCGAAGTGCTTGGCGCGGACGTTGAGGTCCTGCATGCCGTGGATCACGAAGACGCTGGCCTTCACCTCGGCGGCGTCCTTGACGTAGTCCCGCTCGCCCCACAGCGGGGTCCAGTCGCCGGTGCGCGGCGCGCCGTCGACGAGCTTGCGCTGGACGGGGCCGCACTTGGCGCGGGCCTCGGGGCTCTCGACGTAGTTCGACAGCCAGTCGGGGCCGGAGTCGTACAGCGGGGCGCCCTTGGCGAAGTAGTAGTCGTACCAGGAGGAGATGGCACCGATCGGCACGATGGTCTCCAGACCCTCGACGCCCGTGGCGGCGACGCCGTTGGCGACCGTGCCGTCGTAGCTCTTGCCGATCATGCCGGTGCGGCCGTTGGTCCAGTCGGCCTCGGCGCGGACGCCGCCGGTGCGGGTCGTGTACGCCTTGCCCCGGCCGTTCAGCCAGTCGACGACGGCCTTCGCGGACTGGACGTCGGAGCGGCCGCCGACGTCGACGCAGCCGTCCGAGCGATTGGTTCCGGCCAGGTCGACGCCGACGAAGGCGTAGCCGCGCGGCACGAAGTAGTTGTCGTAGAACAGCGGCATCTGGACGACGTCGCCGTCGGCGTCGTACGTCTTCCTCTGGCTCTCGTTGCCGCGCCCGCAGCAGGAGTAGTACGGGCTGGCGTCCATGATGACGGGGACCTTCCGGCCCCGCTGGGCGGGTTCGCTGGGGCGGACGATGTCGACGGCGACGCGATCGGTCCTTCCGTCGCCGTCCTCGTCGAGTCCGGTGTCCACCCAGACGGCTTCGCGGATGGCGTTGTCGTAGGAGTAGACGGGCCGGCTCTCCCGCGGCGCGGCGTCGGCCGCGGCCGGGGTGAGCAGCGTGGCCGTCAGGGCGGCCGTGGCCACGGTCGCGAGCGGTCTCCAGGTCGTGAAGCGCGTGCGTTTCGGCATGCGGCGGACGGTACATCGGTCAACTCCCGTACAGAAGGGGGCATCTGATGGTGCAAAGAGTCCTCACGTGGCCGAGAAGCGCCCCTGGCGACGGGTGTGCCCCTGACGGACGAACGGCGGTCGTGTGACACCGGTGGCCATGGACACGCCCGGGGAACGGCAGTGACCGGGCGCTACCCGCCGTGGCGAGACGGGTGTTGCGCGCCCTCCCCAGCCCTGCGGAGTCCGGCTAGCCTTACGTCGTGGACTGGGGGACTCTGGCTGGCACCGCCCTAGGTGCGTTCGTCGGTGTGGCAACCACTTTGCTGGCAGAACGGGCGCGATGGCGTCGAGAACACTCTTCACGCGAGCAGGCCGTCAAGCGAGAGCTGTACGCCCAGTATCTGGGTGCTCTGTCACTCACCACTCACCAACTGCGCGACCTGCGCCGAGACCCCAGCCTCACCCAGGAATCCCGGGTGCGCCAAGCCGGCGAAGTACTGGGCGGCAGCACGGCGTACCACCTCCGCTACCAGGTGCTCATCACCGCCCCGGATGCCCTCGGTGAACTGGCTGACCGTGCCTTCGGCTGCATACGCACGCTGAGAGACCATCTTGACCACCCGGACGCCCACAGCAACCAGGAGTGGGACGTCGCTTTGGCCGACCTCACCGAGACTCTCCGCTCACTCCGCACTGCCATGCGGAACGATCTGATCACTTCCTGACTCAAGGCGGCTCATCTCACCTACAGCGCCGGCAAGCACGGGACAGCCACCCGTGACCTGCTCGTGACGCCCGGGACCGCCGTCGCCGAGCGGCGCCCGTCGTCGCGCCGCGCCTTCGGCGGCAGCAGCAGAGATACCAGCTGGTACGGACGGCCCGTGCCGACGGGCCCCGTCCCGTGCCGGGAGTTACGGTGTGCCCATGCGCGCCGGACGCGTGGGCCGGTCGGCGTCGTCGGGCTGGTGAGGGGGTCGGGTGTGCGGGACGTGGCGATCATCGAGGCTCCGTCCGTGCTGGGGCTGCGGCCGAGCGGCGTGCAGGGTCTGCCTGACGCGTTGCTCGGCGCCGGTCTGGCCACGGGGCTCGGGGCGGTGCGGGCGGGGCGTGTCGAGCCGCCCGTGTACGTGCCCGAGCGGGACCCGGGCACCGGGGTGCTCAATCCGGTCGGCATCGCCGCGTACGCGGGAGAGCTGGCCGACGCGGTGGGCGAGGTGCTGGACAGCGGGCGGTTCCCGGTGGTGCTGGGCGGCGACTGCAGCATCCTGCTCGGCAACCTGCTGGCGCTGCGCCGCCGGGGGCGGCCGGGGCTGCTCTTCCTCGACGGCCACACCGACTTCTACCAGCCGTCGGCGGAACCGGCCGGCGAGGTGGCCTCCATGGAGCTGGCCCTGGCCACCGGTCACGGGCCTCGCGTGCTGGCCGACCTGGAGGGGCGCGGCCCGCTGGTGCGGGAGGAGGACGTCGTCGCGCTCGGGTTCCGGGACGCGGAGGAGTCCGCGGAGGCCGGGATGCAGCCGTTGCCGCCCGGGCTGCACGCGATGGACCTGGGGACGGTGCGGGCCCTCGGGGCGGCGGAGGCCGCGCGCCGCGCGGTCGGCCTGCTGACCGGCGTCGGCCCGGGCGGCGGGTACTGGGTCCACCTGGATGCCGACGTCCTGGACGACGCGGTGATGCCCGCGGTCGACTACCGGCTGCCCGGCGGGCTGACCTGGCAGGAGCTGGAAACCGTGCTGCGCACGGCGCTGTCGGGCACGGGTGCCGTCGGCCTCGACGTGGCGATCTTCAATCCACGGCTGGATCCCGGCGGCAGGGCTGCGGCACGGCTCACCGAGTGTCTGCTGCGAGCGTTCGCGACGGAGCACTGATCGGCTCACTACTCACCCGACTCGCCAACTTCCCAAGGGGCAGCGGCAGCTCGACCACCGTCCCAGCACCGCTCACCGAGTATCCCGCCGCCGGAGTGCACGACCGGGGACCGATCGGCTCACCCGTCACCCGACTCGCCAACTCCCCTACCGGCAGGGGCAGTTCGACCACCGTCCCAGCACCGCTCACCGAGTATCCCGCCGCCGGAGTGCACGACCGAGGACCGATCGGCTCACCCGTCACCCGACTCGCCAGCTCCCCTACCGGCAGGGGCAGTTCGACCACCGTCCCAGCACCGCTCACCGAGTATCCCGCCGCCGGAGTGCACGACCGAGGACCGATCGGCTCACCCACCACCCGACTCGCCAGCTCCCCTACCGGCAGGGGCAGCTCGACCACCGTCCCAGCACCGCTCACCGAGTGTCCCCCGCCGGAGTGCGCGACGGAGGACCGATCGGCTCGCCCACCACCCGACTCGCCAGCTCCGCGGCCAGCTCCGCCACGTGCAGGCGCAGTTCCGTCTCCGCCGCCGCCCGTTCGGCCTTGATGCGGGCGTCGGCCTCGGCGAGCAGTCCGTCGCGCTCGCGGACGCCGTCGGCGCGGGCTGCGGCGATCAGGCCCGCGCCCTGTTCCTGGGCCCGTTGACGGATGCCGGCCGCCTCATGGCGGGCCTCCGCGAGCAGGGCGTGCGCCTCCTCGCGCGCGGCCTCCGCCTGCGCGCGGAGGTCGTCGGCCTGTCTGCCGACCCCGGCGGTGGCCCGCTCGCGGGCCTGCAGGACGCGGTTGATCCGCCGGAGCAGCCGGGTCATGACGAGGTGGCTGACGGCGAACAGGGCCACCGCGACCGCCAGGTCTGCGGGGCGGGGGTTCATGGGGCCGAGGTTCAGGGCGATGAGCTCCATGCCGTTGCCTTACCCGCTCGTCTGTGCGCGGTAGCGCACATCCGCGCCAATCCTGGCCAGGACGCACCGTTCCCGGGTGGGGAACACCGGGGCCGCGCCGGGTGGTCAGTCCCCGTGGTCGTACACCGTCACCGGTATCCCCCGCCGTGTCAGCCGGTCGGTGATCAGCGGCTCCACGCGGGACCACTTCCCACCGGCCAGGCCGCACCCTATGCGGGGCATGTGGACCGAGGCGCCAGCTCGGCCGCTCTGTCGGCGACGCGGCCGAGGGCCGTGTCGATGGCCTCGTAGCGGACCGGTACGCCCTTGCTGCCGGTCCTGATGCCGCGCTGGCCGATCATGTTGGCCACCCAGACGTACGGCTGGACCTGCACGAACTGGACCGCGCCCAGCCCGAAGTCGTTGGAGGCGCGGTCCCGGTGCCAGGCGCGGTAGGCCGCCTCGGGCTCCGGCCAGCGCCGCGACAGGGCCACGACGAAGCCCTTGCCCCAGCCGCCGATGTCGTTGCAGACATGGGCGACGATCTTGACGCCCTTGACCGACGGAACGGTGGCGTCACCCCGGACATATGCGATCCCCGACATGACGCCACCCTAGGCGACCCCACAGACAGTGGCCGTGGCCTGCTACTTCGTGAGCTCCGACAGTTCCTTGTCGGCGGTCCGCGCCACGCGGCGGCGGATGCCGAACCAGCCCGCCACCAGCATGGCCGCGATCAGCGGGATCAGCAGCAGCGTCTTGCGGCCGACCTCCGGGTCGTTCCACATCATGCCGAGGCAGGCCAGCAGGAAGGCGATCGTGGCGATCTCCGTGACGGGGCTGCCGGGCAGGCGGAAGTGCGGCCGGGCGACCAGGCCCGCCTTCGCACGGCGCACGAAGATCAGGTGGCAGACCATGATGATCACCCAGGTGCTGATGATGCCGAGGGAGGCGACGTTCAGCACGATCTCGAAGGCCTGGGCCGGCACCAGGAAGTTCAGGCCGACGCCGAGCACGCACACCGCGCAGGTCAGGAGGATGCCGCCGTAGGGCACCTGGCTGCCGTTCATGCGGGCGGTGAACTTCGGCGCCGAACCGGCCATCGCCATGGAGCGCAGGATGCGGCCCGTGGAGTACAGGCCGGAGTTCAGCGAGGACATGGCGGCCGTCAGGACCACGAGGTTCATCACGTCACCGGCCGCCGGTACGCCGATCTTCGACAGGACCGTGACGAAGGGGCTCTGGTCGGCCGAGTAGACCGAGCCGGGCAGCAGCAGGGCGAGCAGGACGACCGAGCCGACGTAGAACAGGCCCACCCGCCACATGATCGAGTTCACCGCGCGCGGGACGACCTTCTCCGGCTCGGCGGTCTCGCCCGCGGCGACGCCGACCAGCTCCAGCGCGGCGTAGGCGAAGATCACGCCCTGCATGACGAGGACGACGGGCATCAGCCCGTGCGGGAAGACACCGCCGTTGTCGGTGATGACGCTCATGCCGGGCGTCTGGCCGCCCACCTCGTGCTGGGTGGCGAGCAGGAAGATGCCGACGAACATGAAGGCGACCAGCGTGGCGACCTTGATGATCGCGAACCAGAACTCCATCTCACCGAAGATCTTCACCGAGATCAGGTTCACGGCGAGCACGACCGCGAGCGCGACCAGGGCGAGCACCCACTGCGGGATGTCGGTGAACAGGCTCCAGTAATGGGTGTACAGCGCGATCGCGGTGATGTCGGCGATCCCGGTCGTCGACCAGTTCAGGAAGTACATCCAGCCGGCGACGTACGCGCCCTTCTCGCCGAGGAACTCGCGCGCGTACGACACGAAGGAGCCCGACGACGGCCGGTACAGGACCAGCTCGCCGAGGGCACGGACGACGAAGAAGGCGAAGATGCCGCAGACCAGGTAGGCCAGCGCGAGCGCCGGGCCCGCGTTGTGGAGGCGGCCGCCGGCGCCCAGGAAGAGTCCGGTGCCGATGGCGCCGCCGATGGCGATCATGTTGACGTGGCGGGCCTTGAGGTCCTTGCTGTAGCCGGCGTCGCCCGCGTCCGCGGGCACGCGGCCCGCGTCGGTGCGCTGCTGTACGGCCGTTGCCGTGTTCACGGCGTCCTTGCTCACGGGTGGTTCCACTCTCTGGTGCGCCCGGCGGGTCTCGCACGGGTGTCCGGATGTGCCTGGTCGGCGCTCTCGGTGATGGGCACAGACCAAGGCGCCACCTTCCCCCATGAACGGCCGTGTACGCGGTGGCGCACGTCACAGAGCGTTACTTCTCACATGATCCACCACGGGTGTCCACGGCGGTCACCGGTCGTTCACGTCCTGGTCATGGCCGGGTGCCCGAGAGGTTTCACAGCACTGGTGAGACAGCGATACTGCTGCACATGACGACCGACACCGAGGAGCCGACCCTCACGATCGACGAACTGGCCGCCCGGGCCGGCATCACGGTGCGCACGGTCCGCTTCTACGGCACCAGGGGTCTGCTGCCGCCGCCGGTGATCGGCCCGCGGCGCGTCGGGCACTACGGGCGCGAGCACCTGGCCCGGCTGGCGCTCATCGAGGAGTTGCAGCACCAGGGCATGACGCTGGCGGCCATCGAGCGCTATCTGCGGCAGCTGCCGCCGGACCTGAGCGCCCGCGACCTCGCGATCCACCGGGCGGTGGTGGCGTCCTGGGCGCCGGACACGGTGGAGACCCTGACGCGGGAGGAACTCCAGCGGCGGGCCGGGCGGCCGCTGGACGACGACGAGGTGGAACGGCTGGCCGCCATGGACGTGGTCCGTCCCGGCACCGACAGCGGTACCAGCACCGGCACCGGCACGTACGACGTCGACCTCGGGCTGCTCCGCCTCGGCGTGCGGCTCCTGGACGTCCCGCTCTCCCAGGAGTCGATCCTCGCGGCGCGCACAGTCCTCATCGAACACTCGCGCGCCGCGGCCCACGAGCTCTCCCAGCTCCTGCGCGACGAGGTCGCGCAGCGCGACGCGCGGGACGTGAAGTCCCTGTCGGCGCACATGCACCCCTTGGTGGTGCAGGCTCTGCTGACGACGTTCCAGCGGTCGCTGAAGGAGGAGCTGGGCGAGTGGCTCACGGAGTCAGGAGCGGACTGAGTCGCTGAAGACCTCCCCCTTCTCCGCCTTCTCCACCAGCAGCGCGGGCGGCGTGAACCGCTCGCCGTAGCGCTCGGCGAGTTCCCGTGCGCGGGCCACGAATCCGGGCAGGCCGGCCCCTCCGCCGGCGCCGCCGTCGTAGCCGTTGATGTACTGCAGGACGCCACCGGTCCAGCCCGGGAATCCGATGCCCAGGATGGAGCCGATGTTGGCGTCGGCGACGGAGGTCAGCACGCCCTCCTCCAGGAGCCGGACGGTGTCCAGCGCCTCGGAGAACAGCATGCGCTCCTGCATGTCCCGGAAGGGGATCCGGTGGCCGGGCTTGGTGAAGTGCTCGCGCAGTCCCGGCCACAGACGGGTGCGCCTGCCGTCCTCGCCGTAGTCGTAGAAGCCCGCACCGCCGCTGCGGCCGGTGCGGCCGAACTCGTCGACCATGCGGTCGATGACGGCCTCGGCCGGATGCGGGGTCCAGGTGCCGCCCGCCTCCTCCACCGCCCGCTTCGTCTCGCTGCGGATCCTGCGCGGCAGCGTGAGCGTCAGTTCGTCCATCAGGGACAGCACCTTGGCCGGGTAGCCCGCCTGGGCCGCGGCCTGCTCGACGGAGGCGGGTTCGATGCCCTCGCCCACCATGGCCACGCCCTCGTTGATGAAGTGCCCGATGACGCGGGAGGTGAAGAAGCCGCGCGAGTCGTTGACGACGATCGGCGTCTTGTTGATCTGCCGGACCAGGTCGAAGGCGCGGGCCAGGGCCTCGTCACCCGTCCGCCGTCCCTTGATGATCTCGACGAGGGGCATCTTGTCGACGGGCGAGAAGAAGTGCAGGCCGATGAAGTCGGCCTGCCGCTCGACGCCTTCGGCGAGGGCGGTGATGGGCAGCGTGGAGGTGTTGGAGCACAGCAGCGCGTCGGGCGCGACGACCTCCTGCACCTCCTGGAACACCTTGTGCTTGAGGGCCGTGTCCTCGAAGACGGCCTCGATGACCGCGTCGCAGCCCGCCAGGTCCCGGACCTCGGCGGTCGGCGTGATCCGCGCGAGCAGGGCGTCGGCCTTCTCCTGGGTCGTACGGCCCTTGGCGACGGCCTTCGCGCACAGCTTCTCGGAGTAGCCCTTGCCCTTGACGGCGGCCTCCGGGGAGACGTCCTTCAGGACGACGTCGATGCCGGCGCGGGCGCAGGAGTAGGCGATGCCCGCTCCCATCATCCCGGCGCCGAGGACGGCGACCTTGCGGACGGGGCGCGGTTCGATGCCCTGGGGGCGGTTGGCGCCGGAGTTGACGGCCTGGAGGTCGAAGAAGAAGGCCTGGATCATGTTCTTGGACGTCTGCCCCGCGGCCAGTTCCACGAAGTAGCGGGCCTCGATGACCTGGGCGGTCTCGAAGTCGACCTGGGAGCCCTCCACGGCGGCGGCGAGGATGTTGCGCGGGGCCGGGTAGGGGGCGCCGTTGGTCTGCTTGCGCAGGGTGGCCGGGAAGGCGGGCAGGTTGGCGGCGAACTTCGGGTTCGACGGCGTACCGCCGGGGATCCGGTAGCCCGGCCGGTCCCAGGGCTGCCGCGACTCGGGGGTGGCGTCGATGAAGGCGCGGGCCTTGGCGATCAGTTCCTCGTGGGTGTCGGCGATGTCGTGGATCAGGCCGTTCTCCAGGGCGCGCCGCGGGCTGTACTGGGTGCCCTGGAGGAGCACCTTCAGCAGCGCGTCGGCGATGCCGAGCAGGCGGACCGTACGGACGACACCGCCGCCTCCCGGGAGCAGGCCGAGGGCGACCTCGGGGCAGCCGATCTTCGAGCCCGGCGTGTCGAGGGCGATGCGGTGGTGGCAGGCGAGGGCGATCTCGTATCCGCCGCCGAGGGCCGCGCCGTTGAGGGCGGCGACGACGGGCTTGCCCAGGGTCTCGATGCGGCGCAGGTCGCGCTTGATCGCCATGCCGCCGTCGAACAGCTCCTGCGCGGTCTCCGGGGTGACCCGGATGAGGTCGCGCAGGTCGCCGCCGGCGAAGAAGGTCTTCTTGGCGGAGGTGACGATGATGCCCCGGATGCCGTCCTGCTCGGCCTCCAGGCGGTCGGTGACCGCGGTGAGCGAGGCGCGGAACGCCTGGTTCATGGTGTTGGCGGACTGGTCGGGGTCGTCGAGGACGAGGGTGACGACACCGGTGTCGTCCTGTTCCCAGCGGATGGTCGTGCTCTCGGTCATGGGGTCTCCGTAGTGAGGAAGTCTCTTGGTCCGCCGGGGTATTCAGACGCGCTCGACGATGGTCGCGATGCCCATGCCGCCGCCCACGCACAGGGTGGCGAGGCCGTAGCGCTTGTCCTGGCGCTCCAGTTCGTCGACGAGCGTGCCGAGGATCATCGCGCCGGTCGCGCCGAGCGGGTGGCCGAGGGCGATGGCGCCGCCGTTGACGTTGACCTTCTCCAGCGGCAGGCCCATGTCCTTGACGAAGCGGAGCACGACGGCCGCGAACGCCTCGTTGATCTCGACGAGGTCGATGTCGTCGATGGTCAGCCCGGCCCGGGCGAGCGCCTTGCGGGTCGCGGGGGCGGGGCCGGTGAGCATGATGGTGGGCTCGGATCCGGACACGGCGGCGGAGACGATCCGCGCGCGCGGGGTGAGCCCGTAGCGCTCGCCGACCTCCTGGGAGCCGATGGCGACAAGCGCGGCGCCGTCGACGATGCCGGAGGAGTTGCCCGCGTGGTGGACGTGGTCGATCTTCTCGACCCAGTGGTACCGCTGCAGCGCCACCGCGTCGAAGCCGCCGAGCTCGCCGATGTCCGCGAAGGACGGCTTGAGCCTGGCCAGGGAGTCGGCGGTGGTGCCGGGCCGCATGTGCTCGTCGTGGTCGAGGACGACGAGGCCGTTGCGGTCCTTGACCGGTACGACGGACTTGTCGAACCGGCCCTCCTTCCAGGCGGTGGCGGCCCGCTCCTGCGACAGGGCGGCGTACTCGTCGACGTCCCGCCGGGTGAAGCCCTCGATGGTGGCGATCAGGTCGGCGCCGATGCCCTGCGGCACGAAGTTGACGGCGAGGTTGGTCATCGGGTCGTTGAACCAGGCACCGCCGTCCGAGGCCATCGGCACCCGGGACATCGACTCGACACCGCCCGCGAGAACCAGGTCCTCCCAGCCCGACCGCACCTTGGCGGCCGCCATGTTGACGGCCTCCAGGCCCGAGGCACAGAAGCGGTTCTCCTGCACGCCCGCCACCGTCTCGGGCAGTCCGGCGGCGATGGCGGCGATCCGGGCGATGTCGGAGCCCTGGTCGCCG
This sequence comes from Streptomyces bullii, assembly GCF_042657145.1. Lineage (NCBI taxonomy): Bacteria > Bacillati > Actinomycetota > Actinomycetes > Kitasatosporales > Streptomycetaceae > Streptomyces > Streptomyces bullii. Next base: position 46,445 of record NZ_JBHSNY010000006.1, read on the forward strand.
ACCGGTCCGACGACGCCGAGCACGATGTCGTCGACGGCGGCCGGGTCCAGTCCGGGGAAGCGGGCGCGGATCTCGTGGAGGAGTCCGACGACCAGGTCGATGGGCTTCGTGCCGTGCAGGGCGCCGCCTGCCTTGCCGCGCCCGCGCGGGGTGCGGATCGCGTCGTACACGTACGCTTCGGTGCTCACGTGGAGGCCTTTCACTGAGGGTTTCCGGGGCGAGGTCGCCGAGGGCTGCGGGACGAGGTCACTGAGAGTCTGCGGGCGGCAGCAGTCCGGGCACGTCCCAGTCGCGCGCCACGTCCCGCGTGTCGGCGCCCGGGAGCGCGGGGCCGGTACGGACCGCGGTGGGGGTCGCGGAGAAACGGGGGGCCGGGGCGGGCTGGGTGATGCCGCCGTGGTCGGTGAAGGTGCCGCGGGCGGCGAGGTGCGGGTGCCGTGGGGCCTCGCCCAGCGTCAGGACGGGCGCCACGCACGCGTCGGAGCCCTCGAAGACGGCCGTCCACTCGTCCCTCGTGCGGGTCCTGAAGCGTTCCGCGACCCGTGCGCGCAGTTCGCCCCACCGGGCGATGTCCTGACGGGCCGGCGCGTGGTCCGGGAGGCCGAGGAGACCGAGGAACTCGTCGTAGAACCGCTGCTCCAGGGCGCCCACCGCCATGTACCTGCCGTCGGCCGTCTCGTACGTCCCGTAGTAGGGGCAACCGCCGTCGAGGAGGTTGGCGGCGCGCCGGTCCTGCCAGCCGCCGGCGGCGAGCATGCCGTGGATCATCGCGGCCAGGTGGGAGGCGCCGTCGACGATGGCGGCGTCCACGACCTGGCCGGTGCCGGTCACGCGCGCGTGGTGGAGCGCGGCGAGGACGCCGACGACCAGGTAGAGGGAGCCGCCCGCGTAGTCGCCGACCAGGTTGGCCGGGGGCGGCGGCGGCTCGTCCGGTCGGCCGATCATGCCGAGAGTGCCGGTGAGGGCGATGTAGGCGATGTCGTGCCCGGCGCGATGGGCCAGCGGTCCCTCCTGGCCCCAGCCGGTCATCCGGCCGTAGACCAGTCGCGGGTTGCGGGCGTGGCAGGCCTCGGGGCCGACGCCGAGGCGCTCGGCGACGCCCGGGCGGTAGCCCTCGACGAGGACGTCGGCGCGTTCGGCGAGGTCGAGGACGCGCTCGGGCCCGTCGGGGGCCTTGAGGTCGACGAGCACCGAGCGTTTGTTGCGGTTGGTGACGTCGTACGCCGGGTCGATCGCGAGACCCTGCCCGCCGGGCCGGTCGACGCGGACGACGTCGGCACCGAGGTCGGCGAGGAGCATGGCGGCGAACGGACCGGGCCCGATGCCGGCCAGCTCGACCACGCGCACCCCGGAGAGCGGACCGTGCCCGGGCGTCCTCGCCTCTGCCATCGAGCCCCCAGCCTTGTGACACTCCTGATGTAACACCAGCGATGCTAAGAACGTGTTCCACCCGGCACAAGACCTTGGGCGAGCAAGCGCTTAGCCAAGGGTCGTCCGTCACGCGGCCGGGTCAGCGTCCGTCCAGCTCGGCGGTCAGCCGTTTCGGCGCGATCGTGCGGTAGGACTCCTCCACCCAGTCGCACAGCAGCTCCGCGGCCGGGGCTCCCCTGACCTCCAGCGGGACGCTCACCCAGCCGGACCTGCCCAGCCCGTATCCGGCGGGTTCCGCTCCCGGGCAGGCCAGGGCGTGGGCGTGGGCCGTCTGGTCCGTCAGCTTGACGGTCACGCCCAGCGGGTAGCTGCCGTCGTCGGTGCCGAGGAAGACGAACACCTTCTTGTTGACCTTCGCGACCGACTCGCCCCAGGGGAACTCCTCCACGGCGCCCGGCAGCCCGAGGGCGAACTCGCGTACTTTCTCCCACTTCTTCAGGGCGTTCCTGGGCACGGCCATGCGCCACCTCCGGGCTCGTCGTCGGGCTCCGTACCGCTCACGCTAGCCTCGGCCACCGACAGCGGCGCGGGCTGCACGACCGAGGGGTGTCATGAGCAGGCTGAACAGGACGGACCGTCCGTACGACATCGTGCTCTTCGGAGCCACCGGTTTCGTCGGACGGCTCACCGCGGAGTACCTCGCGGCTCACGCGCCCGATGGGCTGCGCTGGGCTGTCGCGGGCCGGAGTGTGGAGAAGTTGGAGCGGCTGCGCGAGCGGCTGCCCGGCGGCGCGGACATCGGCCTGCTCCGGGCCGACGTGTCCGACCTGCCGTCATTGCGGGAACTCGCCGGGCACGCGCGCGTGGTGGCCACGACGGTGGGCCCCTATGTGACGTACGGCGAGGAACTCGTCGCCGCCTGCGCGGACGCGGGCACGGACTGTCTCGACCTGACCGGTGAGCCGGAGTTCGTGGACCTGGTGTACGTCAGGCACGACGCACGCGCGCGGGAGACAGGTGCGCGGCTGGTGCACGCCTGCGGTTTCGACTCTGTCCCGCACGATCTGGGCGTGTACTTCACCGTGCGGCAGCTGCCGGAGGGCGTGCCGCTGACCGTGGACGGTTTCGTGAGCGTGGACGCCTCCTTCTCGGGCGGCACCTTCGCCTCCGCGCTCACCCAGGTCGCCCGGCAGCGCCGGATGCGGGCCGCCGCCCGGGACCGCAGGCGCCACGAGCCGCGGCTGGTGGGCCGCCGGGTCTCGGTGCCGACGGGCACTCCGCGGTTCGCGAAGGAGGTCGGTGCCTGGGCGCTGCCGATGCCGACCATCGATCCGCAGCTGGTACGGCGGTCGGCGCGGGCCCTGGAGCGGTACGGCCCCGATTTCCGGTACCGGCAGTACGCGGCGGTACGGCACCTGCCGGTCGCGGTGGGAGGGGTCGCCGCCGTCGGGGCGCTGGTGGCGGCGGCCCAACTGCCGCCCGCGCGGCGCTGGCTGTCCGGCCGGCTCAAGCCCGGGGAGGGGCCGAGCGCGGAGAAGCGCGCCAGGAGCTGGTTCTCCGTGCGCTTCGTGGGCGAGGGCGGCGGGCGGCGGGTGTGCACGGAGGTCGCCGGCGGCGATCCGGGGTACGACGAGACGGCGAAGATGTTCGCCGAGTCGGCCCTGTGCCTTGCCCTGGACGAGCTGCCGCCGACGGCCGGGCAGGTCACCACGGCGGTGGCCATGGGCGACGCGCTGATCGACCGGCTGCGCGCGGCGGGGATCCGCTTCCGCGTGGCCGCGACCCGGTGAGCGGCCGCCCCGCGGTGCGTCGGCGCTACAGCGGCCACTCGGCGAGGGTGTAGATCATCCCGGCGATCCAGGCGAGCCCCGCCAGCACGGCGAGGACCAGTCCGATGGTCACGGCCCGCTCGACGGGCCGGCTGGGGTCGGCGGCGGGCTTCGGGGCGCGGTGCGTCGTCATGCGGCCCAGCCTGCCGACGACGGCGGGGCCCGGCATCCGTACAGGTACTCAGAACGCGTACTCACCCGGAGGACAGGCCGGTCCCGTCAGGCCGGTCCTGTCAGGCCCGAGCTGTCAGGTCGCCTCCCGCAGGGCGGCCCGGCACAGCGCGTCCGCTCTGCGGGTGGTCTCCGGGAGACGGTACGCGGGGGTCAGGGCGAGGGTGTGGGCGCAGGCGTTGGCGAGGCTCACGCGGTGGCCGACGGAGACGAAGACCGGCTTGACGCCGTCGCGGGTGCGCAGGGCCCGGCCGACCTCCTCGGTGCCGGCGAGCAGCGGGGACGTACTGCCGCGTGGCGTCTCCGGGTCGTCGTAGGTGAAGGTGAACGGGTTCTTGGCGACGCCGATGGTGGGCAGGCCGGTGAGGACGCCGAGGTGACTGGCGAGGCCGAAGCGGCGGGGGTGGGCGAGGCCGTAGCCGTCGCAGACGATCAGGCCGGGCGGGCACGGCAGCGCGTCGAGGGCGGCGAGGACGGCGGGGATCTCGCGGAAGGCGAGCAGGCCGGGGACGTACGGGAAGGAGACCGGGCCCACCGCCGTGGCCTCGGCGACGACGTCGAGGGTCGCCGCGTCCAGGACGACGGCCGCCGCCGCGACGACGTCCCGTTCGTCGTCGTAGGCCACGTCGACTCCCGTCACACGGCCCGCCCCCGGCTGCGGTCCCGGCTCGTCCAGCACGACACGGGCCCGGAGTTCGTCCTGGAGGGCGCGGGCCTGCTGTTCGGTCGCGGGCCAGCCCGGGGGAACGCGTACGGTCGTCATGGCGGCCCCGAGCCTACGGGTCCGGGGACGGCCGTGTCGGCACCGGGGTAGCCTCGCGATCATGTCCGTCCTGGAGCTGACCTACACCGCCCCGCTCGACGCCGTCGACGCCGTGCTGGAGGAGCACGTGGCGTGGCTCGACGAGCAGTACGCGCAGGGCGTGTTCCTGGCCTCCGGGCGGAAGAACCCCCGCGACGGCGGGGTGATCATCGCCGTCGCGGAGGACCGCGCGCGGATCGAGGAGATCTCCGCCCGGGACCCGTTCGTCACCGCGGGCGTGTGCGCGTACCGCGTCGTGGAGTTCACGGCCACGAAGACGGCGCCCGAGCTGGAGCGGTACCGGGAGCGCCTCGGCTGAGACGGGCGCCGGCACCGTGGCCGTCGGGGCGGAAGCCTCACTTGCCGCCCAGCGCCCGCTGCAACTCGCTCTTGTTCATGTGCGAACGGCCCTGGACGCCACGCCGCTTGGCCTCCTCGTACAGCTGGTCGTAGGTGGGCCCCTGAGAGCCCTGCCCGGACCGCCGGCCGCCGCGCTCGCCGGAGGACATGTCCTGCTTGGAGGTGCGGCTCGCGGTCTTCGACTCGCCGGAGCGGGCGCGTTCCTTGTTCACCGTTCGCGCGGCGATCTCCTTGGCGCGCCCGGTGCTCTCGCCCCGGTCCTGCGCGCTCTTCTTGATGTGCTCGTACTGGCGCTCCCTCTTGGAGCTCGAACCGCGTGGCATCTCCGCTCACTTCCTTTCGGTCGCAGTGAACGGGTACCCACATTGCCAACATTCAGGGCGTACCGCGCGTTCAGTGCTCCAGGCGTGCCACCCTGCCTTGTTCGCCCGACGCCCAGCAGGCGAGGTCGGGGGTGCAGTCCACGGTGTCGAAGGAGCCGGTGTCGACCGTCCGCCAGGTGCGGCCGGCGTCGGTGGTGAGGTCCGTGCCGGTGGGGCCGACCGCGAGGGCGGCGGAGCGGCTGTGCGGGAGCCAGGTCACGCCGGAGCGGTAGCCGGGCGGGGGCGTGGCGGCGGGCCGCCAGGTGCGGCCGCCGTCGGGGGTGTGCGCGGCGGCCCGCGGGACGGTCTGGTCGGGGCGGTAGTCGCCGCCGACCGCGAGGCCGTGCGTGCGGTCGCGGAAGGCGAGCGCGAAGACGCCGCGGGCCGGATCGCCCGCCGGGAGCGGGGTGTCGGCGGCCGTCCAGGTCAGTCCGCGGTCGGCGGAGTGCAGCACGCGCGCGCGTGCGCCGCCGCCGGTGGCCAGCCACACGTCCTTCGCTCCGGAGGCCACCAGGCACTGGCCACTGGCCGCGAAACCCGCCTCGCCCTCCAGCGCGGCCGGCATCCCCTCGCTGGGGAGCACCCGCCAGGAGCGGCCGCCGTCACGGGTCGACAGGACGCGGAACCTCCCGTCCACCGGGTCGCTCATGGCCAGGCCGTGGCGGCGGTCGAAGAAGGTGAGGCAGTCGTAGAAGGCCCGCGGGTCGGTGTTGCGGAAGGACTCCGTCCAGGTCGCCCCGCCGTCGTCGGTGCGGTACAGGCGGGACGACTCGCCCTCGCCGATGGCCAGGACGACGGCCCGGCGCGCGTCGAACGCCTCGACGTCCCGGAACTGCAGGGCGGTGGCGCCCGGCGGTGAGACGTCCCGCCAGGTGCTCCCGGCGTCCGTCGTGCGCAGGACCGTGCCCTGGCTTCCGGCGACCCAGGCGGTGCTCCGGCTGACGGCCGCGAGGCCGCGGAAGCGTACGCCCGGGGTGCCGGTGTCCTTCAGCCGCCAGTGCGGCGCCCGGTGCCTCAGCTCGTGCGCTGCCTTCCGCGCCTGCTCTTGCGTCGCCTGCCCGTGGGCGTGCCTGTCCGGCTGCTCGTCAGCCTGCCCGTGCGCCGACTCCCGCGCCGGCCCCTGTGCCTGCCCGTGAGCCTGGACCGGTGCGGTCGTCAGCGTCGCCAGCGCCGCCGCGCAGACCGCCGCCGCGATCCCCCTGCGCCGGGTCCGCCCCGCCCCCTGTTGTGTCGCGGCCCCTCGCGTGCTCGTGCGTCGCGTGCTCCCCAAGCGCCTCATGGCGGGCGAAGCTAGCCCACCGCCCCGGTGCCGTCCAGAGGCCCTCGCGCGGCCGACCGGTGGGCCGCCGGGCGCCACAAGTGCCCTGCGCGTCACGGGAGGAGAGCCACGCCACTCGTGTGCATGAACGCGGTGATGGAGGTCACTCGCCTTTCGTGTGCACGGATTGGCTGATTCCGTCGTCTCTTCCAGTGCCCCGGCCCGATCCGCCCGGAAGTCCGTCCAGCCGTCACGAGGGAGCAAGGTGTTGTCCACCGTCATCGAGCAGCCCGTTGAGGCCCGCCTCGTCGCCGCCGCACCGCGTATGCCGAGCATTCCCGCCACGCTGCACTACGACCGGCGCGATCCGTTCGCCGTCCGCATGACCTTCCCCGCGCCGGCCACCCTGGAGGGCGTGGAGGTCTGCTGGACCTTCGCCCGTGAGCTGCTCGCCGCGGGACTGCGCGGAGCCGAGGGCCACGGCGACGTGCGCGTGCGGCCCTACGGATACGACCGCACCGTCCTGGAGTTCCACGCCCCCGAGGGCACCGCCGTCGTGCATGTCCGTTCCGGCGAGGTGCGCCGGTTCCTGGAGGCCACGAGCGAGCTGGTGCCGGTCGGCCTGGAGCACCTGCAGCTCGACCTGGACCACGACTTGGCGGAGCTGATGCGGGACGCCTGCTAACGGGTCCGGTCGAACAGGGTGTTGAGGGCCCCGTAGTCGAGCCCGCCCTCCAGCGACTCGTACGTCCCCGCGCCCAGCAGCTCCCGCGCGGCGCGGCGGACCAGGGCGTGCGCGGCCTGGGCGATGACGGATCCGACGCTCACCCGGGCGACCCCCAGCGAGGCCAGCTCGGCGACCGGCGGCGCGCCGGGCCCCGCCATCACGTTCAGCGGCCCGTCGACGCCGTCGGCGAGCTCCTTCACGGTCCCCGGGTCGACGGCCCCGGGGACGAAGATCCCGTCGGCGCCCGCGGCGCGGAAGGCGGCGGCCCGCTCCAGGGTGGGGTCCACTCCCCCGGCCCCGCGCAGGAACGTGTCGATCCGGGCGTTCACGAACAGCGGCACGCCCGCCGCGTCGGCCGCCTCCCGGGCGGCTGCGATGCGTTCGGCCTGCTCGGTGACGGGCCGCAGCGGCCCGTTCGCGCCGTCGTGCGCGGCGTCCTCGATGTTCACCCCGACGGCGCCCGCGGCGAGTACCGCGCGCACGGTGTCGGCGAGCCCCGCCGGGTCCTCGGCGTAGCCGCTCTCGATGTCCGCGCTGACGGGCACCCGGACCGCGTCCGCGATGCGGGCGACGGCGGCCAGGGCCCGGTCGCGGTCCAGCCGGTCGCCGTCCGCCGCGCCCAGCGCCCAGGCGAGCCCGGCGCTGGTGGTGGCCACGGCCGTGGCGCCCGCGTCCTCGACCAGACGGGCGCTGGCGGTGTCCCAGGCGTTCGGCAGGACGAGCGGGTTGCCCGGCACGTGCAGGGCGCGGAAGACCAGGGCGTGGTCGCGGAGGGTGGTGGGGTTCGTCATGCGGGCCACTCAACCAGCCGGGCGGGGGCGGTGGCTGGCAGGAATCCGACATGAACGCCCCTCAGCCGCCGGCCGTCGGGGAGGCCGCAAGGACTGCCGCGGCCAGGGCCGCGCGCACCTCGGGCACGGCCGTCCGCAGCGTGGCCGTCGCCGTCCCGCTCCGTTCGGCCAGCCGCTCCAGACGCTCGTGGTAGGGGGCGCGCTCCTTGGCGGGCAGCAGCGTGTGCAGCTCCGCGGCGGCGGCCAGCACGACGACGGCCGCGTCCCCGCGGGACACGCCAGTCACCGGTTCGGGCCCCTGGAGGACCTGCCGTGCCTCGGTGCGCAGCGCCTCCACGGCACCGACGCGTTCCAGGACGTGCTCCACGGACGGGAACACCCCGAGGACCCGCTTCTTCTCCGCCCGCAGATACCCCTCGGCCACCAGCTGCTCCCGGACGGCGTCGAGCGTGACCTGCGCCCGCAGGGTCACCCAGGTGTGCCAGCGGTGCGGCAGGGACTCGTGGACGAGTTCCAGCAGCCCGTCCAGGACCGCGTCCCCGGTGCGGGAGTCCAGGTCGAGCGGCGTGACGATGCCGTCGTCGTCGGTGAGCAGCCCGCGCTGGGCCAGTTCGATGAGCGCCCCGGCCCTGACCAGGGCGGGGAGCTGGGCGGCCCGGGTGACCTCCAGCCTCGCGGTGTCCCAGGCCAGCAGGTACAGACGGGCCGGCAGCGAGAGCGAGCCGTTGGGCACAGGGGCCTCCTCGGGGCGGTGAGGAAAGGGACGACGGTAATGCGTTGACAGCCTTCCGCCCTCCTCGTACGGTGTACGACGGTTCTGTTGCCGTCGATTGGAGAAGGACGTTGCTCGTCTGAGGTCCTGAGACACCGCGTCACACCGGTGAGGTGTGTGCGTCGCGTGCGACCTCGGCGTTCGAGCCGTCCTTGCGGAGCAGGGCCTTTCTCGTGCCCGGCATGCCCAGGGCTACTCCTTCCGGTCGTCGGTCGCCGTCCCGCGGTGTCTCGATACGCGTGTGCCCCTGACCGCATCAAGCAACCGCGAGGCCCGCATGTCTCCTTCCATCAGCTGTACCTCCCTCTCCTTCGCCTGGCCCGACGGCACCCCCGTCTTCGACGGTCTCGACGTCTCCTTCGGCCCCGGCCGGACCGGGCTCGTCGGGGTCAACGGGTCGGGGAAATCCACCCTGTTGAAGCTCATCGCCGGAGAGCTCGCCCCGGCCGACGGCACCGTCCGCGTCACCGGCGAGGTCGGCTGCCTCCCGCAGAACGTCACCCTCGACACCGCCCTCCGGGTCGACGAGGCCCTCGGCATCGCCGCACAGCGCGCCGCGCTGCACGCCATCGAGGCGGGCGATGCGGCCGAGGAGCACTTCGAGACCCTCGGCGACGACTGGGACGTCGAGGAGCGCGCCCTGGCGACCCTAGGGGAACTGGGCCTGGGACACGTCGCGCTGGACCGCACCGTCGGCGAAATCTCGGGCGGCGAGTCGGTGCTGCTCCGGCTGGCCGCGCTGCTGCTGCGCCGCCCGGACGTCCTGCTGCTCGACGAGCCCACCAACAACCTCGACCTGTACGCCCGCGGGCGGCTGTACGCGGCCGTCGAGTCCTGGCCGGGCGTGATGGTCGTGGTCAGCCACGACCGCGAACTGCTCGAACGGGTCGACCAGATCGCCGATCTGCGTTCCGGGGAGATCGCCTGGTACGGCGGCAACTACTCGGCCTACGAGGAGGCGCTCGCCGTCGAGCAGGAGGCGGCCGAGCGCATGGTGCGGGTCGCCGAGGCGGACTTGCGCAAGCAGAAGCGCGAACTGGCCGACGCCCAGGTCAAGCTGGCCCGCCGCAAGCGGTACGGGCAAAAGATGTGGGACCAGAAGCGCGAACCGAAGATCGTCATGGGGGCGCGCAAGCGCGCGGCGCAGGAGTCTGCGGGCAAGCACCGGATCATGCACGAGGAGAAGCTCGCCGAGGCCAGGGAGCGTCTCGACGAGGCGGTGGAGGCCGTCCGGGACGAGGACGAGATCCGGGTCGACCTGCCGTACACGGCGGTACCGGCGGGCCGCGCCGTGCTCACCCTGCGGGACCTCCACCTGGCGTACGGCGCACGCGTCGAGGGCGGCTTCGACGTGCACGGCCCGGAGCGCATCGCGCTGATCGGGCGCAACGGCGCGGGCAAGACGACGCTGCTGCGCACGATCGCCGGGGAGCTCCGGGCGGTGTCGGGCGAGGCGACGGCGCACGTGCCGATGCGGTTCCTGCCGCAGCGGCTCGACGTCCTCGACGGCGAGCTGAGCGTCGCCGAGAACGTGGCCCGGTTCGCGCCGGACGCCACCAACAACCGGATCAGGGCCCGGCTCGCCCGCTTCCTGTTCCGGGGCGCCCGCGCCGACCAGAAGGCGGCGACGCTGTCCGGCGGCGAACGCTTCCGGGCCGCGCTGGCCGCGTTGATGCTGGCGGAGCCGGCACCGCAGCTGCTCATGCTGGACGAGCCGACCAACAACCTCGACATGGCCAGCGTCCGTCAGCTCACCACGGCCCTGGACTCCTACGAGGGCGCGCTGCTCGTGGCCAGCCACGACCTGCCGTTCCTGGAGTCGGTCGGCATCACCCGCTGGCTGCTGCTGGAGGACGGAGAACTGAAGGAAATCACGCCAGAGGCTGTCGGGTTTCCCGCCTAGCGTCGGCGGCATGACCGCGTACACGACCGAGCACGCCCACGACATCGCGCGCACGCACGATGTCATCACCCTGACCGGAGCCAGGGAGAACAACCTCAGGGACGTCACCCTCCGCATCCCGAAAGGCCGGCTGACCGTGTTCACCGGCCTTTCGGGATCGGGGAAGTCATCGATCGTCCTCGACACGATCGCGGTGGAGTCGCAGCGCCAGCTCAACGAGACGTTCACCTGGTTCGTCCGCAACCGGCTGCCCAAGTACGAACGGCCGCACGCGGACGCCATCGAGGACCTCTCCCCCGCGATCGTCGTCGACCAGCGGCCGATCGGCGGCCACTCGCGGTCGACGGTCGGCACGATGACCGACGTCTACTCGGTGATCAGGGTGCTGTTCTCCCGGCACGGCACCCCGAGCGCCGGGCCGGCGACCGCGTACTCGTTCAACGACCCGTCGGGCATGTGCCCCGAGTGCGACGGGCTCGGGCGGACGGTGCGGCCCGACTGGGACCGCATCCTGGACCCGGAGCGTTCCCTGGCCGACGGGGCGGTCCGGTTCCCGCCGTTCGCCGCGGGGACCTGGCAGGGGCAGGCGTACACCAACAACGACGAACTGGACCCGCACAAGCCGGTGGGGCGGTTCACCGCGGCCGAGCGGGAGTTCCTGATGCGTGGCAGGCCCGGCAGCCAGGTCACCGTCAACGGCAGCGGCGGCACCTGGACCACCGAGTACGAGGGCCTCGCCGACCGCTTCGAGCGGCTGTACCTGAAGCGGGACCTGTCGGCGATGAGCCAGAAGACCCGCGACCTCGTACGGCAGTTCCTGGCCGAGGGCACCTGCCCGGCCTGCCACGGGGCGCGGCTCAACGCGGCGGCCCTCGCCACCCGCGTCAACGGCCTGTCGATCGCCGACTGCGTCCGCATGCAGGTCACCGACCTGATCACCGTGCTCAAGGAGATCGACGACCCGGTCGCCCGCCCGATCGCCTCGGCCGCCATCGCCGCACTCGAACGCATCGAGGCGATCGGCCTCGGCTACCTCAGCCTCGACCGGGAGACCTCCACCCTGTCCGGCGGCGAGGGGCAGCGGCTGAAGACGGTGCGGCATCTCGGCTCCAGCCTGACCGGGATGACGTACATCTTCGACGAGCCCAGCGTCGGGCTGCACCCGCGCGATGTGGGCCGCCTCGGCGACCTGCTGCTGCGGCTGCGCGACAAGGGCAACACCGTGCTGGTCGTCGAGCACGACCCGGACGTGATCGCGCTGGCCGACCACGTCGTCGACATGGGGCCGGGCGCCGGCGCCGAGGGCGGGCGGGTGGTGTTCGAGGGGACGCCTGCGGAGCTGGCGGCGTCGGGCACCGCGACCGGGCGGTGCCTGGGCCGCCGTACCGCCGTAAAGGAGGAGGTGCGCGAGGCGGCAGGCGAGCTGTGGGTGAGGGACGCCGGCCGGCACAACCTGCGGGACGTGACCGTGCGGTTCCCGACCGGGGTGCTCACCGCGGTCACCGGGGTCGCCGGGTCGGGGAAGAGCTCCCTGGTCCGGGAGTTCACCGCGGCGCACCCCGAGGCCGTGGTCGTCGACCAGTCGTCGATCGGGATCTCCGCCAGGTCCACCCCGGCGACGTACCTCGGGATCATGGACACGGTACGGAGGATCTTCGCCCGGCGGACGGGAAGGGAGCCGGGCCTGTTCAGCTTCAACTCCGGCGGTGCCTGCGCCACCTGTGAGGGGCGCGGCATCATATACACCGACCTCGCCTTCATGGACCCGGTGACCACGACCTGCCACGACTGCGAGGGGCGGCGCTTCAGGGACGAGGTGCTGCGCCTGACCGTGCGCGGCCGGTCCATCGCCGAAATTCTGAAGATGACGGCCGAGCAGGCCCTGGACTTCTTCGACGACCCGGGCGTACGCCGCCGACTGCGCGCCCTGCGGGACGTGGGCCTGACGTATCTCACGCTGGGTCAGCCGTTGTCGACGCTCTCCGGCGGTGAGCGCCAGCGCATCAAGCTGGCGACCCGGCTGCACCGTACCGGCGCGGTGTACGTCCTGGACGAACCGACGACCGGGCTGCACATGGCGGACGTGGACGGACTCGTCGCGCTGCTGGACCGGCTGGTGGACGCGGGCAACACCGTCATCGTCGTCGAACACCACCTGGAGGTCGTCGCCCGGGCCGACTGGGTGATCGACCTCGGCCCGGACGGCGGCAAGGACGGCGGGCGGGTCGTCTTCGAGGGCACACCCCGCGCCCTCCTGGCAGCCGACGGCTCCATCACGGGCGAGCACCTGCGCCGGGCGGTGACCGGGGCCGGGCCCGCGCCGCGCCGGTGAGCCGCTGCCCGACGCGCTCCGCGCCGGGCTCGGCTCCAAGCCCCGGCCGCGAACCTCCCACGTTTGCGCCCTGAGGGGCACGAAGGGCTCCCCCTGGGGTGACTTCGCCCGGAATGGCCTTGCATGATGGTCGGCCGACGCCCGGCGGGTTCCGGACGATCCCGGAAGCCCCGTCGGCACGGTCCCGACACGTCCCATCCGATACGGAGTCACGCTCGTGCCCAGCAAGAAGGCCCTCGTCCGCCGTCCCAGCCCCCGCCTGGCCGAAGGCCTGGTGACGCACATCGAGCGGGAGAAGGTCGACGTCGACCTCGCGGTCGAGCAGTGGGAGGCCTATGTGAAGGCCCTGCGCACGCACGGCTGGGAGACGGTCGAGGTGGAACCGGCCGACGACTGCCCCGACTCGGTGTTCGTCGAGGACACGGTGGTGCTCTACAAGAACGTGGCGTTGATCACGCGCCCGGGCGCCGAGTCCCGGCGGGACGAGACCGCCGGGGTCGAGGAGGCGGTGGCCGGCCTGGGCTGCTCGGTCAACTGGATATGGGAGCCGGGCACCCTGGAGGGCGGCGACGTTCTGAAGATCGGCGACACGGTGTACGTCGGCCGGGGCGGGCGCACCAACGCGGCCGGGGTGCAGCAGCTGCGGGCCGCCTTCGAGCCGCTCGGCGCGCGGGTGGTCGCCGTGCCGGTGAGCAAGGTGCTGCACCTGAAGTCGGCGGTGACGGCGCTGCCGGACGGGACGGTCATCGGGCGCATCCCGAAGATGGACGTGCCGTCGTTGTTCGCCCGCTTCCTGCCGGTGCCCGAGGAGTCCGGCTCGCACGTGGTGCTGCTGGGCGGTGACAAGCTGCTGCTCGCGGCGAGCGCCCCGAAGACCGCCGAGCTGTTCGCGGACCTCGGGTACGAACCGGTCGTCGTGGACATCAGTGAGTTCGAGAAGCTCGAAGGCTGTGTGACATGTCTCTCGGTGCGGCTGCGGGAGCTGTACGCCTGAGGGGGTGGTCCGATCCCCGTTCGACCCTGGGACCTGCGACTCCCGGGCGGTTCGGCGCGCCCAGGACCGGCTGGGGGAACACCGGCTGATCAGCAATCTTTACAGCACCCTTAACCTACGGCTTCGTAACCTACGGATTCGTAGCCTACGATTCCGTAGGCTGCCGGCCCCGCTCGCCGGCCCGTGCCCGTTTGTCTGCAGTCCCCTGGAGTTCCCGTGACGATTACTTCCCCGCACCCCGGCAGCCCCTCCGTCTGGACCGATGCCCGGCTGCTGTACGCCTTGGAGGAAGTGGTCGAGAAGGAACTCAACCGGCATCTGCAGGTGGCCAAGGACTGGATGCCGCACGAGTACGTGCCGTGGAGCGACGGCCGTAACTTCCCCGGCCTCTTCGAGGACGGCGAGGCCTGGGAGAAGGAGCAGTCGAAGGTCACCGAGATCGGCCGGATCGCGCTGGTGGTGAACCTGCTCACCGAGGACAACCTGCCCAGCTACCACCACGAGATCGCCTCCCTGTTCGGCCGGGACGGCGCCTGGGGCACCTGGGTGCACCGCTGGACGGCGGAGGAGGGTCGGCACGGCATCGTGATGCGGGACTACCTGCTCACCTCGCGCGCCGTGGACCCTGACAAGCTGGAGCAGTTCCGCATGGCGCACATGAGCGAGGGATTCGAGCACGACCACCGGCACTCGATGCTGCACTCGGTCGCCTACGTCGCCTTCCAGGAGCTGGCCACCCGCATCTCGCACCGCAACACCGGCCACCAGTCCGGCGACCCGGTCTGCGACCGCATGCTGGCCCGCATCGCGACCGACGAGAACCTCCACATGGTCTTCTACCGCAACCTGCTCAAGGCGGCCTTCGAACTGGCGCCGGACCTGACCATGCAGGCCGTGCGGGACGTCGTGGTGAACTTCCGGATGCCCGGCCACGGCATCCCCGGCTTCGAGCGGGCCGCCGCGCAGATGGCGATCGGCGAGGTCTACAACCTGCGCATCCACCACGACGACGTGCTCCAGCCGGTGCTGCGCTTCCTGAAGGTCATGGAGATCGACGGCCTGGGCCCGGACGGCCGTAAGGCGCAGGAGGAGCTCGGCCTGTTCATGGGCGGACTGGACGCCGAGGCGAGCAAGTTCGACGAGAAGCTGGCCGCCCGCAAGGCCCGGATGGCGGCCCGCGCGGGGGCCTGACCACCTCGCGAACGGGGCGGGGCAGGGCGGCCCCGGGCGCACCCGGCGGGGCGGCCGTACCGGCCTACGAGCCGTGCGACCAGCGAGACGTGCGGCGCAGTTCCAGCCGTTCCTTCTCCGACAGGCCGCCCCAGACGCCGAAGCGCTCGTCGTTGTCGAGCGCGTACTCCAGGCAGGCCGAGCGGATGGGGCACATGCCGCAGATCCGCTTGGCCTCCCGCACTGAGCTGCCCGGCTCGGGGAAGAAGAAGTCCGCGCCGGTCTGCGCGCACAGCGCCTCGCCCTGCCAGGCGAGATCGGGCGACGTGATCGTTTCGATGTGCATGGCCAGCAGCGTGCCGTGCTGCGAAAAACGTTCACTCAACGCGGGATCAACGCCTCGGCGGTGCGAGCGCCCAGGCAGCGCCTCACCGGGGCGTGGCAGGACCGTACGATCATGTGCCCGCCGGTCGGGGGAACGCACGGCGGCGCGCCGGGCATCGTCCACCGACGGCACGCGGCGGCCTTCCGGCGCCGCCGCCCGCCGTCGGCGGCGCGCCCGCACGGGCCTGTGCCCGCCAAGGCCCTTGTCCGCACCGGCCGGGGCCGTCGGCCGAGCGTCAGTCCTGCTCCTGATCGCACATGAGTACCGCGAAGCGCGCGCCGTACGGGTCCTGGAGCTTGGCGACGCGGCCCACTCCGGGCACGGACGTGGCGGGCATGCGCACCGTGCCGCCGAGTTCCCCGGCCCGGGCGACCACGGCGTCCGTGTCCTCGACCGCGAAGTAGGGCAGCCAGTACGGCCTCGACTCGGCTTCCGTGGGGTCGTCGGCGAGGGGCACCAGGCCGCCGAACACGGCGTCCTCGTCCGTGCCCGCGGGGTTCACGCAGGTGTAGACGCCGCCGGGGAACGGGACGCCGAAGGTCTCCCAGCCGAGCACGGAGTGGTAGAAGGCGGCGGCGCGGGCGACGTCCAGGGTGTACAGCTCCACCCAGCACAGCGAGCCCGGCTCGCCGGCCATCTCGACGCCGGGGAGCCGAGCCGGCTGCCAGATCCCGAAGGGCACGCCCGTCTGGTCGGCGAGGATCGCCATCCGGCCCTGGCCCAGCACGTCCATGGGCGCCAGGGGCACGGCGCCCCGGGCCTGTGCGGCCGCCTCGACCGTGGCGTCCGCGTCGCGGCTGTGGAAGTACACGGTCCACGAGGGCGGACCCTGCTCCGGCGTGGTCTGCATGCCACCCGCGACGGTCCTGCCGCCGAGCTGGAAGAAGCCGTAGCCGCCGGCGTCGGGGCCCGCGGACCGGAACCGCCAGCCGAACAGGTCTCCGTAGAAGGACGAGGCACCCTCGATGTCGGCCGTGCCGACATCGACCCAGTTCGGAGCGCCGTTGACGAATCGGGTGGTGAGCATGGTGCCCTCCTGCGCGAGGTCCCGTGTGCCTGCTCTGCCGAGTCTCGCACCGCCCACCGACAGGCGCCGTCGGAGCGGGTGCCGTGCCACGCCGCGCTGTTCCGATCGCCTCCGCGCGCTCCCTGACGGCTGAGAGGCGCGCCGGGCGTGCCGGCCGGGGGCGTCAGGCCGTGGCCCGCCGCACGAGTGTCGTCGGCAGGACCACACTGGACGGGGTGCCTCCCACTCCCTCCTCCTGCGTGGCGTGCCGGTCCAGGCCGCGCAGCAGCAGGCGGGCCATCAGGCGGCCCATCGTCTCGATGTCCTGCCGGACCGTCGTCAGCGGCGGATCGGTCTGTTCGGCGACGGGCAGCATGTCGTCGAAGCCGACCACCGCGACGTCGTCCGGCACCCGCCGCCCGTGCTGGCGCAGCACCCGCAGCGCGCCCGCGGCCATCAGGTCGTTCGCGGCGAACACCGCGTCCAGGTCGGGACAGCGGTCGAGGAGCTCCCGCATCGCGCGTTCGCCGCCGCCCGGGGTGAAGTCGCCCTCCGCCACGAGCCGCGGGTCGGCGTCGACCATGACGTCCCGGTAGCCGTCGAGCCGGTCCGCCGCCGAGGTCTGGTCGAGGGCGCCGGTGATGTGCGCGATCCGGGTACGGCCGAGACCGGCCAGGTGCCGTACGGCCTCACGGGCGCCGCCACGGTTGTCGCTGTCCACGTACACCGGGGTGGGAGTCGCGCCTGCTCGCCCGGGGCCGCAGCCGTGCGGGAGCAGGCCGTCGCTCCAGCCCGGCCGGCCGCCGAACACGGTCGGCACCCCGGCGCGGTGGATCAGCTCGGGGAGCGGGTCGTCCAGATGCAGCGAGAACACCAGCGCGCCGTCGACATGGCCGCCCGCGAGATAGCGGCCCACGCGCGCGTGGTCGTCGCGGCCCTCGGTGAGCAGCAGCACGAGCTGGTTGTCGTGGGCCGTCAGCTCCTTGCTGATCCCCCGGAGCTGCTGGGCGAAGAAGGGGTCGGAGAAGACACGGGTCTCGGGTTCGGCGATGACGACGGCGACGGCGTCGTGCCGCTTCGTCACCAGGCTGCGGGCGGCCTGGTTGGGGACGTAGCCGAGTTCCTCCACCGCCTGCCGCACCCGCTCGACGAGGGGTTCGCGCACGCCGTCCGCGCCGTTGACGACACGGGACACGGTGGCCCGCGACACGCCGGCCCGCGCGGCCACGGCCTCCAGCGTGGGGCGGGGCGCTGTCTCGGTCACTTCGGGCTCCTCCAGGCGGTTGTGGATCAGGATAGCCCTGGCCGGCCCGGCGGGTGAGAGCGCTCTCCTCAAGGGAAACGCCTTGCGAGACCCGCCGAGGTCTGGGGCGACGATCCCGCCTGAGACGAGAAGGGCTCGTGCCGAGCAAGCCCCCGCGGACATCGCCCGGCAAGCCCCTGCGGACACCGCACCCCACGCCCAACTGCCCTTCGGACCCCGGGACCGGCCCATCGCCCACAGCACGGTCGGCGCGTACGGCCGTGCGCACTGGGTGCTCACGGAGGGGGGCCGGACTCAGGCCGGACGGAGTCGTACGACGCGCCGGCGGTCACCGTCGGACACGGCCGCGTCGACGAGACGCACCTCGGCGCGGTGCGGGGGCGATTTCCCCGGGCGGAGGCCCTGCCGGACGGGGGTTTCGTGATCGCGGACGGCGGCTTCACGATCGCTGGCGTCGGCTACCGCAGGCACGGACAGCAGCGGGACGAGCACCAAGTTCACGTCTTCGACGCTCTGGGCCGGTGCACAAGGGCGTTCCGCGTCGGGGAGACCGTCGACCACCTCGTGGCCGACGAGGCGGGCGCTCTGTGGGGCGGCCACCGCACCGGGGCCGCCCTCGACGGCGGGGGCGGCCCCGGCGACGCCCCCGTGGAGCCGACCGGGCCTGCGCCGTTGGAGCAGCACCGGGGAACCGCTGTGGGCGTACGGCCCGGTGCCGGGCGGACCGGCTCACCGCCTGCTCACGTCCGCTCCTGAGCGAGCCCGCCCCTCAGCCGGCAGGTCGGTCCGCTGCCCCCTGCCGCAGCGCCCCGTCCCGCTACGCCCACCAGTACCGCCGCACATCGATGTGCTCGGGGCACTCCGCGCGCCACGGCAGCACGTCACACCCAGCAGGTCACAACTAGGACGTCACACCCAGCAGGTCACGCCCAGCAGGTCACACCCAGCACGTCACAGCAACACGTCACCGAGCGCGGTGGCCACGGCCCCGGCAGGCCGACCGTCCAAGGAGCCACTGTCCACGCGGGTCGGCCAGGGGCACCCGCCTACGCCCGTCAGTGGTCGTGGCCGGGACCGTGCGGGTCGTGGCCGGGGATCGTCCCGTCCTGCTTCTTCACCAGGAACAGTCCGACCATGCCCATGTCGGAGTGGCTCTGGACATGGCAGTGGTACATCCAGGCCCCCGCGCCGACCCCCTCCCCCGCGATGACCTGGAAGCCGAAGGAGTCCGCCGGACCCACGATCTTGTTGTCGACGACCTGGCTGGGGTCGTCGGGGCCGGTCAGCATGCCGGTGCGGTTGTCGGCCCAGCGGTGCCCGTGCATGTGGAACGTGTGGTAGTACTCGCCGTGCGTGATCACCACGAACTCGACGCGGTCGCCCACGGTGGCCTCGAAGTCCGGGCCGCTGTGCGCCGGCTTGTTGTTGATCAGCATGTCGTTGAAGACGATCGTGTGCGTCCGGTCCGGCAGCACGTCGCCCTTGCGGCGGACGATCACCGGACCGTACAGGCCCTTGCGGATGCCGCCCGTGCCGTGTTCCGTTCCGACGACGTGGTCGTGGTAGTGCCAGTAACCCGCGCTGCCCGCCCGCCAGGTGCCGTCCTTGCGGCGTCCCGGGGCGTGGGTGCGCCACGTGTAGGTGCGGGTGCCGCCGGGTTCGACGTCGCTCTTGTTGAGCCTGGTGCCGTCGCTGGAGATCTCGTAATCCAGGCCGTGGACGTGCAGACTCACGGGGATGTCCATCGTGTTCTCGAACTCGATGTGCAGCGTGTCGCCCTCGTTGAGCTCGATCAGCGGACCGGGCACGGTCGCCCGGCCCTTCTCCAGGCCGTAGCCCATCTGCCCGCCGGGGAGCTTCTCGGCGTACAGCTTGATGCGTCTGACCTCGCCGCCGGCCGGTGCCGTCCTGGCCGGCCCGCCCTCACCGGCGGCCTCGGGGGCCAGCGACAACGATGTCGCGACGGCCGCACCGCCGAGCAGTACGCGCCGGTTGAAGCTGCGTCTGTCCATGCGAACTCCCCACCCTGGTACGGACCTTGCGGGCTGCGCGAGACGTGGCTGTCATGAACCTGTGAGACAGTACCGGCCAGTTGGCGGTTTATCCACAGTCAGGACAAAGTTCGTTCCATTGCGGTCATACCTATTGGCGAGTGACGCAAAGAGGTCTAGCTTCCTTGGCGCCGTTGCTGTGACCGAGGAGGTGCCCATGCACTTACGAGGGTTGAGCACAACACGACGGGCCTGGGCGGCCACCGTGACCGCCACCGTCGTCGCCGGACTGCTGACGGCTCCGGCCGCGAGCGCACGCCCGGCCCCCGACCCACCCCTGACAACGATGTCGATCAAGTCGCCGCCGGGCGGCGCGAACGTACGTGTCCTCGTGTTCCACGGCTCGGCCGCGGCCGGGGAGGAGTCGCCGGTCGTCAACGCCGGGATCGAGGCGATCGAGCGGATCGGGCTCTCCGGACCGGCGAACCAGCGGTTCAAGGTCGAAGCCACCGACGACGCCTCGGTGTTCACCGACGACAGGAAGCTCGGCCGCTACAACGCCGTCGTCTTCCTGACGGGCGGCGGCGACGTGCTGGACCCCGAGCAGGAGGCGGGTCTCGAGGCCTACATGGAGGCCGGCGGCGGTTTCGTCGGCATCCATGACGCGGCACGCGCGGAGCCCTACTCGGAGTGGTTCACCGGGCTCGTCGGTGCCCGGCCGGCCGCCTCCGGCCCGGCTGACGTGCAGCGCGCCACCGTCGAGGTCGGCGACCGTCAGCATCCGGCCACCAAGGAGCTGCCGCTCCAGTGGAAGCGTGCCGACCGGTGGCTGAACTGGGTGAAGAACCCCTCGGGTCAGGTGCACACGGTCGCCCGGGTCCGGGAGTCGACCTACCGGCCGGGGGCGAGCGCCAACGGCTGGGACCATCCGGTCAGCTGGTGCCGTGACTACGACGGCGGCCGCTCCTTCTACACCGGCATGGGCGGCACGGTGTCGTCGTACGACGAGACGGACTTCCGCGCCCATCTGCGCGGCGCCCTGCTGTGGACGACGCGCCTGGTGCGGGCCGACTGCAAGGCGACCATCACCGGCCACTACAAGGCGGAGCGGCTCACCCCGCCCAACCAGCCGGGGCACAACGACCAGATCGGTGAGCCGCACGGCCTGGTCACCGCGCCGGACGGCCGGGTGTTCTACATCGGCCGGGGCGGGGCCGACTCCTCCCAGCCGGTGGTCACCGACTGGAACAACCCCGACATCGGCAAGGGCAGGGGTCAGATCCACGTCTACGACCCGAAGACGAAGAAGGTGACACTCGCCGGGGAGTTGACGGTCTTCGGCAACAAGGGCGGCGGCGACGAGTTGGTCAAGGTCGAGGAGGGCCTGCTCGGCATCGAGCTGGACCCGCGGTTCCAGGAGAACGGCTGGGTGTACCTGCACTACACCCCCCACTCCCGGATCGACCGCGACACGCGCATGGCCGAGCGCCGCGTCTCCCGCTTCACGCTCGACCTCGCCACCAACAAACTCGATCTGGGCAGCGAGAAGGTGCTGCTGAAGTGGCCGGTCCAGATCCACAGTTGCTGCCACGCGGGCGGCGGGCTGGCCTGGGACTCGCGGGGCAACCTGTACATCGCCACCGGCGACAACAACTCCAGTGGTTTCAGCGGAGGTTACTCCGGCAACAACCCCGAGCCGAACTACAAGGGCGTCTCCTTCGCGGACGCGCGCCGCACCGCCGGCAACACCAACAACCTCAACGGCAAGATCCTGCGCATCCACCCGGAGCCGGACGGCACGTACACCCTCCCCGAGGGCAACCTGTTCACCGGCGAGGAGACCGACGAGGGCGGCGGCAAGACGCGCGGCGAGATCTACGTGATGGGCGTACGGAACCCGGCGCGCATCTTCGTCGACCGGACCACCGACGTGCTGTACGCGGGCTGGGTCGGCCCGGACGCCTCGGCGCCGTCCCCCGTCTGGGGTCCGGCGAAGTACGACACGTTCGCCGTCGTCACCGAGGCGGGCAACCGGGGCTGGCCGTACTGCATGGGCAACAAGCAGCCCTACCGGGACCGCAACCTGCCCGATCCGTCCCGGCCGCTGGGCTGGTACGACTGCGACCACCCGAAGAACGAGTCGCCGAACAACGACGGCCTGGTCAACCTGCCGCCGGTCACCGGCAACAACATCTGGTACTCCCCGCAGGGCGGTGCCCCGGACTACCCGCGCGACGCGAACGGCGTCCCCTCCTACAAGCCGGAGGAGGCCGCCTATCGGCTGCCCTGGCTCAAGGGCGGCGGGCAGGCCGCGATGAACGGGCCGGTCTACCGCCACGACCAGGTCGCGGCCACCAGTGACGTCAAGTGGCCGGCGTACTGGGACGGCAAGTGGTTCGTCGGCGACTTCTACGACGGCGACCAGCCGCGCAACGCGGTGCTGATGGATCCGAGGACCCAGGGCGACGGCGGACTGCCCGTCCACGCGGAGTCGCTGAAGAAGATCGTGCCGGTCGGCAACGACGGCATCAGGAACCTCATGGACTGGAGGTTCGGTCCGGACGGCGCCCTGTACGTGCTCGACTACGGCCGTGGCTTCTTCACCTCCGACTCCCGGTCGGCGCTGTGGCGGGTGACCTACACGGGCGGCGGGCCGACCCCGGCCGCCGATCATCTGGCGAGGGAGACACAGCAGTGACGCCGCAGCGAAGAGTGTGGACGGCCCTGGTGGCCGTGGTGCTGGTGATGTTCGGCCTGCCGCCGACCGTGGCCGCCGGACAGGACCGGCAACCGGCCGCCGCGGCCGCCCAGGTCCTCACCTGGACCGCCGGCGACGACATCACCAAGTACACGTCGGCACCGGCGACGGCGGTCGCCGGTCCGGCCACGATCGTGTTCGAGAACAGCGTGGCGACCGGCAACACCACGGGCATGCCGCACACGCTGACGTTCGTCACGAGCGACCCCGAGTTCAACGACGACGTCTCGCTCAACATCCTGGCCAACCCCAGTGACGACCAGGGCGGCCGGCACACCGCCGAGGTCACGCTCACCCCCGGCCGGTACTTCTACCACTGCACCATCCCCGGCCACGGGCAGATGCAGGGCATCCTCGTGGTGTCCGAGGGCGGCGGCCAGGACACGACGCCGCCCGCGGCCTCCGCGCACGTGAGCGGCACACAGAACACCCAGGGGCAGTACGTCGGTTCGGCGAGCGTGACGATCCACGCCACCGACGAGGGCGGCTCCGGTCTCGACCGCGTCGAGTACGCGATCGGCGACACGGGGGCCTGGCAGCCGTACACCACCGCGGTCGTCGTCGACCGGGTCGGCGGTCACAAGGTCCGCTACCGCGCCTTCGACAAGGCGGGCAACGTCTCCGCCGAGAAGAGCGTGGAGTTCACCGTCGTCGCCCCGCCGTCGGACGACACCACCGCGCCGGAGACCTCGGCGACGGTCAGCGGTGAACGCGACGCCGACGGGGCGTACATCGACATGGCGACGGTCACCGTCTCCGCCTCCGACACCGGGTCCGGTGTCAACACGATCGAGTACGCGGTCGGCTCCGGTGCCTGGCAGCCGTACACCGCGCCCGTGATGGTGCACGAGGCCGGCACACACACCGTGCGCTACCGCGCCACCGACAAGGCGGGGAACGTCTCGGCCGAGAAGGACGTGCGGTTCACGGTCGTCGCGGCGCCCCCGCAGGACACCACGCCCCCGGTGACGGGGGTGACCGTCGAGGGCACCAGGAACTCCGACGGGGCGTACGTCGGGAACGCCAAGGTCACCGTCAGCGCGACCGACGAGGGCGGCTCGGGCGTGGCGGGCATCGAGTACTCGCTCGACGGCGGGCCCTACCTGTCGTACACCTCGCCCGTGGTGGTCGACCGCGCTGGGACGCACACCCTGGCGTACCGGGCGAGCGACAAGGCGGGCAACACCTCCGCGGCCCGCACGGTGACCTTCACGGTGGTCGCGGGCCAGGTCCCGGCGCCGAACTGCCCCGAGTACGACGAGCGGCTGACGGTGATCGTCGGCACGGTCGACTCGGGCGTGCCCAACCGGCTGACCGACGACCGGTGCCGGATCAACGAACTGATCGAGGACGAGAAGGAGTGGACGTCCCACGCGCTGTTCCTCAAGCACGTGAAGACCGTCCTCGACAGGCTGCTGAAGGAAGGGGTCGTCGACCAGCGCGAGTACAACGCGATCCAGAAGGCCGCCCGTCAGTCCGGGATCGGCAAGCCCGGCCGGACCGAGGGCTACCGCAAGATCTTCGACGGCAGCGCGGAGTCCTTCGCGCAGTGGCAGCAGGTGGGCGGGGGTTCGTTCGCCCTGAACGCCGACGGGTCGGTCACCTCCGGCACCACGAAGCCCGGCCTGGGCATGCTGTGGTTCCCGCAGCGCAAGTACGGCGACTTCTCGCTGCGCCTGCAGTGGCGTGACGACGCGCCGGGCACGGGCAACGCCAACTCCGGTGTGTTCGTCCGCTTCCCGTGGGTCCACGACCACCCGGAGGAGCCGCGGCCGGAGTGGGTCGCCATCAAGTACGGGCACGAGGTGCAGGTGCTCGACCGGCCCGACGGCGACATGTACAAGACGGGCTCGGTCTACGGCTTCGACCGCGTGGGCCTGGCCGGCGCGGGGGTGACGCCGAAGGGCACCTGGAACGACTACGAGATCCGTGTGGTCGACCAGCACTACTCGGTATACCGCAACGGCGTGTTGATCAACGAGTTCGACAACATCGGCGGTCTGGACTTCTCCCCGCCCCGCTCGGACGACCCGGGCACGGACGGGCGCAGGTTCGCCTCCGGTTACATTGGGCTCCAGGTGCACGGCACGACGGATGTGATCTCGTACCGGGACATCCGGATCAGGGAGCTGTAGGAGGCCGCTCCTTGCGGGCCCGGCTCGGCTGCACCCGCTTGGGTTCCCCCGGCATCTTCGGATACTCGGGCGGGTACGGCAGATCGCCGAGCCCGTGGTCGTGTTCGTCGCGGCGCGCGAGGTCGAGCAGGGCCTCGAGCGAGTAGCGCCGGTCGTCCATGTCCGCGTGCACGTCGCCGAGTTCGGCGAAGCGCGCGGGCATGGTCGCCAGGTCGAAGTCCCGGGGATGCGCGACGCCGACCTCCTCCCAGCGCAGGGGAGCGGAGACGGGGGCGTGCGAGCGGGGCCGTACGGAGTACGCGGAGGCGATGGTGCGGTCCCGGGCCGTCTGGTTGTAGTCGACGAAAATGCGCTTGCCGCGTTCCTCCTTCCACCACTTGATGGTCACGTGCTCCGGCATCCGTCGCTCCATCTCGCGTCCGACGGCGATGGCGGCGCGCCGCACCTGGGTGAAGGTCCAGCGCGGCTCGATCGGCACGAAGACGTGCAGGCCCCGGCCGCCGGAGGTCTTGGGCCAGCCGCGCAGGCCGCCGAACTCGTCGAGGACGGCGCGCAGTTCGTGGGCGGCGCGGACGGCGTCCTCGTAGTCCGTGCCGGGCTGCGGGTCGAGGTCGATGCGCAGTTCGTCGGGGCGGTCGACGTCGTGGCGGCGCACCGGCCACGGGTGGAAGGTGAGGGTGCCGAACTGGGCGGCCCACACCACCGCGCCGACCTCGGTGGGGCACATCTCGTCGGCGCTGCGGCCGCTGGGGAAGGTGATGTGCGCGGTCGGGATCCAGTCGGGCATGTTCTTGGGCGCCCGCTTCTGGAAGAACCACTCGCCGGTCACGCCCTCGGGGTAGCGCTCCAGGGTGGTGGGCCGGTCGCGCAGCGCGCGCAGGATGCCGGGGCCGACGGCGATGTAGTACCGGGCGAGGTCCAGCTTGGTGAAACCGCGCTCCGGGAAGAAGACCTTGTCCGGACTGGACAGCCGTACGGTCCGGCCGCCCACGTCGAGTTCCACCGCGTCACCCATGCGAGCCACGGTAGGCGTACCGCACAAAGGTCGCACATCGGGCGGTACGCCCAGGGGGGCGGGTGGCCTAGGACTCCTCTCCGGCCGCCGCGCCCGTGGGTTGCATGACGGCCTGAAGGGTCGCCATACAGGGGAAGCAGTGCTTGTCCGTCGGTTCCCGCCGGCGGGAGTCCTCCTGCTTCCCCACCCCGCACAGCGTGCCGGTCCTGTCAGCGGTCAGCAGATGCCAGACGGGCTGTCCCGAGGCATCCGGACCGCACCACATCTCATGCATGGTCGGCTCCTTCCTTCCAGGAACGGAGGACGTTGCCATTCGAGCACGGCGCGGGCCGGACGGCCCGTCGCGGCGGCCGTGTGGGTGACCGTCACCGGACGGCGGGCGTCGCGGGAGGTCCCGCGTGCGTGCGGTGGGCGCAGACCGCACTCTGGTGCCATGGCCCACGCGCAGCCCATCGTGATCTATCCGCCCGCCGAGGACGGCGGCCGGCGCGTCCGGGTCGACGGCCGGTTCGTGGGGATGGCGTACGGGCTGCTGGACATCGTCGAGTTCCTGCGGCTCGCGGGCCTGGACGACGTGGACGACGACTGGGTGCGGCAGTCGGAGCTGATCGAGTGGCGGGGTGGCGGCCCGGACGTGTGGGAGCACTGATCCGCGCGGGCCGGGGGCCCGAACGGCGGATGCCGGAGCTGTGCGGCACCGCGTGGGTCGGGGGCCGGGCTCGCGACAGGCGGACACCGGGGACCGCTCGTAGAGTCGGAGCATGGATCTGCCGGTGATGCCGCCCGTGAAGCCGATGCTCGCCAAGTCGGTGGCGACGATCCCGCCGGACATGCACTACGAGGCGAAGTGGGACGGCTTCCGCGCGATCGTGTTCCGCGACGGTTGGGAGGTCGAGCTCGGCAGCCGTACGGGCAAGCCGCTGACCCGGTACTTCCCGGAGCTGGTGACGGCCGTGCGGGAGCGGTTGCCGGAGCGCTGCGTGATGGACGGGGAGATCGTGATCGCGCGGGAGGGGCGGCTGGACTTCGACGCCCTCACCGAGCGGATCCATCCGGCGGACTCGCGGGTGCGGATGCTGGCGCAGAAGACCCCGGCCTCGTTCGTGGCCTTCGATCTGCTGGCACTGGCGGACGAGTCGCTGATGGACGTCCCGCTGGCCGAGCGGCGCCACCTCCTCACCCTGGCGCTGTCCGGCGTGACGGCGCCCGTGCACCTGGCGCCGTCGACGACGGACATCGAGGTGGCGCGGCAGTGGTTCGAGCGGTACGAGGGGGCCGGCCTGGACGGTGTCGTCGCCAAGCCGCTGAACCTGCGTTATCTGCCGGACGAGCGCGTGATGTACAAGGTCAAGCACGAGCGGACGGCGGACGTCGTCGTCGCCGGCTACCGCTTCCACAAGAGCGGCCCCGTGGTGGGGTCCTTGCTGCTCGGCCTGTACGACGACCGGGGCGCCCTCCAGCACGTGGGCGTGTGCGCCGCGTTCTCCATGCGGCGGCGGGCGGACCTCGTGGAGGAGTTGGAGCCGCTGCGCATGGACGACGTCCATGGACATCCCTGGGCGGCCTGGTCGGACGAGGCCGCGCACGAGACGGCTCGGCTGCCCGGTGCGCCCAGCCGCTGGTCGGGGCGGAAGGACCTGTCCTGGGTGCCGCTCAGACCGGAGCGGGTGGCCGAGGTGGCCTACGACCACATGGAGAACGGGCAGCGTTTCCGCCACACGGCCCAGTTCCGCCGCTGGCGCCCCGACCGGACCCCCGAGAGCTGCACGTACGAGCAGCTGGAGGAGCCGGTCCGCTACGACCTCGCGGAGATCTTCGCTCCGCCGGCGTGACCTACGCGCTGTCACCGGGGCCTGTGGCGCACGTCCGTGGCCTACGGCTGCATCAGCACCTTGACCGCGCCGTCCTGCTTGCGCTGGAACATCGCGTACGCGTGCGGCGCCTCGGTCAGCGGCACCCGGTGGGTCGCGAAGTCCTCGACGCCCAGCGGGTCCTCGTCGGTCAGGTACGGCAGGATGTCGTCGGTCCAGCGGCGCACGTTGGCCTGGCCCATCCGGATCTGGATCTGCTTGTCGAACAGGGTGAGCATCGGCAGCGGGTCGGCCATCCCGCCGTACACCCCGGACAGGGATATCGTGCCGCCGCGCCGGACCAGGTCGATGGCGGTGTACAGGGCGGCGAGCCGGTCGACGCTGAAGCGTTCGGCGAGCGGGCCGCTCAGCTTGCGGGGCAGCATCGCGGATGCCTGCTGGGCGAGCTTGGCCGCCGCGCTGCCGTGGGCCTCGGTGCCCACCGCGTCGATCACGGCGTCCGGGCCGCGTCCGTCGGTCTCGTCGCGGATCGCGGAGACGAGCTCCTTTTCGTTGTCGAAGGACCTGAGGTCGTACGTCTCCACGCCCCGCTCGCCGGCCCGCCGCAGCCGCTCCGGCACCAGATCGACGCCGAACACGCGCCCGGCGCCCCGCACCTGGGCGATCCGGCAGGCCATGTCGCCGATGGGTCCGAGGCCGAGCACGGCGATGCTGCCGCCCTGGGGGACGCCGGCGTAGGAGACCGCCTGCCAGGCGGTGGGCAGGACGTCGGAGAGGTAGACGAAGCGGTCGTCGGGCGGGCCCTCGGGAACCTTGATCGGGCCGTACTGCGCCTGCGGGACACGCAGGTACTCGGCCTGGGCGCCCGGCACCGATCCGTACAGGCGGGTGTAGCCGAACAGGGCGGCGCCCATGCCCTCGCCGTGGACCTGCGTCGTCTCGCACTGGGTCTGCAGCCCGGTCAGGCACATCCAGCAGTTGCCGCAGGCGATCTGGAACGGCACCACGACCCGGTCGCCGACCTGGAGGTCCGGCACCCCGGCGCCGACCTCCTCGACGATGCCCATGGGCTCGTGACCGAGGATGTCCCCCGGCGTCATGAACGGGGTGAGCACCTCGTACAGGTGCAGGTCGGAGCCGCACAGTCCGCTCGAGGTCACGCGGATGACCGCGTCCGTCGGCTCCTGGATCTGCGGATCGGGCACGTTCTCCACCCGCACGTCCCGCTTGCCCTGCCAGGTCACAGCCCTCATCGCCTCGCGCTCCCTCCGTGACACGTGCGCCTCGGTCGTACGGCGGTGTCCGGGTACCCCGGGCGCCATCGCGGTGAACCGCGCCGCAGGAGCCGACCCCAGGCCGACCCCAGGGGCGATCGTCACGGGCGGCAGAATCCGATCGGCTATGGCCATCAATAACCCCATAAGTGCACAATCAAGACACACCATGATCTGAGACGCGGTGGCGACGATGGGCATGGGACGACGGGCGCGCACGCGGCGCGCCGCAAGGACGGCGGCGCTGCTGGCCGCGACGGTGACGGCCTCCCTGGTGGCGGGCTGTACGGGCGCGGGCGACGACGGCCGGGGGCCGACGAAGGAGCCACGGCACTCCCCCCAGGGATCGCCGCGCGAACCGGTGCCGAGCGAGAGAGGCGAGCACCCCGCGGTGCTCGCCGTAAAGCTCGACAACGCGCGCGCCGCCCGCCCCCACACGGGCCTGGACGCCGCGGACGTGGTGTACGTGGAGCAGGTCGAGGGCGGGCTGAGCCGGCTGATGGCGGTGTACGCGACCAGGCTGCCGCAGACCGTCGGGCCGGTCCGCAGCGCGCGCGAGTCCGACCTGGAGCTGCTGCGCCAGTTCGACCGGCCGGTCCTCGCCTTCTCCGGGGCTCAGAGCAGGCTCCTGCCGCTGATCGACAAGGCGCCGCTGGAGGCCAAGTCCCCCGCCGACGCCTCCGGCGCCTACTTCCGCGGCACCGACAAGCCCTCCCCGCACAACCTCTACCTGCGGCCCGACCGGCTGCTGCCCTCCGCACCGGGCGCCAAGGCGCTGACCACCGGCTTCCGCTACGGCGCCGCCCCTGCCGGCGGAACGGCCGAGACCTCCCGCACGGTGCGCTACCCGGCGGCCCGTTTCACGTTCACCTGGTCGGACGCCCGCGACCGCTGGCTGGTCACCATGGACGGCAGGCCCGCGGTGACGGACGGGAATCGGCTGGCACCCGCGACGGTCGTCGTGCAGTACGTGACCGTGCGCGCGTCCGAGTTCCGGGACTTCCTGGGCAACAACACGCCGTACACCGAGACCGTGGGCTCGGGGAGGGCGACGGTGCTGCGCGACGGGCGGGCCCACGACGTGACCTGGGAGCGGGAGAGGGCGCAGGACGGCACCGCGTTCACCACCGACGACGGCACACCGGTGAACTTCGCCCGGGGGCAGGTGTGGGTGGTGTACGCGAAGGCGCCCTGATCAGCGCGGGGCCGCCAGGGACTCGGCCGGGTTGCGCAGCCCCTCGGCCGCGTCCGCGACGCGGCGGATGAGGTCGAAGAAGACGGTCTGCTCCTCGGCGGTCAGCGGGGCGAGGAAGATCTGGTTCATCCGCGCGGTGCGCACGGTCAGCTTGCGGTGGGTGCGCACTCCCTCCTCGGTGAGGCGCAGCAGGAACCGGCGGCCGTCCTGGGGGTCGCGGACCTTGTCGAGCAGCCCGCGGCGGCTGAGCCGGCTGATCACCTCGGCGATGGTCGACCGGTCCAGCCCCACGCGTTCCCCGACGGTGCGCTGGTCCAGGCGGTCCGGCTCGTCGACGAGCGTGTTGAGGACCGCGAACTGCGGCGAGGTGATCTCCTCGGAGACCATCGTGTTCCACAGCAGGTAGTGCGCCTGCTGGAGCCGCCGGGCCAGGTGCCCGGGATGGGTGGTGAGGTCCACCGCGGCCATGTGCGCTCCCACGGTCGTTTTTCGTCGGTGCACTGAACGATACCCGTCCGCAGCCACCCTGTCTGCGGCCTGCCCGCCCCATACCCAGGCGCGTCACGCGAGGTCTTGACGCTCCTGCCTTCCGGTGGCAGCGTGAGGGCCAATCTCGCGGAAATGCTCAGTGCCCTGATTACCTCTGGTCGGGACGCTTGGAAGAGAGGGGGCTTCTCGGATGGACAAGGTGGTCGCCTCGGCCCTTGAGGCGGTGGCCGACGTGCCGGACGGCGCATCGCTGGCGGTCGGCGGTTTCGGATTGTCCGGTGTGCCGAACGTGCTGATCCGGGCGCTGTACGAGCGCGGGGTGGGCGGCCTGTCGGTGGTCTCCAACAACTGCGGGGCGATGGAGTCCGGGCTGGCGGTGCTGCTGGCGTCCGGGCGGATCGCGCGGGTGACCGGCTCGTACATCGGGGCGAACAAGGAGTTCGCGCGGCAGTACCTGGCCGGTGAGCTGGAGGTCGAGCTGATCCCGCAGGGCACGCTGGCCGAGCGGCTGCGCGCGGGCGGGGCCGGTATCCCCGCCTTCTACACCCCCGCCGGGATGGGCACCCAGGTCGCCGAGGGGGGACTGCCGTGGCGCTACGACGGGCAGGGCGGGGTCGCGCTGGCCTCGCCTCCCAAGGAGGTCCGCGAGTTCGACGGGGTGGAGTACGTGCTGGAGCGTGGCATCCGCACCGACTTCGCGCTGGTCCGGGCAGCCAGGGGCGACCGGCACGGGAACCTGGTGTTCAACAAGTCCGCCCGCAACTTCAACCCTCTCGCGGCGATGGCCGGCCGGGTGACGGTCGCCGAGGTGGAGGAGCTCGTCGAGCCCGGCGGGATCGACCCGGACGCGGTGCACCTGCCCGGCATCTTCGTGCAGCGGGTCGTCGCCCTCACCCCGGAGCAGGCGGCGGACAAGAGGATCGAGCAGCGGACGGTGAGCAGCTGATGGCCTGGACACGCGAGGAGATGGCCGCACGGGCGGCGCGGGAGCTGCGGGACGGCCAGTACGTCAACCTCGGCATCGGTCTGCCGACGCTCATCCCCAACTACCTCCCACCGGGAGTGGAGGTCGTCCTGGAGTCGGAGAACGGCATCCTGGGCACCGGCCCCTACCCCACCGAAGACCGGGTCGACCCCGACCTGATCAACGCGGGCAAGGAGACCGTCACCGTCCTGCCGGGGGCGTCCTTCTTCGACTCGGCGCTGTCGTTCTCGATGATCCGGGGCGGGCACATCGACGTCGCGGTGCTCGGGGCCATGCAGGTTTCCGAGCGGGGCGACCTGGCCAACTGGGCGGTCCCCGGGAAGCTGGTCACCGGCATCGGCGGCGCGATGGACCTGGTGCACGGCGCCCGTACGGTCATCGTGGTGATGACGCACACCGCCAAGGACGGCTCCCCCAAGATCCTCCGGCAGTGCGCGCTGCCGCTGACGGGCCGGGCGTGCGTGAACCGGATCATCACCGACCTCGGCGTCCTCGACGTCACGGACGACGGGCTGGTGCTGGTGGAGTGCGCGCCCGGGGTGAGCGCCGACGAGATCGCCGCCCGCACCGATGCGGAACTGACCGTCCCGGAGGCCGTGCGATGAAGGGCGGCGGCATCGGCGTCGCCACCCTGTGCATCGGCGTCGGCCAGGGCCTCGCCCTCGTCCTCGAACGCTAGGGCCCGCAGACAGGCCCTGGGAAAAGCCCCGTCCGCCGGAGAACGCTAGGACCCCCATGACGCTCACCCAGCACGACATCGACCAGGAGATCGCGGCCGAGCGCGCCGCGTACGACAAGCGCGTCGCCGACGGCGCGCCCGTCGAGCACCACCCGCGCCGCGACTACGCCCCGTACCGCTCCTCGGTGCTGCGTCACCCGAAGCAGCCGCCGATCACCATCGACGTCACCCAGGACCCGGAGCTGGTGGAGCTGTCGTCCCCCGCCTTCGGGGAACGGGACGTCACCGAGACCGACAACGACCTCACACGGCAGCACCACGGCGAGCCGATCGGTGAGCGGATCACGGTCTCCGGCCGGCTGCTGGACCGCGACGGCCGTCCGGTGCGCGGCCAGCTCGTGGAGATCTGGCAGGCCAACTCGGCCGGCCGCTACGCCCACCAGCGCGAGCAGCATGACGCCCCGCTCGACCCGAACTTCACCGGCGTCGGCCGCACGCTCACGGACGACGACGGCTTCTACCGGTTCACCACGATCCAGCCGGGCCCCTACCCGTGGCGCAACCACGTCAACGCCTGGCGCCCGGCGCACATCCACTTCTCGGTCTTCGGCACGGCGTTCACCCAGCGGCTGGTGACGCAGATGTACTTCCCGAACGACCCGCTGTTCCCGTACGACCCGATCCTGCAGTCCGTCACGGACGACGCCGCCCGGCAGCGGCTGGTCGCGACGTACGACCACAGCCTGTCGGTGCCCGAGTTCTCGCTCGGCTACCACTGGGACATCGTGCTCGACGGCCCGAACGCCACCTGGACGGAAGAAGGACGCTGACCCGCCATGACGAAGATCGACACGAGCAGGCCGGAGAGCGTGCCACCCACCCCCTCGCACACCGTCGGCCCGTTCTACGGGTACGCGCTGCCGTTCCGCGGCGGCGAGGACATCGCCCCGCTCGGGCATCCGGACACGGTCACCGTGCACGGGTACGTGTACGACGGCGCGGGCAGGCCGCTGCCGGACGCCCTGGTCGAGCTGTGGGGCCCGGACCCGCAGGGAAACGTGCCCACGGCCGACGGCTCGATGCGGCGGGACCCGGCTTCCGGCGGTTTCCTCGGGCGCAACGGCGTGGAGTTCACCGGCTTCGGACGGATCCAGACCGACGCGAACGGCCACTGGTACGCGCGGACGCTGCGGCCCGGCCCGCGCGGGCGCAGCGCCCCGTACATCAGTGTGTGCGTCTTCGCGCGCGGCCTGCTGGTGCACCTGTTCACCCGGATCTACCTGCCGGGGGACCGGGCCGCGCTGGCCGCCGACCCCCTGCTGTCCCGGGTTCCCGGGGAGCGCCGCGCCACGCTGATCGCCCAGGACGAGGGCGACGCCACGTACCGTTTCGACATCCGCCTTCAGGGCGAAGGCGAGACGGTCTTCCTGGAGTACCAGTGACATCAGCCGACGCCGAGAGCCTGCTCGCCCCGGGCTGGGCGGGCTCCCCCGCCGCGTCCACGACCGGTGACGGCGCCTGGCTGCGGGCGCTGCTCGACGCGGAGGCCGCGCTGACCCGCGCCCAGGCCGCGCTGGGGCTCGCCCCCGCCGAGGCGGCGACCGCGGTCACCGAGGCGGCCTCGGACCCGGGCCGTTTCGACGTGCGCTCCCTCGCGGAGCGCGCCCGGGGCGGCGGAAACCCGGTCATCCCGTTGATCGCGGACCTCACCGAGGCCGTCGGCGCGGAGTACGGCCCGTACGTCCACCGGGGCGCGACGAGCCAGGACATCATGGACACGGCGACGATGCTGGTCGCCGTCCGCACCGTGGACCCGGTCCTCGCCGACCTCGCGCGGACGGAGCGGGCGCTGGCCCGGCTGGCCGCCGAGCACCGCGACACCGCGATGCCGGGCCGCACCCTCACCCAGCACGCCGTCCCGACGACGTTCGGGCTGAAGGCGGCCGGCTGGCGGTCGCTGGTCCTCGACGCGCGGGACCGGATGACGGCCGTACGGGACTCCCTGCCCGCCCAACTCGGGGGCGCAGCCGGGACGTTGGCCGCCTTCACGGCGTACGGCGCGCGGGAGGCGACCGCGCTGCCCGCGGCCTACGCCCGGGAACTCGGCCTTCAGGCCCCGCCGCTGCCCTGGCACACCCTGCGTACGCCGATCGCCGATCTCGCCGGGTGCCTGGCCTTCACGGCGGGGGCGCTGGGCAAGCTCGCGGCGGACGTGCTGGTGCTGTCCCGCACCGAGATCGCCGAGGTGGCGGAGGGCAGCGGCGGCGGTTCCTCGGCCATGCCGCACAAGGCGAACCCGGTGCGCGCGACGCTGATCGCCGCGGCGGCGCGGCGGGCACCGCAGCTCGCGGCCACGCTGTACGGCGCGCTGGCGGCGGAGGACGAGCGGCCCGCCGGGGCCTGGCACGCCGAGTGGGAACCGCTGCGGGACCTGCTGCGGCTCACCGGCGGAGCCGCCCGGGACGCCGCCGAACTCGCCGAGCGGCTCCGGGTGCGGCCGGACGCCATGCGCGAGCATCTCCACGCCACGCGCGGGCTGATCGTGTCGGAACGGTTGTCGGCCGAGCTGACGCCCGTGCTCGGGCGGGCCCGCGCCAAGGCCCTGCTCACGGACCTGGCCCGGCGGACGTGCGCCGAGGGCCGCCCACTGGGTGAACTGCTCTCCGAAGAGCCCGAGTTGAAGGACGTCGGCCTCGACACCGATCCGGCCCGCTACACCGGCTCCGCCGGAGCCCTCACCGACCGTGCTCTGGAGCGACCTTGACCCGTGAGCTGCTCGACCACCGCGCCGAAGGGCCCGCTTCCGCTCCCCCGCTGCTGCTCGGCCCGTCGCTGGGCACTTCCCACGCCCTGTGGGACGAGGTGGCGCCCGAGCTGTCGATCACGCACCGGGTGGTCCGCTGGAATCTGCCGGGGCACGGCGGTTCCGCGCCCGGTCTGCTCCGTGCGGGCGCGACCGTCGGCGACCTCGCCGCTCTCGTGCTGGAGCTCGCCGACGCCCTCGGCATCGAGCGGTTCGGGTACGCGGGGGTGTCGCTGGGCGGGGCGGCGGGGCTGCATCTGGCCGTGCACCACCCGCAGCGGGTGTCGTCCCTCGCCGTGCTCTGTTCGTCCGCGCACTTCAACGGGGCGGGGCCGTGGCGGGAGCGCGCCGCGCTGGTGCGGCGCGAGGGCCTGGCCTCGCTCGCCGAGAGCGCGGACGCCCGCTGGTTCACGCCCGGGTTCACCGTGCCGCGGCTCGTCCGGGACCACCGGGACGCCGACCCGGAGGCGTACGCCGCCTGCTGTGACGCGCTGGCCGCCTTCGACCTGCGGGACCGGCTCGCGGACATCGCCGTGCCGACTCTGCTGGTCGCCGGCCGCGAGGACCCGGCGACGCCGCCCGCGCACCTGCGGGAGATCGCCGACGCGGTGCCCGGCGCCGCCCTCGTGGAGATCCCGGGCGCCTCGCATCTGGCGCCCGCCCAGTGCCCCGGGGCCGTGCTGAGCGCGCTGCGGGCCCACTTCGGCGCATCGGCCGGTCCCGCCGGGCGCGGCATGGCCGTGCGGCGCGAGGTGCTGGGCGACGCGCACGTGGACCGGGCCCAGGCCCGCCAGACCCCCTTCAC
This sequence comes from Streptomyces bullii, assembly GCF_042657145.1. Taxonomy (NCBI): domain Bacteria; kingdom Bacillati; phylum Actinomycetota; class Actinomycetes; order Kitasatosporales; family Streptomycetaceae; genus Streptomyces; species Streptomyces bullii. The sequence goes on from NZ_JBHSNY010000006.1 coordinate 81,882, forward strand.
CGCACGCTTCCAGGACTTCATCTCGCGCTACGCCTGGGGCGAGATCTGGACCGACCCGACGCTCAGCCGCCGCGAACGCAGCATGATCACGCTGACGGCGCTGGTCGCGCACGGCCATCTCGACGAGCTGGCCCTGCACGTACGGGCCGCCCGGCGCAACGGGCTCACGCCCGAGGAGATCGGCGCGGTGCTGCTCCAGACGGCCGTGTACTGCGGGGTGCCGGCGGCGAACTCGGCGTTCGCGACGGCACAGCGGGTGCTCGCCGAGGAGGACGGCCGGGGAGGGTGATCCTGCCGGCCGTAGCCTCAGCGGCACCTCGCGCGGGCCCGCGCCGCGTGCCTACCGTGGTGACATGTCCACCTTCCTGATCACCGGCGCCACCTCGGGCCTCGGCCGGTACGTCGCCTTCGAGCTGGTCCGTTCCGGACACGTGGTCCTCGCCCACGGCCGCGACGCGGACCGCACGCGGCGGCTCGTGGAGGAGTTGCGCGCCGAGGGCGACGCCGAGGGGTTCGTCGCCGACCTGGCCTCGTCGGTGCAGGTGCGCGAGTTGGGCGCGCACGTCGCCGACGCGCACCCCGACCTCGACGTCCTGATCAACAACGCGGGGGTGGGCGCCGGTCCGTCCGGTGCGCGGCGCGAGCTGGGCGCGGACGGCCACGAGCTGCGGCTGGCGGTCAACTACCTGGCGCCCGTCGTGCTGACCCGCGCCCTGCTGCCGGTGCTGCGGGCGAACGCGCCCGCGCGCGTCGTCAACGTCGGCTCGGCCGGACAGGAGCCCCTCGACTTCGACGACCCCGAACTCGCCCGCGGCTACAGCGGCGTGTCGGCGTACTGCCGCAGCAAGTTCGCGCTCGCCGCCCACACCTTCGCCCTCGCCGGGGAACTGGCGGGCACCGGTGTCTCGGTGAACGTGCTCCACCCCGCGACCTACATGGACACCGCGATGGTCCGCGAGGCGGGCATCACGCCCTTGAACACGGTCGCCGACGGCGCGGCGGCCGTCCTGGCGCTGGCCACGCGGGACATGGGCACGGGCCGGTACTTCGACGGCACGCGCCCGGCCCGGGCCCACGAGGCGGCGTACCACCCGGAGGTGCAACGGCGGCTGGCCGCGGTGACCGAGCAGCTGCTGTCGGTGTGACCACGCGGCCGCGTGACCGGGAGTCGTGTGACCAGGGCCCGCATGACCGGGGCCCCCATGACCGGGGCCCCATGACCAGAGCCCGGGTGAGCAGGCCCCGGGTGAGCAGGCCCCGCGTGAGCGGGTGGGCTACCGAAGGCCCACTCCCGTCGCCAGTTCCGCCCGGGCCCTGGCCACCAGTCCGTCCGCGCCGCACGAACGGGCCAGGTCCAGGCCCCGGTTGAGCTCGGACACCGAGCGGGAGACGATGCCGTACTCGACGCGCGCGGCGGCGTGTTCGTACTGGCAGGGCGAGGACTCCAGGTAGGCGACCGCCTGGGCGGCGAGCCGGACCGCGCGCTGGCCGTTCTCCAGGGCGGCGGCGCAGCGCAGGGCCTCGCCGATGGCGCTGTCCGTGCCGAACCGCTCGGCCTGCCGGCGGACGTCGAGGGCGAGCCGGGCGGCGCGGGCCGGGTCCTCGGCGGCGAGGGCGCGGGCGAGGTCGGCCGCCCAGGGCACGAGGACGGGGTTGTGGTGGCCGCGGACGGCCGCGGCCTTCTCGGCGGCCTCCAGTTCGTTGACGCCGTCCTTGACGCGGCCGACGGCCAGCAGGAGACGACCGCGTACGGAGCGTGGGTCCGGCAGCACTATCGTCGACGGGTAGGGCGGGGCGAAGCCGTACCGCTCGGCGACCTCCCAGGCCTCCGCCACATGGCCGCGGGCGAGGAGCGTGTCCACGAGGTTGCAGGTCACCGTCCAGTGCAGGGGCAGTCCGCGGCCCACGCGCTCGGCCAGGGGCAGCGCCTCGCGCAAGGACGTCTCCGCGTCCCGGAGGCGTCCGCGCCTGCGCTGGGCGACGCCGACGTAGGCGCGTGCGAGGGCCAGGTGCCCGCCGCTCCAGCCGGCGATCTGGTAGGCGCGCACCGCGTCGTTGTAGAGGTTCTCGGCGCGGTCCAGGCGGTCGCAGTAGGCGTAGGAGCTGGCGAGCATCAGCAGCAGTTCGATGCCCCACTCGTTGTCGGTCCAGCCGAGCCCGGGGGCGAGGCGGCCGTTGACGAGGGTGCGGTCGCACAGCTCGACGATCTCCTCGGCGTTCTCGCCGTGCGTCACGGCGTCGAAGGCGCGCAGGATCAGCAGCACCCGCTCGGAGTTGTCCCGGCCCGTGCAGTTGCGGGCGAGGTCGGCCAGGCGCTGGGAGCGGTCCGGTGCGCCGGATTCGCCGGCGTGGATGCCCTCCCACATGATGTGCACGGCCTCCAGCCGCCTCCGGGCGGGCCCGGGTTCCAGCCGCGCCGCCTCCGCCTCGATCGTGCGGAGGGCCTCCTCCAGCTGGTCGTTGTGGACCAGCGCCTGGGAGAGGCGGACGACCGCGTCCGCCCGGTCGTCCTCGGCGAGGCCGGGCATGCCGAGCGCGGTCCGCAGGTGGTCGATCGTCCTGTCGGGAACCGTCAGGAGGGTGGCACAGCCCAGTTCGTACAGGACGTACGGGTGGACCTCGGGCGTGGGCGGTTCCTCCAGGGCGCGCTCCAGGCAGCGACGGGCGGCGTCGGGGGCGCCGACGGCGAGGTGCTCGCGGGCGGCCTCGCGCAGTTGCCCGACGAGTTCCTCGTCGGCGTCCGGGTGGACCTCCAGCAGGTGCCGTGCGGCGGCGGCCGCGCCGCGGCCGGAGTCGGTGACGACACGGGCGGCTATGCCGTGCATGGCGGTGCGCAGGGCCTCGGGGATGGAGTTGTAGACGGCGGTGGCGATCAGCGGGTGGACGAACTCCAGGTCGCCGTCGCCGGCTCCGCCGGTCTCGGGGCCGGGGTGGGTGAGGATGCGGGCGCTGCCCAGCAGTTCGGCGCAGCGGACGGCCTCCTCGCGTTTCATGGTGGCGAGTTCGGCGACCAGGTCGATGGAGATGCCGGTGCCGAGGATGGCCGCCGCCCAGGCGAACCGGGTGGCGTCGATGCCGAGTTGCTCCAGGCGGGCGACGAGACCGCCGCCGCGCGCGGAGCGGTTCAGCTCGCGCAGGTCCCCGGCCCGGGCCTCGACCGGTTCGAGTTCGCTGTCGCGCACTTTGGCGAGGAGTTCGACGGTCTCGTACGGGTTGCCCGCGGTGACGGCCCACACCTCGCGGCAGAACGCGGCGTCGGCGTGCTCGCCGAGGGTGGCGCGGGTGAGGCCGGCCGTCGCGTCGGGCGTGAGGGCGCTCAGGGTGGCGACGGGACGGTCGGAGGCGGCGGCGACCGCGTCGAGGTGACGGGCGCCGGGGCCGCCGATGTCGCAGGGCCGGCGGGCCACCACGACCAGGACGGGCAGGTCGTCGAGGCGTTCGGTGAACGCGGCGAGCCAGTGCAGGGTCTCCTGGTCGGCCCAGTGCGCGTCGTCGATCATGAGCACCAGCGGCCATTCGCGCCGCGCGAGGCGGCGTACGGCGGCGACGAGTCCGTCGCACACGCCCTGCGGGTCGGCGGGCCGCTCCCCGGGGTCCGCGATACCGAGGGCGGGTCCGGCGATGTCGTACCAGTCGCCGAGGTACTCGCGGGCCTCCTCCGGGTGCATCGACACGAGCGCGGGCTGCAGCAACTGCCGTACGACGTTGAAGGGGACGGAGCGCAGGGTCTCGCCGCCGCGGGCCGCCCACACGGTGCAGCCGCGGGCCTCGGCGATGCGGCGTGTCTCGGCCAGCAGGGCGGTCTTGCCGAGGCCGGCCTCGCCGCGGAAGACCAGTAAGCCGCCGGACGACTCGCGGTCGCCGCACAATGTGTCGACCGCCTGTGCGACGGCGCTGACTTCCTCGTCGCGCTCCCACAGGGAAGCCGAGGCGGCGGCCGTGGGCCGTACCTCCGTCATCCCGCTACCTCCCCAAGTCGCCCGAACGACGTACGGACCTCGAGCGTAGTGGTCCGGCGGTCCCGGCGGAGGGGGGTCGGGGCAGCTGTTGCCGTGACGGGTGACACGGGGTACGGCAGGCGACGCGTCAGGCCCGTGACCAGTCGTCGCCCACGTCAATGGCGGCCGGAAGGGCCACCGTATCGGGGTTGTCGTCCGGTTTCGACCGGGACGTGCCGCCGCTCGTGGCCGACGACGACCGGGCTCTCTCATCCCTCTTTCACCGACGCCTCATACGGTGGGGGCATGACGCAGGTGACTCCTCCCGGGTGGTACCCCGACCCTGGGCAGACAAGTGACGGGCCCGCCACCGAACGCTGGTGGGACGGCGGGGCGTGGACGGACCGGACACGCCTGGCGGCGTCGGCCGCCGCGTGGGGTCCCCCGGCCCAGCAGCCGGACGCCGGGGCCGGCCCGGCGTACCCGGCCTACCCGGCGTATCCCGCCGCTGCCCCGGGCGGTCGGAAGCGCGGGGTGCGGACGGGGCTGGCCGTGGCGCTGGCCGCCGTGGTCCTGGCGAGCATCGGTGTCGGCGTGTACGCGCTCACCGACGCCGGCGGGGGCGGCCCGGCCGCCGCCTCTCAGCAGCCGGACGGGCGGGGCGGTCAGTTCGGCGACTCGGGCGGGTCCGGCGGCTCGGGCGGGTCCGGGGAGTCCGGCGGGTCCGGCGGCTCGGGCGGGTCCGACGGGCGCGGTCCCGCGCCGGACGGGTCCGAGCCGCCGAGGATCGAGAGCGGGTCGGTGACCGACGCGGTCAACGGGATCAGCCTGCCCGTCCCGCGCGGCTGGTACGGGCAGGAGATCACCGCGGGCGCGCAGGTGACGTCCGACGACTCCTACAAGTGCCCGGGCGACACCTCCGCCACCTGCACCAAGGGCGGGGCGTACTCGGCTCCCGCGCTGCTGCTCGGCAGCAAGGGCGGCACCCCCGAGGAGGTCGCCAAGGCGGACATCGCCGCCAACGCCGAGGAGTCCTACGGCGGCAAGAGCTACGGGAGGATCACCTCCCACGACGTGCTGGCGTCCAAGGCGGTGACCGTGGCCGGGCAGAAGGGCTATCTCGTCCGCTGGAAGGCCGTCACCAGCAAGGGCGCCGACGGCTACGTCCAGTCGCTGGCCTTCCCCTCCCCCAAGAATCCCCGGCAGATGGTGGTCGTCCGCTTCGGTGTCGACACCGACCAGCCGCAGTCCGTCATCGACGAGATCACGCGGGGCATCAAGGTGTCGACCGGCAGCGGCGACGGACAGGACGTCTGACGGGTCCGGTGCCGCAGGCCCGGGAGAGGAGTCGGCCGGGTGGGGCGCCCCTCCGCTCAAGAGGAACCCCACCCGGCCGGTGGTGCGCGCCGCCCCCGTCCCCACGGTGCGGCGCGGGCAGGCCGCCGTCCCGTCATCCCGAGGACGGCGGCCTGAGTCTCATGCGATGCCGAGGGCCGGCAGTACCGCGGCGTCCACGAAGCGGACCAGGTAGTCGGGATCGGCGTCCTCGCCGTCCAGGACGGGACGCGCCCTGAGGACGCCGAACATCTGCGCCGGGATGTACTCCAGCGCCGGGTGGTCGGCGCGGACCTCCCCGCGTTCCACGCCCCGACCGAGGATCTCCCGCAGCGCGGCGATCTCCGGGGCGACGAGCGCCTCGCGCAGCGCGCGTGCGAGCTCCGGATCCTGGGTGAGGGCGTGCCCCAGGGCCTGGAGCAGCTTGGTGTCCTCGCCCGACCGCTCGCCCGCGGCCCGTGCGGCCTGGCGCAGGTCCTCGGCGAGCGAGCCGGTGTCGATGCCGGCGAAGCGCACCCGCCGGTGGGAGCGCAGCGCCGCCGCCACGAACTGGGGCTTGGTCTTCCACTGCCGGTAGAGCGTGGACTTGCTGCAGCGGGTGCTGGCGGCGATCCCCTCCATGGTGACGGCGTCGTAGCCGCACTCGCGGACCTGCTCCAGCACGGCGTCGAAGAACTCCTGCTCACGCTCGCGCGTGATCTTGGAGCGGCGCGAGGCGGCGACCGTCTCCGGTCCGTCCGCGGCCTGCGACGTCATGGGCTGCGCTCCTCGCTCGGGTCGGGCGGTCAAGGGTCTGCCACCAGTGTGTCGTACGTCTATCGATACGCCACTGTACCGGTACGAGACCGTATCGGTACAGTGGCGTATCGATACACTCACGTTTCGATACGTGTTCGTCTCGATCGCGCACCACCGTCACCGAAGGGGCCGGGGATGAATGCCCGCACCGAGCCTGAACCGGCGGGGTCCGACGCCCCGGCGCGGCCACCGCTCGTCCGTGAACTCCTGCTCGTCGCAGGACTCTTCGTCGTCTACAAGGCGGGCCGGCAGCTGGCGACGGGCCACACCGGCGAGGCCTTCCGCAACGCGCACCGCGTGTGGGACCTGGAACGAGCGGTCCATCTGCCCGGCGAGGGCGCGGTGCAGTCCCTGCTGCTGCACGGCGACACCCTGGTCCGCCTGGCGAACACCTACTACGCCACCGTCCACTTCCCCGTCACCGCGGCCTTCCTGGTCTGGCTCTGGCTGCGGCGCCCGGCGCACTACGTGTGGGCGCGCGGGGCGCTGGCCGCGGTGACCGCCGCCGCGCTGGTGCTGCACCTGGCGTTCCCGCTCGCCCCGCCGCGCATGCCGGCGGCGACCGGTCTGGTGGACACGGCGCGGGTGTACGGGCCCTCGGTGTACGGACCGCCCGCGACCGACGAGCTGTCGAACCAGTTCGCGGCGATGCCGTCGCTGCACTTCGGGTGGGCGCTGATGGTGGCGATCGGCCTGATCGTGGCGACGCGATGGCGGTGGCGGTGGCTGTGGCTGCTGCATCCGCTGCTGACGCTGCTGGTGGTCGTCGGCACTGCGAACCACTACTGGCTCGACGCGGTCGTGGCGACAGCCCTGGTGGGCCTCGCGCTCGCGGTGGTCCACCGGCCGCACCGGGCGGCGACCACGGCGGGACGGGGCCCGGAGCCGCTCGTACCGGCCCGGGCGGAGGACATGAGGCCGGCGGGAGCGGTCCGATGAACGCGGTGCTCGTCGCCGTCGTCCTGTCACTGGTGTCCGCCGTGGCGTACGCGGCCGCGGCCGTCGCTCAGGAGCGGCTGGCCTCCCGCGGCCCCGGCACGGGCGCGCTGCGGCTGCTGGGCAGCGGCGCGTGGTGGTGGTCGGTGGTGCTGAACGCGTCGGCCGCGCTGCTGCACGTCGTGGCGCTGACGTACGGCCCGCTCACGCTGGTGCAGCCGCTCGGGGCGCTGACGCTGGTCGCGGCCGTGCCGCTGGGGGCGCGGATCGCGGGGCGGCGGGTGAGCACGGTCGAGTGGCGGGGCACCGCCCTGACGCTGCTGGGCCTCGCCGCCGTCCTGGTCACGGCCTCCGGGCCCGCGCCGGACGACGTACTCACCGTGCCGGAGGCGCTGGCGGTCGCGGGCGCCACGACGGCCCTGATCGGCGTGCTGTCCCGGCCGGGTGCCCGGCCCGGGCTGCGGCACGCGACCGCGTCGGGGGTCGCCTCAGGCGTCGCCTCGGCCCTCACGCAGACCGTGACGGTCGCCGCCACGGAGCGGTCCGGGCCACTGCTGAGCGTCCAGGTGATCGGCGTCGCGCTGCTCGTGGCGGCCTTCGCGACCGGCGGGCTGCTGCTGGCCCAGACGGCCTACCTCGGCGGCCTCGGCGCCCCGCTCGCGGTGGTGACCCTGGCCAACCCGGTGGCCGCCTCGGTGATCGGCCTGTCCCTGCTCGGCGAACGCCTCCAGGGCGGCCCGGCGGGCGTCCTCCTCGCCCTCGCCGGGGCGGGACTGGCGTCCTGGGGCGTGCTGCTGCTGAGCCGAGCGACCCATGCACAGCACCCGGACGACGACCACCCCGTGGCCGCGGTCCTGGGCCTGGAGCCGGGATCGGCGGCCACCGAACCGGCCCTGGTCCCCCGGCCGTCCCCGCCCGAGCACGTCACGCCCTTCACCCGATGCTGACCGACCGCACCGCACACTGCCGCCGGCCGCACGGCCCGGACGGCGTGACGGTCAGGTCGTACCGGCGGCGGCTCGCCGTGAGGCGGACGGTGCGCCGCAGCGGCCGCCACCGGCACCGGCCCTACTCGGTGATGATCGCCGGATCACTCACCCCGGGCCGCCCGTTCTCCACGTGCCCCGCGAACCGGCGCAGGAAGACCGGGTCGGACGCGGACGTCACGGTCAGGTCGTACCAACGGTGGCTCGACGTGAGGCGGACGGTGCGCCGCAGCGTGGCGCCGGGCCGCACCGTGACCGTCGAGGCCGGTCCGCCGTAGCCGTTCGTCAGTGCCAGGCGGGCCGTCGCGGAACCCTTGTTGGTGAAGGTCAGTTCGACGTCGTCGCCGGTGTGCCGGGCGGTGACCTCGGGTCCGGTGGCCGTGTTCGGGCCCTTGAAGACCCGCACGAAGCCGTTCGGGCCGTGCACGGTCAGGTCGTAGGCGCCGTCGGAGTGCGCCGGGTTCCAGATGTCGGCGATCTTCTTGCCGGCCTCGGTGGTGTACATCCATGGGCCGTCGGCGCGGTTGCCGGACGTGACGTGGAAGGCGGCACCGGCCCGGGCGCCGGAGGCGAAGGTCAGCGTGAGCGTTCCGGCCTCCGCGTCCACCGAACCGTCCACGTAGGGCGCGTACTTCAACGGCCGGGCGCGTCGCAGTCCGCGTTCCTGCCGGGGCATGCGCGGGTCCGTCGGCGGCGTCGGACGGTAGTCGGGGTGGCGCTCGCGGTCCGGCGGCTCGTACGCGTCGGTGTCCGGCAGGTCGGCCGGCCGCGCGTCCTTGCGGGAGAAGTCGAACGCTGACGTCAGGTCACCGCAGACCGCCCGGCGCCACGGCGAGATGTTCGGCTCGCGCACCCCGAAGCGGCGCTCCATGAACCTCAGGATCGAGGTGTGGTCGAAGGTCTCGGAGCAGACGTACCCGCCCTTGCTCCACGGTGAGACGACCAGCATCGGCACTCGGGGGCCGAGACCGTACGGTCCGGCCGGGCGCTTGGCGTCGCCCGGGTAGAGGTCGAGGGAGACGTCGGCCGTCGACCTGCCCCGCGCGTCGGACGCCGGCGGCAGCGGCGGCACCACGTGGTCGAAGAAGCCGTCGTTCTCGTCGTAGGTGACGAACAGGGCCGTCTTCGCCCAGACCGCCGGGTTGGAGGTGAGGGCGTCCAGGACCTGTGCGATGTACCAGGCGCCGTAGTTCGAGGGCCAGTTGGAGTGCTCGGAGAACGCCTCGGGGGCGGCGATCCAGGAGATCTGCGGCAGCCGGCCGGCCTTCACGTCCGCTCTGAGCCGGTCGAAGTAGCCGTCGCCCGCCTTGGCGTCCGTACCCGTGCGGGCCTTGTCGTACAGCGGGTCGCCCGGCCGGGCGTTCCGGTAGCTGTTGAAGTACAGCAGCGAGTTGTCGCCGTAGTTGCCGCGGTAGGCGTCCTCGATCCAGCCCCAGGAGCCCTCGGCGTCGAGGCCGTCGCCGACGTCCTGGTAGATCTTCCAGGAGACGCCGGCCCTCTCCAGACGCTCGGGGTAGGTCGTCCAGCCGTAGCCGAGCTCGTCGTTGCCGAGGACCGGGCCGCCGCCCGTGCCGTCGTTGCCGGTGTACCCCGTCCACAGGTAGTAGCGGTTCGGGTCGGTGGAGCCGATGAACGAACAGTGGTAGGCGTCGCAGACGGTGAAGGCGTCGGCGAGCGCGTAGTGGAAGGGGATGTCCTCGCGGGTCAGATACGCCATGGTCGTGGTGCCCTTGGCGGGCAGCCACCTGTCGTACGCGCCCCCGTTGTACGCGGCCTGTCCGTCGGGCCAGCCGTGCGGCAGGCCCTCCAGGAACCGCATGCCGAGGTCGTCCGCGTCCGGGTGGAAGGGCAGCACCTCCGTGCCGTCCTGCTCCTGGTGCCACACCGGCTTGCCGCTCGGCAGCGTCACGGGCCGCGGGTCGCCGAATCCGCGCACGCCTCTCAGCGTGCCGAAGTAGTGGTCGAAGGAACGGTTCTCCTGCATCAGGACGACGATGTGCTCGACGTCCTCGATCGATCCGGTGCGGTGGTTGGCCGGGAGCGCTGCGGCACGCTCGATACTGGCGGACAGCGCGCTGAACGCCGCTGTGGCGCCCGCCAGTTGAAGGAAGCGGCGCCGGTTGACTTCGGGCATGGCTGAGGGACCTCTCGTCTGTCGGCGGCAACGGACCGAACCCTGACGGATTGTGCGCGCAGCGAGTGTTCCAAGAGCACCGAACGTCAGGGAAGGGTCGGGTGGCCCTCGTGTGAAACTCGTCGGTACGCGCGGTGTGCCGGGGCCGCCGACAGGTGAGAGACCGCGATCACGTCACATACCCTCGTCGCTTGTCGACGACGTTGAGCAGGGGGCGGCCCTCGATGTGGCGGGTGAGGTTGTCGAGGAACACCTCGATGAGTGCCTCCCGCTCACCGGTGGTCTCACCCGCCGTGTGCGGGGAGATCATCACCCCGGGCATGTCCCACAGGGGCGATTCGGCGGGGAGCGGCTCCTGGTCGAAGACGTCCAGGGCGGCCCCGGCGAGTCGGCCGTCGGCGAGGTGGTCGACGAGCGCCTGCTCGTCGACGAGGGCACCTCGGCCGACGTTGATCAGCCGGGCTCCGGGCTTCATCGCCGCCAGCGCGGACGCGTCGACCATGCCCCGGGTGTGCTGGGTGAGAGGGGCGGCGAGTACGACGTAGTCCGCGTCGGCCAGTGCGCTGCCGAGAGTGGTGGGGCCGTGCACCGTACCGAAGTCGGGGTCGTGGGTGCGGGCCGAGCGCCCGGCTCCGCACACCCGCATGCCGACGGCGCGCAGCAGCCGGGCGATGGCGCGGCCGATGGGGCCCGTGCCCCAGACCAGGGCGGTGCGTCCGGTGATGCTGTCACTGGGACGCGGACGCCATTCGCGGCGCTGCTGGTGTTCCCAGGTGCCGGGGAAGTCCTTGGCGAGGGCGAGGATCAGGCCCAGGACGTATTCGGCGGTCGGCTGCTCGTACACGCCGCGCGCGTTCGTCAGGGTGACGCCCGGATCGTCGACGAGGGCGGGGAAGAGGAAGGAGTCCACGCCGGCGGAGGACGCGTGGACCCAGCGGGGCGCCTTCTCCGGGTTGTCGGGCCACGACTCGCGGATGGCCGGGGTGATCGTGACCCAGGCCAGCAGGACGTCCGCGCCGGGGAGGAGCAGGGGCAGCTCCTCCTCGGTCGCGTACACCGTGTCCGCGAGCCGCTCGATGAGCCCTGTGGCGGGGGGCAGGTTGCCGCGGTACAGGACGACGAGTCGGTCGGGCATGGCTCAGGCTCCGGTGGGGATGGCGAGGTACTTGTACTCGAGGAATTCGCCGATGCCGACGCGTCCGCCTTCGCGGCCGAGGCCGGACTGCTTGACGCCGCCGAAGGGGGCGGCGGGGTTGGAGACGAGTCCGGTGTTGAGGCCGATCATGCCGCTTTCCAGGCGTTCGGCCACGCGCAGGGCGCGGTCGAGGTTCTGGGTGAACAGGTAGGCGGCCAGGCCGAATTCGGTGGCGTTGGCGGCGGTGACGGCCTCGTCCTCGGTCTCGAAGGTGAGGATGGCGGCGACGGGGCCGAAGACCTCGGTGTCCATGATGGCGGCGTCGGTGGTGACGCCGGTGAGGACGGTGGGCGGGTAGAAGCAGCCGGGGCCGGCGGGGAGTTCACCGCCGGTGAGGAGGGTGGCGCCGTGTTTGACGGCGTCCTGGACCACGTCGTGGGCCTTGCTCTGGCCGGCGGTGTCGATGAGGGGGCCGACGTCGGTGCCGGGTTCGGTGCCGGGGCCGACCTTCAGTGCGGCCATGCGGGCGGCGAGGCGGGAGGCGAACTCCTCGGCGACGGAGGTGTGGACGAAGATGCGGTTGGCGGCGCAGCAGGACTCGCCCATGTTGCGCATCTTGGCGACCATGGTGCCTTCGACGGCCACGTCGAGGTCGGCGTCGTCGAAGACGATCAGGGGGGCGTTGCCGCCCAGTTCCATCGAGGTGCGGATGACGGTGTCGGCGCACTGCGCGAGCAGGATGCGGCCGACCTGGGTGGAGCCGGTGAAGGAGAGTTTGCGGATCTGCCCGCCGCGCAGCAGGGGTTCGACGACGCCGGCGGCGTCGGTGGTGGTGACGACGTTCAGGACGCCGTCGGGCAGGCCGGCTTCGGCGAGGATGGCGGCCAGGGCCAGGGTGGTCAGCGGAGTCTGGGGGGCGGGTTTGAGGACCATGGTGCAGCCGGCCGCGACGGCGGGGCCGATCTTGCGGGTGCCCATGGCGAGGGGGAAGTTCCAGGGGGTGATCAGCAGACAGGGGCCGACGGGCTGGCGGGTGACCAGGATGCGGTTCCTGCCGTCGGGGGCGGTCATCATGCCGCCGTCGACGCGGACGGCTTCCTCGGAGAACCAGCGGAAGAACTCGGCGCCGTAGGCGACTTCGGCACGCGCCTCGGCCAGGGGCTTGCCCATCTCCAGGGTCATCAGCAGGGCGAGGTCTTCGGTGCGGGCGATGATGAGGTCGTAGGCGCGGCGCAGGATTTCGCTGCGGACACGGGGCGGTGTGGCGGCCCACGCCGCCTGCGCGGCGACGGCCGCCTCGGCGGCGCGGCGGCCGTCGGCGGGTGAGGCGTCGGCGACCTGGCACAGTTCCTCGCCGGTTGCCGGGTCGTCGACGGACAGGGTGCGGCCGGACTCCGCTTCCTGCCAACTGCCGCCGATGAACAGCTGCTTGGGAACGTCACGGACGACGGTCGTGGTCATGTCTGGTTTCTCCTTGCATGGGTTCGTGGTGTTGGGCGACGGCCGCCGCAGTCGTCCCGCGGCGCGGCCGACCGCACGGTGCGGCAGGGGGCGCTCCGGCCAGAGGTGCCGGTCGCCGACGGCTGCGGGCCCGGGCGCTCCGGTCGTGTGGCGCCACGGGCGCGCCCCTAAGTCACCGGCGCGAAGACGCCGGGAGAGGCCGGTCTCGAGGGCCGTGCGCGTCAGCGGATACGGTCCAGCGTCTTGTAGTAGGCGCCCGCGAAGGGCAGGAACCAGGCGGTGCCGTTGTAGAGGGGGATGCGGGGCGGGGCGAGGTCGCGGACCGGGCTGACCTCGGGGTGCCCGTCCATCACCTCGGCCATGACCTGCCCCATGTGCGTGGCCATCTGCACGCCGTGGCCCGCGTAGCCCAGGGAGTAGTAGACGCCGTCCTCGGTCTGCCCGGCGTGCACGATGCGGTCCATGGCGAAGCCGACGGAACCGCCCCACACGTACTCGACCTTGGTCCGGGAGAGTTGGGGGAAGAGTTCGCACATCTCACGGAACAGGATCTGTCCGCTCTTCTTGTCCGAGGTGGGGTCGGACGGCGCGAAGCGGGCGCGGCCGCCGAACAGCAGCCGGTTGTCCGGGGTGAGCCTGAAGTAGTGGCAGAGGTTGTTGGAGTCGACGATGAGGCGGCTCTTCGGGATGACGTCCCGGGCGAGCTCCTCGCCGAGCGGCTCGGTGACGATGATGAAGCTGCCCAGGCAGACCTGCTGGCGGCGCAGCCACGGGAAGTTCTTGTCGGTGTAGGCGTCGGTGGCCATCATGACCTGCCCGGCACGGATGACACCGCGCTCGGTGCTGACCTCGAACCGGCCGGCGGCGGTACGCCGCACTCCGATGGCCGCGTTGCGTTCGTGGATCTCGACACCGGTGCGCTCGCACGCCTCGGCCATGCCGCGCACGAAGCGGCCGACGTGCAGTGCCGCGCTGAACGGGTCGAGCAGGCCGCCGTGGTAGGCGTCGGATCCGATCTCGGAACGCAGCTCGGACTTGCCGATCAGAGTGGTCTCGTGCCCGAAGTACTGGGCCAGGTCACGCTGTTGGGCCTTCTTGCTCTCGAAGTGCGCGGGGCGGGACGCGACGCCCAGGCGTCCGACGCGACGGAACTGGCAGTCGATGGACTCCTCGTTCACGAGCCGCTCGACGGTGTCCACCGCCTCGCCGTAGGAGTTGTAGATCTCGCGGGCCCGCTCCAGTCCGTACCTGCGGATGGCCTGGCGTACGCCGATGGTGAAGCCCAGGTTGGCCATGCCGCCGTTGCGCGCGGAGGCGCCGGAGCCGATCTGGCCCTTCTCGACGAGGGTGACGCGGGCACCCTTGCGGGCGGCGTGCAGGGCGGTGGACAGGCCGGTCAGTCCGCCGCCGACGACCACCAGGTCGGCGTCCTCGGGGAGCGGTTTGCCGGAGCGGTCGGGAAACGACCCGGCGGTCTCTATCCAGTACGGGATCGTCTTCATTATCGGTCTCCTGCGGGGAGGAAGGTAGGGGGATCCGGCCGGGCACACGCTGGGGTGCCCGGCCGGCACGGAAGGGGAGAGGTCAGGAGAGGGGTTCGACCGGCAGGACGCCTTGGCCGTTACGGTTCCCGCCGAGTTTGCGGACGAGGGCGACCAGGGCGAGGGCGAGGATCGCGAGGGCGATGAGGACCGCGCTGACGGCGGTGACGGTGGGGTCGACGTCGAACTGCAGGGCGTTGAAGACGAGGACCGGCAGGGTGCGGGTGTCGGGTGTGGACATGAACTGGGCGATGAAGAACTCGTCGAAGCTGGTGATGAACGAGAACACCGCGGCGGCGATCAGGCCGGGGGTGGCCAGGGGAAAGGTGATACGCCGGGCGATGGTCATGCGGCTGGCGCCCATGCTGGCGGCGGCGTCTTCGAGGCGTTCGTCGATGCCGCGCAGGGTGGAGATCATGATGAGAACGGCGACGGGCGCGGCGAGCACGGTGTGGCCGAGGGCGATGGCCAGGGGGCTGCCGAGCATGCCGGCCGGTTCGAAGAACAGGAACAGGCCGAGCGCGATGACCACTTGCGGGATGAGCAGCGGGGCCAGGACCAGTCCGTAGACGGCTGCGTGCAGGGGGAGGCGGCCGCGGGCCAGGGCGGTGGCGGCGGTGACGCCCAGGATGAGGGAGAACACCGTGGTCAGGGCCGCGATCAGGCTGGACAGGGCGATGGAGGTGGCCCAGTTCCCGCCGGGGGCGGCCATCTGCTCGTACCAGCGGGTGCTGTACTCCTTCGGCGGGAAGGTGCCGATGCCGTCGGCGCCGAAGGACGTCACCAGGATGATGACGATGGGCATGGCCAGGAAGAGCAGGATCGCGGTGGCGCTCAGAGCGCGGCCGATGTGTCCGGCCCGGGTGGCGGGCAGTTCCATCATGATCTGCCTCCTCGTGCGGCCGTCCTGGCGCGGCGCAGCTTGGCCAGGCCCAGGACGCCCAGGCCGGCGAAGGTCAGCAGGAGCAGGATGACGCCGAAGGCGGCGGCGGAGTTCCACTGGTCCTGCTTCATCACCTGCTGGTCGATCAGCGCCGCCACGACGGTCTGCTTGTCGCCGCCCATCAGGGCGGGGGTGATGTAGTAGCCCAGGCACAGGATGAAGCTGAGCAGGCCCGCGGTGCCGACACCCGGTGCGACCAGGGGCAGGTACACGCGGCGGAAGATGGTGAAGCGCCCAGCGCCGAAGCCCGCGGCGGCGGCGAGGAGCCGGCGGTCGACACCGCGCATCACGCCCTGCAGGACGAGAACGGTGTAGGGGAGCATCACCGAGGTGGTGCCGATCACGACGCCGGTCTCGTTGTAGAGCAGGTCGTACGGAGCGCCCGGCGCGTGCAGCGAGGTGGCCAACGTGTTGATCAGGCCGTGCTCGCCAAGCATGATGATCCAGCCGTAGGTGCGCACCAGGGCGCTGATGAAGTGCGGGACCACCACGATCAGCATGGCCAGCGCCGCGAAGACGGGCCGCATCCGGGCGATGGCGTGCGCCAGGACGAACCCCACCAGCAGGCTGAGCACCGCCGTCTCCGCGGAGATGCGCAGGGTCGACATCAAGACGGACAGGTTCGCGCCGCTGAGGGCGTCGGTGTACCAGTGCAGCGTGAACCCGCCGGAGTCTCCCTCCAGGCTGAGGGAGAGGACGCCGATGATCGGGTAGACGAACAGCACCAGCAGGAACACCGTGACGGGGACGGCGTTGACCAGCGCGATACGGGAACGGTGTCCGCGCATCGCGGACGTTCTCACACGCACCTTGGCAGGCGCGAGAGCGGTGCCGGCCACGGGTTCACCCCCCGTCCGTCTCGTCGAAGACACTGACGTCCTCACGGTCGGCGGTGACGCAGACCCGCTCACCAGGGCGCGGAGGGGTGGCGGCCGTCTCGATCCGCAGCGGCGGCGTACCGGGCGCCGCACCGTCCAGACGGACGGTCAGACGGGTCAGCGAACCCACGTAGACGGCCGTCTCCACGGTGCCGGTGCAACAGCTCTCCTCAGCACCGACCAGGCGGAGCTTGCCCGGCCGGACCGCGGCACGGACCCGCTGCCCCGGCGCACAGGCGTGGGCACGGGCCTTCAGGACACCGCCGGTGTCCAGCCGTACCGGGGTGCATCCGTCCTCGGTCGTCTCCTCGACCTTGCCGGTCAGGAAGTTCGCGGCGCCGAGGAAGTCGGCCACGAACGCCGTGCGCGGCCGCTCGAACAGGCCACGGGGCGTGTCGAACTGCTCGATCCGGCCGTCCTTCATGATGGCGATCCGGTCCGACAGGACCAGAGCTTCCTCCTGGTCGTGCGTCACATAGATGACCGTCAGGCCGAGTTCGCGCTGGATGGACTTGATCTCGGTCTGCATCTGGTCGCGCAGCTTCTTGTCCAGGGCTCCCAGCGGTTCGTCCATCAGGACGATCGGCGGGCGGTAGACCAGCACCCGGCACAGGGCGACGCGCTGCTGCTGACCGCCGGAGAGTTCACGGGGCTTGCGGTCGGCGAACTTCGACAGTCCGGCCGCTTCCAGGGTCTCGCCGACGCGGCGGCGGATCTCCGCCTTGGGCACTCCGCGCAGTTGCAGGGGGAAGGCGACGTTCTCCGTCACCGTCATGTGCGGGAAGAGCAGGTACTGCTGGAAGACGAAGCCGAAGTCGCGTTTGCCGGGGTTGAGGCCGGTGATGTCACGGCCGTCCACGCTGACGGTGCCGGAGTCCGGCTCGGTGAACCCGGCCAGCATCATCAGCGTCGTCGTCTTGCCCGACCCCGACGAGCCCAGGAAGGTGACGAACTCACCCGCCGCGATCTCCATGTCCACACCGTCGACCACCGTCGTCCCGCCGTAGGACTTCCGCAGGCCCGCCACCGACAGGGACTTCCCCGTCAGTGAGGATTTCGGCGCAACGGCAGAGGCGATTTGTGCGGCCCGCTCAGGCATCGGCCCACTCCTGCCAGCGCTTGGCGACGACGTCACGGTTCTTGTCCCACCACGCGACATCGGCGTCGAACCCGGTCTTCAGGTTCTGCGGCGAGGTCGGCAGTGTGGCCAGGACGTCGTCCGAGAGCAGCTTGGTGGCGGCGGGCACGACCGGGCCGCTCGGGTACAGCTTGGCGAAGGCCGCCTGGACGTCGGGACGCAGCGAGAAGTCGATCAGCTGGTAGGCCGCGTCCGTGTTGCCCGCGCCCTTGGGGATGCCCCAGCCGTTGGTGAGCCGGCGGGCACCGTTCCACTGGTAGGCGACCGGCATGCCCTGCTTGATCAGCTCGTCCGCACGGCCGCCCCACAGGCTCGTCGCGACGACCTCCTTGCGGCCGAGCAGGACGGCCGGCAGCGCGCCCGTGTTCCAGAACTTCTTCACGTCTCCGCGGATGCGGGACAGCGAGGCGAAGGCACGGTCGAGGTCGAGCGGGTACAGCCTGTCCAGCGGCACACCGTCGGCCAGCAGCGCGAACTCCAGCTCCGGGATGTCCACGTCCGCGCTCTGCAGGGAGCGCGGACCGGCGAAGGAGTGCGTGTTCCAGAAGTCGGCCCAGTTCTTGGGGGCACGCTGCAGACTGTCCGTGCGGTACGCCATCACGCTCGCCCACACATTCTTGCCGACCGCGTGCTCCGGCAGCTGATGCTGCGGGATGCCCGCGCCCTTCACACTCTTCAGACGGTCGTGGTCCACGGCCTCCAGACAGTCCATGCGCGCCATCTTCTGGAAGACCAGCAGCGAGTTGTCCATCAGGTCCACCTGCGGACGGCCCTGCTGCACCTGGGCGATGACCTGCGCCGACTGGTAGTTGACCGTGGTGACCGTGATGCCGGTCTCCTTGGCGAACGGCTCGTAGACCGCCTTGGTCAGCGCGTCGTTGTAGGCACCGCCGCTGTTGCTGACGACGAGCCGCTTCTTGCCGCCGCCGCCCGACGAGGTGCGGCTCTCGCCACTGCCCATGAGTGAGCCGCATCCGGTCACTGCCGTGGCAGCGGCCAGAGCGCCTGCGGTGCGGAGTACGGTTCTGCGTCCTATCCGGTTGCCTTCCATGGCAGAGCCTCCTGGAGATCGGTGGGGATACGGGGATCCGTGATGCGGGGACGTACGGGTCCCGGACCGTGTAGAAGGGGAGGTGCGGTCCGGTCAGATGCCGAGCATGGTGTTGAGGTCGTCCAGGGACTTCACCGTCACGTAGTCGTAGCCGTGGGTGACCGGGTCGTAGCCGCGGTCCAGGAGGATGAGGTTGCGGAAGCCCATGTCGTGCATCGGCATCAGGTCGTAGCGGGTGTGCGAGGAGACGTGCACGAAGTCCTCGGGGGACGCGTCGAGCTGGTCGAGCATGTACTCGAACGCGGCGTACCGGGGCTTGTAGTAGCCGGCCTGCTCGGCGGTGAAGACCGCGTGGAAGTCCGCCCCGAGCCGGGGCACGCTCTCGGCGAGGAAGGAGTCGTCGGCGTTGGAGAGGATCACCAGCTTGTAGTGCTCGCCCATCTTCTTCAGGGGTTCCGGCACGTCGGCGTGGGGTCCCCAGCTGCGGACGCCGTCGGCGAATCGCTTGCCCGCGTCCGGGACGGCCTTCACGCCCCACTTGCGGCAGACCCGCTCGAAGGCGTCCTGCAGCGTCTGCTCGTAGGGGTAGTACTCGCCGCGGACCTGGTCGTAGCGGTAGCCGCGGAACTCCCGGACGAACTGGTCCCACTTCTCGGCGGGGATCTGGTCGCCGACCAGCTCGTACGTGATGGGGGTGATCGGGAATTCGATCAGCGTGCCGTAGCAGTCGAACGAGACGTACTTCGGCCGGAACTGCAGCGAGGGAATGGCCATGAACCTGCTCCTTCTTTCCTTCAGGGAAACTGAAATATGATCGTTTGGGATTTTCCGGACACGCCTGTGGCAGGCGTCCCGGCCAGGGGCACGCCGGGGCCGAAAGGGCCGTGGGTCAGACGGCGCCGACCGCGGCCGGCGCGAGGAAGTCGACGGGATGTTCCGTGACGCCGTCGAGCGCGAAGTCGGCGGCGATCTCTCCCATCGCGGGCGAGAGCTTGAAGCCGCTGCCGGAGAACCCGGCCATCACGACGATGTCGTCCTCTCCGGGGAGATGACCGACGAGCGGGTTCCCGTTCTCGGTGTAGCCCTCCATGTAGACCGACAGCCGGATGGGGTCGGGGTTCAGGTCGGGCATCAGTTCAGCGATGAGCTCGCGGAAGAGATCGAGTTCCTCCGGGCGGACCGTGCGGTCGAGTCGTTCGGGGTCGGGAACCGGCAGATAGCGCGCGAGGGACAGGCCGAGCTTGACGGAGATGCCGTCGGGCGACGGAAGTCCGTAGCAGTCGTGAGGTGTGCTGCGTACGAAGGCGGGGGCCCCGCCGGCGAACCAGTCGTGGCGGGTGGGGATGTGCCAGGAGCTGATCAGCCGGCGGACGTCGACCGTCCGCGGAAGGTCCGGGAGCAGTGTGTTGATCCAGGGGCCCACGGTCACCACCGCGGCGTCCACATGGTCGGTGCCGTGGTCGGTGACGATGTCCACGCCGCCGCCCGCGGCGGGCGCGACGTCGCGGACCGTGGTGTAACGGTGCAGACGAGCGCCCAGCTGTTCGGCGCGCCCGGCGGCGGCCTGGATCGACGCCTCGGGCCTGATGATGGCTCCCATCCGGTCGAGTACGGCGGTGTGCCCCTCGGGGAGGCGGTGCTGCGGGTAGCGGCGGGCCAGGTCCTCACGGTCCAGCACCTCGTGATCAAGCCGGTGGGTGGCGCTGGAGGAGAGCAGGAGGCGCATGGACGGTGCGGTGGCCTCTCCCATCACCAGGCATCCGCTGCGGCGTCGCAGTGGACAGCCCGTTTCCCGCTGGAGCCGGTCCCACAGCCGGTCAGCGAGCCGCAGCAGGGGGATGTAGCCGGGCTCGCCGAGGTGGGCCGCGCGGAAGATGCGGGTCTCGCCTCCTGCCGCGCCGCGGTCGTGCCCAGGCGCGTACCGGTCGTAACCGATGACCTCGGCCCCGCGGGCGGCCAGCCGCCACATCGTCTGGCTGCCCATGGTGCCGACACCGATCACGGCGACCCGCTTCGGGGTGCTCATGGGGCGCTCCTTTGCCGGGAAAGACCGGGCGACGGTCGTGGAACGAGCACCGCCGGCCGCCCCGATTTCGGTTGCTGCTGGGATGACGTTCACTCTCGCGGCGGCCGACTTCGCAGGTCAACCCACACTCTGTTCCACAATGAGGCCTCCTTGAGACGGTCTGTCACGGCGGAGCGGACGACTCCGGGAATGAGCGGGCAAGCCCTTGTCAGGGGGGCGGACCAGGTGCGAGGGTGTGCCTCACCCCTTGGACGAAAGCGCCACCGATGCTGATGAAACACCCCTCGACCGGGCGATTCCTCACAGTTCGGGAAGTCCTGGAGCTCCCCGTTCTCGTCGAAGGGCTGCCGCGCGTCCTCGCCGGCGAGTCACAGCTGGACCGCGCGGTGCGGTGGGTGCATGTCACCGAACTGCTCAATCCGGCGGATTTCCTGGAGGGCGGCGAGCTGGTGCTGACGACCGGCATGCCGTATCCCGAGGACGCCTCGAAGCTGCGGGGCTACGTCGATCAACTCGCCGACGTCGACGCGGCCGGCCTGATCCTGGAGCTCGGTCACCGGTACCGGAAGGTGCCCGACGAACTGGTCGCGGCCTGCCGCGCACGCGAGGTGCCGCTGGTCGAGCTCGCCCGCGGCGTCCGGTTCATCGACGTGACACAGACGGTGCACGCCCTCGTCCTCGACGCCCAGGGGGCACTGCTGCGCCGCGGCAGGGAGATCCAGGACATCTTCACCGCCCTGACCCTGCGAGGCGCCGGTCCCGAGGAACTGGTGCACACCACCGCGGAGCTCACCGGAGCCCCCGTGGTGCTGGAGGACCTCACCCACCGGGTCCTGATGTGTGAACTGCTCGGCCGGCCCTACGAGCCGGTGGTGTCGGCCTGGTCCCGGCGTTCCCGGGCCGCACCGACCCTGGAGAAGATCGCGCCGAGCGGCCCGGAGGGATGGCTGATAGCCCCGGTGCGGGACCACCACGGACCGTGGGGGCGGCTGATCCTGCTGGACAGCCGGCGGAGCCCGGAGCCCGACCCGGAACGCGTCCTGGTACTGGAACGTGCGGCGGTCGCCCTGACCATGGCCCGCCTGGCCGGACCGGCCTGGTGGGAGCGCCGGGCCCACCGCTCCGTGCTGCGGGACCTGTGCGAACGGCGCTTCCGCTCCCCCGCGGACGCCCGCGCCCGCGCCGAGGCGCTGGGGCTGCCGGCCTTCGGGCACCGTCTCTTCGCCGTGCTGATCCGCCACACACGTACCGGCGGCGAGGGCGAGCAGCTCGACGAACGGATCGCCAAGGAACTGGCGCAGAGCGGGACACGCGCACTGGTCGGCGAGATGGCCCCGGGCCGGATCGGCATACTCCTGGCGCTGGCGCAGGCCAGCGCCTGGCAGCCGGTCGCCGAGCGGATCGGCCGTCTGGCACGCGAGGAGCTCGGCCCGGACTCCGTCGTCGCCGTCGGCCCCGGCGTGACCGACCTGTCCGGGATCGCCCGGTCATGGCAGGAGGCCGAGCAGACCGCCGAGGCCATCACGCCGGCGTCCCCCGACCGCTGGTTCTACGTCCCCGCAGACGTCGGGCTGCCGGAACTCCTCGGTGTGCTGCGGGACGACACCCGCCTCCAGCGGTACGCGGAACGGCAGCTGCACCGCCTCATCGAGCACGACGACCGCAACGGCGGCGACCTGCTGCCCGCGCTGCGCGCCTATCTGACGGCAGCCGGAAACAAGTCGGTCGCAGCGAAACGGGCCGGCATGTCCCGGCAGGCGTTCTACCAGCGTCTGCACACCATCGAACGGCTCCTGGGCTGCGACCTGGAATCGGGGCTGCAGTGCACGTCCCTGCACGTCGCGGTGCTGGTCCTGGACTCGCGAGCAGCCGCTCCCGGCGCGTGACAGCGGCTGCCCGAGCAGGTCTTCGCATCGGTCCTTCCACGAGACGGAAGCCGTATTGCGCCCCGTGCGGGCCCTCCCGACGATGTCGTCACCACGAGAGATACGGGAGCCAGCCCCATGCCTCATATGACCGCCTTCGCCAGGAACCAGTGGTACGTCGCCGCCTACAGCCACGAGGTCGGACGGGAGTTGCTCGGCCGGACGGTCCTCGGGGAGCCGCTCGTGCTGTACCGGAGCGAGGAGGACGGGACGCCGGTCGTCCTGCACGACCGCTGTGTGCACCGCCGATACCCGCTGTCCGAGGCCCCGACCCGCCTCGACGGCGACCGGATCGTGTGCGGGTACCACGGGTTCACGTACGACACGACCGGTACGTGCGTGTACGTGCCGGGGCAGAAACGCATACCGCGCACCGCGCGCGTCGCCTCCTACCCCGTCGTCGAGCAGGACTCCCTGATCTGGGTGTGGATCGGCGACCCGGCCCTCGCCGACCCGCGGAGCATCCCGCGGGCGCGGCACCTGGACTCCCCCGGCTGGGTCACGGTCCGCGGCATGGAACCCATCGACTGCGACTACGGCCTGCTCGTCGACAATCTCCTCGACCTGTCCCACGAGACGTATCTGCACGGCGGTTACATCGGCACCCCCGAGGTCGCCGAGACGCCGATCACGACCGAGGTCGACGAGGGCGCGGGCATCGTACGGGTCAGCCGGCACATGGACGACGCCGAGTGCCCGCCGTTCTACGCCAGGTCGACCGGTATCGAGGGCCGGATCACCCGCTGGCAGGACATCGAGTACCACGCGCCCTGTCTGTACCTGCTGCACAGCCGTATCGCCCCCGTCGGCGTGCTTCCCGAGCCCGACGGCAGCGACCCGCACGGCTTCCACACCGAGATCACGTACTGCATCACGCCGTCCGGCGACGGCACGGTGTACGACTTCTGGGCGGTCTCACGGGACTGGGCGACGGACGACGACGAGGTCACCGAGTTCCTGCGTGGCAACAACCACACGGTCGTCATGCAGGACGTCACGGCCCTCGACCTGCTCCAGAAGACCCTCGGCACCGAGCGGCACGGGTACCAGGAGCTGAGCATCAACATCGACACCGGGGGCCTGGCCGCCCGCCGCATCCTCGCCCGGCTGGTCGAGGAGGGCGCCAAGCCCGTGGAGAAGGTCCAGTGAGCGCGCCGTCCCACCCCTTCGCCACCCGCGAGATCTACCGCATCGACTGGCTGCCGGGCACCGACGTCCTGCACGGCACCTGCCACTGCGGCCGCGAGCACACCTGTCAGGATCCGGTCGAGATGTGGGAGTGGATGCTGGCCCACCCGCGAGGACACCAGACGCAGGGAAACGCCTCATGAGCCCGTACGAAGCCGAACTCGTGGTGGCTCAAAAGGAGTTGGTGGCCGACGGAGTTCTCGCCCTCACGCTGCGCCATCCGCTGGGCGAGGAGCTGCCGGCCTGGGAGCCGGGCGCCCACATCGACGTGGTGCTCGGCCCGGAGCTGGAGCGGCAGTACTCGCTGTGCGGCGATCCGGCGGACCGGTCCGCCTGGCGGATCGCCGTCCTGCGGGAGCCGGCCGGACGCGGTGGCTCGGCCTACGTGCACGACCAGTTGGGCGAGGGCGACAAGGTGCGGGTGCGCGGTCCGCGCAACCACTTCCCGCTGGAGCCCGCCGCCCGCTACCGCTTCGTCGCGGGCGGCATCGGTATCACCCCGATCCTGCCGATGCTGGCGGCGGCCGAGGCGGCGGACGCCGAGTGGACGCTGCTGTACGGCGGGCGCACCCGCCGGTCGATGGCGTTCACCGGGGAACTGGCCCGGTACGCAGGCCGCGTGACGATCGCGCCCGAGGACGAGACCGGGCTGCTGGATCTGGGGCCGGTCCTGGACGACGTCCCCGACGGCACGCTCGTCTACTGCTGCGGCCCCGGGCCGCTGCTCGACGCCGTCGAGGAGCGCTGCCCGTCCGGGGCGCTGCGCGTGGAGCGGTTCCAGCCCAAGGGGCAACCGGCGGGCCTGGAGGCGGAGTTCGAGGTCGAGCTGGCGCAAAGCGGCAGGACCGTCACCGTGCCGCCCGGGGTCTCGGTGCTCGACGCCGTGCGCGCCGCCGGCGTCGAGGTGCTCTACTCCTGCACCGAGGGCACCTGCGGCACCTGCGAGACCGACGTCCTTCAGGGTGACCCGGACCACCGGGACTCGGTGCTCACGCAGGAGGAACGGGACTCCGGGGAGACGATGATGATCTGCGTGTCCCGGTGCCTGGGAAGGCGGCTCGTCTTGGACCTGTGATCCTCAGGTCCGCCTCGATCCGCGCCACGGTCGCCAGCAGATGCGGCAGCAGGTCGCGGCGGACGGCCTCCACCGAGGTGCGCCCGGCGTGCACGGCGAGGTTCACGCCGGCCACCACCTCGCCGTCCCGGTCCCGCACCGGGGCGGCGACCGAGCGCAGCCCCTCCTCCAGCTCTTGGTCGACCAGGGCGTGGCCCTGACGGCGGACCCGGCGCAGTTCGGCCCGCAGGGCGGACTGCGAGGTGATCGTGCGCGGGGTCAGCGGGCGCAGCTCGGTGCGGGCGAGCCGGACGTCGAGCTCCTCCCCCGGCAGATGCGCGAGCAGCACCCGGCCGACGGAGGTCAGGTGCGCCGGGAAGCGGGTGCCGACCGTGACGGACACCGTCATGATGCGGCGGGTGGGGACGCGGGCGAGGTACACGATGTCGTCGCCGTCCAGGACGCACAGCGACGACGACTCCCCCACCTGCGCCACGAGATGCTGCAGATGCGGCTCGGCGATCTGCGCCAGGGTGAGGCCGGCGAGGTAGGAGTAGCCGAGCTCCAGCACGCGCGGCGTGAGGCGGAAGAACCGGCCGTCGGTGTGCACGTAACCCAGGTCGGCGAGCGTGAGCAGGAAGCGCCGGGCGGCGGCCCTGGTCAGGTCGCAGGCGCGGGCGACCTCGCTGAGCGTCAGCGCCGGACGGTCGGCGTCGAAGGCGCGGATGACCGCCAGGCCGCGCTCGAAGGACCGGACGAAGTGCGGTGCGCGAGCGGCGTCGGTCATCGGCGGCCTCCGGGAGGACGTACGAACGTACGCGGAGCGCACGCTACGAGCGCGCCTGCGGTGCTGTCAACGATGCGAATGTTCAACTTCCCTGTGTGGTAAGGGCATTGACCATGTGAGGGGCCGGGCTCTACGTTCCCGCTGAGCACGAGTGTGCTGTGCGCGCACAGCTGTCGGAGTCCCGGGAACAGTCCCTCTAGGGAGTCGGAGTCATGCGTCGTCGTCTGCTCGTCGGCCTCACGGCCGTGTCCGTCCTGGCCGCCACGACGGCGTGCGGCTCGTCCGACGGCGGTGGCGCCCGGGGAGCGGACGCCTCGTCCGGCGGCACCACCACCGTCAAGGTGGGCATCGTCCCCATCCTGGACGTCGCCCCCGTGTATCTGGGCCGGCACAAGGGCTTCTACGCCGAACGCGGCATCAAGCTGGAGCTGCTGCCCGCGCAGGGCGGCGCGGCGATCGTGCCGGGTGTCGTCTCCGGCCAGTTCCAGTTCGGCTTCAGCAACACGACCTCCCTGCTGGTCGCCCAGTCCAAGAACGTGCCCGTCAAGGCCGTGGCGAACGGTGTGGCGTCCACCGGCGAGGACGGCGCGGACTTCGCCGCCGTCACCGTCGGGAAGGGCTCGCCGATCAAGTCGGCCAAGCAGTTGGAGGGCAGGAAGGCCGCGGTCAACACGCTCAACAACATCTGCGACACCTCCATCAAGGAGTCGGTCCGCAAGGACGGCGGCGACCCCTCCGAGGTGGAGTTCGTCGAGATGCCCTTCGACCAGATGCCGGCCGCGCTGGCCGGCGGACAGGTCGACGCGGCGTGCACCCCCGAACCGGCGCTCGCCACCGTGGAGGCCGCGGGCGGCAGGGAGATCGCCTCCAACTTCTACGACGTGTCGCCCGACCTCACCGTCGCCCTGTACTTCACGTCCCAGCAGTACGCGCAGCAGAACCCGGACCTGGTGAAGCGGTTCCGGGAGGCGACCGTCGAGTCGCTGGCGTACGCCGACCGCCACCCGGACGAGGTCCGCCGGATCCTCACCACCTACACCAAGATCCCCGGCACCCTGCTGGAGAAGCTGACGCTGCCCCGCTGGCCCGCCGAACCGGACCGCGCCTCCATCGAGCGGCTGGCCGAACTGGGCCTGCGGGACGGCCTGTTCGACCAGCGGCCCGACCTGGACAAGCTGCTGCCGTGAGGGGCGAGAACGCGGCGCTCGGCGCGGCCGGGCTCGCGGCGTTCCTCGCCCTGGTCGAGGCGGTGCCGCGCGCCGGGCTGGTCGAGGAGGACTACTTCCCGCCGCCCAGCCGCATCGCCGGCGCGCTGGCCGGGGAGGTGTCCGACACCGCGTTCTGGACGGCGCTCGGTGACACCCTCACCGGCTGGGCGCTGGGCCTGGCGATCGCGGTGGCCGCGGGCATCGCCGCCGGTGTGCTGATCTCCGTCGTGCCGTATCTGCGGCAGGTGACGGCCTCGACGATCGAGTTCCTGCGCCCCATCCCGTCGGTCGCGCTGATCCCGCTGGCCGTCCTGCTGTACGGCACACAGCTGCGGTCGGTGCTGCTGCTGGTGGTGTACGCCTCGTTCTGGCAGGTGCTGATCCAGGTCCTGCACGGCGTGCGGGACGTCGACCCGGTCGCGGAGGAGACGGCACGCTCGTACGGCCTGGGCCCCTGGGCGCGGGTCCGGCACGTGCTGTGGCCGACGGCGCTGCCGTACGTCATGACCGGGGTGCGGCTGGCCGCGGCCGTGGCGCTGATCCTCGCCGTGACCGCCGAACTCGTCATCGGCGCCCCCGGCCTGGGCGCGCGGATCGCGGTGGCACAGACCTCGCAGGCGGTGCCGGAGATGTACGCGCTGATCGTGGTCACCGGTCTGCTGGGGCTGCTGATCAACATGGGCGCCCGGGCGGTGGAGCGGCGGGCGCTGGCCTGGCACCAGTCGGTGCGCGGGGAGGTGGCGGTGTGAGGGGCGTGCTGCTGCGGCTGTGCTGCGCGCTCGCCCTGCCCGCGGTGCTGCTGGCCCTGTGGTGGGCCGCGTCCGACGGGAGCACGAACGTGTACTGGCCACCGCTGCGGACGATCCTCGGGGCGTTCCCGGACGTGTGGACGGGTGAACGGCTGCGCGGGGACGTGGTGCCGAGCGTGCTGCGTCTCGCCGCGGGCTACGCCCTCGCGTCCGCAGTGGGGGTCGCGCTGGGCACGGTCGTCGGCTCCTCCCGGCGGGTGCGGGCCGTGTGCGAGCCGGTCCTGGAGTTCTGGCGGGCGGTGCCGCCGCCGGTGCTGGTGCCGGTCATCATGCTGTTCGCGGGCATCGGCGACACGATGAAGATCGTGGTGATCGCCGCCGGCTGTGTGTGGCCGATCCTGCTCAACACGGTGGAGGGCGTGCGCGCGGTCGACCCGGTGCTGGCGGAGACGGCCCGCTCCTACGGCATCACGGGCGCCGCGCGCCTGAAGGACGTGGTGCTGCGCTCGGCGAGCCCGCAGATCTTCGCGGGGCTGCGGCAGGCCCTGTCGATCGGCATCATCCTCATGGTCATCAGCGAGATGTTCGCGGCCAGCAACGGACTGGGTTTCACCATCGTCCAATTCCAGCGCTCCTTCGCCCTGCCGGAGATGTGGACCGGCATCCTCGTCCTGGGCCTGCTCGGCTTCGTCCTGTCGGTCCTCTTCCAACTGGTCGAACGGCGCGTGCTGGGCTGGTACCACGGGCTGCGCGCCGCCACCCGCCGGTCCCGGTGAAGCTCGTGAAAGGGCGGTCCATGCACGCGTTGCTCGCGGTCTCCGGCCTGCGGAAGGTGTACGAGGGGTCCGGCCGCCGGACGGAGGCGGTCCGCGACCTGACCTTCACCGTCGCGGCCGGTGAACTCGTCTGCCTGGTCGGCCCGTCGGGCTGCGGCAAGACGACCCTCCTGAAGTGCGTCGGCGGGCTGCTCGCACCGACAGCGGGCGAGATCACGCTGGCGGGACGGCGGGTGGACGGGCCGCCGCCCGGGATGGCGTTCGTCTTCCAGGAGTACGGGCGCAGCCTGTTCCCGTGGATGCGGGTCGGCGACAACGTCGAACTCCCCCTGAGGCAGAAAGGGTTGTCGAGGACGCGGCGCCGGGAGCTGGTCGCCGACGCGCTGGACTCGGTGGGGCTCGCGGACGCGGCCGGAGCGTATCCGTGGCAGCTGTCGGGCGGCATGCAGCAGCGGGTGGCCATCGCCCGGGCGCTGGCGTACGAGCCCGAGGTGCTGCTGATGGACGAGCCGTTCGCGGCGGTGGACGCGCAGACGCGGGCGGATCTGGAGGACCTGGTACGGCGGCTGTGGCGCGAGCGCGCCATGACGATCCTGTTCGTCACCCACGACATCGACGAGGCCGTGTACCTGGGCGAGCGGGTGATCGTGCTGTCCGCCTCCCCCACCGTCGTCCAGGAGCAGCTGAAGATCGATCTCCCGGACGAGCGGGACCAGTTGCACACGCGGGTGGCGCCCCGCTTCGCCGAACTGCGGAGCCATGTGTACGAGCAGATCCAGACGGCGAAGCGTGGGCCTCTCGGCAGGTCGTCAAGGACACGCCTCCACCTCGCTGAACCGGGCCGCCACGCACTTCGGGCCGTCCGCGCCGAGAACACGCTCAGGGAGCGGCCCACAGTCCGCGGACGTGCCCGAGGTGCCGGGTCATCACGGTCCGTACGGCCTCCGCCTCCCGGGCGAGCAGCGCGTCGAGGAGTTCGAGGTGCTCCTCAGCGGAGGCCTCCAGCCGGCCCGCCTCGGCCAGCGCCGTCAGCCCGTACAGCCGGGAGCGGCGTCTGAGGTCCCGTACGACCTCCACCAGGTGGTCGTTTCCGGCCAGGGTCAGCAGGCCCAGGTGGAAGCGCAGGTCGGCCTCCACGTACGCGATGAGGTCGCCCGACGCGGCCGAGGTGACGATCTCCTGGGCGATGGGGCGCAGCTCCTCCAGGGCGACCGGGTCGGCGGTGGCCGCGAGGCGCACGGTCGTCGGGATCTCGATCAGTGACCGGATGTGGGTGTACTCGTCGAGCTGTTTGTCGGACACGGCGGTGACGCGGAAGCCCTTGTTGGGCACGGTGTCGACCAGGCCCTCGCGGACCAGGTCGAGCATGGCCTCGCGCACCGGCGTGGCGGAGACACCGAAGCGGGCGGCGAGGCCGGGCGCCGAGTACACCTCGCCGGGCCGCAGTTCACCGGCGATCAGCGCCGCCCGCAGCGCGTCCGCGACCCGCTCCCGGTAGCTGGGCTTCCTGCCGCCCAGCGAGGGCAGGGCGGGACTGTGCTGCGGGGTCATGGCGGTCGTCCTCCTTCGGTCACGGGACATTATCGGCGGGCCCTAGAGCACGAACCCGGCCGGGAACGGGTCTTCGGGGTCCAGCAGGTACTGGGCGGTGCCGGTGATCCAGGCGCGGCCGGTGAAGCTGGGCAGCACGGCCGGGAGGCCCGCCACCTCCGTGGTGCCGAGGAGACGTCCGGTGAAGCGGGTGCCGATGAAGGACTCGTTCACGAACTCGGAGTGCAGCGGGAGTTCCCCGCGCGCGTGCAGCTGGGCCATGCGGGCGCTGGTGCCCGTGCCGCAGGGCGAGCGGTCGAACCAGCCGGGGTGGATCGCCATCGCGTGCCGGGAGTGGCGGGCCGTCGAGCCGGGGCCGGCCAGGTACACGTGGTGGCAGCCGCGGATGGAGGGGTCCTCCGGGTGGACCGGCGGGTCCTCGGCGTTGACGGCGTCCATCAGCGCCAGGCCCGCCGCGAGGATGTCGTCCTTGCGCGATCGGTCGAAGGGCAGCCCGAACCGCTCCAGCGGCAGGATCGCGTAGAAGTTGCCGCCGAAGGCGAGGTCGTACGTCACCGTACGGCCGTCGGGCAGGGTGGCCTTGCGGTCGAGGGCGACGGCGAAGGACGGCACGTTGCGCAGGGTGACGGCTCCGGCGGCGCCGTTCCGCACGGCGACCTCGGCGACGACCGGGCCCGCCGGGGTGTCCAGGCGGATGGTGGTGACCGGCTCGGTGACCTCGACCATGCCGGTCTCGACCAGCACGGTCGCGACACCGATCGTGCCGTGCCCGCACATCGGCAGGTAGCCGGACACCTCGATGTAGACGACGCCCCAGTCGCAGTCGGGGCGGGTCGGCGGCTGGAGGATCGCGCCGCTCATCGCGGAGTGCCCGCGCGGTTCGTTCATCAGCAACTGCTTGATGTCGTCGCGGTGGTCACGGAAGTACAGCCGCCGCTCGTTCATCGTCGCGCCGGGGATCGTGCCGATGCCGCCGGTGACGACACGGGTCGGCATGCCCTCGGTGTGCGAGTCGACGGCGTGCAGGACGAGCTTGCTGCGCATGTCCGGCTCCTTCCGGGCCTCAGGCGAGCCCCGCCGCGACGGCCTTCTCGGTCGCCGCCCGCACGGCGGCCTCCTGCTCGGGCAGCAGGGGCACGCGCGGCGGGCGGCAGGGGCCGCCGTACCGGCCGACGACGTCCATCGACACCTTGATGGCCTGCACGAACTCCACCCGGGAGTCCCAGCGCAGCAGCGGATGCAGCTGCCGGTACAGGGGCAGGGCGGTGGCGAGGTCGCCGGCGACGGCCGCGCGGTACAGCTCCACGCTCGCCCGGGGCAGCGCGTTCGGGTAGCCCGCGACCCAGCCCTTGGCGCCGGCGACGGCGAGCTCCAGCAGTACGTCGTCGGCACCGACCAACACATCCAGTTCGGGGGCGAGTTCGGCGATCCGGTAGGCGCGGCGGACGTCTCCGGAGAACTCCTTCACGCCGTGGATGTGACCCTCGCCGTGCAGCCTGGCGAGCAGTTCCGGCACCAGGTCGACCTTGGTGTCGATCGGGTTGTTGTACGCGACGACCGGCAGGCCGGCCTTGGCGACCTCGGCGTAGTGGGCCAGGACGGAGCGCTCGTCGGCGCGGTAGGCGTTGGGCGGCAGCAGCATCACCGCCGCGCAGCCGGCCTCCCGGGCCTGCTCGGCCCAGCGCCGGGCCTCACCGGACCCGTACGCGGCGACGCCCGGCATGACGCGCTCCCCGCCGACCGCGGCGACGGCCGTCTCGACGACCCGGGCGCGTTCCTCGACGGTGAGCACCTGGTACTCGCCGAGGGACCCGTTGGGCACGACGCCGTCGCAGCCGTTGTCCACGAGCCAGGCGCAGTGCTCGGCGTACTTGTCATGGTTCACGGAGAGGTCGTCGTTCAACGGCAGCGCGGTGGCGACGAGCACGCCGCGCCAGGGGCGGTGGTCGGTCATGAGGGGTCCTCCTCGGGGTGGTCGCGGGGTTCGGGCGGCGGGGCGGCGGGGGTGTGGGTGGTCTCCGGGTGCGGTGCGGGTGCGCAGCGCCGAGCGGGCCCGGAGGGCCGGCCGGGGTCGGCGTGGTGGTCGGTCTCCCCTCCCTCACCGGGCTCAAGGCGACGGCCGGTCCCGGAGTACGGCTGGGCCTCGGAGCCCTGCCCGGCCGCGGAGTCCTGCGAGCTCCCGACATCCAGCCCGGCGAGCACGCCCAGTGGTACCGGCCTGGCGAACGTCCGCCTTGCCTGGGGAAGTTCGCATCCGGTGAGCCCGGCGACGGCCGGTGCGCACATCCTGCCCTGGCACCAGCCCATCCCGGCCCGGGTCAGCAGCTTCACCGTGCGGACGTCGCCCGCGCCGAGGTCGAGGGCCTCGCGGACGGCGCCCGCGGTGACCTCCTCGCAGCGGCACACGACGGTGTCGTCGCCGACCCGGTCGGTCCAGTGCGG
Organism: Streptomyces bullii; assembly: GCF_042657145.1. NCBI lineage: Bacteria > Bacillati > Actinomycetota > Actinomycetes > Kitasatosporales > Streptomycetaceae > Streptomyces > Streptomyces bullii. The sequence continues at coordinate 113,862 of NZ_JBHSNY010000006.1, forward strand.
GGGCGGCGCGTACACGGTTTCGAGGGCCTTGGCGAAGACGCGGAGCCGGGCCCGGGCCTTGACCGCCGCGGGCGCCGGGGCGGGTGCGGTGCCGCGCAGTCGGGCCGCGACGGACCGTCCGGCGAGGTGCCCCTCGGCGAGGGAGAGGGCGGCGCCGCCGATGCCGGTGGCCTCGCCGGCCGCCCACACGCCGGGAACGTCGGTGCGCTGTTCGTCGTCGACGGCGACGGCGGTCCCGTCGAGGCGGCAGCCGAGACCCTCGGCGAGGTCGGTGTGCGGGAGCATGCCGTGGCTGACGGCGAGGGTGTCGCAGAGCAGCAGCCGCTCGGTGCCGGGCCGGACACGTCCGCCGGGGTCGAGTGCGGCGACGGTGACACCGGTCAGCCGGTCGTCGCCGTGGGCGCGGACGACCGTGTGGTGGGCGAGGAGCGGTACGCGGTGCCGCATCAGCCGGGCGGCGTACCCGGCGCCCTCCGGCAGCTTCGCGGCCAGCGCCCGGCCGTGCCGCAGCAGCCGCCCGGGACCGGCCGACTCGACGAGCGCGGCGACCTCGACACCGGCCGCGGCGAGCCCGGTCGCCACGGGCAGCAGCAGCGGCCCGGTCCCGGAGACCACGGCCCTGCGTCCCGGGACCACGAGCCCGCCCTTGAGCATGGCCTGCGCCCCTCCGGCGGTGACGACGCCGGGGAGGGTCCAGCCGGGGAAGGGCAGCACGGTCTCGTGGCCGCCGGTCGCGAGGAGCACGGCTTCGGCCCGCACCTCGGCCGGGTCCTCCTGCTCCGGGCCGAGCAGCGCGTGCACGGTGAAACCCTCCGGGTCCCGCTGCACTGCCCAGACGTGATACTCCGTCAGCACGCGCACGTCGCTCGCGGCGAGTTGCTCCCGCAGCCGCCTCCAGGTGCGCCACTGATGGTGCAGCGCCTCGGGCCGGCGCGCCCCGAGCCCGGTGGCGGGCTGCCGCCAGAACTGCCCACCCGGCTCGGCCGCCCCGTCGACGAGCGCGACCCGTACGCCCCGTACGGACGCCGCCAGCGCCGCGGCCAGCCCGGCCGGGCCCGCGCCGATCACCGCCAGGTCAGTGCGCATGGCCGGTCCCCTCCTGCGTGCGGATCACGTCGCCCGGGCGTACCGGCACCAGACAGGCCCGCTGGTTGGGCCGGTCGTTGACGGTCACCAGGCAGTCGAAGCAGACGCCGATGCCGCACAGCACCCCACGCGGGCGGCCCGTGCCCCGGGTGGAGCGCCAGGAGGTCACGCCCGCCGCCCACAGCACGGCGGCGACGGTCTGGCCGGGCAGCACCTCGACGGGCCGGCCGTCGAAGGTGACCGTGAAGGCGGGACCGGGTCGCGCTCCCGCCCGCTCCAGCGGATTCACTCGGCCTCCTCGGGGAAGCGGTCGGGCCGGAAGGGCGTGAGGTCCAGGTCGGTCCTTCGCCCCGTCAGCGTCTGCGCGATCAGCTGCCCGGTGCCGGTGGACAGGCCGATGCCCGCACCCTCGTGGCCGCAGGCGTGGAAGAGACCGGGCGCCCGGGGATCGGGGCCGATCGCCGGGAGGTGGTCGGGCAGGTACGGCCGGAAGCCCGCGTACGTCCGCAGTGCCCGCACCTCGGCCAGGAACGGGAACAGCCGCGTCGCTCCCGCCGCCAGCGCCCGCAGCGCCGCGAACGACAGGGACCGGTCGAAGCCGACCCGTTCGCGGCTGGCGCCGATCAGGACGGGCCCGGCGGCGGTGCCCTCCACCACCGGGGAGGTCTGCAGCGCCGCCGAGTCGCTGGCGACGTCGGCGACGTAGTCGGCGGCGTACACCTTGTGCCGGACACGGGGCGGCAGCGGCTCGGTGACCAGGACGAAGCCGCGTCGGGGCAGAACGGGCAGCGACACTCCGGCGCGGGCGGCGAGCTCGCCGCCCCAGGTGCCGGCCGCGTTGACCACCGCCGGGGCGTGGACGTCGCCTCCATCCGTGCGCACCCCGCGCACCGCGCCGTCCGGCCCGCGCAGCACCTCGGTCACCTCCCGGCCGGTCAGCAGCCGGGCCCCCGACGCCCGCAGCAGGTGGGCCGCGGCGAGGGCGGGCATCACCTGGGCGTCCTGCGGATAGTGCACGCCGCCGGCCAGGCCGGTCGTCAAGTGCGGTTCGAGGTCGGCGAGTCGATCGGCCGGTACGTCGACGGCCACGACTCCGGCCGCCCGTTGCCCGGCGGCGAGCTCCGCCAGCCCGGTCAGCGTCCCGGGGCTCGCGGCGACGACCAGACCGCCCTTGGCCTCGTACTCGACCGCCTTGCCCAGCCCCTCCTCGGCCAGTTCGGCCCACAGCCGGCCGGACAGCAGGGCCAGGTCGAGCTCGGGTCCCGGTGCCTTGTCGGAGACGAGGAGGTTGCCCTCCCCAGCCCCGGTCGTACCGCCGGCGACGGGGCCGCGGTCCACCACGGTGACGTCGAGTCCCGCACGGGCCGCGTACAGGGCGCACGCGGCGCCCACCATGCCGGCGCCGACGACCACGACATCGCAGGTCAGTCGCTGACTCACTCCAGTACTATGTCACATGGCGCATCAGAGGAGAAGAGTGCGTGAGCAGACGTCGAGCACCGTGCGGGCAGCCGCGCGGTCGCGCGGTCAGTCGCTCGCGGGGACCACCCTCAGATGCGCGGCGGCGCGCCGCGCCCTGGCCGGCGCGCGGCGCGTCTCACGCAGCACCAGGGTCAACCGCGTGTACCCCATCCCCTCGAGCGTCCTGGGCGTCTCCACGACGATGCGGCAGTCCGTGGCGCCCCAGCGCGGATCGGGATGCAGCAACGGCCGTACGGCGCCGTCGTGCTCGACGGCCTCCTCGCCGACCGCGTGGATCCAGTGCGGCAGGCCCTGCCGGTAGGCGGCCTCCATGAGGGGGTCCTGCGCGATGTCGCGGCGGACGGACTGCAGCGCCGGGTCGTGGCCGTACCGCTCCAGGGCGGCCGCGAAGTGCGCCAGCATCGGCAGGCACCAACTGGGCTCGTGCTCGCCGAGGACCGTGGCCGCGTCGGGGTGGAACAACACGAACCTCAGGAAGTTCTCGTCCGGCATGGCCGTCGGATGCGGTCCGACACGAACGAAGAGTGACCGGAAGGCGCTGTTGGCGAGCACCACGTCCCAGCGGTGGTCGACGAGGAAGGAGGGGAAGGGGACGGCCTCCATGAGGGTGGCGCAGTCCCGGAGATAGGCCTGGGCCTCGGACGTCTCGGGGACGGGCCGCGGCGCCGGCCGCCACCCTCCTGCCTGATATGCCATCGGGAGGTCACCCCTCTTGCTGTGCGGCCTTGACGCGGCCGCCCCGATCCTGCTGCCAGCACGCGAGGCGTGTCAACTATCGTGGCATTTCATGCCTGTTGACGGCTGAAATTGGCCACAGTTGTGGCGAGACCTGGATGTGAGTTCGAACCACCCGCTAGTCTCCGGAAAGTTCACAGCACCCGCTTGTGAAGAGCCTGCTTGTGAGAAGCCTGTGAGAGACGTAGGAGATCTGTCGGTGACGGGTGGCTTCGAGGGACCGGGCAGCACGCCGACGGCCGCACTGCCGGCCGTCGTCGCCCGTGTCACCGCACTCGTCGACCGGCTCGGCGTGCCGCACGGCGAGGTCTTCGACGTCGGCCGCCTGTCCGTCGCCTCCGGCGTCGCGGAACCCGTGGTCAGGGCCCTGCTGAGCGGCCGGCCCGCGGGCGAGCCCGATGTGCAGGCCCGGTTCGTGCAGCGCCTGGACCTGCTGCGCCGCACCCGGCTCAAGCCGAACGGGCGCAGGTACACCCAGCAGGAGATCGCCGACGGCGCGGGCATGTCGCGGCAGCAGGCCGGCGCCCTCATCAACGGCGACCGGCGCCCCACCATGGAGCACTGCGACGCCATCCAGCGCTTCTTCCGGGTGCACGCCGGTTTCCTCACCGCCGAGGACCCCGAGGCCCTCGCGATCGCTCTGCAGCACACCGAGCAGGAGCTGCTGCAACGGCTCGCCGACCGCGAGCGGGAGGCCGCCGCTGCCGCCGACGACCCGCTGGAGCGGCTGCTGCAGGACCACGGCGTGCGCGGGATCGCCTGGCGGGCCGCGCAGCTGCCCACCGACCAGCACCGCGACAAGGTCGCGGAGTGGCTGGACATGCTCCTGGAGAGCGTCAAGCGGCCCGAGTCGTGAAGCTGGGGAGAGAAGTGGGCATCGGTAGGGAAATGCGCCGCCTGTGCGGCGAGTTGGTCGCGGAACTCACGCTCGACGCCCCGGCACGGCCCGCCGACCTGTACGGCGCGCTGTGCGACGCGATGAGCAGACGCCGCGGCCGCCCCGTCCACTTCCGCACGGCCGCCTTCCCGCCCGGCACCGCCAGCGGCCTGTGGCTCGACATGGCCGACCAGGACCTCGTGGTGATCGAGGAGCGCACGGCGCCGGACCACCAGTTGGTGATCCTCGGCCACGAGCTGTGGCACATGAACGCCGGGCACTGCGGCCACCACGTGGAGGGCGCCACGGTCGCGGCCCGGCTGCTCGACGACACCGCCGACCTGCGGGCGACCGTTCTGAAGGTCGCCGCGCGGACCCGCTTCGACCTCGACGACGAGCAGGAGGCCGAGCGCTTCGGCCTGCTGCTCGCCAGCAAGTGCCGTGCGTGGCTGGCCGGCTCGTCGCTGCGGGGCCCGGTGCAGCGGGACCGTCTGGCGGGCCGGATCGAGGCGTCCCTGGGGTATCTGGGGCCGCAGGGCTGAACGGCCCGCGGGGACGAACGGCCGTAGGGCTGCACGGTTCGCGGGGACGAACGGCTGTGGGGCTGCACGGCCCGCCGTTCAGGGACTCGAGGGGACACTCCCGTCCGCTGAGCGGGCGAACCGGAGCGCGGAAAGGCCGGATTGTCAGTGCCGGGCGGCAAGCTGGTGGTGCGCCGCCGAGTGCGGGGGCGTGCGTGGACCGGGTCCCGCTCGCCGGGCGGGCTGTGCCGGGGCGCGCTGACCGATGCCGCCGACAGGGGGGAACCGACCGATGCCCACCGCCGTACTGACCGACCGTGAACGCACCGCCGTCCAGGCCTATCTGCGCCTGCTGCACACGGTGCGGGCCTCCCTCGACACCGCCCCCGGCCCGCATGGGCCCGCCCGGCCGCCGGTCGTCCCGCCCGCCGTGCTCGCCGAGGCGGAACGGGCCCTGGCGCGGGCGGGCCTGACCGGCAACGAGGAGGAGTTCTTCCGGCTGTTGCGCAGCTGGTGCCCGGAAGCGTGACGCCGGCGCGCCGGCGCGCCGGGCGGGGGTGCGCCGCGCGGGGATCCCTGGTCAGCCGTGCGGGACCGTGACCGCCGTCGCGACCAGGCCGCGGGCCGCCGTCCAGCGGCCCTCGAAGTGGCCGAGACGGCGGTCGCCCACCCACGGGCCCGGCACGAGGAGGTTCGCGCGGAAGCCGCCACGGACCCGCTCGCCGGGGTCCACGGAGATCTCGACGTCGGCCTCCATGAAGTCCAGCCACGTGCCGGTGAGCGGGAACCACGCCTTGTAGACGGACTCCTTGGCGCTGAACAGCAGCCGTTCCCAGTGCACGTCGGGCCGGTCCGCGGCCAGCCGCCGCAGCCGCCGCGCCTCCGTCGGCAGGGACACCGAGGCCAGCACGCCCTCGGGCAGCGGCCCGTCGGGCTCCGCGTCGATGCCGACGGAGGCCAGGTCGGTGGCCCGCACCAGCGCGGCGGCGCAGTAGCCGTCGCAGTGGGTCATGCTGCCGGTCAGCCCAGCCGGCCAGCGCGGGGCGCCGCGCTCACCGGGCAGCACCGGCTGCGGCGGCACACCGAGCTTCTCCATGGCCCGCCGCGCACAGGACCGTACGGCGGCGAACTCACGGCGCCGCTTGTCGACCGCCTGCGCCACGCGGGCCGCCTCCTCGGGGTACAGCGGCGCGTCCCCGGCGTCCTGGCCGAACGACTCCACGGCGACGACCGTCTCCGGCAGCAGCTCCTCGATCAACGGTCCGCGCCCTCCCTCGGCAGGATGCGGCGCAGCCGCCCCGGCGGCTCGGACCGCTTGCGCCACTCGCGGGGGTAGCCCACCGACACCTCCTCGAAGCGGACGCCCTCGTGCCAGGTGGTGCGCGGGATGTGGAGGTGACCGTAGACCATCGTGTGGACGCGGAATCGGCGGTGCCAGTCGGCGGTGAGCCGGGTGCCGCACCACATGGCGAACTCCGGGTGCCACAGCACGTCCGTCGGGTGCCGGTCCAGCGGGTAGTGGTTGACGGGGACCGTGGGCAGGTCGTCGGGCAGGTCGGCGAGTCTGCGTTCGGTCTCGGCGACCCGCGCCCGGCACCAGGCCTCCCGGGTGGGGTACGGGTCGGGATGCAGCAGGTACTCGTCGCTGCACACGATCCCGGTGCCGCGGGCGTACTCCAGTCCCTCCTCCTTGGTCGCGCAGCCCGCCGGCAGGAACGAGTAGTCGTACAGCAGGAACAGCGGTGCGACGGCCACCGGACCGCCGGGGCCGTCCCAGACGGGGTAGGGGTCCTCGGGCGTCACCACGCCCAGTTCCCGGCACATCTCGACCAGGTGCTCGTAGCGGGCGACGCCGCGCAAGGTGACGGAGTCCCTCGGATGGGTCCACAACTCGTGGTTGCCGGGCGCCCACACGACCCGGTGGAAGCGGCCGGCGAGCGTCTTGAGCGCCCAGCGGACGTCGGCCACGGTCTCCGCGACGTCACCGGCGACGAGCAGCCAGTCGTCCTCCGTCGCGGGCCGCATCCCCTCGACCAGGGCGCGGTTCTCCGGGTAGCCGATGTGCAGGTCGCTGATCGCCAGCAGTTGTCCGCCCCCACCGGCCCTCGACGTCACTCTCGCCCCCTCCGCACGCACGAACGGCACCACGAGATCACATCCGTGCCGCCGGGACAAGGAGCCCGTTCCGGCACGTGGCGGACGGCGCGCTCCGCTGGGGCGGGGGCCGGACTGCCCAGCAGGTCGGCGAGGCCACGACCGGGCCGCGCCATGATCAGGAATCCGTGACCCGCGCGTTGCACGACACGGTCCGCCGAAGCCGTATGATCTGCCCCAACACCACCGCGATGACTCCCTTCACACAGGGGCGGTTTGGTGTCCCTTCCATTCGTCCTGCCCGGGCACGGGCCGCTCAGCCCTGCCCGCGAACCGTGAAAGGCGGCCTGCATGGTCTCTCGCGTACGCGTCTGGCTCAACCGCACGTACGCGGAGAACGTGTTCTTCATGGATCAGCTGCGGAGAAATCCCAGCGACCGGGCCGTCGAGATCCATGCCACGCACGGCGACCCCGACTCTCCCGTGCTGGCCGCCGCCGACACCGCCGAACTGGAGCCCGAGGGCCTCTCCCCGGCGGCGTACGTCGAGTACGCCCTCGACCAGTGCGCGCGGCGCGGCATCGACGTGTTCGTTCCCCGGCTGCACCAGGCGGCGGTCGTCGCGCACCGCGCCGAGTTCGAGGCGGCCGGTACGGCGCTGCTGGCGCCGCCGCCCGAGGCGGTGGCCGTCTTCCAGGACAAGGTGATCGCCTACGAGGCGGTCCAGGCGATCGGCGTGCCGGTGCCGCCGTGGTGGCGGGTGCGGTCTGCCGACGAACTCCTCGACGCCGTCGAGGAGTTGGAGGCGGGCGGACACAAGGCGTGCTTCAAGCCGGCCTCCGGTGCGGGCGGGGTGGGCTTCCGTGTGATCACGCGCGCCCCCTTCTCGCTCGCGCACCTCGGCGGGTTCCCGAGCCCGTACGTGCCGCTCGATCTGGTGCTGGACGCGGTGCGGCGCGCCGAGGAGCCGGTCGACTGGCTGGTGATGCCGCGTCTGGAGCAGCCGGAGGTGTCGGTGGACTGTCTCACCGGCCCCGACAACCGGATCCGCCTGGCCGTGGGACGCACCAAGAACGGGCGGCGCCGGGGCTTCACGCTTCACGAGCAGTGGCTGGAGCCGGCCCGGCTGATCGCGGAGGGTTTCGGTCTGCACTACCTGTCCAACATCCAGTTCCGGATGTACGGCGAGCAGCCGGTGCTCATGGACGTCAACACCCGTCCGGCCGGCGGGCTGCACCAGCTGTCCCTCTGCGGGCTCAACGCGCCCTGGGCAGCTGTGCAGTTGGCGCTCGGGGAGGACCCGGGCGAGATCGCCCCGCCGTTCCTGGGGCAGGACTACACGGTGGTGTCCGGGCCGCGTCCGCTGCGGCCGGTGTCGCTGCCGCAGCAGCGGGAGGAGACGGCGGAGCGGTTGCTGCCGGCGGTGCCCTCGCAGGCGCCGGTCGACTCCGTCGGGGCTCCGGCGGCTCAGGCACTGCCGCTGTAGACCGCCGGCGCGGGCGCTGCGCACGGAGCGCCCGCGGCGGCGCCCGGCACGAAAGACGAACCGTTCATTCGAACCGTTGAGACGTATCGCTCAAAGACCGTTCAGAAGGACCTTTCAGACGTACCGTTCAGTCGACGGGATAGCCCCACGTCCTCGCCAGTTCGGCCAGGCGCGGCGGCAGGTCGACGTCCGGGTCGGCGGTGCGGGCGGTCTGGATGCGGCCGGATTTGATGGTGCTGGACCAGTCGCCCAACTGGGGCCGGAAGGTGCCGTGGTCCTTGCCGCCGTAGTCGAGCATGCCGGGCTCCCAGGACAGCCCGAGGTGCTCGCAGACGCCCCGGGTCGCCTTCTCCGGTTCGGTGGTCAGCTCCTCGTACGTGAGCACATGCACGTGAGGGAGACGGGTGCGGGCCTCTTCCAGCTTCTCGCTGTAGTCGAGGACCTCGGCGCGGATGGCGTCGTGGTCGGGGTCCGAGCGCCGGCGGGTCAGGGACGTGATGACGGCGGCCGGGTGGCGCAGCAGGAGGAGGTAGCGGGCCTTCGGCCAGCAGCGGTGCAGGCGGGGCCAGACGAGCGTGTTGGGCGGGGTCTTGTCGACGATGACGTCCTTGCCGCTGCGGGTCAGCTCCAGGTGCAGCACGCGGTCCCAGAGCACGTGTTCCAGCTCCTCCTTGTCCAGGTGGAGCTCCTTCATGGCGTCCGCGGTGAAGTCGCGGGACAGGTGCACGTGCACGGTCCGCAGGTGCATCTCGTGCGGGGCGCGGATGCGGCTGTGGCTGTTGAGCAGGACGCGCAGCAGGGTCGAGCCGGAGCGCACGGACGACAGCACGAAGACCGGGGACTCCACCAGGCGCGGGGCGGGCGGGGCGACGTAGCGGTCCCGCGGTGTGCGCGGGGCGGGCATCGCGTTCAGGGTGCGGCGCGGCGGGCTCACCGCCTGGACCATCAGTTTGCCGCGCCGCTTCAGTCCCTTGCTGATCGCGGACATACGGGGGTCTCGCACGGTGGCACCTTTCTCTCGCCTTGCCCTGGGATCTCAGGGGGCGCGGAAGAACGTCAGGTGTCCCGAAGGCGGCGAGAAGGGGGCACGGCGGTGGAGGTACCCGCCGTGACCTGTGCGTTCACCGTGTTCGCCGTGCGTCGTACGGTTGTCGGCGCCGCGGCCACCCGTCCCTGCTCGTCGCGCCCGACGAGCAGCTGTACCGCCGAGCGGCCCGCGCCGCGGTACAGCTCCAGCTCGCCGTCGAGTTCGACCGCGAGCACCGTGGCGTGCGGGTCGCCCGCCGCGCCGCTCGGAGTGCGAGTAGGACAGGCCGACCTTGAGGCCCTGCTCGCGCAGGGCCTCGGCGTAGCCGCCGATCAGGTCCCGGCCCACGTTCAGGGCGCCGTACACCGTGTCCCACAGGGCGACGCCGTCGTGGTGGCGGCTGGTCAGCACGGCGTACCTCGCTCCGCCCGCGCGAAGAGCCTCGCCCAGGCGCGCGCGTCGTAGCGGGAGGCCGTGAAGCGGTCCAGCTGGGACAGGTACGGGTCGTAGGGGACGATGCCGTCGTAGAACGACCAGGACTCCTGGACGCCGTCGACGGCGTAGACGCCCCAGTGGACGAAGATCCCCAGCTTGGCGTCGGTGAACCAGGGTGGGACCGGCACGTCTCAGGCCCGCCTCAGACGCAGCGTCAGGATCTGGAACGGCCGCAGGAAGACGGCGACCCCGCCGTCGCCGGTGAGCTCCGCGTCGTGCAGCGGTCGCTCCAGCAGGTCGGTCACCTGAGCGCCCGCCAGCGGGAAACCGGCGCGTAGGGTGCCCTGGGCGCGTCCGCCGCGGGACTCGTAGAGCCGTACGACGACATCGCCGGAGGTGTCGTCGGCGAGCTTCACGGCCTCGAAGGTGACGCCCTCGCCGGTCACGGAGACCACCGGCTCGGGCTCGCCGGCCGAGTCCGCCACGCGCAGCGGGAGGTTGAGGGCGTAGCCCTCGGCGACGGCCTCCGCGATGCTCGCGCCCGGCAGGAGCGCGTACGTGAACCGGTGCCGGCCCTGATCGGCCTCCGGGTCCGGGATGCGCGGGGCGCGCACCAGGCTGAGACTGACCGTGGTCGTCGTTCCGCCGTCCTCACGGACCGTGCGGGTCACGTCGTGGCCGTACGTCGAGTCGTTGAGGACGGCGACGCCGTAGCCGGGTTCGCCGAGGTGCACCCAGCGGTGGCCGGAGACCTCGAAGCGGGCCGCCTCCCAGCTGGTGTTGGTGTGGGTGGGGCGCTGGATGTGGCCGAACTGGATCTCGGCGGAGGAGTGCGGGGCCCGGATGTCCACGGGGAAGCCCGCCTTGAGGATCTTCTCGGCCTCGTGCCAGTCGATGTCGGTCTCGATGTCGATACGGGGGCTGCCTGCGCGCAGGGTGATCGTCTGGGTGATGCGGGACCCCTTGCCGAAGGCCCGCTCGACCCGGACGGCGCCGATCAGCGGGTCCTGCTCGACGACCGTGACGGACTCGGCGTCCAGCAGGTCCGTGTAGCGGTTGCGGTAGTGCTTGTCGATGTCCCAGGCGTCCCAGTAGTTGGGCAGGTCCGTGTGGAGCCGGAGCCGGTTGCCCCGGTCGGCGAGGACTTCGCGGTCGGCCCTCAGGTCGCGGACGGAGGACAGGGTGCCGTCCTCGGCGACCTCGACCCGGACCAGCCCGTTGTCGAGGACGCGGCCGGTGACCGTCACGGGGGCGGGGGCCTTGGGGGCGGCGGCCAGGGGCGCGCTGCCGTTCGCCGGCACCTCCACGTACGCGGGTGCGCCCTCGGGGGTGCGGACCACTTCGGCACGGGCGCAGGGGCTGGTGTTGAAGACGCGGGTGGTGCCGGCGCCCAGCGCGGTGATCGCCTCGGCCGTCAGCTCCTCCAGTTCCTTCGCCACCCGTGCGTACTCGGCCTCCGCCTCCCGGTGCACCCAGGCGATCGAGGAGCCCGGCAGGATGTCGTGGAACTGGTGCAGCAGGACCGTCTTCCACAGGCGGTCGAGCCTCTCGTACGGGTAGCGGTAGCCCGGCGCGTGCAGCGCCGCCGTCGTGGCCCACAGCTCGGCCTCGCGCAGCCGGTGTTCGGAGCGGCGGTTGCCCTGCTTGGTGCGGGCCTGGGAGGTGTAGGTGGCGCGGTGCAGCTCCAGGTACAGCTCGCCGTTCCAGACGGGGGCGTCCGGGTACTCCTCGCGGGCCTTGGCGAAGAACGCGTCGGGGTGCTCGATGACGACCTTGGGCGAGCCCTCCAGGTCGGCGAGGCGGCGCGCCCGCTCCATGATCTCGCGGGTGGGGCCGCCACCGCCGTCGCCCCAGCCGAAGGGCGCCAGCGAGCGTGTACCGGCGCCCTTCTCCGCGTAGTTGCGCACGGCGCGGTCCATCTCCTCGCCGCTGAACCGGGCGTTGTAGGTGTCGACCGGCGGGAAGTGCGTGAAGACGCGGGTGCCGTCGATGCCCTCCCACCAGAAGGTGTGGTGGGGGAACTTGTTGGTCTGGTTCCAGGAGATCTTCTGGGTGAGGAACCACTCGTTGCCGGCGAGCTTGGCCAGCTGCGGGTAGGCGGCGGTGTAGCCGAAGGAGTCCGGCAGCCAGACGCCCTTGGTCTCGATGCCGAAGTGCTCCATGAAGAACCGCTTGCCGTGGACCAGCTGGCGGGCGATCGCCTCGCCGCCGGGCAGGTTGCCGTCGGCCTCGACCCACATGCCGCCGACGGGGGCCCACTGGCCCTTCTCGACGGACTTCTTGATCCGCTCCCACACGTGCGGGTAGTTGTCGCGCACCCACTCGTACTGCTGGGCCTGGGAACAGGCGAAGATGAAGTCGTCGTACTCGTCGGCCAGGGACGTGACGTTGGAGAAGGTGCGGGACGTCTTGCGCTTGGTCTCGCGGATCGGCCACAGCCAGGCGGAGTCGATGTGCGCGTGCCCGACGCCGGAGACGGTGTGGGCGCTGGCGTGGGCGGGCCTGGCGAGGACCGGCGCGAGCACCTCGCGGGCGGCCGGGGCGCTGCCGGAGACGTCGTCGAGGTCGAGGGCGTCCATGGCCCGGTCCAGGGCGTGCATGATCTCGTGGCGGCGCGGTTCGTGCTCGCCGAGGTGGACCATGAGCCCGCGCAGCACCTGCAGGTCCAGGTCGAGGTGCCAGACCTGCTCGTCGAGGATCGCGAGGTCGGCCCGCCGGAAGACGTACAGGGGCTTGTCGCCCGCGGTCAGGACGTCGCCCAGCGGGGTCGGCGCCGCGAAGTCGTTCGCGAGGATGTCCGGGTTGGAGGCCGCCTCGACCAGGTAGTCCACCGGTTCGCCGCCGGCGGCCGGGTTGCCGATGGGCACGTACTGGTTGAGCGGGTTGACCGCCTTCAGCGGGGTGCCGTCGGTGAGGTGGACCAGGGCCTCCGCCTGGTTGCCGGGCCAGTCGCCCGTGAAGCCGAGGTCGATGACCGCCTCGACGCGCCGGCCGGCCCACTCGGCGGGCACCTGCCCGCGCATCCGGAACCAGGTCGTGCCCCAGGGCGGGCCCCACGGGGTGCCCATCGCGAAGGGCCGGTACGAGGCGGCGGCGGCCTCCTCGAAGGGGACCGGCTCTCCCGGCGCCTGCCAGGCCTCGACGGTGAGCGGGACGGTGGCCGAGTAGATCGCCGGCTTGACGCGCTGGGTGTGGAGGCGCTCCACGCGCTCCTCGATCCGGCGGCGTTCGTCGTGCATCGCAAGTCTCCAGAGAGCCAGGAAGGGGGGTGAGCGCTTACTTGAGGTACGCCAGGCCAGGGTGGACCGAGGTGTAGCCGTCGACCAGTCTGCGGGCCACGTTCACGGAGTCGACGAGCGGGTGCAGCGCGAACGCCTTCACCGCCGTCGCGCGGGAGCCGGACTCGGCGGCGGCGAGCACCTCCCGCTCGACGGCCTTGACCGCGCAGACCAGGCCGGTGGCGTGGCCGGGCAGCGGATCGACCGCGACCGGGTGGGCTCCGTTGGCGTCGACCAGGCAGGGCACCTCGATGACGGCCTCCGCGTCCAGCACCGAAAGGGTCGTGCGGTTGCGGACGTTGAGGATCAGGGTCGTGCGCTCGTCGCGGGCGATGGCCCGCATCAGTGCCAGGGCGACCTTCTCGTAGCCGCCGGACAGGTCGTCCTCGTCGCGCTCGCCGGCGCCGGCCGTCTCGCGGTTCTCGGCCATGTAGGTGGCCTCGCGCTCGGCGCGGGTCCGGTCCCACAGCTGAAGGGCGCGGGCGCCGGGGTCCTTCACCTGCTCGTAGAACCGGGCCTGCTGCTCGTGCAGGAAGGCGCCGCGGGTCCTCTCGGCCTGCTGGTAGGCCCGTACGGCTTCCCGGTTGAAGTAGTAGTAGTGCAGGTACTCGTTGGGGATCGCGCCCAGGGACCGCAGCCAGTCGACGCCGAACAGCTTGCCCTCCTCGAAGGAGCCGAGCAGGTCGGGGTCGGCGAGCAGGCGCGGGAGTTCGTCGCGGCCGTCGACGCGCAGGCCGCGCACCCAGCCGAGGTGGTTGAGGCCGACGTAGTCGATGAACGCCTCGCGCGGGTCGGCGCCCAGCACCCGGGCGATCCGGCGGCCGAGGCCGACCGGCGAGTCGCAGATGCCGATGACGCGGTCGCCGAGCCGGCGGGACATGGCCTCGGTGACCAGTCCGGCCGGGTTGGTGAAGTTGATGACCCAGGCGTCGGGCGCCAGCCGGGCCACCCGCCGGGCGATGTCCACGGCGACCGGGACCGTCCGCAGACCGTAGGCGATGCCTCCGGCGCCGACCGTCTCCTGGCCCAGGACGCCCTCCGCGAGGGCCACCCGCTCGTCGTCGGCGCGGCCCCGAAGGCCGCCGACGCGGATCGCGGAGAACACGAAGTCGGCGCCGCGCAGCGCCTCGTCGAGGTCGGTGGTGGCGGTCACCTCGGGCGCGCCGGGCACGCCGGCCGCCTGCTCGGCGAGGACACGGGTGACCGCGGACAGCCGGTGCGGGTCCAGGTCGTGCAGCACGACCCGCGTCACTCGGCCCTCGGCGCGGTCCCCGAGGAGCGCGCCGTACACGAGCGGCACCCGGAACCCGCCGCCGCCCAGAATCGTCAGCTTCACGTCTGCACCTTTCCCGCCACGACGACCTCGACGCCTGCCTCCTCGAAGGAGGCACGTGTCGCCGTGTCGACCGGCTCGTTCGTCACCACCACGTCCAGGTCCTCGGGACCGCAGACCTTCGCCATCCCCGTGCCCGGGAACTTCGCCGCGTCGGCGAGGAGGACGACCCTGTCGCCGGCCCGGATCATGGCGCGCTTGACCGGCACCTCGACGACCGTGGTGTCCATGACCTGCCCGCCGGGCCGCACCCCGCTGGTGCCGAGGAAGAGCCAGTCGGCGTGCAGCTGGCGCAGGTTGTCCTCGGTGAGGAAGCCGACCAGGGAGCGGTACTCGCGGCGGACCATGCCGCCGAGCAGCACCAGCTCGATCTCCTCGTCGTCGGCGAGCTCCTCGTACACCACCAGGTTGCTGGTGATCACGGTGAGCCGGCGGCCGTGCAGCTGCCGGGCCAGCCGGTAGGCGGTGGTGCCGATGTCCAGCAGCACCGACTGACCGTCCCCGATCATCCCGGCGGCGCGCACGGCTATCGCGTCCTTCTCCGCCACCCGCACCTCGGCGACCTCGGCGAAGGGCTGGTCGCCCTCCTCCACCACGGCGCCGCCGTGCACCCGCGTGAGCAGGCCGTCCTCCTCGAGCTTGACCAGGTCACGCCGGACGGTGGCCGGACTCACACCCAGTTGCCCGGAGAGATCGGTCACGGACGCGGGGCCGCCGGAGCGCAAGGCCCGCAGGATGAGTTGGTGTCGTCGTTCTGCCAGCACGGCGTGCACATTACTCGTCATCTCCAATCATCGCCATGCTCATTTCTGCTCGGATATTGACCAATGTTGGCGGGCAGCGCACGATTCCGCTCACTGAAATGACGAGTTTTGACGAGTCCGGATGAGAGGACGCTGCCGTGGACGACGACCGGCCCGATGTGCTGTTGACCGGGCTGCTCTTCTACGACCGGGTCCTCACGGGGCTCGGGAAGCCGCCGACACCGGGCGAGGAGGTCTGGACGGCGGGCATGGGTTGCGGCCCGGGCGGCACCGCCAACCTGGCGGTGGCCGCCGCCCGCTTCGGTCTGCGGACCTCCCTGGCCACGGTCTTCGGCGGCGACTTCTAGGGCGCGTACTGCCGTGACGTCCTCGACCGGCAGGAAGGTGTCGACCTCTCGCTGTCCCGGACGGCGGACGGCTGGCCCACCCCGGTCACCGTCGCCCTCGCCCACGGTCACGACCGGGCCATGGTCACCCACGGCCAGGAGCCCCCGTACTCGCAGGACGCGCTGATGGGCGACCCGCCCGAGGCGCGCGCCGCCCTCGTCCACCTGGAGGCACAGCCCCGCGCCTGGCTCGCCAAGGCCGCCGCGAACGGCACCCACATCTACGCCGACGTCGGCTGGGACCCCGCCCAGGAGTGGTCCATGAATCTCCTGGACCAGCTCGCCCTGTGCCACGCCTTCCTCCCCAACGAGACCGAGGCGATGGCCTACACGCACACCGACAGCGCTCTCGCCGCGCTCGGCATCCTCAGCGAGCTGGTGCCGGTCGCCGTGGTCACGCGCGGCGGCGACGGCGCGGTGGCCGTCGACCAGATCACCGGCGAGTACGCGGACGTCCCCGCGCTCGATATCGATGTCCTGGACGCGACGGGCGCCGGGGACGTCTTCGGCGCGAGCTTCGTCGCCGCCTCGCTCGGCGGCTGGCCGCTGGAGGAACGGCTCCGGTTCGCCGTCCTGGCCGCCGGGCTGTCCGTCCGGCACCACGGCGGGGCACTGGCCGCGCCCGGCTGGTACGGCGTCGACCGCTGGTGGCGCTCCCTGGCCGATCCCGGACTCCGGCGGGCGTACGGCTTCCTGGCCGACCGCGTCCCGGCCGACGCCGGCCCGCCCGTACGCCACGCTCCCGTCACGCCGCCCGCCCCTCACACGCCCCTCGGCCCACGCGCCTCCCAGCGGCGGCACTGACTCCCCACCCCCTCGGCATGTCGAACAGAACACCAGGAGTGACCCGCGGACCTTTCTCGTAGAGGCTTCCTCCAGGCCGCCGCGCTCACCGCCGCCGCCTCCGGCCTGACCGTCGCATGCGGCGGCGGCTCAGGATCGGGCGGCACCAAGAACGGCAAGAGCCTCACCATGTGGTATTGGGGCGGCGCGCTCAGCGACAAGGTGGTCGCGGAGGCCAGGCACGTCCGTCACGGTGGGCGGCGGCACGCTGTCCTGGTCGCCCGACCACCACCCGGACCAGCCAGGCCACGGCAGCCTGGAGTTCCAGGGGTACAAGTCCCCGCTGAGGGGCGCGTACCTGCGCACGGTCGACGGCGCCCCGCTCAACTCGGCCACCTTCCGGGACGGTTACACCATCGAGGCGTTCTACCGCCTGCCCGCCGACTGGGACCCCGCCCACCACGCCTGGTCGGGCCTGCTCGGCCGCACGGGCACGGGCGGTGCCGCCGGGAAGACCGCCGACGACCCGGACGAGCCGCTGGCCACGCTGTCCCTGTCGAACGACCGCGAGCCGCAGTGGGCGACGCGCCCCCTGAACCAGCAGGGCATCGCCACCAACTGGGGCCACGAGACCCCGTTGGAGACCTGGTGGCACCTCGCGGTCGTCAACGACGGCGAGCACACCACGCTGTACGTCGAGGGCTGCCCGGTCGTCCGCAACCCGGGGGCGCCCGCCGTGGGGATCACCTCCGTGGGGCTGCCGTGGCTGCTCGGCGGCTACGAGCACGCCGGAAGATCGACCAGATCCTGTACGGCCGGCTCGGCGACGTCCGGATCGTCGCGCGGGCGCTGGCTGTCACGTCGTTCATGAACCACTGACCTTCGAGGACGCGCAGGACCAAGCAGCCGCCCGAGGGGGCCGACCGTCCGTCTCCCCCGTCGCCCTGGACGTCGCAGGCGTCTCCCGCCGCCGACTTCTGCGCCGAGCGGGCCTGTTCGGGTCGGCCATCGTCCTCGGGACGACGGCGGCCCCGCGCCGGCCGAGGGTCGTACGGACCGAGGACGTCTCCGGACGCACGGGCACCCGCACCCTGCGCATTCCGCTGACCGACGGCGACGAGTCCCGGTCCCCCACCCGTCCGGAGACGGTGACCCGTGGGCCGATACGTGGTTCTATTCGAACCCCATCTTCGTCGACGTGGAAGGTTCCCGACTCCTGATGAAGCGTCATCTCCTCGTATCTGCCGCCTTATTGGGTACGTTCGCGCTGGGCTCGGGCACGGCCTCGGCCGCCGGTGAGCCGCGCTGGGCCGAGACCGGCACGGCGTACACCGGCACCCTCGGCGGCGGTCAGGGCCTCGCCAGCCGCGCGGACGGCTCGCTGCTGTACCGCGGACTGGCGTCGATCCCGCTGGACCTGCGTGTCAAGGGCTGGAACCACATCGGCGACCCGGACGTCGCGCGCGACCACGTCTTCGACGCCTACCAGGGCGCCGACACGGCCACGTCGAAGATGTTCGCGGTGACCACCCCGGCCGGGAAGCGCTACGAGTACGTGCACCCGCTGAGCCCGGGCGAGAAGGTGAACAACTCCTTCGCCAGCGTCTCGCCCGACGGGCAGTGGCTCGTGTCGGGCGAGTGGGGTGAGCAGCGCAGACTCCAGGTCTTCCCCGCTCCCCTGCTCAACCCCTCCACCCCGGCCGCCGGCGGCGAGTTGAAGGAGGCCGGGCAGATCACCCTGGACAGACCGGTGCGGGACATCCAGGGCTGCGACTTCGTCAGCGACACCCGCCTGGTGTGCGCCTCGAACGACGCCACGGGCACGCTCTTCTCCGAGATCCGTCCGCTGCTCCAGGTCGACCTGCCGAGGAAACTGGACGGGCAGCCCGTCACCGGCGCGGTCAGCAGCCTGTTCGCGCTGCCGCAGCGCGGCGTGTGCACGGGCACCTTCGAGACGGAGGGCGTCGACCACGACATGAACACGGGCACCCTGCGCGCACAGGTGATCCCGCCGGGCGTGTGCGCGGTGACGACGGCCGTGTACACGTACCGGCAGGTCACAGACTGATCGACGAGGGTTTACGGTGGGCCGCGTGACCGGTGAAGAGGCGCTGCGGCCCCAGTCCCTCATGCTGACGTTCCTGGGCGACCAGGTGCTCGGCCACGACGTGTGCGTGTACTCGGGCAGCGTCATCGACGTGTTCGCCCGTGCCGGCGTCGGCGAGCAGGCGACCCGCTCGACGCTGACCCGCATGGTGAACCGCGGTCTGCTGCGCCGCCAGCGCGAGGGCCGCCGGATGTACTTCGGGCTGACCGAGCGTTCGGAGGCGGTGCTGCGGGACGGCGAGCGGCGCGTCTGGCGGACCGGCGCTGTCAACCGCACCTGGGACGGCAGTTGGACCCTGCTCGGTTTCTCGCTGCCGGAGTCCTGGCAGCGCCAGCGCCACGACCTGCGCTCCCAGCTCACCTGGAGCGGCTTCGGCCCGCTGTTCAGCGGCCTGTGGATCGCGCCCGGCGAGGTCGACGTGTCGGCGCTCGTGGCCGAGCTGGGCCTGTCCGCCCATGTGAAGGTGTTCCGCGCGCACGCCGACACCGGCATGGACATCGGCCGGATGATCGAGGAAACCTGGCAGCTGTCCGACCTGGCGGCGGGCTACGAGGCGTTCGTAGGGCGCTGGCAGCCGTGGGAGAGCCGGCTGCCGGACGCCGACGACGCCCTCGCCCTGCGGCTGCGGCTCCAGGCCGAGTGGTTGCGGATCATCCGGCGCGACCCCCGTCTGCCGGTCGAGCACCTGCCGGACGACTGGCCGGCCGAGCAGGCCGAGAAGACGTTCCGGACGGTGTACGACCGGCTGTCGCCGCTCGCCCGGGACGCCTCGGAACGCCTCCTCGACCTCGTACCGGCCCGCCCTCAGACGTAGAACCGCGACAGGCTCTGGAGCACCGCCGCCGGCTTGGTGGCGCCCTCGATCTCGACCGTGCCGTCCACGGTGATCTGCACGCCGCCCGGCACGTCCTCGACCTCCGCGAGCTTCGCGGCGAGCCGGATGCGCGAGCCGGCCTTCACCGGGGCGGGGAAGCGCACCTTGTTCAGGCCGTAGTTGACCTTGGTGGTGACGCCCTGGACGTCCAGCAGCTCGGTGAACAGCGGGATGAACAGGGAGAGGGTGAGGTAGCCGTGCGCGATGGGGGCGCCGAAAGGGCCGTCCTTGGCGCGCTCGGGGTCCACGTGGATCCACTGGTGGTCGCCGGTGGCGTCGGCGAAGGTGTCGATCCGCTGCTGGGTCACCTCGATCCACTCGCTGGTGCCGAGGTCCCCGCCGGCGAGCTTGCGGAGTTCGTCGAGGCCGTTGACGGTGATGCTCATGCAGGGCTTCCTTAGGGCTGGGAGGTGCCGTAGCGCTGGCGCACACGGGACTTGAGGAGCTTTCCGGAGGCGGTGCGCGGCAGTTCGTCCGCGACCACCACCGACTTGGGGATCTTGTACTTGGCGAGGTGTCCGGCCAGGGACGCCAGGACCTCGTCGGGGTCGAGCTCGGCGCCCTCGCGGGGAACGACCACCGCGCGCGGCACCTCGCCCCACTTGTCGTCCGGCACGCCGATGACCGCGCACTCGACGATGTCCGGGTGGGCGAGCAGCCGGTCCTCGATCTCGGCGGGGTAGACGTTCTCGCCACCGGAGATGATCATGTCCTTGATGCGGTCGACGATGTACACGTAGCCCTCCTCGTCGACCTGGGCCGCGTCGCCGCTGCGGAACCAGCCGTCCGCGAAGGAGGCGGCCGTCTCCTCGGGCAGCCCCCAGTAGCCGGGCATGACGTGCGGTCCGCGCACCACGACCTCGCCCACCTCTCCGACGTCGACCGGCGTGAGGTCGGGCCGTGCGACGCGTACGTCGCTGAAGAAGTGCGGAACGCCGGCCGAGCCCGCCTTGCCGACCGCGTGCTCGGCGTCCAGGAACAGGGTGCCGGGCGCGGCCTCGGTCATGCCGTAGCCCTGGAGGAAGGTCAGGCCGCGTTCCTGGTAGGCGGCGATGAGCGGGGTGGGGACGGGTGAGCCGCCGCAGGTGAGGATGCGCAGCGACGACAGGTCCGCGTCCGCCCAGCGCGGGTGCCGGGCCACCTGGTCGAACATGGTCGGCACGCCGAACATGAAGGTGATCCGGTGCCGTTCGATCAGGTCGAAGGTGGCGTCCGGGTCGAAGGCCTCGACCAGCACGCACGCGCCGCCCTTGAGCAGCACCGGCAGGGTCAGCATGTTCAGGCCGGCGGTGTGGAACAGCGGGGCGGAGACCAAGGCGCGTTCGTCGGCGATCAGGTCGGTGTCCACGAGGACGTTGATCGCGTTCCAGGTGAGGTTGCCGTGGGTGAGCATGGCGCCCTTGGGGCGGCCGGTGGTCCCCGAGGTGTACATGATGATGCAGGTGTCGTCGGCGCCGACCGGTTCGTCGATCGGTTCCTCGGACGCCTCGGCGACGGCCTGCTCGTACTCCGCGCCGGCCTCGACGTAGGCCCGTACGTCGGTGTCGCCCGGCAGCCCGGCCACGAGCCCGGCGTGCGACGGCCCGTACACCAGCGCCCTGGCTCCCGAGTCGGCGAGCTGGTAGGCGATCTCCGGCCCGGCCAGGCGGGTGTTGAGCGGGACGAAGACGGCGCCGAGCGTGCCCGCCGCGAACAGGGTCTCCAGGAAGGAGGGGTGGTTCGGGCCGAGGTAGGCGATCCGGTCGCCGCGCCGTACGCCCCGGGCGCGCAGGGCGTGGGCGAGCCGTGCGGTGCGGGTGTGCAGGGTGCGGTAGTCGACCGGCCGGTCGCCGTGGATCAGGGCGGTGCGGTGGGGGGTCTTGCGGGCCCGGCGTGCGGGCCATGACCCCAGTCCCTCGTTGCGCATCGTCGCGCCCCTTTACGGTGTCGTCAGCCCGAGCAGGCGGGCGGCGTTCTCCTTGAGGATCTTCGGCCTGACCTCGTCCTTGATGGGCAGCTTCTCGAAGTCGGCGAGCCAGCGGTCCGGGGTGAGGACGGGGAAGTCGGAGCCGAAGAGCACCTTGTCCTTGAGCAGTGTGTTGGCGTACTGCACCAGCTGCGGCGGGAAGTACTTCGGCGACCAGCCGGACAGGTCGATGTGCACGCCCGGCTTGTGCGTGGCGACGGCGAGCGCCTCGTCCTGCCACGGGAAGGACGGGTGCGCCAGGATGATCTTCAGGTGCGGGAAGTCGGCAGCGACGTCGTCCACGTGGAGGGGGTTGGAGTACTTCAGCCGGATCCCGCCGCCGCCCGGAACTCCGGCGCCGATGCCGGTCTGCCCCGTGTGGAACAGGGCGATGGTGCCGGTCTCCTCGATCACCTCGTACAGCTCGTACGCGACCGCCCTGTCGTTGGGGAAGAAGCCCTGGATGCTGGGGTGGAACTTGAAGCCCTTCACCCCGTACTCCTCGACCAGGCGCCGGGCCTGCCTGACCCCCGCCCTGCCCCGGAAGGGGTCGATGGAGGCGAACGGGATCAGCACGTCCGGATTGGCGGCGGCGGCCTCGGCGACCTCCTCGTTGGGGACCGGCGCCGTACCGGTGGCGGACTCGGCGTCCACCGTGAAGATCACGGCGGCCATGTTCCGCTCGCGGTAGTAGGCGGCCGTCTCCTCCAGGGTCGGCTTCCGCCTGCCCTCGACCTTGAAGTAGGCGGAGGAGGCGTCGTGCAGGTCGTCGTCCAGGGAGGAGTGGCCCTTGGAGGACACCTCCGCGTGGGTGTGGACGTCGATCGCGACCAGGCCCTCGACGTTCGCAGCGGGGTCCATCACGCCTCCGGGAACTTCGGCGCCGGGATGCCGACCGTCTGGAGTTCCGCGCCGACCGAGGTGGGCCAGGCGTCGGCCAGGGTGTCGGGGGTCCAGCCGCCGTCGGCGTACGCCGCCCTGATCTCCTGCGGATGCGACCAGAGTGCCACCTTGTCGCCGCCGATGCCGATGCACTGACCGGTCACCTCCCGCGCTTGCTCGGAGGCGAGGAAGGGCACCAGGGCCGCACAGTCCTCGGGGGTGCCGAAGCCCTCGCCCTTGCGCAGGAAGCCCGGCAGCGGCTCGCCGTTCCTCATCGCCTCGACGTACGGGGCGAAGGCGGGGATCGTCTCCGTCATGGCGGTCGCGGCGACCGGCACGATCGCGTTGACGGTGATGTGCGCGCGGGCCAGCTCCATCGACCAGGTGCGGGCCATCGCGGCGATGCCGGCCTTGGCGGCGGCGTAGTTGGTCTGCCCGAAGTTGCCGCGCTGCCCGGCCGGGGAGCCGACCAGGATCAGCGTGCCGCCCTCGCCCTGCTCGCGCATGCGCACGGCGGCGGCGCGGGCGCAGGTGAAGGTGCCCTTGAGGTGGGTGGTGAGCACCGCGTCGAAGTCGTCGTCGGTCATCTTCCACAGCACCCTGTCGCGCAGGATGCCCGCGTTGGTGACCAGGACGTCAAGGCGCCCGAACTCGCTGACGGCACGGCCGACCAGGCGGTCCGCTGCCTCGGAGGTGCCGACCGGGACGACCTCGGCGACGGCGGTGCCGCCGGCCTCGCCGATGGACTTCACGGCCGCCTCGGCCACGGCTTCGTCGACGTCGTTGACGACCACGGACGCGCCGTGGGCGGCCAGGGCGTGGGCGTAGGCGAGGCCGAGGCCGCGGCCGCTGCCGGTGACGACGGCGGCCTTGCCGGTGAGATCGATGCTGGGCACGGCACTGTCCCTTCACATGAGGATGCGGTGGTGCGGATGCGTGACGCGGTGACGCAGATCGAAGCTAAGAGCAATAATTGGCGACGTCAATAGTTGTTGGTGACCGGCGGGGTGCGTCAGACTGGGCCCAGCACACCCGAGCGCCCCGTCCGGGGCTGGAGACCAGGGAGCCCGCCATCACCCGCCAGCACGCCATGAACCCGGCCCCCATCGACGCGAACGAGCCGTGGATGCGGGGGCTGCACGCCGACACGGGCTACCTCCTGTACCGCCTGGGTCTGCGCTCCGGCCAGTTGTTCAACACCTTCCTGCAGGAGTCGGGGCTGCGCCTGCGCCACTACGCGGTGCTGCGGTTCCTCGCCACCTCCGAGGGCGCGCTCCAGCGCGAGCTGAGCACCCGGCTCGGCTACGACCCGAGCGCGATCGTCGGCCTGGTCGACGACCTGGAGAAGCTGGGCTTCGCGGAGCGCCGCCCCTCCCCCGACGACCGCCGCAGCCGGATCGTCGTCCTCACCCGGTCCGGCCGCGGCTTCCTGCGCGACACGGACGAGGCCGGCCTGCGCGTCACGAACGAACTGCTGGCCCCGCTCGACCCCGCCGAACGCGAGACGCTCCACGCCCTCCTGCTGCGCGTCGCGGAGGACGGACTGAACTGATGTTGTGCAAATGATTGACGGCGGCACGAGAGCTGCCTAACTTCACGGGGCAATCGAGGCACCGACGCATCGGCCCCAGGGAGCTCGTCGTGCAGTCATCCCGCTCTTCGTCCACCAGTCAACTCCCCTCCGGCTCGCGGCAGTTGCGCCGCGTCGCGCTGTCCGGCCTGCTCGGCACGGCGGTGGAGTTCTACGACTTCCTCGTCTACGGCACGGTCGCCGCGCTCGTCTTCGGCGACCTGTTCTTCCCCCAGGCCGACCCCGCGGTCGGCACCATCGCGGCCTTCGGCACCTTCGCCGCCGGTTATCTGGCCCGCCCGCTGGGCGGCATCGTCTTCGGCCACTTCGGCGACCGGATCGGCCGCAAGTCGATGATGCTGCTGACCATGGTCCTGATGGGCTGCGGCAGCTTCCTCATCGGCCTGCTGCCCACGTACGACGCGATCGGCGTGTGGGCGCCCGTCCTGCTGGTCGCCCTGCGCGTCGTGCAGGGCATCGCCATCGGCGGCGAGTGGGGCGGCGCCATGCTGATGGTCGTCGAGCACGCCGAGCACGCGCAGGGCTCCCGGCGCGGCCTGTGGTCCAGCTTCACCCAGCTCGGCGCCCCGCTCGGCTCGGTGCTGTCGGCCGGGGTGGTCACCCTCGTCGCCACGCTGCCCGACGACGACTTCCGCTCCTGGGGCTGGCGCGTGCCGTTCCTGCTGAGCGTCGTGCTGCTGGGCGTCGGCCTGTTCGTCCGCCTCAAGGTCGCCGAGAGCCCGCTGTTCGCCCAGGTGAAGCGGGAGCCGGTCGACAAGCCGCCGATCGTGGAGGTGCTGCGCCGGCCGAAGCCCGTGCTGCTCGCCGCCTGCGTCGGCATCGGCGCCTTCACCGCCCAGTCACTGCTGACCAGCTTCATGATCAGTTACGCGGTCGGCCAGGGCTACAGCCGGCCACAGGTGCTCACCGCCGTGACCGTCGCGTCCTGTGTGGCACTGGCCGTGCTGCCGGTCGCGTCGGCGCTGTCCGACCGGGTCGGCCGCCGCCCCGTCGTCCTCGCCGGAGCCGTCGCCTCGGCCGCGCTCGCCTTCCCCGTCCTGGCCCTGGTCGACTCGGGCTCGCCCGGACTGCTGATCCTCGCCCTGGCCCTCGGCCACGGGGTCGCCCAGTCGACGATGTACGGGCCGCTCGGCGCCCTGCTCGCCGAGATGTTCGGCACCCGGGTCCGCTACACCGGCGCCTCCCTCGGCTACCAGGCGGCCACCCTGATCGGCGCCGGGTTCTCCCCGCTGATCGCGGGCAGCCTGCTCGCCTCGTACGGCGACGGCAGCACCCCCGTCTCCCTGCTGCTGTGCGCGGGCGCGGCCGTCACCGCGCTCACCGTGTGGCGGCTGCGCGAGACGCACACCGACACCCTCGACTCCCCCGCCGCCACCCCCGCACTGGAAGGAACGCCCCGTTGAGGATCCGTCTCGCCTTACTGACCGTCACCCTGTGCGCGACAACCGTGGCCCCCGCACGGGCCGCAACCGCGGACACCCACCTGGAGGGCCGGCTGCCCTCCGGCGCCGCCTTCGTGATGGACGTACCGGCGTCCTGGAACGGCACGGTGCTGCTGTACAGCCACGGCTACACCCCCGCCGGGTCCCCCAACCCGGCCCAGAACACGCCGAGTTCAGGGGCCCGGGAGGCACTGCTGGCCGAGGGCTACGCGCTCATCGGCTCGTCGTACGCCACGACCGGCTGGGCCGTCACGGAGGCGGTGCCCGACCAGCTCGCCACCCTGGAGACGTTCACACAGCGCTTCGGCGCGGCCCGGCGCACGCTCGCCTGGGGGACCTCGTACGGCGGCTTCGTCACCACCGTGCTCGCCGAACGGCACGCCGGCCGCTTCGACGGCTCCCTGTCCCTGTGCGGGCTGGTGCAGGGCGGCGTCGCCAACTGGAACAGCACGCTGGACCCGGTGTTCGCGCTGAAGACGCTGCTAGCTCCGGACTCGGGCGTGCGGCTCACCGGCTTCACCGATCAGGCGGAGGCCGCCGATGCCGCCGACACCCTCACCACACGGGTCGACGCCGCCCAGCGCACCCCCGAGGGCCGCGCCCGCATCGCCCTGGCCGCCGCGCTGCACGGCATCCCCGGCCACAACGACGCCTCCCAGCCCGAACCGGGCCCGACCGACTGGGACACCCGACAGGCCAACCAGTACGCGGCTTTGAAGGGTCTGCTCCAGTTCCCCGCCTTCCGGTGGCGGCAGGAGGCCGAGAGCCGGGCGGGCGGCAACCCGTCCTGGAACACGGGCGTCGACCATCCGGCGCTGCTGGCCCGGTCCCCGCTGCACAAGGAGGTCACCGAGCTGTACAAGAAGGCGGGACTCTCCCTGCGCGCCGACCTGGCGGCCCTCGACCGCGCGCCCCGCGTCACCGCCGACCCCGGGGCCGTCCGCTGGATGCGCCGGACCAGCGTGCTCACCGGCCGGCTCAGCGACCCCCAGCTCACCGTCCACACCACCGGCGACGCGCTGATCCCGGTCCAGGCACAGAGCGCCTACCGGCGGGCCGCCGCTGCGGCGGGCTCCGGGCCGCTGCTCAGCCAGGCCTACGTCGACGCCCCCGGCCACTGCACCTTCACCACCGGTGAGACACTCGCCGCCCTGCACACCCTGGAACACCGCCTCGACACCGGCCGCTGGGACACCTCCCCCGGCACGCTCAACTCCCGCGCGCAGAAGGAGGAACCGACGGCCCGGGCCCGCTACGTCTCCCACCGACCGGCCGCCTACCCCCGCCCCTACGACCTCGCCCACCCGGGAGACGCCCGGCCATGACCGCCCCCACCGCGCCCGACCGGCTGCTGTCCGTGCTCGCGGCCTTCGACCACGAGCACCCGGCCCTGTCCCTGACGGACATCAGCCGCCGGGCCGGCCTCAGCCTGACCACCGCGCACCGGCTGGTGGGCGCGCTGACGCGGTGGGGCGCGCTGGAGCGCGACGGGTCCGGCGTCTACCACGTCGGACTCCGGCTGTGGGAGGTCGCGGCCCTCGCCCCGCGCGGCCTGGCGCTGCGGCAGGTCGCCCTGCCGTACCTGGAGGACCTGTACGAGGCGACGCACGAGAACGTGCAGCTGGCGGTGCGCGACGGCGGCGAGGTCGTCTACATCGAGTGGCTGTCGGGCCGTTCGGCGGTCGGGGTGCACATCCGGGTCGGCGCGCGCTGGCCGCTGCACGCCACCGGGGTCGGCCTCGCCCTGCTGGCCCACAGCGCACCCGAGACGCAGGAGGAGTACTGCGCGGCCCCCCTGGCGTCCTTCACTCCCTACACGATCACCGATCCGGAGCGGCTGCGCCGGGTCCTGGCCGACGTGCGGCGCACCGGGGTCGCGGTCAGCGACCGGCAGGTCACCGAGGACGCCCTGTCCGTCGCCGCCCCGATCCGCGGACGGGACGGCTCGGTGACCGCCGCCGTCTCGGTGGTGGTGCCGCAAGCGTGCACGCAGGTCCCCGTACTCGTCCCGGCGGTACGCCTCGCGGCACGCGGCATCTCCCGGGCCCTGGGCTGGCAACCGGAGACGGCCGAGCGGCCCGGCCCCTGACCAGGCCCGCACCACCGGCCCTCCGACACGCGGCACAGGCCCGCATACCCGCGCATTCATGGAGTGAAGTGGCCTGCCCCGCAAGGACTTTCTTTGTTTCACCTCTTGACGACCGGAGAGGCGTGGAGCACATTGGCGGCACTTTGAGAGCGCTCTCTTCCCTCCCCGGGAGGCGCTTTCGACGGCACCCGCGCAGCAGATCCCGTACCCGAGAGGCATCCCCACATGACCGAAACCTCCGGCACACACCGCAGACGGCGCCCGCTGAGGCGGGCGTTCGTCGCCCTGGTCGGCACGCTCGGCCTCGCCGCGGCCGCCACGACTCTCGCCACCCCGTCCGCGAGCGCTTCGGCGCCGCCTCCCCCGTCGGGCTGGACCCAGGTCTTCCTCGACGACTTCAACGGCCCCGCGGGCAGCGGCGTCAACACCTCCAACTGGCAGTACGCGACCGGCAAGGGCTACCCGGGCGGCCCCGCCAACTGGGGCACCGGCGAGATCGAGACGATGACGTCCAGCACGGACAACGTCTCGCTCGACGGCAACGGCAACCTCCGCATCACCCCGCGGCGCGACGCCGCCGGCAACTGGACCTCGGGCCGCGTCGAGACCAACCGCACCGACTTCCAGCCCCCGGCCGGCGGCAAGCTGCGCGTGGAGGCCCGCATCCAGGTGCCGAACGTCACGGGCGCCGCGGCCAAGGGCTACTGGCCGGCGTTCTGGATGCTGGGCGCGCCCTACCGGGGCAACTACTGGAACTGGCCCGCCGTGGGCGAGCTGGACATCATGGAGAACACCCAGGGCCAGAACACGGTGTTCGCCACGATGCACTGCGGCACCTCACCGGGCGGCCCCTGCAACGAGACCAGCGGCATCGGCGGCTCCACGACGTGCCCCGGCACCACCTGCCAGGCCGGCTTCCACACCTACCGCATGGAGTGGGACCGCTCGACGAGCCCGGAGGAGATCCGCTTCTACCTCGACGGCACCAACTTCCACACGGTGCGCGCCAACCAGGTCGACGCGACGACCTGGAAGAACGCCACGGACCACGGCTTCTACATCATCCTCAACGTGGCGATGGGCGGCGGCTTCCCCGACGCCTTCGGCGGCGGCCCGGACGCCGGCACCCAGCCGGGGCACCCGATGGTCGTCGACTACGTCCAGGTGCTGTCGGCCGGTGGGAGCGGTACCACGCCTCCGCCGAGCGGCGGCACCCGCGACGCCTACAGCGCTGTCC
This sequence comes from Streptomyces bullii, assembly GCF_042657145.1. NCBI lineage: Bacteria > Bacillati > Actinomycetota > Actinomycetes > Kitasatosporales > Streptomycetaceae > Streptomyces > Streptomyces bullii. The sequence goes on from NZ_JBHSNY010000006.1 coordinate 142,315, forward strand.
AGGCCGAGTCGTACGACGCCCAGTCCGGGGTGAGCACCGAGTCGACGTCGGACACCGGCGGCGGCCGGAACATCGGCTCGCTGGCCAACGGCGACTGGGCGCTCTACAAGGGTGTCAACTTCGGTTCCACCGCGGCCAGGCAGTTCAACGCGCGTGTGGCGAGCGGTGCGGCGAGCGGCGTCAGCGGACTGGTCGAGGTGCGCCTGGACAGCCGGAGCAACGCGCCGATCGGCAGTTTCGCGGTGGGCAACACCGGCGGCTGGCAGTCGTGGCGCACGATCCCGGCGAACATCAGCTCGGTGACCGGCACGCACGACGTGTATCTGACCTTCACGAGCGGGCAGCCGGCGGACTTCGTGAACGTCAACTGGTTCTCCTTCGGGCACTGAGCCCGCGCGGCATCCGTCCGCCGTGAGAAAGGGGGCTCCCGCGTGCGCGTGGAGCCCCCTGCCGGTGCACCGCACGGCGAAAAGCGCATGCGGTGCACCGGCGGCCCGTGCCAGGCTCCGCCGGTGAACCGTGAACAGATCTCCCGTCTTGCCCACGCGGACCATCCCCTCGCCGCCCCGCTCGGCGACGACTCGGTGCGCCACCTGCTGGACCACGGCATCCCACGCCCCGACGCCCGCGTCCTCGACCTCGGCTGCGGGGGCGCGGAGTGGCTGCTGCGCGCCCTGGCCACGTATCCGCGGCTGACGGCCGAGGGCGTCGACCTCTCCGAGGGCGCGCTGGCGGACGCCCGGCGGGCCGCGCACCGGCTGGGCGTCGGTGAACGTCTCGTCCTGCACCGCGAGGACGCCGCGGGATTCACCTCGTCCCACCCCTTCGACCTGGTGCTCTGCGTCGGTGCCACGCACGCCTTCGGCGGCCTGCCCGCCGCCCTCGCGGCGGCCCGCGGACATCTGGCCCCCGGTGGCCGGGTCCTGATCGGTGACGGCTTCTGGGCGCGCGAGCCGTCCCCGGAGGCGGTCGAGACGCTCGGGGAACTGACCGACCTGCCGACCACGGTGGACCGCGTGGTCGCCGCCGGCTGGACCCCCGTCCAGGGGCACGTCAGCACGCGCCAGGAGCTCGACGCCTACGAGTGGGCCTGGACGGGATCACTGGCGTCCTGGGCCCTGGACCACCCCGACGACCCGGACGCGGGCCAGGCGCTCGCGGCGGCCGACACCCACCGCACCCAGTGGCTGCGCGGCTACCGGGACTCCTTCGGCTTCGTGTGCCTGCTCCTGCGCCCGACGTCCGGCTGACCACCGTCCCGCGCCGTGCACCGGAAGCGCCCCTGCCGCCCAGAGCGTCGCCCACCACGAGCCTCCCGCCCGCCAGCGGCGCCCCGGCCGGCGAGCCGACGGCTCAGCGCAGGTCGGCCCGGAACGCCGCCGGGGTCCTGTCGGTGTGCTGGTGGAAGAACTTGGAGAAGTTCGCCGCGTCGGGGAAGCCGACCGCTGCGCCGACGCGGCCGATGGGCAGCTCGGTGTGGGCCAGCAGGCGCTTGGCCTCCAGGACCACCCGCTTGTCGATGAAGGCCTTGGGGGTCTCGCCGGTCGCGGCGCGCACCGCGCGCACGAGGGTGCGGCGGGAGTAGCCGAGCGCGTCGGCGTAGGCGCTGACGCTGTGGTTGGTGGCGAAGCCCTGCTCCACCGCGTCCCGGAAGCGGGTGAACGTGGTGTCGGTCCGCCCCCGCGAGACCTCCGCGGAGCTGGTCGCGAGGTGGGCCAGGCGGATGAGGAACGCCGTCAGCGAGTGCCGCAGCACCGCCGTGTGGAGGCTGAGCGGGAGGGTGGTGGTGTCCTCGTACTCGCGGCGCAGCTGGGCGAGCGCGGCCCGCAGCGCGGTGAGCTGCGGCTCGTCGGGACGCAGGAGCGGCGGCAGGTCGTAGCGGTACAGGCCGGTCGCCTCCACCGTGGCGCGGGGCAGGAAGCCGGGCTGCATGGTCAGCACCGTTCCGCGGTACTCGCTGGTCCGCGAGAAGCGGTGGACCTGCCCCGGGCGGATCCACAGCAGGTCGCCGGCCGTGGCCTCGTACTCGGTGAAGTCGATCATGTGCCGGACCGGGCCGTCGCCGAACAGCATCACGATGTGGAAGTCGATGCGGTGCACGCGCTCCAGCGGCGCCTCGGCGTGCCAGGTGCGGCCGTCGCCCATCGGGCCGACCTGCATGCCGACGCCGAGGACGCTCAGATCGACCGGGAAGGGGAACGTTCTGATCCCGTCGCCGCCATCGTCCCCGTCCCCACTGCGCATGGTTCTGTCCGCCATGTCCGTCCCGTGCCGTCCCGTTCGCGCGCCCACTGTCCCACTTTCACCAAAGGCTGACACACGGCGACCTTCCGCAGAAAAAGTCAGACTTTTAGTTTGAACGCGTCAGCAGCCGATATCGCTTCTTCCGAGGATTCCTTGAAGATGAGCACGCAGACGACCGACCGCCTGGAGTGGACCGAACTGGACCGGCGTGCCGTCGACACCGCCCGCCTGCTGGCGGCCGATGCCGTGCAGCGGGTCGGGAACGGCCACCCGGGCACCGCCATGAGCCTGGCCCCGGCGGCGTACACGATCTTTCAGAAGCTGATGCGGCACGACCCGGCCGACCCGGAGTGGACCGGCCGTGACCGCTTCGTGCTGTCACCCGGCCACACCTCGCTGACCCTGTACACGCAGCTCTTCCTCGCGGGCTACGAGCTGGAGCTCGACGACCTGAAGGCCTTCCGCACGCACGGCTCCAAGACGCCCGGCCACCCCGAGTACGGGCACACCGCCGGCGTGGAGACCACCACCGGCCCGCTGGGCCAGGGCGTCGCCAACGCCGTCGGCATGGCGATGGCGGCCCGCTACGAGCGCGGCCTGTTCGACCCGGACGCCCCCGAGGGCGCCTCCCCCTTCGACCACACCGTCTGGGCGATCGTCTCGGACGGCGACCTCCAGGAGGGCGTCTCGGCGGAGGCGTCCTCGCTGGCCGGCCACCAGAGGCTCGGCAACCTGCTCTTCCTCTACGACGACAACCACATCTCCATCGAGGGCGACACCGCGACCGCGTTCTCCGAGGACGTGCTGAAGCGGTACGAGGCCTACGGCTGGCACGTGCAGCGGGTCGCGCCCGCCGAGAACGGCGACATCGACGTGCACGCGCTGTACGCCGCGCTGCGAGCCGCGCGGGCCGAGACCGGCCGCCCCTCGATCGTCGCGATGCGCACGATCATCGCCTGGCCCGCGCCGAACGCCCAGAACACCGAGGCCTCGCACGGTTCGGCCCTGGGCGAGGACGAGGTGGCCGCGACCAAGCGCGTCCTCGGCTTCGACCCGGAACGAAGCTTCGCCGTCGAACCCGAGGTGCTGGCGCACACCCGTCAGGCCCTGGACCGGGGTGCCGAGGCGCACGCCGCCTGGGACAAGCGGATCGCCGCCTGGCGTGAGGCGAACCCGGAGCGCGCCGACCTGTTCGACCGGGTCAGCAAGGGCGAACTTCCCAAGGGCTGGGAGGACGCTCTGCCGGTCTTCGAGCCGGGCAGGGCGGTCGCCACCCGCGCCGCCTCCGGCAAGGTGCTGCAGGCGCTCGGCGCGGTGATCCCCGAGCTGTGGGGCGGCTCCGCCGACCTGGCGGGCTCCAACAACACCACCATCGACAAGAACAGCTCCTTCCTGCCGAAGGGCAACCCGCTGCCCGAGGCCGACCCGTACGGCCGGACCGTCCACTTCGGCATCCGCGAGTTCTCCATGGCCGCGGAGATGAACGGCATCGCCCTGCACGGCAACACGCGGATCTACGGCGGCACCTTCCTGGTGTTCTCCGACTACATGCGCAACGCCGTGCGTATGGCGGCGCTGATGCAGCTGCCGGTGACGTACGTGTGGACGCACGACTCCGTCGGTCTCGGGGAGGACGGCCCGACCCACCAGCCGGTCGAGCACCTGGCCAGTCTGCGCGCCATCCCGGGCCTGAACGTCGTGCGCCCGGCGGACGCCAACGAGACCGCGATCGCCTGGGCCGAGATCCTCAGGCGGCACGGCACCGACCCGGCCCCGCACGGCCTCGCCCTCACCCGTCAGGGCGTGCCGACGTACGCGCCGAACCCGGACGCGGCGCGCGGCGGCTATGTGCTCGAGGACGCCTCCACGCGGATCCCCGACGTGATCCTGATCGCCACCGGCTCCGAGGTGCAGCTCGCGGTCGCCGCGCGGGAGCGGCTGGAGGCCGAGGGGATCGGCACACGGGTGGTGTCGATGCCGTCCGTGGAGTGGTTCGAGGAGCAGCCGCGCGAGTACCGCGAGCGCGTCCTTCCGCCGTCCGTCCGGGCACGTGTCGCGGTGGAGGCCGGGATCGGTCTGACGTGGCACCGGTTCGTGGGCGACGCGGGCCGCATCGTGTCCCTGGAGCACTTCGGCGCCTCCGCCGACGCCAAGACCCTGTTCGCCGAGTACGGCTTCGCCCCCGAGAACGTCGTCGCCGCGGCCCGCGCCGCAGTCGACGCGGCCACGGCCCCGGCCGCCGCCCGCGGTTGATCCGACCACCCGAAAGAAGATGATCACTGTGACCGAAGCAACCGCGACCGCGGGAGCCCTCGAGGACCTGTCCGACCAAGGCGTCTCCATCTGGCTGGACGACCTGTCGCGCAGGCGGATCGACAGCGGCAACCTGGCCGAGCTGATCGAGACCCGGCACGTCGTCGGCGTCACCACCAACCCCTCCATCTTCCAGGCCGCCATCGGCTCCGGCGACGGCTACGAGGAGCAGCTCGCCGACCTGGCCGTGCGGGGCGTGACGGTCGACGAGGCCGTCCGCATGATGACCACCGCCGATGTGCGCGCGGCCGCCGACGTGCTGCGGCCGGTGTACGACGCGACCGGCGGCCGGGACGGGCGGGTCTCCATCGAGGTCGACCCGCGCCTGGCCCACGACACGGCGGCGACGATCGCCGAGGCCAGGCAGCTGGCCTGGCTGGTCGACCGGCCCAACGTGATGATCAAGATTCCGGCGACGCGGGCCGGCCTGCCGGCCATCACCGAGGTGATCGGCGCGGGCATCAGCGTCAACGTCACGCTGATCTTCTCCCTGGAGCGCTACCGCGAGGTCATGGACGCCTACCTGGCCGGCCTCGAGAAGGCCGCCGCGAAGGGCCTGGACCTGTCCGGCGTCCACTCCGTCGCCTCCTTCTTCGTCTCCCGCGTCGACACCGAGATCGACAAGCGGCTGACGCTGCTGGGCACCGACGAGGCTTTCGCCCTCAAGGGACGGGCGGCGCTGGCGAACGCGCGGCTCGCCTACCAGGCGTACGAGGAGGTCTTCGCCGGTGAGCGCTGGCTCGCCCTGGCCGGGGCGCGCGCGAACAAGCAGCGCCCGCTGTGGGCCTCCACCGGGGTGAAGGACCCGGCCTACAAGGACACTTTGTACGTGGACGAACTGGTCGCGGCCGGCACCGTGAACACCATGCCGGAGGCCACCTTGAACGCCGTCGCCGACCACGGCGCCGTCACCGGCGACACGGTCACCGGCGGCTACGCCCAGGCCCGCGCCGACCTCGCCGCCGTCGAGCGGCTCGGCATCTCCTACGAGGAGGTCGTCGGGAAGTTGGAGGAGGAGGGCGTCGCCAAGTTCGTCACGGCCTGGCAGGACCTGCTGGACGCGGTCACGAAGTCCCTGAACAGCAAGGGAGTTGACGCCTGAATGAGCGACGAGATCCCCGTGGCGGACCCGGTCGCCGCCCCCGCCAAGAGCTCGGCCGTCCTGGAAACCGCCCTGACGCCGGAGGATCCCGGCCGGTCCGACTTCTGGTCCAACCCGCTGCGCGATCCGCGCGACCGCCGGCTGCCGCGCGTGGCGGGGCCGTCCGGGCTGGTGATCTTCGGCGTCACCGGCGACCTGTCCCGCAAGAAGCTGATGCCGGCGGTGTACGACCTTGCCAACCGCGGTCTGCTGCCCCCGGGCTTCTCACTGGTCGGCTTCGCCCGCCGGGAGTGGGCGGACCAGGACTTCGCGCAGGTCGTGCACGACGCCGTGCGCGAGCACGCCCGCACCCCGTTCCGCGAGGAGGTCTGGCAGCAGCTCGCGGAGGGCATGCGGTTCATTCCGGGCGACTTCGACGACGACACGGCGTTCAAGCAACTACGCTCCGCCGTCGAGGAGTTGGACGCCTCCCGGGGTACCAGCGGCAACTACGCCTTCTATCTCTCCGTACCGCCGAAGTTCTTCCCGAAGGTCGTCCAGCAGCTGAAGAAGCACCGGCTGGCGCACGCGCCCGAGGGTTCCTGGCGGCGAGCGGTCATCGAGAAGCCGTTCGGGCACGACCTGGACAGCGCCTGCGAGCTGAACGCGATCGTGCACGACGTGTTCGACCCGGAGCAGGTCTTCCGCATCGACCACTACCTGGGCAAGGAGACCGTCCAGAACATCCTGGCGCTGCGCTTCGCTAACCAGATGTTCGAGCCGATCTGGAACCGGTCCTACGTCGACCACGTGCAGATCACGATGGCCGAGGACATCGGCATCGGCGGCCGGGCGGGCTACTACGACGGCATCGGCGCCGCCCGTGACGTCATCCAGAACCACCTGCTCCAGCTGATGGCGCTCACCGCGATGGAGGAACCCGCCTCCTTCGACGCGGCGTCGCTGCTGACCGAGAAGCTGAAGGTGTTCCGGGCGGTGCAGCTCCCCGAGGACCTGGGCCGGCACACCGTGCGCGGGCAGTACGCGGCCGCCTGGCAGGGCGGCGAGCAGGTGCGCGGCTACCTGGAGGAGGAGGGCATCGACCCGGCCTCCACGACGGACACGTACGCCGCGATCAAGCTGGGCATCGACAACCGCCGGTGGGCGGGCGTGCCCTTCTACCTGCGCACCGGCAAGCGGCTGGGCCGCCGGGTGACGGAGATCGCGGTCGTCTTCCAGCGCGCGCCGCACTCCCCGTTCGACGCCACCGCCACCGAGGAGCTGGGCCAGAACGCCATCGTCATCCGTGTCCAGCCGGACGAGGGCGTCACGGTCCGTTTCGGCTCCAAGGTGCCGGGCACGTCGATGGAGATCCGGGACGTGACGATGGACTTCGCCTACGGCGAGTCGTTCACGGAGTCCAGCCCGGAGGCGTACGAGCGGCTCATCCTGGACGTACTCCTGGGAGACGCCAACCTGTTCCCCCGCCACCAGGAAGTGGAAGAGTCGTGGAGGATCCTCGACCCGGTCGAGGAGTACTGGGCCGACCACGGCAGGCCCGCGCAGTACGCCGCGGGCAGCTGGGGACCCGCGGAAGCCGACGAGATGCTCGCACGAGACGGACGGAGCTGGCGCAGGCCATGAAGATCGACCTGACCGACACCACGGCAAGCAAGATCAACAAGGCCCTTGTGCAGGGCCGCCGGGCGATCGGCACCCCCGCCGTGGGCATGGTCCTGACGATGGTGATCGTCACGGACGAGGAGAACGCCTACGACTCGATCAGGGCGGCCGAGGAGGCCTCGCACGAGCACCCCTCGCGGACCCTGGTCGTCATCAAGCGGCACGCCCGCACCCCCCGCGACCGCACCCGCTCCCACCTCGACGCCGAGGTACGGGTGGGCGCCGACGCGGGCACCGGCGAGACGGTCGTGCTGCGCATGTACGGCGAGGTGTCCGACCACGCCGACTCGGTGGTGCTGCCGCTGCTCCTGCCGGACGCGCCGGTGGTGGTGTGGTGGCCGGTGGACGCGCCCGGCAACCCCGCCAAGGACCCGCTCGGCGCGCTCGCCCAGCGCCGCATCACCGACATGTACGCCGTCGAGCGCCCGCTCCAGGCCCTGGAGGCGCGGGTCAGGTCGTACGCGCCCGGTGACACCGACCTCGCCTGGACCCGGCTCACCCCGTGGCGTTCCATGCTGGCCGCCGCCCTGGACCAGGCCCGGCTGACGGTGACCTCGGCGGCGGTGGAGAGCGAGGCCGAGAACCCGAGCGCCGAACTGCTGGCCCGCTGGCTGGAGGCCCGGCTGCACGTGCCGGTCGAGCGGGTGGAGACCGCCGGCCCGGTCGTGACCGGCGTACGGCTCGGCACCGAGAAGGGCGAGATCGTCATCGACCGGCCCGAGGGCCCGCTGGCCACGCTGCACCTGCCGGGCCAGCCCTCGCGCACCCTCGCCCTGAAGGTGCGCCCGACCTCCGAACTCATCGCCGAGGAGCTCAGGCGCCTCGACGCGGACGAGATGTACGCCGTCGCCCTGCGCGGCGAGGTCGCCCCCCTGAGCGACAAGGAGACCCCCGCACATGTCTGACTCCCCCCTGCTCACCCGGCGTCCCGAGTGGACGGCCCTGGAGGACCACCGGGCCCAGTGGCAGACCTCTCTGCGTGAGCTGTTCGCCGACGACCCGGGCCGCGCGGAGCGGTACGTCGTCCACGTGGGCGACCTGCGCATCGACTACTCCAAGCACCTCGTCACCGACGAGACCCTGGCCCTGCTGCGGGAACTGGCCGCCGCCACCGACGTGTTCGGGCTGCGCGACGCCATGTTCTCCGGCGAGAAGATCAACCTCACCGAGGGGCGGGCCGTGCTGCACACCGCGCTGCGGGCCCCGCGGGACGCGGTGATCGAGGTCGACGGCGAGAACGTGGTCCCGGGCGTGCACGCGGTCCTCGACAAGATGACCGACTTCGCGAACCGGGTGCGCTCCGGCGAGTGGACCGGCCACACCGGCCGCCGCATCCGCAACATCGTCAACATCGGCATCGGCGGCTCCGACCTGGGCCCGGCGATGGCGTACGAGGCGCTGCGCGCGTACACGGCGCGGGAGCTGACCTTCCGCTTCGTGTCCAACGTGGACGGCGCCGACCTGCACGAGGCGGTCCGGGACCTGGACCCGGCGGAGACGCTGTTCATCGTCGCGTCCAAGACCTTCACCACCATCGAGACCATCACCAACGCCACCTCCGCGCGCTCCTGGCTCCTCAGGGGCCTGGGCGGCGACGAGAAGGCCGTCGCCCGGCACTTCGTCGCCCTGTCGACCAACGCCGAGAAGGTCACCGGCTTCGGCATCGACCCGGACAACATGTTCGAGTTCTGGGACTGGGTCGGCGGACGGTACTCGTACGACTCGGCGATCGGCCTGTCCCTGATGATCGCCATCGGCCCGGACGGCTTCCTGGAGATGCTCGACGGCTTCCGCATCGTCGACGAGCACTTCCGCAACGCCGACCCGGAGGCCAACGCCCCGCTGATCCTGGGCCTGCTGGGCATCTGGTACGGCGACTTCTTCGACGCCCAGTCGCACGCGGTGCTGCCGTACTCGCACTACCTGTCGAAGTTCACCGCCTACCTCCAGCAGCTGGACATGGAGTCCAACGGCAAGTCGGTGCAGCGCGACGGCCGGCCCGTGCAGTGGCAGACCGGGCCGGTGGTGTGGGGCACGCCCGGCACCAACGGGCAGCACGCCTACTACCAGCTGATCCACCAGGGCACCAAGCTCATCCCGGCCGACTTCATCGGCTTCGCCCGGCCCGTCGCCGAGCTGAGCGACGAACTCAAGGCGCAGCACGACCTGTTGATGGCCAACCTGTTCGCACAGGGGCAGGCCCTCGCCTTCGGCAAGACCGCCGACGAGGTGCGGGCCGAGGGCGTGCCCGAGGAGCAGGTGCCGCACCGCACCTTCAAGGGCAACCACCCGACCACGACGATCCTGGCCACCGAACTGACCCCGTCGGTGCTGGGCCAGCTCGTCGCCCTCTACGAGCACAAGGTGTTCGTGCAGGGCGCGATCTGGAACATCGACTCCTTCGACCAGTGGGGCGTCGAGCTCGGCAAGGTCCTCGCCAAGCGCGTCGAGCCCGCGCTGACCGAGGGCGCGGACGTGCCCGGCCTCGACTCCTCCACCGCCGCCCTCGTGGCCGCGTACCGCTCGCTGAAGAACACCGAGAACGCCCAGGGAGAAGTGAACTGACATGGCAGCGATGCAACTCGGCCTCATCGGTCTGGGGAAGATGGGCGGCAACATGCGTGAGCGGATCCGCCGCGCCGGCCACACCGTCATCGGCTACGACCGCAACCCCGAGCTGTCCGACGTCGGCAGCCTGACCGAACTGGTCGGCAGGCTCGACGCCCCGCGCACGGTCTGGGTGATGGTCCCGGCCGGCGCCCCCACCCAGTCCGTCGTCGACGAACTGGGAGAGCTGCTGGAGCCCGGCGACACGGTCGTCGACGGCGGCAACTCCCGCTGGACGGACGACGAGAAGCACGCCGCCGAACTCGGCGCCAAGGGCATCGGCTTCGTCGACGCGGGCGTCTCGGGCGGCGTGTGGGGCCTGGAGAACGGCTACGCCCTGATGGTCGGCGGCGACAAGGAGCACGTCGACCGGCTGAAGCCGATCTTCGACGCGCTCAAGCCGGAAGGCCCGTACGGCTACGTCCACGCGGGCAAGGTGGGCGCCGGGCACTTCGCGAAGATGGTCCACAACGGCATCGAGTACGCCATGATGCAGGCCTACGCCGAAGGCTGGGAGCTGCTGGAGGCCGTGGACTCGGTGGACAACGTCCGCGAGGTGTTCCGCTCCTGGCAGGAGGGCACCGTCATCCGCTCCTGGCTGCTGGACCTCGCGGTCAACGCCCTCGACGAGGACGAGCACCTGGACAAGCTGCGCGGCTACGCCGAGGACTCCGGCGAGGGCCGCTGGACGGTGGAGGCGGCCATCGACAACGCCGTACCGCTGCCCGCGATCACGGCCTCCCTCTTCGCACGGTTCGCCTCCCGCCAGGACGACTCCCCGCAGATGAAGATGATCGCGGCGCTGCGCAACCAGTTCGGCGGGCACGCCGTCGAGCAGGCGAAGAAGGCGTGAGGACCGTGGGTGATCTGCTGCTGGTCCGCCACGGGGAGACGGAGTGGAGCAGATCGGGACAGCACACCAGCTTCACCGATCTGCCCCTGACCCGGCACGGCGAGGAACAGGCCAAGTCCCTGTCTCCCCTCCTGGCGGGCCGGCCCTTCGCGCTCGTCCTCACCAGCCCGCTGGCCCGCGCGGTGCGCACCGCCGAGCTGGCGGGCCTGTCCGGGGCCGAGCGGGAGGCGGACCTGCACGAGTGGTACTACGGCGCCTACGAGGGGGTCACCACCGACGAGATCCACCGCACCCGGCCCGACTGGGACCTGTGGACCGACGGGGCGCCGCCCGGCCCGGCCGGTCAACCGGGCGAGTCGCCCGAGGAGGTCGGCGCGCGCGCCGACCGGGTGCTGGCCCGGGTGGTCACGGCCCTGCCCGACGGCGATGTCCTCCTGGTGGCCCACGGCCATTTCCTGCGGGTGCTCACGGCCCGCCGGCTGGGACTGCCGCCCGCCGACGGACGGCTGTTCCGGCTGGAGACGGGCACGGTCGGCCGGCTGTCGACGGAGCACGGGCGGCCCGTGATCGCGGAGTGGAACACCCGGGCCCCGTGACCCGGTTGACACTCTCGGCCGGGGCACGCCAGAGTCGCGGCTGATGGAGATCGACGAGCTGACGGCGGCCGAGCGGCGGATGTGGCGGGCGTTCGCCAGGGGCGCGTTCGTGGACTTCCGGGAGACACCGGACGAGGACGCCGCCGACGGCGCCTGCTGGGGGCCGGAGCGCACCGTCCGTGCCGAGGTGGTGCGGACGCTGCTCCTCAACGGCCCCCAACAGGACGGCGAGGTGGCCTCGCTCGACCTGGCCGGCGCCCGCGTCACCGGCTTCCTCGACCTGCAGCACGCGACGGTCGACCATCCGGTGCGGCTGCGGCACTGCCACTTCGACGACGCGCCGCGGCTGTACGCGGCCCGGCTGCGCGAGCTCAACCTGAGCGAGTCCGTCCTGCCCGGGCTGGTCGCCCACGCGATGCGGGTGGACGGGGTGCTGCGCATGACCCGCTCCCGGTTCCGGGGGCCCGTGCGCCTGGGCGGGGTGGAGATCACCGGAAGTCTCTACATGGAGAGCGCCGAGGTCGCCGCGCCGGACTCCGCCGAGCCGGTGCTCCAGCTCAACCAGGCCGCTCTCGGCGCCGACCTGTGGGCGCCCGGGCTGCGCACCCACGGGCAGACACGGCTCAGCGGCGCGAGCATCGCCGGGTCGGTCAGGCTCAGCGAGGCGCGACTCGCCAACCCGGGCCTGCCCGCCGTCGATGCGGAGGTCCTCGGTGTGGAGGGCGACGTCGTACTGCGGCAGGCGGACGTACGGGGGTGGATCGGCCTGCGCGGCGCCCGCATCACGGGGCGCCTCGACCTGTCGTACGCGCGTCTGTCGCACCGTGGCGACGGAGCCGCCCTGCGGATGAGCAGCGCCACCGTCGGGGAGCTGTGGCTGCGCCGGGGCGGCCCGGTGGACGGCGCCCTCAATCTGCGCCGCGCCCAGCTGGAGGTGCTCTTCCTGGAACCGGAGACGGTGCCCGACCGGGTCGACCTCAACGGCCTGACGTACACCACCCTCGCCCCGCACGAACCCGCCGAGCGCCGCCTGCCCATGCTGGACCGGGACAGCGACGGCTATGTCCCGCACGCCTACGAGCAGTTGACGGCCGCCTACCGCCGCATCGGCGACGACCACGCGGCCCGGCTGGTCCAGCTCGCCAAACAACGCCGCCACCGCCGCACCCTGCCCTGGTACGGCCGCCTGTGGGGCCATGTGCAGGACGCCACGGTCGGCTACGGGTTCCGCCCGCTGCGCGCCGCCGGCTGGCTGCTGTCCCTGCTCGCGACCGGGTCCGTCGCCTACGCCCTGCACCACCCGGCCCCGCTGAAGGCGGACGAGGCCCCGCCGTTCAACCCTGTGTTCTACACGCTCGACCTGCTGCTGCCGGTGATCTCCTTCGGCCAGGAGCCCGCGTACGCACCGAAGGGCTGGTACCAGGCGCTGGCGTACGCCCTGGTCCTCACCGGCTGGATCCTGGCCACGACGGTGGTCGCCGGTGTGTCCAGGACCGTCAACCGCCAGTAGGCCAGATCCGGCGGGCGCACCGCGCCCTGCTTCTACAATCACCGGCACGCCAGTGAGCCGCGGGGCGCGCCCCGAAGGTGCACGAGCACACCACGCCCGTCGTCCGAAGGAAGCCGATGACCAGCGTCGACGAACCGGCACGGCCTGGGGAGCGCATGCGTGACGCCGCCCGCACCAGGGCCGAGATCCTCGACGTCGCCACGCGGGAGTTCGCCCGGGCCGGCTACGACGGTGCCCGGGTGGACGAGATCGCCGCCCGCACCCGCACCACCAAGCGGATGATCTACTACTACTTCGGCGGCAAGGAGGACCTGTTCACGGCCGTGCTGGAGCGGGCGTACGGGGTGATCCGCGAGACGGAGCAGGCGCTCGACGTGGAGCACCTGGACCCGGTGGCGGCCATGCGGCGCCTGGTGGAGCTGACCTTCGACCATCACGAGCGGCACCCCGACTTCGTCCGGCTGGTGAGCATCGAGAACATGCACGGGGCGCGGCACATCGCCGCGTCCGGGCAGCTCGGCAGGATCGGCTCACCGGCGGTGGACGTGATCCGCCGGATCCTGGACGAGGGGCGGCGGGCCGGGTTGTTCACCGCCGACGTCGACGCGGTCGACCTGCACGCGATGATCAGCGCCTTCTGCTTCTTCCGGGTCGCCAACCGGCACACCTTCGGCGCGCTGTTCGGCCGGGACCTAGTCGACCCGGACCGGCGCGAGCACCACCGGGCCATGCTGGGCGACATGGTGATCGCGTACCTGACGGCCGAGCGCACGACGCGCTGACCGGCACCGGTCCGGGGCACGGGCCCGGCCTGGCGCGTCCGCCTCAGGCGGGGGCCGCGCCGACGCAGAACTCGTTGCCCTCGGGGTCGGCCATCACGACGTGGTGCCCGTCGGCCACCCTCAGGACGGTCCCGCCCGCCCTCACCAGACGGTCGGCCTCCGCCCGGATGCGGGCCCAGCGCTCCTCGGGGCCGCCGTGGCCCGGCACCCGGACGTCGATGTGCAGCCGGTTCTTGGCGGTCTTGGGCTCGGGGACCCGCAGGATCGACAGGCGGGGGCCGACGCCGTCCGGGTCGCAGAGCCAGGCACCGCCGTCCTCCTTCTCGTCCTCCGGCAGACCGAACTGCGCGAGCCATTCCTCGCGGGTGGTGAAGGGAGCGGGCGGCGGCTCGTCGACATAGCCGAGCGCCGTCTTCCAGAACGCGGCGAGCAGGGGTGCGTCCGCGCAGTCCAGCGTGAGATCGAATGCCACTGCCATACCGGGACCGTACTGCGCGGCACTGACAGTCGCCCCGGGGCCGTGCCCCGGCCCGGCCGCTCCTGCTCACCGCCCCCTATGCCCGGGAATCCCGTACGCCCGCTCCACGCGCAGCCGCAGCACCAGGCGGCGGTCGCGGACCATGGCGGCGCGGTAGTCGTCCCAGTCGGGGTGTTCGCCGAGGACGTCGCGGTAGAGACGGACGAGTTCCTCGACCGTCTCGTCGTGGGGGTCCCGCGCGACGGGTGACAGGTCGGCGGTGCCCTCGGCGACCGTGTAGGCCCCCCGGTCGGGTGTGGTGACGTGGTAGGAGGCCCGGGGGTCGCGGCGCAGGTTGCGGGTCTTGGCGCGGTCGTCCGTGACCGAGATGCGGATGATCCGCTCGTCGGGGTAGTAGGCGTGGCTGACGTTGGACAGCTGGGGGCGGCCGTCGCGTCTGAGGGTGACCAGTACTCCGCCGTGGCCTTCGGAGAGCAGTTCGAGCAGGGCGTCCTGCGTCGCGTCCTGAGTCATGACTCGGTCAACCGACGGGCGGGGAGGGTGCATTCCCGGCGATGTTCCGCCCCCTCCTGTGTGATCATGACGGGTCGCTGCGCCACGATGAGGTCTGAGCAGGTCCGGGCGGGGTATGCCGGACCTCACCTCGACGAACGCGACGGAGGACAGCGATGGCACAGCTGCGGCAAGAGGTCGACCCGGGTGAGGTCGGGCTGGATCAGAAGGCGCTGGACCGCCTGGACCGGCATCTCGCCCGGCACGTCGACGAAGGGCGCCTGCCGGGTTTCCTCGTGTCCCTGGCCCGCGGTGGACGCGTCGCCCACCTGACGACGCACGGCCTGCGTGACGTCGCGGCCGGGCTGCCCGTCGGAACCGACACGCTGTGGCGGATCTACTCCATGACCAAGCCGGTCACGGCGGTGGCCGCGCTGATGCTGGTGGAGGAGGGCCGGCTGTCGCTCGACGACCCCGTCGACCGGCACCTGCCGGCCTTCGCCGAGCCACGGGTGTACGTGAGCGGCTCGGGACCCGAGGACCTGGTGACCCGGTCGGCCGCCGGGCCGATACGCGTCCGGCACCTGATGACCCACACCGCGGGGCTGACCTTCGGCTTCTATCACACGCACCCGGTCGACGCCCTCTACCGCGCGGCGGGCCTCGAGTCGTCGGTGCCGCCGGGCAAGGACCTGGCCGAGACGATCGAGGTGTACGCGGGCCTGCCGTTGCAGTTCGACCCGGGGACGCAGTGGAACTACTCGGTGGCCAGCAACGTCCTGGGCCGGGTGATCGAGGTGGTGTCCGGGCAGCCGCTCGACGTGTTCTTCGCCGAGCGGATCCTCCGGCCGCTCGGCATGACGGACGCCGGGTTCCACGTGACGGACGAGCAGGCGGAACGGCTGTCGGAGATGTACGGGGAGACCGGCGACGGCGGCATCGAACCGATCCCGGGACTGCCGCTGCGGGGCCGGCCACGGTTCCTGTCCGGCAGCGGTGGCATGGTGGCCTCCGCGCACGACTTCCACCGCTTCATGGAGTTCCTGCGCCGGCGCGGCGAACTCGACGGCGTCCGGCTGCTCACGCCACGGACCGTGGACCTGATGACCTCCAACCACCTCCCCGGCGGAGCCGACCTGCGGGCCTTCGGCAGCCGGCCCGCCCATGACGAGCCCGGCAACGAGGGCGTCGGGTTCGGTCTGGGCGTCTCCGTGGTGATCGACCCGTCCCGCACGCAGGCCCCGTCCGGGCTCGGCGCGTACGGCTGGAGCGGCGTGGCGACGACGACGTTCTGGGTCGACCCGGGCCGCGATCTGACGGTGCAGTTCATGACGCAGGTGCGGCCGAGGTCCTCGCACACGATATTCCGGGACCTGAAGACGCTGGTCCACGAAGCCCTCGTCGAGTGATCCGCTACTCGTCGGCGCGGAGCGTGAACTCGATGCCGTCCCGGGCGAGTTCGCCCAGCCACCGACGGGACCGGTCCGCCGTCTCGGCGGCGCGGCTCAGCCCCGCCGGCAGGGACCCGTCGAGCACGTGGCGCACGCCCAGGCCGAGGGTGCGGGAGACGCAGCGGGCCATCGCGCTCTCCCGCGCGTCGCCCACCAGGTCGAGCAGGTAGCCGCCCGCCCAGGTCTGCCCCGTCCCCACGCGCACGTCCAGCGACACGGCGAGGACGGCACGGTCCCGGTCCTGGCCGGTGGTGGGGTAGGTGTCCGCCAGCTTCCGGGCGAGCACTGCGATCCGGGCGTCGTCGCCGGTCCTCAGCTCCTCGAAGACGCCCTGCCAGGCCCGCAGCCAGCCCTCCAGCCGCAGGGTGCCCCGCACGAACGTCCGCGGTGTCCAGACGGACGGCAGCCCGTACTGGGCGACGAAGGGAACGCTGTCGCGGTTGGGGTAGACCTCGAACGTCTCCCCGTCGACGATGTGCCGCCGGGTCGCCTCCCAGGGCCGCTCGGCGACGGTCTCCGCCCCGTCCTCGACGTAACGGGCCGGTGTCCGCAGGGCGTTGAGCACACCGAGGGGTGCCCAGCTGAAGCGGTAGGTGAAGTCGTTCGGGACGGCGGGGACGCCGCCGCAGTACGAGGTCAGGCTGTACGAGGCAGGCGTGCCGTCGCCGATCGCCTCCCGGGCTCGGGCGACGAGGTCGTGGGCGAAGAGGTGGTCGATGCCCGGGTCCAGCCCGGCCTCGGTGAGGACGACGAGGCCGGCCCGTTCGGCCGTGGGCACCTGCTCCAGCACGGCGTCGGAGACATAGCTGGAGCAGGCGAAGTGCGCCCGCCGCCGCACGCAGGCCGTCAGCAGCGGCGCGTGCTGCGGCGCGGGCAGCATCGACACGACGACGTCCCCGGGGGTCAGCGCGGCCGTGAGCGCGGGGAGCGTGTAGGCGCGCGGCTCGGCGCGTCCGGCGAGCCCGAGCCGGTCGAGGGCCGCGGCCGCGCGGTCCTCGGTGCGGTGCCACAGCGTTACGTGCCCGGCGGTGTCGCACAGGGCGGCCAGGCCGCTGCCGGTGGACAGACCGGCGCCGATCCAGTGCACGGTGCCGCTCGCGGGTACCCGGTCCTCGTCCACGGAACTACCTTTCTGTGACGCCGAGTTCACGGCGGGCGCGACGGAACCGGTCCAGGCAGCGCCCCCACGGTCCGCTGACGCCGAAGTCGAGCAGGTGGGGCAGCAGGGCGGCCGAGAAGTCGGTGCTGGACTCCTTCGGCAGCAGGGAGGGCAGGTTGTCGATGGCGATCAGGTCCAGCGGGGGCTCCTCGCGCAGGCGGCGGACGGGGGCGTCCCAGTCGGTGGTGCGGTCGTAGACCGGCAGCACGTTCAGCGGTGAGCCGACGTCACACGTCACGTCGCACAGGGTGCGCAGCCGGCGGGCGGGGTCGTCCAGGTCCTGATCGCGCAGGAAGGGCGGGACAGGGCTGGTGGCGAGGACCGCGTTCACCATCACGTCGTGGTCCAGCAGAGCCCGGCGGTCCAGGTCGCGGGTCTCGGGGAGGTCCCAGCAGGTGGGGTCCGCTCCGGCGGTGGCGAAGGCCACGCGGGCGCCCCGGCCGCTGCGGCCGAGCGCCCCGATCACCAGGGCGGTGAAGCCGGCGTCCCTGGCGGCGGGCCTGAGCGTGGCGTCCAGTGCGTCCTTCGTGGTGGGTGCCAGGGGCGCCGTCAGCCGGCCCCGGTGCTGGAGCACGGCCAGGGCGGCGCCCAGGTATCCGGCCCAGAAGCCGAAGGCGGCGAGCCGGCGCCCGTCGTCGTCCACCAGGTACTCCAGGTCGAGGAGCGCTCCTCCCCCGGCGGCGAACCGGCGCAGCAGGGCGGCCGCGCCGGGCTGCTGCTTGTAGGCGTGCCCGAAGAAAATGTGCCGGTGTGTCAACCGGGCGGGTTCGTCGGGCAGTTCCTTCAGGCCGACGACGACCGTGTCCGGAGGCGAGGACACCCAGGAGCCCGCGGGCGCGACCCGGCAGCCGGCCGACTCGTACTCCTCGACCGGGAAGATCCGCTGCGGGGACTCCTCGACGGTCACGGTCACGCCGCTATCGAGGAGGCGGCGGGCGTCGGAGGGCACGATCGGCGTGCGCCGCTCGGTGCTGCGGGCCTCGTGGCGCAGCCACAGGTGGAGCTCGGTCATACGAGGTTGGCCTCCGGGCGCGGGGCGTCGGCCGCGAACCGGCCGGCGCTGAGCGGTTGGACGTCCACGAAGGGTACGCGGCCCAGGTACAGGTCGCGCACGACCTCGCCGACGGCCGGTCCCTGCAGGAAGCCGTGCCCGGAGAAGCCGGTCGCGTACAGGAAGCGCGTCACGGAAGTCGCCTCGCCGATCAGCGCGTTGTGGTCCGGGGTGATCTCGTACAGGCCGGCCCAGCCGCCGGTGCGGCGCAGATCGAGCAGGGCGGGGGCGCGGCGTTCCATCGCCGCGCACAGGCGGGGGATCCAGCGGTCGTGCGTGTCGGTGGAAAAGCCGGGGGTCTCGTCGGGGTCGGACATCCCGACGAGCAGGCCGGGTCCCTCGGCGTGGAAGTACAGGCTGGTGAAGTCGATGGTCATGGGCAGGTCGGGCGGCAGTCCGCCGACGGGCTCGGTGACGGCGATCTGGCGGCGCAGCGGCATCACCGGCAGGTCGACGCCCACCATGGCGCCGACGGACCGTGACCAGGCGCCGGCGGCGCAGATCACCGTGTCGGTGGCGATCCGGCCCCGGGTGGTGGCCACGGCGGTGACGGTGTCGCCGCGCAATTCGATGCCGGTGACCTCGGTGTGGCGCAGGATGCGGGCGCCGTGGCGGCGGGCGGTGGCCGCGTAGCCGTGCACCACGGACTCGGGGGTGCAGTGGCCGTCGTCGGGTGAGAACGCGGCCGCCAGCAGTCCGTCGGTGCTGATCAGCGGGGAGAGCCTGCGGGCCTCGGCGGGGTCGAGCAGGCGGCTGGGCACGCCGAGGGAGTTCTGCAGGGCCACGCCCGCCTCGAACGCGGCGACCTCCTGCGGGGTGGACAGCAGGAACAGGTAGCCGACCCGGCGCAGCCCGATGTCGTACCCGGTGTCCTCCTGGAACCGGCCGAACGCCTCCAGGCCGCGGGCGCCGAGCTGGATGTTGAGCGCGTCGGAGAACTGGGCGCGCACCCCGCCCGCGGCCTTCGACGTCGACCCGGAGCCGAGTTCGTCCCGCTCGACGAGGACGACGTCGGGAACGCCGGCGCGGGCCAGGTGGCAGGCGATCGATGTGCCCATGACGCCACCGCCGATGACGACGACCGAGGCGTGTGTGTCCACGAGCGGCTCCTTCACCACGGGTGCGACGGGCGGCCCCGGTTCGCGGTCCGGGGCCGGCGCTGTCGTGTCGGGTACCAGGAGAACGCGCCGAGGGGGGTCAGGACCAGTGCGCCACCGCGTCCAAGTGGGGCAGGTTGTGGTCGAGGCGCTCCCGCTTGGTGCGCAGATAGGTGATGTTGCTCTCGCACGGCTCGATCAGCAGCGGCACCTGCTCGGCGACCTTGATGCCGTGCTCCAGCAGCGCCTCCCGCTTGCGCGGGTTGTTGGACATCAGGCGGACCGAGCGCACGCCGAGGTCGTGGAGGATCTCGGCGGCGACGCCGTAGTCGCGGGCGTCCACCGGCAGGCCGAGGGCGAGGTTCGCCTCGACGGTGTCCAGGCCCTCCGCCTGCAGCGCCATGGCGCGCAGCTTGGCGAGCAGGCCGATGCCGCGGCCCTCGTGCCCTCTCAAGTAAACGACGACACCGGCGCCTTCGGCGACGACGGCGCGCAGCGCGGAGTCGAGCTGGTCGCCGCACTCGCAGTGCTGGGAGCCGAAGGCGTCACCGGTCAGGCACTCCGAATGCAGCCGCACCAGCACGTCGTCGGTGCCGATCTCGCCGTAGACCAGCGCCACTTGCTCGTCGCCGCGGTCGTGATCGAGATAGCCGACCGCCTGGAATTTCCCGTACACCGTGGGCAGCGGGGCATTCACGACGCGTTCCGCGCCGGTGTGCTGCGGGGACTTCTTGCCGAGTACGCCAACTTTTTCTGTCATGATTCTCGAGTTCCTAAGCAGAGACGAAAGGCCGTGAAGAAATGAGTGGTTCGGGGACGCGGGCGGCGGCATTCGGTCCGGTGGCGGGTCTGCTGCCGGCGGACACCACGGAAGACGTACGGATGCGGGGCTGCGGTGTCTCAACGCAGGTCGCGGTCCTGCCCGTCGGAAGCTTCGAGCAGCACGGTCCGTACCTTCCGCTGGCGACCGACACGCTCGTCGCCTGTGCCGTCGCGCGGGAGATCGCCGACGCGTACCCGGTGCACCTCCTTCCTCCGGTGACGATCTCCTGCTCGCACGAGCACGCGGCCTGGCCGGGGACCGTCTCCATCTCCTCCGTGACCCTTCACGCGGTGATACGGGACATAGCGGCTTCGCTCCGCCGGTCGGGCGTCGACGCCCTGGTGGTGGTCAACGGGCACGGCGGCAACTACGTGCTGGGCAACGTCGTTCAGGAATCCTCCGCCCGCGGCGAGCGGATGGCGCTGTTCCCGGCCGCGGAGGACTGGGAGGCGGCGCGTGAGCGGGCCGGGGTGGCCACCTCGCTGCTCACCGACATGCACGCGGGGGAAATAGAGACCTCCATCCTTCTGCACGCTCACCCGGAATCGCTCCGACCCGGTTATGAGACCTCCGATTTCGTCGCCGACGACCGGCGTCATCTGCTCTCCCTCGGTATGTCCGCCTATACCGATTCGGGTGTCATCGGCCGTCCTTCGCTGGGTGCGGCGGAAAAGGGGAAGGAACTGCTGGCGAGCCTCGCGGATTCCTTCGCCGCGTATTTCTCGTTGCTGACCTCCGGGCGGGATGCGGAGCCCGGACGGGACTGAGGTGCGGCCGGTTCCGGTCCGGTCGCGGCGGGAGCGGAACCGGCGCGCAGGCCGCCGTACCAGCGGGCCACGAGGACGAGGACGCCGGGCAGGCTCGCCACGAGGCTGAGCACCCCGTAGACGACGGCGACGGCGAGGCCCTTGCCCGCGCCCAGTCCTGCGGCGCCGAACGCCCAGGCGGTGACGCCCTCCCGGGGCCCCCACCCGCCGACGTTCAGCGGCAGGCTCATGGCGAGCAGCGCCAGCACCGCGAGCGGCAGCAGCACCGTCACCGGGGCGGCGGTGCCGGCGACCCGGGCGGCGAGCAGGAACATGGCGACGTACCCGGCCAGGACGACGACGGAGGAGAGGACGACGCCCGGCCCGTTGCGCCGGGAGGCCAGGGAGGCCCGGGCCTCGGTGAGCGTCGCGCGCAGGGCCCGGCCGCGGCGGGACGGTGCCCGGTTCATCCGCAGGGCCAGGACGACCGCGAGTGCCCCGAGCGCGGCCAGTACCGCGAGCGGGGCGATGTGCCGGGCCTGGGACAGCACCGGGGACGGCATGGTGAGCAGCACGGCGACGCCGACCGCGAACAGGGCGAGCTGCCCGGCGGCCCGCTCCAGCACCACCGACCGTACGCCGCGCCCCAGGTCGCCGGTGTTCTGCCCGTGCCGTACGGCGCGGTGGACGTCGCCCAGGACGCCGCCGGGCAGGGCCGCGTTGAGGAACAGGGCGCGGTAGTAGTCGGCGACGGCCGGGCCGAGCGGCAGCCGGATCCGCAGCCCCCGGGCCACCAGGGCCCACCGCCAGGCGCTGAACACCGTGGTGACCAGCCCGATGCCGAGCGCGGCGAGCAGGGTGCCCCCGTCGATCCTGCGCAGCCCGTCGAGGAGGACACCGGTGCCCAGGCGCCACAGCAGCACCGCGAGGATGGCGACTCCGGCGAGGGTGCCGAGGTGGGCGCGGACGCGGCGGGTCCGGGGGGCGGGGGCTTCGTCGCGGGGCCGGGTGTCCTCGCGTACGGGCCTGGCCACCATCCGTGCCTCGACCGTCTGGGCGCTCATGACGCTCCGCCCCTCGGCCGGCACAGGGCGAGCAGGTCGCTGTGGTGGACGACGACCCGCAACTCCCCGGCGGCGCACGTGGCGAGACGTTCCGCCAGATAGCGCTGGGCGCGCTCCCCCAGGTCGGGGCGCTGTTCGACGGCCGCGCCGACCCAGCCGCGCAGCCAATGCTCGGTCAGCGCGGCGTGCTCCGGGCCGAGCCGCCAGGGGCTGGGGTGCACCCGTACCGTCGCGCCGTGTTCGGCGAAGGCCTTTGCGGCGACCGTGGCCGCGTCCGGGCCGAGCAGGCCCGTGCGGCGCTGGTGGTCGTTGAACGCCTCGGTGATCTCGGCGTCCAGGGGGTGGGAGGGGGTCAGGTCGACGCGCCCGGCCACGGAGAGGGTGAGCAGGGCCGGGCAGCCGGCCCCGGCGCAGGCGGCGGCGAGGGTCCCGACCTCCTCACGGGTGAGGACGTCCAGGAGCGCGGAGGCGGTCACCAGGGACGCGCCGTGCAGGGCGTCCGGGGTGAGGCGGGCGATGTCCCCGCGCCGTGTCTCGACGCTGACCCGGCTGCCGTCGGCGGCGGAGCGCGGGGAGGCGACGGCGGCGAAGTGCAGCAGATAGGGGTCGCGGTCGTGCAGGACCCAGTGCTGTGCGCCGTCGAGCAGGGGGGCCAGCCAGCGGCCCATCGACCCGGTGCCGCACCCGAGGTCGTGGATGACGGTTCCGTCGGCCCGCCCCGGCAGGTTGGCGAGCCGGATGCGCAGCGGATCCAGCAGGTCGTGGGCGCGCGCCGCGGCGTCGGCCGGCTCCCGCAGCTGCAGCCACTCGGGCGCGTAGCGGGGCGGCTCGCCGGCCTCCTCCGGGCCGGTCTCGCGCAGCCGCAGGGTGGCCCGTTCGCCGGGGCGGTCGGCGGGGCCGGCGCCCGGGATGACGCAGTCCGTGGCCTCGACGGTGTCCCTGGGCTTGGGCTGGGCCGGGATCGCCCCGCTGGGCTGTGTGGTCACCGGGTTCGTCATGCGGCCCTCCGGGGTTCGGTCGGGAGTCGGCGCAGCACGGCGGCCAGACTCTGTGCCGTGGTCGCCCAGCCGTTCAGGGCGGCGCGCCGGCTGCGGGCGGCCGCCTTCAGCCGGCGGCGTACATCGGCCTCGCCGAACCAGCCGCGCAGTTCGGCGGCGATGGCCGCGGGGTCCTCCGGCGGTACGAGGATGCCGGGCACCGCGCCGTCGGGGGCGCGGCCGACCGCCTCCGGCAGGCCGCCGACGTCGGAGGCCAGCACCGGGATGCCGCGGGCCAGCGCCTCCGTCACCGCCATGCCGTACGTCTCGGCGTAGGAGGTGAGGACCATCAGGTCGGCGGCGGCGTACCGGGCGTCGAGTGCTGCGCCGCCCTGTGCTCCGGCCAGCTCCAGCCGGCCGGTGAGGCCGTGCCGGTCGATGAGCGCCCGCAGGTCGGCGACGTATTCGGGGTCCTGGGTCAGACTGCCGACGCACACGCAGCTCCACGGCAGGTCGGCCACCTCGGCCAGCGCCTCCACCAGGCGGTGCTGTCCCTTGCGCGGGGTGACGGCGGCGACGCACAGCAGCCGGGAGACCCCGTCGGTGCCGGGCGCGAGGGGCGCGATGTCGGCGCCGGGGGCGGCGACGTGCACCCGTTCGGGGGCCAGGCCGTGGTGGGCGACGAGACGGCGGACCGCCCAGTCGCTGGTCGCGATCACGGCGGGGACGGCGCGCAGCACCGTGCGTTCGAGCGCGTCCAGCTCGGCGGCCACGGCCGGGGCGAGCCCCGTCTCGTCGCCGAGCGGGAGGTGGACGAGGACGGCCATGCGCAGGCGTTCCGCCTCGGGCACGACGATCTCGGGGACGCCGCAGGCGACCAGCCCGTCAAGGAGGACGACGCTGCCGTCGGGCAACTCCCGCAGCACCTGGGCGAGTTCCGTACGGGCCGCCGCTGCCGGCCGGGGCCAGTCGCCCGCCACGGCGTGCTTGTGGACCTGCCAGCCGAAGCCGGGCAGGTCCAGGCTCACCCGCCGGTCGTAGGCGTTGCCGCCGCTCGGCGCGGCCGGGTCGTCGACACCGCCCGGCATGACGAAGTGCACGGAGCGCAGGGACATGGGGATGATGTCGGCGTTCTTGAGGGCGGCATGCTGCACGGGCACGTAGGTCAGCGTCGCACGGGACGCCTGGTCCGGCCTCTCGATGGTCGTGTCGGTCACAGCGCACGCTCGTAACTCGCCCAGGCGATGTGCGACTCGTGCAGGGTGACGGTGAGGCCCGCGATGCCCTTGGCGCCCTCGCCGAGTGCGCCCTTGTGGATGCGGTCGGCGAGGCGGTCGGCGATGACCTTGGCGAGGAACTCCGTCGACGTGTTGATCCCGGCGAAGTCGGGCTCGTTGTCGAGGTTGCGGTAGTTCAGCTCGCTGACGACGGCCCCGAGTTCCTGGGTCGCCAGTCCGATGTCGACGACGATGTTGTCCTCGTCCAGCTGTTCGCGCCGGAACGTGGCGTCCACGAGGAAGGTGGCCCCGTGCAGGCGCTGCGCGGGTCCGAAGACCTCCCCGCGGAAGCTGTGGGCGATCATGATGTGATCGCGGACGGTGATGCTGAACAACGGACGACCCTCCAGGTGCGGCGCGTCTGTTCCCCGGCCGATGGCCGCCGGGGATGCCGTGTAGTACGGCTGGTTGCCTTCCCTTGTTCAGCCCCCGGTATCGCTTTTCTCAGGTCAGGCGCACGTGTCGTACCGGATTGAACGAATCGTCAACCGATGTCTGTGTACCGGACGCGGTGGCACAGGGCGGGGATGTCGCCGGAGGCGAGCCGGGGCAGCACGTCCGGCAGTTCCTCGAAGGCGGACTCGCCGGTGACCAGGGCGTCCAGGGCGGGGGCGGCGAGCAGGTCGAGGGCGAGGGCGAGCCGGTCGGCGTAGCTGCGGCCGGCGCGGCGCGGGGAGACTGTGCCGACCTGGCTGCTGCGGATGACCAGCCGCCGGGAGTGGAAGTCCTCGCCGAGCGGGAGGCTCACCCTGCGGTCGCCGTACCAGCTCAGTTCGAGGACGGTGCCCTCGGCGGCCAGCAGTTCCAGGGAGCGGGCCAGGCCCCGCTCGGTGGCGCTGGCGTGCACGACGAGGTCGCAGTCGCCGAGGGCGTCGCCGGGCGCCGCGAAGTCCACGCCGAGCGCCTCGGCGGTGGCGGCGCGCCCGGGGTCGGCGTCGACCAATTGCAGCCGTACGCCGGGGAAGCGGGCCAGCAGCGCTGCCACCGAGCAGCCGACCATGCCGCCGCCGACCACGGCGATCCGGTCGCCGACCAGGGGCGCCGCGTCCCACAGGGCGTTCACGGCGGTCTCCACCGTCCCGGCCAGCACCGCCCGTTCGGCGGGCACCGCGTCCGGTACCACGGTCACGGCGTGCGCCGGGACGACGTACCGCGTCTGGTGCGGGTAGAGGCAGAAGACGGTACGGCCGCGCAGGCTGTCGGGACCCTCCTCCACGACACCGACGTTCAGGTAGCCGTACTTCACCGGCCCCGGAAAGTCGCCCTCCTGGAACGGCGCCCGCATGGCCGCGTGCTGGCTCGCGGGCACGCCGCCGCGGAAGACGAGCGTCTCGGTGCCGCGGCTCACCCCGGAGCAGAGCGTGCGGACGACCACGTCGCCCTCGCCCGGCTCGGGCAGCGCGACGTCCCGTATCGCGCCTAGTCCAGGCGAGTCGATCCAGAACGCGCGGGCGGTGCGGTTCATCCAAGTCCTCCTGAACGATCGGGAAGCTGCTTGCGTACCGAGTGGTGCACAGGCCGCGCACAAGGTAGCGGCGTTGATCGACTCTGTCACACGGCCGGAGGATGTTCGGTGGCCCTGAACAGTACTTACGACGCGAGGCTCGTCCAGCAGGAGACCGCCGTGGGGGCGGGGGTGCAGGTGCTGCTGCTGGCCCTGCTCGGCACGGCGATCGGCATGGGCCCGGCGGGCTGGCTGACCGGTCTCGCGTTCGCGTTCGCCACCTGGGCGGTGCTCTCCCGGGCCCTGCACCGCTCCCGGCTGCGTTCCTTCGGCCCGGCCAACCGGGTCACCCTCGGACGGGCCACCCTCGTGGGCGGTGTGACCGCGCTGGTCGCGGACTCCTTCCAGGACTCGCCGCCGGTCTCGCTGTTCGTCGGGCTGACCGCCGTGGCGCTGATCCTGGACGGCGTCGACGGCAAGGTGGCCCGCCGCACGGGCACCTCGACCCCGCTGGGCGCCCGCTTCGACATGGAGGTCGACGCGTTCCTCATCCTGGTGCTCAGCGTGTACGTGTCCACACAGCTGGGCCCGTGGGTGCTGCTGATCGGCGGCATGCGGTACGTGTTCGTGGCGGCGGCCCGCGTGTGGCCGTGGCTGACCGCTCCGCTGCCGCCGAGCACGGCCCGCAAGACGGTCGCCGCGCTGCAGGGTGTCCTGCTGCTGCTGGCGGGCGCCGGGTTGCTGCCGTACGCGGCGAACTTCGGGATCGCCGCCCTGGCGCTGGGCCTGCTGGTGTGGTCGTTCGGGCGGGACGTGCACTGGCTGTGGCGGACCTCGCGGATCCGGACGGCCCCGGCCGAGGCGCAGGTGCGCGAGCTGGTCGCCGGGTGACGTCCCGGCCCGGCGACCGCGGGGCTCAGTCGCGACGCGGCAGCAGCGCCACCGCCGCTGCGGGCACCGCGGCCAGCACCAGCCAGGGCACGGCCGGCGGCAGCCCGGCGTCCAGCAGGGTCCCCGTCGCGGAGCTGCCGACCAGCACGATCAGGCCGGACACCGAGGACAGCGCCCCGGTGTACAGGCCGAGCCGGCCCTCCTCGGCGAGGTCGGGCACCCAGGCGCGGGCCACGGGTGCGACGAGCATCTGACCGAGCGTGAGCAGGACGACGAAGCCGGCCGCGGGCACGAGCCCCGCCGTCCCCGTCCACCCGGCGGGCCGCGCCGCCGCTACGACCGCGAACCCGGCGGCGATCAGCAGCAGCCCGGCCGCCATGGACCGGCGCAGCGCGAGCCGCTCCCCCACCCAGCGTGTGACCGGCAGCTGCGCGGTCACCACCAGCAGCGAGGACAGCGCGAACAGCCAGGCCAGCGCCGCCTGGGAGCCGGTGGCGCGCGTCACCTCGTCGGGCAGGGCCAGGTACAGCTGGTTGTAGGCGAGCAGGTAGGCGCCGTACGCGCAGCACAGCGCCAGGAAGCGGCGGTTGCGCAGCAGCAGCCGCAGCCCGCCCTTGGCCCGGGTGCGTGCCCGGCCGGGGATGCGCTGCGGAAGCAGCCGGGCGTGCCCGGCCAGGACGAGGACGAAGACCCCGGCGCCCACGAGGCACGTGGTACGGAAGTCCACCGCCAGCAGCAGTGCGCCGAGCAGCGGTCCGAGGAACGCCCCGACCTGACCGGCCACCGTGAACAGCGCCAGGACACGGGTTCGGGATCCGCCGCCCGTCTCCTCCCACAGCACGGCCTGCCGGGCGACCTCGGACTCCACGGCCGGTGAGAACAGCGCGGCGGCGAACCCGATCAGCAGCACCGCGCCGATCACCGTCCAGGTCGACTGCGCGTACCCGAGCCAGACGAACCCGGCGATGCGCAGCACACAGCCCGCCAGCACCACGGGCCGGATGCCGTACCGGTCGGCCAGTGCCCCGCCCACCACGAACAGCCCCTGCTGGCTGAACGTCCGCAGCCCCAGCACGAAGCCGACCATCCAGCCGGCCATGCCGATCGTCTGCCCGAGGTGTTCCGACAGGAAGGGCAGCACGACGAAGAAGCCGACGTTGAAGGCGAGTTGGGTGAGGATCAGCAGCCGCAGCAGGGGCGACAGACGGATCCGGCCGGGTGCCTCACGCCGGCCGGTGGACACGGTGATGGTCATCGGGCTCCCACCAACTCCTTTTCCGCAGGGGGACGTTCAGTGGCCGGTCCCGGCGGGCGAGGGGTCCGGCGCGGGCGCCGTACGCCGCCCGCCGCGGTCACGGCCAGCGCGCCGAGCAGGGCGAGGGCGGCCGCGGGGGCGAGGACGGCCCAGGGGGCGCGCTCGGCGTACGGCTGGTTCTCGGCGAGCAGCAGGCCCCACTCCGGCGACGGCGGCTGGGCGCCGAGGCCGAGGAAGCCCAGCGAGGCGAGGGCCAGCGCGATGCCGGGGAGCCGCAGCAGGGCGTGGCGGGTGACGGGCGGCAGGACGGCGGGCAGCAGTTCGCGGCGGAGCAGGTACCAGCGGTCGGCACCCAGGCCCCGGGCTGCCGCGAGGTGCGGGGTGGCGCGCTCCTGCCGCAGCAGTGCGGCGGTGTGTGCGGCGAGCGGGGCCCAGGCGACGGCGGTCACCGCGAGCGCGGGCGTGGCGGCGCCGCTGCCCGCGACGGCGGTGACGAGGAGCGCGACGAGCACGGGCGGTACGGCGTTGACGGTGTCGACGAGCGGCCCGGAGAGCCGGGGCACCAGGCCCAGCAGGACGCCGAGGCACAGGGTCGCCGCGCTGATGGCGAGGGCGAGCAGCAGCGTGTCGAGGGCGCCGTGGCCGACCCGGGCGAGCAGGTCCCGGCCGAGCGCGTCGGTGCCCAAGGGGTGGGTGGCGGAGGGTGCTCGGAGCCGTTCGCCGGTGTTCAGGGCGAGCGGGTCGCGTGGCAGGCCGAGCGCGATGACGCCGGTCAGCAGCCCCCCGTAGGCGAAGGGCAGGATGCGGCGGGCGGGCGGCACCGGCCGGTGCAGGGTGGGCAGGGCTCCGTCGCGCAGGGCGGGGCCGACGAGGAGGCGGGCGGCGAGCCGGCACGCCCCGGTCGCCACGGCCCCCAGCAACAGCAGGGCGAGGGTGCCCGCCTGCAGGACGGGCAGGTCCTGTGCGAGGGCGGCCTGGAGGGTGGTGCGACCGAGGCCCGGGATGTCGAAGACCTGCTCGACGGCGACCGCTCCGCCGGTCAGGCCGACGACGAACAGGCCGAGGTTGGGCAGCAGGGCGGGCAGGCAGCGGCGTACCGCCTGCCGGGCGACGCGCCGCCCGGGCAGGCCGCGGGCGGCGGCGGCCAGGGCCCAGGGTTCGCGGAGGGCGCCCGGCAGCAGGTCGTCGAGGAGCCGGCCGAGCACGGCCCCCGCGGGCAGGCCGAGGGCGAGCGCGGGCAGCACCGTCCACTTCGGTCCGTACCAGCCGAGCGCGGGCAGCCAGCCCAGTTGCACGCCGACGACGGTGGCGAGCACGGAGGCGGTGAGGAACTCGGGCAGCGCGGCGAGGACCGCGGAGGCGGCGCCGCCCCGGCGGGAGCGGCCGCCGGTGCGCAGGGTGCGGGCGCACACGAGCGCGGCGGTGCACACGGCGACGGCGAGCGCCACCGCCATCAGCAGCAGCGAGACGCCGAGCGCCGTGAGCACGTCGGGCGCCACGGGGGACCCGGAGAGCCAGGAGCGTCCGGCGTCCCCGTGCCACAGCCCGCCCAGCCACTGTCCGAGCAGAGTGAACGGCCCCTTGTCCAGGCCGAGTTGCTGCCGGATGCCGGCCAGCACCTCGGGGGTGGGGTCGCGGTCGGCCGACCGGGCCTTGAGCACGGTCAGGGCCGGGTCGGTGTGCGACAGCCAGGGCAGCAGGCCGACGCCGCACACGAGGGCGACCGCGAGCGCGGCCCGCCACAGCAACTGCCTCATGGTTCAGCGCCGCGTTCCCGTGCCGACAAGGGTGCGCTCGTACGGGTCGAGAAGTACGCCCTTCACGCCGGTGCCGACGCCGGTGATGACGCGCTGGTGGACCAGCGGCACCACGGCGTCGGTGCCGAGGATCTCCGCCTCCGCCGCCATCGCCGCGTCCTGCCGCTTCGCCGTGTCGGCGGTCCGCTCGGCCCGGGCCACGGCCCGGTCGACGGCCTTGTCGCACAGCTGGGCGATGTTGAAGCCGCCGTCGCAGGTGTGGTCACTGGCCAGGACGGCGACGGGGTCGCCGGTGTCCACGAGGGTGTTGCGGGCGAGCACGAACGCGTCGAACTCGCCGTCCAGCGCGTCGCTCTCCAGCCGCGAGTACTCGCGCACCTGGAGCCGCACGGTGAACCCGGCCTTCTCCAGCTGCTGTTCGAGCACCTGGGCGACCTCGGGGAGCTCGGGCCGGTTGTCGTAGGTGGCGAGGGTGACCGACGCACCCCTGGCGCTGCCCGGCTTCGCCCGGCCGGCGGGCGGCAGGCGCTTGCCCTCGGCCCAGGTCACGGCGGGGCCGTAGATGCCGGCGCCCGGGTCGGCGTGCCGTTCGTACACGTCCTGGGCGAGCGCGGAGGTGTCGACGGCCCGGCGGGCGGCGGCGCGCAGCCTGGGGTCCTCGAAGGGGCCGGACGCGGAGTTGAGCAGCAGGCTGGTGGTGCGGGTGGTGGCGGTCTCGCGGCGGGTGTCCTCGTCGAGGGTGGCCGCCTGGGAGACGGGGACCGCCTCGGCGATGTCGACCTGGCCGGTGCGCAGGGCGTTGGTGCGGGCGGTGCCGTCGGCGATGAAACGCGCGTCGATGCCGGAGGCCTGGGCGCGGCCGCCCCAGTAGTCGTCGAAACGGTCGAGGGCGGCGGAGGAGGAGCCGTTGACCTCGGTGAGCTCGAAGGGGCCGGTGGCGGTGCCGACGGGGTCGACGCTGCCGTCCGCGCCGTACGCCCTCGGCGAGAACACGGCGAGGCTCGGGCTGGACAGCCGCAGCGGCAGGACCGGGTCCGGCTCGGCGGTGGTGATCCGTACGGCGCGGCTGCCGTCGGCCTCGGCGGTGAGGGTGACGCCGGACAGGGCGGCGGGCGGGGGCTCGGCCCGGGTGGCGTGGGTCAGGGCGGCGGCGACGGCGGACGGCGTGACGTCCGTGCCGTCCTGGAAGGTGGCCTCGCGCAGGCCGAACTCCCAGGTGCGGGCGTTCTCCCGGCGCCAGGACTCGGCGAGCGCGGGGGACGCGGCACCGTTGGCGTCCAGGGCGGTCAGGCCCTCGGCGACACCGAGCCGGCTGAGGAGGGTGGCGTCGGCACCGTACGGGGAGAGGCGCTCGGCCGGCGGGAAGGCCAGGGCGACGCGCAGCCGGGAGCCGTCCGGCGCGCCGTCCCCCGACGACTGTCCGCCGGAGGCGAAGCAGCCGGTGAGCAGCGGGACCAGGGCGAGAGCGGTGAGGCAGCGGCGACGGAACGGGCGCATCGGTCACCGTCCCGTCGGAATCTCGAAGTGCACGACGCCGTTGCCGCCGCCGGGGTCCTCGCGCTCGTCGTGCACGACCTTGCCGAGCGACCGCCAGAACGCCTCCGCGCCGGGGACGGACGGGTCGGTGTGCAGATAGACGGCACGATAGCCGCCGTCCGCCTCGGCGAAGGCGAGCAGTTCCTCGACCAGGCGCCGGGCGAGGCCGCGCCTGCGGTGGCCGGGACGGACGTAGACCCGGCGCAGTTGGGCGGTCGCGCCCGAGGGGTAGCGCTCGGCGAGGTGGAGCGGGTTCGGCGGGTGAGCGGGGCCTTGGGAGTCCAGCGCCCCGGTGGCCACGACGCTCGCGTCGTCCGGGTCGAGCGCGACGAGGAGGGTGTGGCGGGCCGGGGCCAGGTAGGCGGCGGCCGGGTCGATGATGTCGCCGTGCCAGCGGGGCACGTAGCCGGTGCCGAACTCACGGTAGACGGTGTCGAGCATCACCGCTCGCGCACCGTCGATCTGTTCCGGGCCAGCCGTCCTGATGCTGTAGTCATGCACTTGCACATCATATGCATTAAGAACCGGCCATTGATCACCGCACCCCGACGGCCGGGCCACCGGCCACCAAGTCGTGCGCTCGCAAGGTGATTTGACACCCCCTCCGCCCAGCCACCAACCTAGCCACATGACATCCAT
Source organism: Streptomyces bullii (assembly GCF_042657145.1). Taxonomy (NCBI): domain Bacteria; kingdom Bacillati; phylum Actinomycetota; class Actinomycetes; order Kitasatosporales; family Streptomycetaceae; genus Streptomyces; species Streptomyces bullii. The sequence goes on from NZ_JBHSNY010000006.1 coordinate 174,121, forward strand.
TTTCAAAAACGGGGAGCGTCGTTCGTGAGGATCGCGTTCGTCGGCAAGGGCGGCAGCGGCAAGACCACGCTGTCAGCCCTCTTCTCCCGCCATCTGGCGCGGTCCGGCGCCCCGGTCCTCGCCATCGACGGTGACATCAACCAGCACCTGGCCGAGGCGCTCGCCCCGGAGGACGAGCAGCCCTTCACCGCCCCGCCCCTGGGCCCGCACCTGACGGAGATCAAGGACTACCTGCGCGGCACCAACCCCCGCATCACCTCCTCCGAGGCCATGATCAAGACGACCCCGCCCGGACGCGGCTCACGCCTGCTGCGCCTGCTCGGCGACGACGAGCTCCACACGCGGCACGTCGGCCGGGCGGGCGGGGTGCCGCTGATGGTGACGGGCGAGTTCGACGAGAGCGACCTGGGAGTGGCCTGCTACCACTCCAAGCTCGGCGCGGTGGAGCTGTACCTGGGCCATCTGGTCGACGGCCCCGGCGAGTACGTGGTCGTCGACATGACGGCCGGCGCGGACGCCTTCGCCTCCGGCCTGTTCACCCGGTTCGACATGACGTTCCTGGTGGCGGAACCCACCCGCAAGGGCGTCTCGGTCTACCGCCAGTACCGGGACCACGCCGAGCAGTTCGGCATCCGGATCGCGGTCGTCGGCAACAAGGTGACCTGCGAGGACGACCTGCTCTTCCTCAAGGAGGAGGTGGGGGACGACCTCCTGACCCACCTGGTGCACTCCTCCTGGGTCCGCGCGGCCGAACAGGGCCGTGCCGAAGCCGGCGGCCCGGACGCGCTGGACTCCCTGGAGCCGCACAACCGGCACGCCCTGAACGTCCTGCGCGAGGCCGTCGACGCCCACCCCCGCGACTGGGACCGGCTGCACCGCCACGCCGTGGAGTTCCACCTGCGCAACGCCCGCTCCTGGGCGGACGCACGCACGGGCCGGAACCTGGCCGAGCAGGTGGACCCGGAGTTCGTGCCGGGGCCGGCGGCACTGAACTCCCCTACAGCACACTGAACCGACGACCAGACAGGACACCCCTACATGTCTCTCGACGTCTCCCCGAAGCTCCTCGTCGAAGCCGAGCGCGGCGACATCCGCGAGGAGGACTTCGTGGACACCGTCCGCACGTCCCTCCCGTACGCCTACGACCTGATCGCCACTCTCGCCGCCGAACTCAAGGAGAGCCCGGCCGAGTTCGCCGACAACCAGACCCCTCCCCCGTCCGAGAAGGAACGCGGCCAGCTCCTGCGGGCCCTCGCCAGCGACGCGATCCGCGGCAGCCTGGAACGCCACTTCGGCGTGAAGCTGGCGTTCCAGAACTGCCACCGGGTGGCGGCGTTCCGGCCGGAGGCCGGGGAGGGGCAGACGTACGGGCGGTTCACTTCGGTGCGGGCGCAGGTGTTGAATCAGTCGCCGGAGTTCAGGGACTGCTGAGGCCCTCGCCGAACGCGGCGACAGTCCTCACGAACCGCTCCGCGTCCTCCAGCCACGGAAAGTGCCCCGCCCCGGGCTGGACGACCAGCTCGGCGCGCGGGAACAGGGCGGCGTACTCCGTCATCACGCGTGCCGGCGCGGCCACGTCGTACGCGCCGGCCAGCACAAGGACCGGTGCCGCGAGCGCGGCCAGGGCGGCGCGCGTGGCGTCGGGCGTGAAGGCGCCGTCGGAGACGTACACGGCCGCGGCCTCGTCATTGCGCTGCTTCGCCTCGGCCTCGTGGACGGCGCGTGCCTCGTCGTCCCACCGCCCGTACCAGAACGGTGCGACGGCCTGCCAGGCGTCCACGCTCGCCCGGCCCTCCGTGATCGCCTCCAGCGCCTCGTACGCCGGGACGAACCACGGCTCGTCCCGCCGCAGACGCGCGGTGGCCAAGCGGTCCTCGGCGGTGATCCGGAGGCCGACCGCGTACACGCTCGGGGTGATCAGGGCCAGGCGCGCCACCCGGTCCGGATGGCGGGCGGCGTACAGGGCCGCCAGGTTCGCGCCGGCGGAGTGCGCCAGGAGGTCCAGCCGGTCCAGGTTCAGTTCCTCCCGCAGCGCCTCGACGTCCTCGACCTGGCGGTCGCACCGGTAGGACGCGGGGTCCTGGGGTGCCGCCGACCGGCCGGTGCCCCGCAGGTCCAGGCGGATCAGGGTGCGGTGGGCGGTCAGCCCTCCGAGGTCGCCGAGGTAGACGGAGTCCTGCATCGGCCCGCCGGGCAGGCAGACCAGGGGCGGGCCGTCTCCGGTGACGTGGTAGGCGATCGTGGTGCCGTCGGGGGCGGTGAAGGAGGGCATGGCCGGGAGCCTGACAGGGGACGGTTGCGGCGGACAACCGGATTCGCCCGCCGCCCACGCGTGACCCCCGACCTGCTCCGCCCGCTCCTGCGTCACCGCCGACCCGCTCCGTCCGCCCCCGCGTCACCCCGACGCCACCCGCCCACGCCGCTCACCCCTTCTGCTCCACCCGCACCCAGTCCACCTCCAACCGCACTCCCCCGCCCGCGATCCGGTCCACGCTCGACTGCGGCAGGCCCCAGTACGGGCTCGTGACCTTGTTCCAGCCCGCCGGGTAGGCGCCGCCCAGGGCGAAGTTGAGGATGACGTACTGGTCGCGGCCGAAGACCCACTGCCCCCGCGTCGACTCCAGCTTGTTGCGGGTGGTCTCCTGGACCAGGCGGTCGTCGACGGAGAAGCGCATCGCCGTCGGGGTCCACTCCACCGCGTAGGTGTGCCACTGGTCGGCCCGGCCGCCGCCGGGGTAGACCTGGCGTGCGCCGATGTTGCCGTCCGCCGAGTAGCCGGGGCCGTGCAGCGCGGTGCTCGTCCAGTCGGCGTAGCCGATGTTCTCCATGATGTCCGTCTCGCCGGAGGACGGCCACGACACCGACGGGTCGTCGACGTTGCTGCCGAGCAGCCAGAACGCGGGCCAGAAGCCGTCGCCGACCGGGAGCTTCATACGGGCGCTGACCCGGCCGTAGGTGAAGTCGAACTTCGTGTGGGTGTCGATGCGGCCGGAGGTGAAGTCGTAGGTGGCGCCGCCCGCCCGGGTGCAGCCCTTGCAGTACCTGGGGGTGAGGACCAGGTTGCCGTTCTCCGTGCGGATGTTCTCCGGGGAGTCGACGTACGCCTGGGCCTCGCCGTTGACCGAGCCCATCTCCGTGCCGGTGCGCACCACCCGCCACTTGGCGCGGTCGAGAGCGGAGGTCGTGAAGTCGTCGAAGAAGGTGGTGCGGTACGTGCCCGGCTGCTCGCCGGGCAGGGGCGGGTACGCCGCCGACGCGCTGCCCCCGGTGCCCCAGACCTGGAACTCGTAGAGGGAGTATCCGAACTGGGCCGTCGTCGGGGCCGGGTTGTGGAAGGAGCGGCGTTCCACGCCGAGCACACGGACGTAGCGGCCGGTGACGGGCTGGGGCAGGCGGACGGTGTCGTGCAGGCCCACCGCCTCGGAGGGGGACTTGACGTCAGCGCGGCGGGCGGCGACCTGTGACGCGGACGGCTGGTACACCGTGCGCCAGGTGCGGTTGTCGTCGGAGACCTGGAGCCGGTAGTCGACGGCGTAGGCCGCCTCCCAGTACAGGTCGACCGTGTCGATCGTCGAGGTCGCGCCGAGGTCTACGGCGATCCAGCGGTCGGCGTTCCAGTCGCTGGACCAGCGCGTCGCGTCGGCCTTCAGGTCGGCCGGCCAACCGCCGTCCGTCACGAACGCCGGTGCGTTGCCCGCGTGCTGGTAGTAGTCGGCGTACGCCGGGTGGTGCAGGGCCAGGTTGGCGCGGGTGCTGGAGGCGGGGGCCGGGGTGCCGCCGTAGACCTTGAAGGACCACAGCGAGTAGCCGTACGGGGTGGCGCGTTCGATGCCTCGCAGGCGGACGTAGCGGCCGGTGACCTCCTGCGGGTAGGTGTGGGCGGTGACCGTGCCGCCGGTGCCGGCCGTCTCGGTGTAGAAGGGTGTCCAGTCGGTGCCGTTCTTCGACACCTCCAGGACGTAGCGCTTGCCGTAGGCCGCTTCCCAGTCCAGGACGACCCGGTGGATGCGGACGGTGGAGCCGAGGTCGACGCGGATCCAGGCGTCGTCGGTGAAGTCGCTGGACCAGCGGGTGGCGCCGTCACCGTCGAAGGCGCGGCCGGGGGCGGTGGCCGCGTTCTCGCTGCCGGAGGCCGTGACGGCGGCCGGGTCCGCGGTGTGGGCGGCTGCGGCCAGGTCGGTGTCCCAGGCCGCCACGGCGGCCTGCCCCTCGGGGGAGGGCGCCGCGAACGCGGGGGCCGTGAACAGCAGGGCCGCCGCGGCGAGGGCGGTCAGAAGAGTGCGAGGGGTGCGGGCGGTGCCGGGGATGCGGGGGGTGCGGGATGGCATGCGGCTCTCCTCGGGGAGTTGGGGATGCCGGGTCCCTGGACGGGGGTCTCACGCAGGTGCCGGTACCGGGTGCCGACAGCGGTACCTCGCGGGTGGCCGCCCTGCGTGGGCGGGGTGCCTCAAGACTTAATTTACGACGTGACTTAATCGGCGATCCGCCCATCCGTCAAGAGGTTTGACGCAGTGTCGGAACTCTGGTCGCACCCCTTGACGCAGCTGTTGCGCGGATGAACCATTCAGCGGCGAGAGAGCGCTCCCACCACCCCACCTCGTTCACTTCCTGAACCAGGAGAGCCGCCCCATGCCCCCTGACTCCCCGTCCACCCGGCCTTCGGCGATCGGCCGCCGGGCCCTCCTCGGCGCCGCGGCCGCCGCCCCCGTGCTGGCGGCCCTGCCCGCACCGGCCTCCGCAGCCCCCACCAAGCACAAGAAGCGGCGCCGCTTGCAGGGCGGCGGCGATCTCGGCCCCGACGTCCTCGTGTTCGACCCGTCCACGCCCCGCATCCAGGCCAGGCTGGACGAGGTCTTCGCCCGTCAGGAGTCGGCCCAGTTCGGCACCGGCCGCTACGCGCTGCTGTTCAAGCCGGGCACCTACCACGGGCTCAACGCCCAACTCGGCTTCTACACCTCCATCGCAGGGCTCGGCCTGTCCCCCGACGACACGACGATCCACGGCGATGTGACCGTGGACGCCGGCTGGTTCGACGGCAACGCCACGCAGAACTTCTGGCGTTCCGCGGAGAACCTCGCCCTCGTCCCGGCCAACGGCACCAACCGCTGGGCCGTCGCCCAGGCCGCCCCGTTCCGCCGCATGCACGTGCGCGGCGGCCTCAACCTGGCGCCCACCGGCTACGGCTGGGCCAGCGGCGGCTACATCGCCGACAGCCGGATCGACGGCCAGATCGGCCCGTACTCGCAGCAGCAGTGGTACACGCGGGACAGCGTCATCGGCGGCTGGCTCAACGGCGTGTGGAACATGGTGTTCTCCGGCGTCGAGGGAGCACCCGCGCAGAGCTTCCCGAATCCGCCGTACACCACGCTGGAGACGACACCGGTCTCGCGGGAGAAGCCGTTCCTGTACGTCGAGGGCGACGAGTTCCGTGTGTTCCTGCCGGAGAAGCGGACCGGTGCCCGGGGTGTGACCTGGGGCAACGGCACACCGCGCGGCACCTCCCTGCCCCTGACCCGCTTCTACGTCGCCCGCCCCGGCGTCTCGGCGGCCACCCTCAACCAGGCGCTCGACCAGGGCCTGCACCTGCTGTTGACGCCCGGCATCTACCACGTCGACCAGCCCATCCGGGTCAACCGCGCCAACACGGTCGTACTGGGCCTGGGATACGCCACGCTGATCGCCGACAACGGCGTCACCGCCCTGAAGGTCGCCGACGTCGGGGGCGTACGGCTGGCCGGCTTCCTCGTCGACGCCGGGCCGGTCAACTCGGCGACGCTGGTCGAGGTCGGCCCGCGGGGCGCGTCCCGGGACCACTCGGCCAACCCCGTCACGGTGCAGGACGTGTTCATCCGGATCGGCGGGGCGGGGCCCGGCAAGGCGACGACCAGCATGGTCGTCAACAGCCGCCACACCATCGTCGACCACACCTGGGTGTGGCGCGCCGACCACGGCGACGGCGTCGGCTGGGAGACCAACCGGGCCGACTACGGGGTGGTCGTCGACGGTGCGGACGTCCTCGCGACGGGCCTGTTCGTGGAGCACTTCAACAAGTACGACGTGCAGTGGAACGGCGAGCGGGGCCGCACGATCTTCTTCCAGAACGAGAAGGCGTACGACGCCCCGAACCAGGCCGCCATCCAGAACGGGCCGGTCAAGGGGTACGCCGCCTACAAGGTCGGCGACCACGTCACCCAGCACGAAGGCTGGGGTCTGGGCAGCTACTGCTACTACAACGTCGACCCCGGCATCGTCCAGCACCACGGCTTCGCCGCGCCGACCAGGCCGGGCGTGCGCTTCCACGACCTGCTCGTCGTCTCACTGGGCGGCAACGGGCAGTACGAGTGCGTCATCAACGACACGGGAGCGCCGACGTCGGGGACCGCCACCGTGCCGTCGACGGTCGTGTCGTATCCCTGACCGGCGGCGTCGGTGGTGGTCCCCACCCTGGCGCGTGCGGCCGCCGCCATCGACGTCACGGCGTGAGGGCGACGGGCGCTCGCCCTGGGGGCTGCCCTGTGGCGTGCGGGGTCGCAGGGCGGCCCCGCACGCCGGCGGCCCGCGCAGCGTGTTCCCTACCGCACCTTCACCGGCGTCGGCGCCTACCCCGTCGGCCGCGCCGTGAAGGCGCCTCGGCCCTGGGTCCGGCTGCACAACCGGGTCGCTTGGCCGAACGGGTAAGACGCCCCGCGCCCGGCCCTTACCTCCCGCCGCTAGCGTCACGCCGACGCGCGCGCTCCGCGGGGCCGAGGAGGACTCCCCGCAGCACCGGGGAGGACGACCCGCACGGATGGGGAAGGACGAACCGCATGACCGGTGACGCGACGGCGGCGCCGCCCGAGCTGACATGGGGCCGGCTGCTGTCCTCGTGGCAGACGGACGTGCCGGCGCTGCTGCTGATGGCCGCCCTGGGCGCGCTGTACGGCTGGGGTGTGCTGCGTCTGCGCCGGCGCGGTGAGGGCTGGCCGCCGGGCCGCGTCGCCGCGTTCGCCCTGCTCGGGCTGGGCGGACTGGCCGTGGCGACGATGTCCGCGCTCGCCGTGTACGACCACGTGCTGTTCTGGCCGGCCGCCGTGCAGAACGTCCTGCTCGACCTGGTCGTGCCGCTGGGCCTGGCCCTCGGGGATCCGCTGAGTCTGGCGGTGCTGGCGCTGCCGGAGCGGGCCTCGGCCCGGCTGAGGCGGGCCATGACCGGACGCGTGGTGCGGCTGCTCACCTTCCCCCTGGTCAGCACGGTCCTGGTGCTGGCCACGGAGCTGACGGTGTATCTCACGCCGTACTTCGCCACCGCCCTGCGGGTGGGCTGGCTGCACGAGCTGATGTATCTGCATCTGCTGCTGGCCGGCTGCCTGTTCGTGATGCCGGTGCTCACGCACGAACAGGCGCTGCCCGCCTGGTGCACCCACCCGGTCCGGGCCGCGCTGGTGTTCCTCGACGGGATCGTCGACGCGGTGCCGGGCATCGTGGTGATGACCCACGGCGCGCTGATCGCGAGTGCCTGGTACCTGCACCACACGCCGCGCTGGGCCCCGGATCCGCGGTACGACCAGCAGCTCGGCGGCGGGGCGATGCTGGGCATCGCCGAACTGGTCGCGGTGCCCTTCCTGCTCGCGCTGCTCGTGCAGTGGGCCCGTCACGAGCGTGCCCGGGCGGCGGCTCTGGACCGCCGTCTGGACGCGGAACTCGTGCCCGCGGCCGAACGGGGGCCGGCGCGCCGGCCGGGCCCCGGGCCCGCACCCGAACTCGTACGGCCCTGGTGGGAGACGGAGCGCGGCGAGATCGCCGACCGGATCCGGCGCCAGGGCCCGACGGACTGACGGACGACGGAACCCCGCCGCCGTCGAGGCCTCTCACCGCCTCACGGGCTGCCGGTTCTCCGGGGCTCAGGCGGCGGTGTACCCGAGCTGCCGCCGCATGTAGGGCGTCATGAGGGTCTTCGCCTTGGTGAGGGTCGTGGTGCGGCTGCCGAGGACCGCGGTCTCGCCGCCCGGCACGGGCAGCATGGTCACGCCGTCGGCCGGTCCGAACGGCACGATGAGCGGGGTGCGCTGCATCGGCCGGTAGAGGCGGGGCTGTCGGCGGTGCTTGCCCGCACCGCGCAGGTGGGCGCGGATGTTGTGGGCGGCGAGGTCGGCCTGGGCCAGTGCGGCCGGGGTGACCTTCAGCTCGCTGACGTCGTTGACGTCGCCCACCGCGAACACGTCCAGCCACCCCTCGACGCGGAGCGTCCGGTCGACCTTGACGTGCCCGCTGCCGTTCAGCCAGTCGCCGTGTCCGGCCAGGCGCAGCCAGAGCGTGTTGGGGGTGGTGCCCGTCGCCCAGAAGGACAGGTCGGCGTCGAGGACGTTGCCCCGCGCGTCGCGATAGGTGCCGTAGTCGTTTCCGGGGGACATGAAGGAGTCGAGCCGCACCTCCACGTCGTGGGTCTCCAGCCAGGCGCGGGCCCTGTGCCCGGCCCGCGCGCTGCCGGTGGCGTGCAGCAGCTCGGGCCCGGAGTGGGCGAGCGTGACCCGGGCGTCGGGCCGGGCCAGGCGGATCTCGGCGCTGAGTTCGACACCGGAGGGCCCGCCGCCGACGACGAGGATGTGCTCGGCGCCGGCGATCTTCTGCTGGTGCTCGGCGAACGACTTGGCCGCCTCCTCGACGGTGCTGCCGGAGAAGCGGGCGGGTTCCGGGTAGTCGGCGCCGGTGGCGATCACCACGACGTCGTACGGGAGCCGTTCGCCCGTCGCCAGGAGCACCTGCCGCTCGGCGGTGTCGATGCGGACCACCTTGCCCGCGATCACACGGCCGTGCTGGAGCAGCCGGTCGTACGGGATGAAGGGGGTCATCGACCACTCGGGGTGGACACCGGCGCGCAGCGAGGCGATGCGGTGGAAGAAGACCTCCTTGCGGTCCACCAGCGTGACCCGCGCTGTCGCGTCCAGCCGTTTCGCCAGGCGGACGCCCGCATAGCCGCCGCCGATCACCACTACGTCGCCGTCACGCACACCGAGTCTCCTGTGCCTGGTGGGGGTGAGCGAGTGCCGCGGCGGATGGCCGCCCTCGGCCGCTCGAATGCTCGTGAGCGTAGCGCTTGAAACTTAAACGGTTGATGAGGCGACGTGTGCGTTCTGTGAAGTGACCGCACGCATCCCGCACTCGGGCGCAGCCCCACGACCTTCTGCGCACTCCTGCGGTCCGCCCGGGCGGCCTCCTCCACCTCGCCGGGCACTGCCGCCGTGAGAGCCGGGACGGCTGCCGCACCGGTCGCCCGTGGAGGAGGCGCAGTGCTAGAAATGGGACATGATCGGACGTTTCCGCCGGTCGCGGACGAGGGCGGCGCCGGCGTTCGGCGAACGGCGGTCCCCCGGCCCGTCCCGCCGTACGGAGGCGTGGCGATCCCCGGGACGCCGTCTCCCGCCGTCCCTGGGCGTCCGTACGCTCGCCGCGCAGGTCTTCCTGCTCCAGGTCCTGATCATGCTGGTGCTCGTCGCTGCGGCGGTCGCCGCCCTGGTCGTGCAGGGGCGGTACGACGGCGAGCACGGCGCCGTCAACCGTTCCCTCGCCGCGGCGCAGGCGTTCGCGAACGCGCCCGGCACGGCGGACGCGCTGCGGTCGCCGGATCCGACGGCCGTGCTCCAACCGGCGGCGGAGCGGGCCATGCGAGGCTCGGGCGTCGACTTCATCACCGTGCTGGACAGGCAGGGCGTGCGGCTCACCGACCCGGTGCCCGGGCTGATCGGCACGAAGGACGAGGGCGTCGGCCGGGCCGCCGCGGGAGAGACGTTCACCGAGACCTTCCACGGCGAGCCGGAGGAGGCCGTGCGCGCGGTGGTGCCCGTGACCGATGCGAGCGGGCGCGTGATCGGGATGGTGAGCGCCGGGATCCAGTTCGAGACCCTGGGGCACGTACTGAACGAGCAGGTGCCGATGATGCTGGCGTCGGCGGCGTTGGCGCTGGCGCTCGCGACCGGCGGCACGGCCCTGGTCAGCCGGCGACTTCGCCGCCAGACGCACGGTCTGGGCCCCGCCGGGATGACACGGATGTTCGAGCACCACGACGCCGTGCTGCACGCGGTGCGTGAAGGCGTTCTGATCGTCGGCGGCGACGGGCGGCTGCTGCTCGCCAACGACGAGGCGCGCCGCCTGCTGGCCCTGCCGGACGACGCCGACCAGCGGCAGGTCTCGGAGCTGGGCCTGAGCCCCCGCCTGACGCGGCTGCTGCTGTCGGCCGAGCCCGTGTCCGACGAGGTCCTGCCGGCCGGTGAGCGGCTGCTGGCGGTGAACACCCGCCTGACCGCTCCGTACGGCGGCGCGCAGGGCCTGGTGGCCACGTTCCGTGACACCACGGAGCTGAGGGCCCTGTCGGGTCAGGCCGAGGAGGCGCGGGGACGGCTGACCCTGCTGTACGAGGCGGGGGTGCGGATCGGCACCACGCTCGATGTGCGGCGCACCGCCGAGGAGCTCGCCGAGGTGGCGGTGCCGCGCATGGCGGACTTCGTGACCGTGGAGCTGCTCGACTCCGTGCTGCGCGGCGAGGAGCCCACCGGCGCCGTGAGAAGGATGCGGCGCACCGCGCTGCGCGAGTCGCGGGCCGGGCATCCGCTGCAGCCGGTGGGAGACCTGATCCAGTTCGTGGTGGCCGACACGCCGAGCGTGGCGGCGCTGCACCGCGGCAAGGCCGTCCTGGTGCCCGACCTGCACACCGCCCAGGACTGGCGGGCCCAGGACCCGGAGGGGGCCCGCGAGGCGCTGGACTACGGCATCCACTCGCTGATCACGGTGCCCCTGCGGGCCCGGGGCGTGGTGCTCGGCATGGTCAACTTCTGGCGGGGCGCCGGCTCGCCCCCGTTCGAGGAGGAGGACGTCGCGGTCGCCGAGGAGCTGGTGGCCCGGGCGGCCGTCGCCATCGACAACGCGCGCCGGTACTCCCGCGAGCACGCCATGGCCGTGACCCTGCAGCGCAGCCTGCTGCCCCGGGACCTTCCGGACCAGGACGCGCTGGAGGTCGCCTGGCGCTATCTGCCGGCGCAGGCCGGTGTGGGCGGCGACTGGTTCGACGTCATTCCGCTGCCGGGCTTCCGGGTGGCGCTGGTGGTCGGCGACATCGTGGGGCACGGGCTGCACGCCGCGGTGACGATGGGCAGGCTGCGGACCGCGGTGCTGAACTTCTCCTCGCTGGACCTGCCCCCGGACGAGCTGCTCGGCCACCTCGACGAGATGGTGACGCGGCTGGACACCCAGATGGCGAGCGCCCATCCCGACGGCGCGCCGGTCACGGGCGCCACCTGCCTGTACGCGATCTACGACCCGGTCAACGGGCACTGCGTCCTCTCCCGCGCCGGTCACATCGGACCTGCCATGGTGGATCCCCGGGGCCGGGTGTCCTTCCCCGACATCCCCTTGTCGCCGCCCCTGGGAGTGGGCGGGCATCCCTTCGAGACAGGTGAGCTGAAGCTGCCCGAGGGCAGTCGGCTCGTGCTGTTCACCGACGGCCTGGTGGAGGACCGCAGGCGGGACATCGACGAGGGCCTGGAGCTGCTCACCTCCGCCGTGGCCCGTCCGGAGCAGACACCGGAGGAGACCTGCCGGGCGGTGATGGAGACGATGCTGCCCGGGCACCCGAGCGACGACGTGGCGCTGCTGGTGGCCCGGACACGGCTGCTCGACCCGTCCCGGGTCGCGGCCTGGGACGTGCCGTTCGATGCGATGGCCGTCTCCCGGGTCCGGACGGACGTGAACCACCGACTGGACGGCTGGGGGCTCCAGGAGGTGTCCTTCACCACGGAGCTGATCCTCAGCGAGCTCCTGACCAACGCCATCCGGTACGGCGCTCCGCCCGTACGGGTCCGGATGCTGCTGGGCCGCACCCTGGTCTGCGAGGTGTCGGACGGCAGCAACACCTCGCCCCGGTTGCGGCGCGCGGCCACCACCGACGAGGGAGGACGCGGCCTGTTCCTCGTGTCGCAGTTCGCGGACCGGTGGGGCACCCGCTACGTGGCGAACGGAAAGGTGATCTGGGCCGAACAGACCCTCGGCCGCGCCCCGGAACCGGACGCGGCCGCGTTGCTCGACGAGATGGCGTGGTGACGGCGACGCCTCCTGTCCGGTTCGGGCGTTCCCTCCGTGCGGTGGTCGATGGCACGCTGCCGAGGGCCCCGCCCGGGCCGGCGCCGGCCCGGGCGGGGCCCGGTGGAACAATCCGCGTCAGGGTCCTCGCCGCAGGGACGACCGGCGTCCGCTCATCGCGCGGAGGACCGGAAGGAAGCGTCAGCATGATCGAGTGGGTGTCGGTCGGCACCGCGGCCCGGCCCGTTCCCCATCCCGTCGCCACTCCGCTGGTCTGGGCCACGGCCTTCGGCGGCGCACTGGTGCTGGTGGCGCTCAAGAACGCCCTCGTGGGCCCCGCCCAGCCCGGGTTCGCCCTGGCAGCGCTCTCCCTGCTGGCCGCCCTGCTGGGCATGCACGCACGCTTCGTCGCTGCCCCCGGCACCGCCCTGCTGTGCTGGTTATTCCTGAACGGATTCGCCGTCCCGCCCGTGGGCACCCTCAGCTGGATCGGGCACCGCGACACGTTCTGGCTGGGCTGCCTGCTCACCGCGGCCCTGCTCGGCACGGCACTGGCCCGCCTGGCGCACGCCCGCGCCGCCTATCGCCGGGTCACCCCGGCAGGCACCACGGCGGCGGCCGAACCGGGCGACTGGCGATGGGAGCGCTGACCGATACCGCCGGTGCACGGCTGGGCGTGGGTGCGTGCGCGTACGTGCCTCGTCGGGCTGTCACCCCGGACAGCAGAAAGTGGTGGTCGAGACCTCTCGACCACCACTCGTCTGACTGTTGCGCCGCGTATCGCGTGGTGTCCGAGGGGGGACTTGAACCCCCACGCCCGATAAAGGGCACTAGCACCTCAAGCTAGCGCGTCTGCCATTCCGCCACCCGGACCAGGTGTGTGCCGCCTTGCCGGCGTTCCCGGCGGCGACACGGACAACCATACCAAGGTTTCGGAGCGCCTTTCACCTGCGTTTCCGTGCGCCGAGGGCGGTCGGCAGGCGGGTGCAGCGACGGCCTCGTGGTGTCACAGAACGCGATGTTCCGGTCACCCGCGGCACGTCTGCGCACGGCGGTCGCCGACCGCCTCGATCAGGCCCCGAGCCGGCGGCTCACGGCATCAGCTGGTAGTGCGGGAAGTTCCCGGGCAACCGCTCCCCCTCCGGGCCCCGGGTCACGGCCCGGACGAGGAGTTCGCCGCCGACGAACGCGCCACGCCACGACGCGCCGAGGCCGCCGAACAGCTCGTCGCGGTCACCCCGGGAGCGTGCCGTGCCGTGGCCGACCTTGAAGGCGCGGATCTGCTGGGCCAGCCGTTCGTAGGTCGCCCGGTCGTCCGTGGACAGCGTGGCCACCAGCGCGCCGTTGGAGGCGTTCATCGCGGCCAGCAGCTCGGCCTCCGTGTCGACCAGGACGACGGTGTCGACCGGGCCGAAGGGTTCCGCGTGGTGGAGGGGTGAGGACCGGGGCGGGTTGAGCAGCGTGACCGGCTGGACATACGCCGAGGTGTCCTGGCCGGGCAGGAACCGGGCCTCGGCCGGGTTGCCGCGGTGCAGCGGGACGGCACCCCGGTCGACGGCCTCGGCGATCTGGTCGGTGAGTTCCTTCGCCTTGGCCGCGTTGATCACCGGCCCGAAGTCCAGCTCGGGGTAGGGGTCGTCGCGCCTGTCCACGGCGAGCGGGTGGCCGACCCTGAGGGTGCGGACCGCCGGGAGGTACGCCGCCAGGAACGCGTCGAACAGGTGCCGCTGGACGACGAAACGCGGGTAGGCCGTGCAGCGCTGCTTGCCGTAGTCGAAGAGCCGGGGGACGACCGCGGTGAGCGCGTCCCAGTCCGAGTAGTTCCAGATGCCCCAGGTGTTGAGTCCCTCCTGTTCGAGGATGTGCCGTTTGCCGAGGTCGGCGACCGCCGTGGCCACCGCGGCGCCGGTGTCCCGGCCGCCGACGAAGGAGACGCAGCCGATCTCGGGCGCCCGCACCAGCGCCTGGGACAGCTCGCCTCCGCTGCCGCTGACGAGGGTCACGGGTATCTCCTCGCGGGCGGCGAGCGCGCAGGCCAGGGTCAGACAGGCGACACCGCCGTCGGTCGGGGTCTTGGCGATGACCGCGTTGCCTGCCAGTGCCTGCACCAGCATCGCGTGAACGAGCACGCTCATCGGGTAGTTCCAGCTCGCGATGTTGGACACCGGCCCGTCCAGCGGGGCCCGTCCGGCGACCATCGGTTCGATGCCGTCGACGTACCAGCGGACCCCGTCGACGGCCCGGTCCACGTCCGCCTGCGCCAGTCGCCAGGGCTTGCCGATCTCCCAGACGAGCAGCAGCGCGAGCAATTCACGGTGCTGGGTGAGGGCGTCGAGGGTGGCCGCGACGCGGGCGCGGCGTTCGGGCAGAGGGATGTGCCGCCAGGCGCGGTGCTGGTCGAGCGAGGCGCGCACGGCCTGGTGGGCCGTGGCCCGGTCCAGCCGCGGCGGGCCCGCGATGGGGCTGCCGTCGACCGGGCTGACGGCGGGCAGCACCCGGCCGTCCGCCTGCCAGGCGGCGTTCCAGAGATTGAGGACGCGGTCGCCCCGGAAGGCCTCGGGGGCGACGGCGAGGCAGCGCTGCCAGGCGTCGGCCCAGGAGGTGCCGGACTTCAGGGTGAGGGTGGGTGCCATGGGGTTGCTCCGCTCACGGTGCACAGTCGAGGGGGAAGGACCCGCGGGGCCTTCCTCGGAAGGGCAGGGGTGGTTGACGGGCGGGCGGGAGTGCATGGCTCGTCCCGGCGCACGGTTCGCACAGCCGTGCGCGGGACGTCGTACGGGAGGGGAGGGAGTCGGTGACGCCGTGGGGGACGCCGCGGTCGGCGCGTCCCCCACGCGGGGCGTCACGCCGGGCCGGTGAGTGCGTCGAGCACCAGCCGGGCCGTCTCGGTCGGGGTCCTGCCGACCCGGACACCGACCGCCTCCAGCGCCTCCTTCTTCGCCTGCGCCGTGCCGGACGAACCGGACACGATCGCGCCCGCGTGTCCCATCGTCCTGCCCTCGGGTGCGGTGAAGCCGGCGACGTAGCCGACGACCGGCTTGGTGACGTGCTCGCGGATGTGGGCCGCCGCGCGCTCCTCGGCGTCGCCGCCGATCTCGCCGATCAGGACGATCAGTTCGGTGTCGGGGTCGTCCTGGAAGGCGGCGAGGCCGTCGATGTGGGTGGTGCCGACGACCGGGTCGCCGCCGATGCCGACGCAGGTGGAGAAGCCGATGTCGCGGAGTTCGTACATGAGCTGGTAGGTGAGGGTGCCCGACTTGGACACCAGGCCGATGCGGCCCGGTTTGGTGATGTCGGCCGGGATGATGCCCGCGTTGGACTGACCGGGGGTGATCAGTCCCGGGCAGTTGGGGCCGATGACCCGGGTGCCCTTGGTCCTGGCGTACGACGTGAAGGCGACGGAGTCGTGGACGGGGACGCCCTCGGTGATGACGACCGCGAGGCCGATGCCCGCGTCCACCGCTTCGACGACGGCCGCCTTGGTGAAGGCGGGCGGCACGAAGACGACGGTGACGTCGGCGCCGGTCTCCCGCACGCCGTCGGCGACCGACCCGAAGACGGGCACCGCGCGGTCGTCGAAGTCGACGGTGCGGCCGGCCTTGCGGGGGTTGACGCCGCCGACGACGTCGGTGCCGGCCGCGAGCATGCGCCGGGTGTGCTTCATTCCCTCGCCTCCGGTCATGCCCTGGACGAGGACCTTGCTCTCCTTGGTGAGATAGATCGCCATGTCCCGTCTCCTCAGGCTGTGGTGGCGAGTTCGGCGGCGCGGCGGGCGGCGCCGTCCATGGTGGTGACCTGCTGGACCAGCGGATGGGCGCGTTCCTCGAGGATGGCGCGGCCCCGGGCCGCGTTGTTGCCGTCGAGGCGTACGACGAGCGGTCTGGTCAACCGCACGTCGTCCAGGGCCCGTACGATGCCGTCGGCGACCGCGTCGCAGGCGGTGATGCCGCCGAAGACGTTGACGAGGACGGACTTCACGGCCGGGTCGGAGAGGATGACCGACAGTCCGTCGGCCATGGTCCGGGCGCTCGCACCGCCACCGATGTCGAGGAAGTTGGCGGGACGCGCCCCGCAGCCGGCGACCACGTCGAGGGTCGACATGACGAGCCCGGCGCCATTGCCGATGACACCGACCTCGCCGTCCAGCTTGACGTAGGTGAGGCCCTTGGCGGCGGCCGCCGCCTCCAGCGGGTCGGCGTGCCCGGCCTCGTCGGCGCCCCACCGGGCCTGCCGGAAGCGGGCGTTGCCGTCCACGGTGACCTTGCCGTCGAGGGCCATGACGCGGCCCTGTCGCGTGCGGACGAGCGGGTTGACCTCGACGAGGAGGGCGTCCTCGCGGACCAGGACCTCCCACAGCCGTACGAGGACGTCGACGGTCTGCGCCGGCAGTCCGGCCGCCTCGGCGATCTCTGCCGCCTTCGCCGAGGTGACGCCCTGCGCGGGGTCGATCGGGATGCGTGCGACGGCCTCGGGACGAGTGGCGGCGACCTCCTCGATGTCCATGCCGCCCTCCGCCGAGGCGATCGCCAGGAAGCGGCCCGCCGCCCGGTCGAGTACGTAGGAGACGTAGAACTCCCGGTCGATGTCGACGGGTTCGGCGACCATGACGCTGCGGACCGGGTGGCCCTTGATGTCCATGGCGAGCATCTGGCGGGCCGTCAGCTCGGCGGCGGCCGGGTCCGCCGCGAGCTTCACGCCGCCGGCCTTGCCCCTGCCACCGGTCTTCACCTGGGCTTTCACCACGACCCGTCCGCCCAGCCCGCGGGCGATGACGCGCGCTTGTCGCGACGAGTCGGTCACCTCCGCCCGGGGGACCAAGACGCCGTATTCCTCGAACAGTTGCCTTGCCTGGTGCTCGTACAGGTCCATTCCGGCTCCTGACCTAAAAGTGCCGCACGCCCCCTGGACACCACCCACCGGATGCGGGATAACAAGCTTCATACAGTATTCGTCGACTGTATGCAATGTACCGCGAGAGCGTTCCCACCCCCCTATGAAGGGACAGGACTTCGCCATGCCCGACGACACCCAGGACGTCATCTCCGGCGGTCATCTCGTCGCCAAGGCCCTCAAGGCCGAGGGGGTCGACCGCATCTACACCCTGTGCGGCGGCCACATCATCGACATCTACGACGGCTGCGTCGACGAGGGCATCGAGGTCGTCGACGTCCGCCACGAACAGGTCGCCGCCCACGCCGCCGACGGGTACGCCCGCATCACCGGAAAGCCGGGCTGCGCGGTGGTCACCGCGGGGCCGGGGACGACCGACGCCGTCACCGGGGTCGCCAACGCCTTCCGCGCGGAGTCCCCGATGCTGCTGATCGGCGGCCAGGGCGCCCTCACGCAGCACAAGATGGGGTCCCTGCAGGACCTGCCGCACGTCGACATGATGAACCCCATCACCAAGTTCGCGGCGACCGTGCCGGACACGGCGCGCGCGGCGGACATGGTGTCGATGGCGTTCCGCGAGTGCTACCACGGAGCGCCCGGGCCCGCCTTCCTGGAGATCCCGCGCGACGTGCTGGACGCCAAGGTGCCCGTGGCCAAGGCGCGTGTGCCGAAGTCCGGCGCCTACCGCGCCTCCACCCGCTCGGCCGGTGACCCCGAGGCGATCGAGAGGCTCGCCGACCTGCTGGTGCACGCCGAGAAGCCGGCCATCCTGCTCGGCAGCCAGGTGTGGACGACGCGGGGCACCGAGGCCGCCATCGAGCTCGTCCGCACCCTCAACATCCCCGCGTACATGAACGGCGCCGGGCGCGGCACCCTGCCGCCGGGCGACCCGCACCACTTCCAGCTCTCGCGCCGGTACGCGTTCTCCAACGCCGACGTCATCGTCATCGTCGGTACGCCCTTCGACTTCCGCATGGGCTACGGCAAGCGGCTCTCGCCGGACGCGGCGGTCGTGCAGATCGACCTCGACTACCGGACCGTAGGCAAGAACCGGGACATCGACCTCGGGATCGTCGGCGACGCGGGGCTCGTGCTCAAGTCGGTGACCGAGGCGGCCTCCGGACGCGTCAACGGTGGTGCGTCCAAGCGCAAGGAGTGGCTGGACGAACTGCGCGCTGCCGAGCAGACCGCCCTGGAGAAGCGGCTGCCGCAGCTCAGGTCGGACGCCTCACCCATCCACCCCTACCGTCTGGTCAGCGAGATCAACGACTTCCTCACCGAGGACTCGATCTACATCGGCGACGGCGGCGACATCGTCACCTTCTCCGGGCAGGTCGTCCAGCCCAAGTCGCCCGGGCACTGGATGGACCCGGGCCCGCTCGGCACCCTCGGGGTCGGCGTCCCGTTCGTGCTCGCCGCCAAGCAGGCCCGGCCCGACAAGGAGGTCGTCGCCCTGTTCGGCGACGGCGCGTTCTCCCTGACCGGCTGGGACTTCGAGACCCTCGTCCGCTACGACCTGCCGTTCGTCGGCATCGTCGGCAACAACTCCTCGATGAACCAGATCCGCTACGGCCAGGCCGCCAAGTACGGCAAGGAACGCGAGCGGGTCGGCAACACCCTCGGCGACGTCCACTACGACAAGTTCGCCCAGATGCTGGGCGGTTACGGCGAGGAGGTCCGCGACCCCGCCGACATCGGGCCGGCGCTGCGGCGCGCCCGCGAGTCCGGGAAGCCGTCGCTGATCAACGTCTGGGTCGACCCGGACGCGTACGCCCCCGGAACCATGAACCAGACCATGTACAAGTGAGGAGCACTTGGCATGACCCAGACCTCGACCAGGGCTCTCGACGGCATCCGCGTCCTGGACATGACGCACGTCCAGTCCGGACCCTCCGCGACCCAGCTCCTCGCCTGGCTCGGCGCGGACGTCATCAAGCTGGAGGCGCCGACCGGTGACATCACGCGCAAGCAGCTGCGTGACCTGCCGGACGTCGACTCCCTCTACTTCACGATGCTCAACTGCAACAAGCGGAGCATCACGCTGAACACCAAGACCGAGCGCGGCAAGGAGATCCTCACCGAGCTGATCCGGCGCGCCGACGTCATGGTCGAGAACTTCGGGCCGGGCGCGGTCGACCGGATGGGGTTCACCTGGGACCGCATCAAGAAGATCAATCCACGGATCGTCTACGCCTCCATCAAGGGGTTCGGCGAGGGCCCGTACACCAACTTCAAGGCGTACGAGGTCGTCGCGCAGGCCATGGGCGGGTCGATGTCGACCACCGGCTTCGAGGACGGGCCGCCGCTGGCGACGGGGGCCCAGATCGGGGACTCGGGCACGGGCGTCCACGCCGTGGCGGGCATCCTCGCGGCGCTGTTGCAGCGGGAGCGGACCGGGCGCGGGCAGCGGGTGAACGTGGCCATGCAGCACGCGGTGCTCAACCTCTGCCGGGTGAAGCTGCGCGACCAGCAGCGCCTGGCCCAGGGTCCACTCGCCGAATATCCCAACGAGGACTTCGGCGACGAGGTTCCCCGCTCCGGCAACGCCTCCGGCGGCGGCCAGCCCGGCTGGGCGGTCCGGTGCGCGCCGGGCGGCCCCAACGACTACGTGTACGTCATCGTGCAGCCCGTCGGCTGGAAGCCGATCAGCGAGCTCATCGGCCGGCCCGAACTGGCCGACGACCCCGAGTGGGCGACTCCCGAGGCCCGCCTGCCCAAGCTGAACAAGATGTTCCAGCTGATCGAGGAGTGGTCCTCCACGCTGCCCAAGTGGGAGGTGCTGGAGCGGCTCAACGCGCACAACATCCCGTGCGGGCCGATCCTGTCCACCAAGGAGATCATCGAGGACCAGTCGCTCGCCGCCAACCAGATGGTGGTACGCGTCCCCCACCCCGAGCGCGGCGAGTTCGTGACCGTCGGCAGCCCCCTCAAGCTCTCCGACTCCCCCGTCGAGGTGACCAGTTCACCGCTGCTCGGCGAGCACAACGAGGAGGTCTACGTCGGTGAGCTGGGCCTCGGCGACGAGGAGTTGCGCCTGCTCAAGTCGAACGGAGTGATCTGACGTGATGGCCGAAGACCGGGTGCTGCGCGTGCGTGCGCTCCTCGACTCCGTGCGGGCCGAGGGACGGACCGCGCTGACCGCACCCGAGGGCAAGGTGCTCGCCGACGCCTACGGGATCGCCGTACCCGGCGAGGAGCTGGCGCGGGACGTCGACGA
Organism: Streptomyces bullii; assembly: GCF_042657145.1. Classification (NCBI taxonomy): domain Bacteria; kingdom Bacillati; phylum Actinomycetota; class Actinomycetes; order Kitasatosporales; family Streptomycetaceae; genus Streptomyces; species Streptomyces bullii. Next base: position 194,276 of record NZ_JBHSNY010000006.1, read on the forward strand.
GGCGGTGGCCTGCGCGGCGCGCCTCGGCGGTCCCGTCGTGATGAAGATCGTCTCCCCCGACATCCTGCACAAGACCGACGCCGGCGGAGTCGTCGTCGGGGTGGAGGGCGCCACCGACGTCCGCGCGGCCTTCCACAGGATCGTCGAGAAGGCGCGCGCGTACAGCCCCGAGGCGCGCATCGAGGGCGTGCAGATCCAGGAGCTGCTGCCCCAGGGGCAGGAGGTCATCGTCGGCGCGGTGACCGACCCCACGTTCGGGAAGGTGGTGGCCTTCGGGCTCGGCGGGGTGCTCGTCGAGGTCCTCAGGGACGTCACCTTCCGGCTCGCCCCCGTCGACGCGGACGAGGCGCTGTCCATGCTGGACTCGATCCGGGCGGCGGAGATCCTGCGCGGTGTGCGGGGACAGGCGGGCGTGGACCGGTGGGCGGTCGCCGAGCAGATCCGCCGGGTGTCCCAACTGGTCGCCGACTTCCCGGAGATCGCCGAGGTGGACCTCAACCCGGTGATCGCGACGGCGGAGGGGGCCGTCGCGGCCGACATCCGGGTGATCCTCGCCGAGAAGCAGCCGGCACCGCGTCGTACGTACTCCCGTGAGGAGATCCTCACGTCCATGCGGCGGCTGATGCAGCCCGGCGCGGTCGCCGTGATCGGCGCCTCCAACGAGCAGGGCAAGATCGGCAACTCGGTGATGCGCAACCTCGTCGACGGCGGTTTCGCCGGAGACATCCACCCGGTGAACCCCAAGGCCGATGACATTCTGGGCCGCAAGGCGTACAAGAGTGTCACCGAGGTTCCCGGTGAGGTGGATGTGGCGGTCTTCGCGATCCCCGCCAAGTTCGTGGCCGCCGCCCTGGAGGAGGTGGGACGCAAGAAGATCCCGAACGCCGTGCTGATCCCCTCCGGGTTCGCGGAGACCGGCGAGCACGAACTCCAGGCGGAGATCGTGGCGATCGCCGAGCGGTACGGCATCCGGCTGCTCGGGCCGAACATCTACGGCTACTACTCGACGTGGCAGGACCTGTGCGCCACGTTCTGCACCCCGTACGACGTGCGGGGCGGGGTGGCGCTCACCTCGCAGTCGGGCGGCATCGGGATGGCCATCCTGGGCTTCGCGCGCACCACGAAGACGGGCGTGTCGGCGATCGTGGGGCTCGGCAACAAGTCCGACCTGGACGAGGACGATCTGCTCACCTGGTTCGGGGAGGACCCGCACACCGAGTGCATCGCGATGCACCTGGAGGACCTCAAGGACGGTCGTGCCTTCGTACGGGCCGCACAGGCGACCGTGCCGAAGAAGCCGGTCGTGGTGCTCAAGGCGGGGCGTACGGCGGCGGGTGCCAAGGCCGCCGGCTCCCACACCGGCGCCCTGGCCGGCGACGATGCCGTGTACGACGACATCCTGCGCCAGGCCGGGGTGATCCGGGCGCCCGGGCTGAACGACATGCTGGAGTACGCGCGCGCGTTGCCGGTGCTTCCCACCCCCCGGGGCGACAACGTCGTGATCATCACGGGGGCGGGCGGCAGCGGTGTGCTCCTCTCGGACGCCGTCACCGACAACGGGCTGTCGCTGATGGAGATCCCGCCGGACCTGGACGAGGCGTTCCGGAGGTTCATCCCGCCCTTCGGCGCCGCGGGCAACCCGGTGGACATCACCGGGGGCGAGCCGCCGTCGACGTACGAGGCGACGATCCGGCTGGGTCTGGAGGACCCGCGGATCCACGCGCTGGTCCTCGGCTACTGGCACACCATCGTCACGCCTCCCATGGTCTTCGCCGAGCTCACCGCGCGCGTGGTGGCCGAGTTCCGGGAGCGCGGCATCGCCAAGCCCGTGGTGGCCTCGCTCGCAGGTGACGTGGAGGTCGAGGAAGCCTGTCAGTACCTCTTCGAGCGGGGCGTCGTGGCGTACCCGTACACGACCGAGAGGCCGGTGGCGGTGCTCGGCGCGAAGTACCGCTGGGCGCGGGCGGCCGGGTTGTTGGGGGGCGGTTCATGAGGTGAGGGAGCGGGGGCCCGCCCGGCGGTGCGCGCCGGCCGGCCCCCGGGACCCGCGCGCGCACGAAAGGCATTGGACAGGGGGCGCTGGCCAGAACTTTCGACGCAAGGGGTGCAACCGACATGACAACGACCGATCTACCGGCAACGGTTCCCTACCGAGAGGTGACCGACGCGAACGGACGCGTCTACCGCCTCGGTGAGACCGACATCGACATCATGGGCCGCAAGCGCAAGTGGATGGTCATCCTGCCGTGGGTGGGCATGATGGGCATCAGCTCGGCCGAGTACGCCTTCGCGTCCGCCGAGGACACTCTGCACAGGGCCCACAGCTGGAGCAGTTCCCACATCTTCTGGATGCTGGGCGTCTGGGTCTTCTTCCAGGCGGCCGTGGCCTTCCCCGCGGGCAAGCTGCGCGAGAGCGGCAAACTCCCCGCCCGCTGGGCGATGATGTGCGGCGCGCTCGGCACGCTGCTGGGGTATCTCTCGCTCGCCTTCGCGCCGCATGTGATCGTCGCGTACATCGGGTTCGGCATGTTCAGCGGCATGGGCGCGGGCATGGTCTACGCGACGTGCGTGAACATGGTCGCCAAGTGGTATCCGGAGCGCAAGGGCGGCAAGACGGGTTTCGTGAACGGCGGTTTCGCCTACGGTTCCGTGCCGTTCGTCTTCCTCTTCACCGGCTACATGGACCTGACCAACTTCCGCTGGGTGCTGGTCAGCGTCGGTGTCTTCCTGGCGGCCGTCGTGGCGGTGGCGGGCCACTTCTTCAAGGACCCGCCGAAGAACTGGTGGCCGGCCGACGTCGACCCGCTCAAGAAGCCCGACGACGCGCGCGCCCGGCGCGCGCTGGAGAAGAACCCCCCGGCCGTGCACCAGTACACCCCCTTGGAGGCGTGGCGGACCGGGCGGGTGGCCCTCATGTGGTTCTGCCTGCTGTGCACCTCGGGTGTGAACATCTTCGGTATCGCCTTCCAGGTGCCGTTCGGTGACGAGGCGGGCTTCGCGGGCGGCATCGTGGCGACCGCGATGTCCCTGAAGGCGATCGTGAACGGCACCGGGCGCGGTGTCATCGGCTGGCTCTCCGACCGGTACGGGCGCAAGCAGTGCCTGATCTTCGTCTGCATCGTCCTGGGCCTGTCCCAGTACGGCATCCTGTTCTCCGGGAACATCGGCAACCTGCCGCTGTTCCTGCTGTTCTCGTCGATCTCCGGCTTCGGCGGCGGCGCCATCTTCCCGATGTTCGCGGCGATGACCGCCGACTACTTCGGGGAGAACAACAACGCCTCCAACTACGGCCTGGTGTACTCGTCGAAGCTGGTCTCCGGCCTGCTGGGCTCCGGTATGGGCGCCGTGGTCGTGGGGGCCTGGGACTACGCCGGCGCGTTCGTCCTGGCCGGCTCGATCTCCCTCTTCGCGGGCTTCGTGGCCATGTTCCTGCACCCGCCGGGACGGCCCAGGGCCAAGCACATCGCCCCGAACCCGCACCCGCTCGGCGAGGAGACGGCGTGACGTGTCGCCGCTGCGGCAGCCGGGGGCGGGCGGCGGTGCCGCAGCCCGCGGCCTGACCGGTCCGCTGCGTGAGGAGGCCCTCCCCGCCTCGGGGAGGGCCTCCTCATGTCGTACGTACGTCCGTCAGCACTTCTCTCGCAGGGAGTGCAGGTGCGCGCTGGAGCGGCGGGCGAACGTGAAGGACTCGGCCGGGTTGTCGTGCTCGGCCTGCCAGTGGTGGGCGAGGCGGTGCCCGCGCAGCCGGGTGACGGCGGAGATGAAGCGCTGGTAGTCGATGTCTCCGTCGCCGACGTCGACCATGCGGTAACCGTAGGGGTTCGACGGTTCGCTGACGCCGTCCTTCACGTGGAAGAGCGGGTAGCGGTGCGGCTGCTGCAGGACGTAGTCGAGCGGCTCGAAGGGTGCGGGCGTGCCGTCGGGCCGCTTGGAGAAGCGGAACTGGCCCACGTACGCCCAGTAGATGTCCATCTCCAGGTAGACCAGGTCGGGGTCGGTCTCGGCGAGCAGGACGTCGTAGAGCCGGACCTTGGGGTCGTCGCCGGCGAAGGAGAACTCCTCGGAGTGGTTGTGCTGGTAGAACTTCATGCCGCGCGCCCTGGCCGCGGCTCCGTAGGTGTTGAAGTCCTCAGCGGCGCGCCTCCAGGCGTCGACGGTGGAGCCGTAGCGGAAGGGTCCGGCGGCCGTGCCGATGTGCTTGAGGCCGAGGGCCTCGGCGTCGTCGAGGACCTTGGTGAGGTTCTGGGCGAAGGTGTAGGCGTTGGGGTCGCTGGAGTAGTAGCCGACGTGGCTGCCGATCGGGTTCAGGCCGTGGTTCCTGGCCAGCCGCTTGAGCTGGGCGAGGGTGATGGGCCCGGCGGAGCCCTGGGTGTAGCCGGCGAACTCGACCTCGTCGTAGCCGTATTTCTCCAGTTCGGCGAAGACGGGGGCGAATCCGAGGGTGGAGACCTTGTCGCGCAGGCTGTACAGCTGGATGCCGAGCCGGCCGGGCGGCAGGACGGGGCGGCCGCGGCCCGCGGTGCCAGTGCCGGTGGCGGACGCGGTGCCGGTGGTGGCTGTCGCGGGGGTCGCGGCGGCGCCGAGCAGGGCGGCGGCGGTGGCGCCGGCCGCCACGCCGAGCATGCCTCGTCTGCTGAGGCGGTGGGTCAGTTCGGGGTCGGGCTGGGAGATGCGGCTCATGCCTGGAACTCCTCGGTGTCGGACGGCGTTGTCAGTGGTGAGTGCTTCACTTGGGACCAGTCAGGACAGACCGGCCAGTTGGAGCAGGAGTGCTTTCACGTCGGTGGCCGCGACGCGGTCGCCGACAGCGCGGGGGGTGGAGCAGATGAGGAGCGGACCGTCGTCGTCGCTCGCGGGAAGGCGGCCGTGGCTGCCGCGAATAGGTGAGGGATCCAGAGGCACGACCGCCATGCGGTAGCGCATGCCGAGTTTCTTGCGCGCCAGCGCGGCGGCAGCCTTGACCTTGACGTAGGGGTCGAGGGGGTCCATGAAGAGTTCGACCGGGTCGTAGCCGGGTTTGCGGTGGATGTCGACGAGCCGTGCGAAGTCGGGCGCGCGGGCGTCGTCGAGCCAGTAGTAGTACGTGAACCAGGCGTCCGGCTCCGCCACGGCGACCAGTTCGCCGGCGCGCGGATGGTCGAGGTGATGTGTCTTCTTTCCCTCGTCGTCGAGGAGTTGCTCGATGCCGGGCAGGCCGTCGAGGGCCGCCCTCGTCGCGTCGAGGTCCTCGGGACGGCGCACGTACACATGGGCGATCTGGTGGTCGGCGACCGCGAAGGCACGGGACACCATCGGATCGAGGTACTCCATGCCGTCCTGCGTGTGCACCTCCAGCAGACCGGCGCGGCGCAGGGCGCGGTTGATGTCGACAGGCCGGTGCACGCGGGTGATGCCGTACTCGGACAGCGCGACGACGGTGCGGCCCTGCGCGCGGGCGTCGTCCAGGAGCGGGGCCAGGGCGGTGTCCAGGTCGGTGGCCGCCTTCAGGGAGCGCGGGTCGTCGGGTCCGAAGCGCTGCAGGTCGTAGTCGAGGTGAGGGAGGTAGCACAGCGTCAGATCGGGCTGCCGGGTGCGCATGATGTGCCGGGCGGCGCCGATGATCCAGCGGCTGGAGACGAGGTCCGCGCCGGGGCCCCAGAAGTGGAAGAGGGGGAACGTGCCGAGTTCCCCGGTCAGTTCGTCGTGCAGCGCGGCGGGCCGGGTGTAGCAGTCGGGTTCCTTGCGGCCGTCGGCGTAGTAGATGGGACGGGGGGTGACGGTGATGTCGGTGTCGGCACCCATGGCGTACCACCAGCAGATGTTGGCGACCGTGTAGCCGGGGTGCGCGCGGCGGGCGGCGTCCCAGAGTTTGTCTCCGGCGACGAGTCCGTTGTGCTGGCGCCAGAGCAGGACGTCGCCGAGTTCGCGGAAGTACCAGCCGTTGCCGACGATGCCGTGCTCCGACGGGAGGGTGCCGGTCAGGAAGGTCGACTGGGCGGCGCAGGTGACGGCGGGCAGCACGGTGCCGAGCGGTGCCTGGGAGCCGGACCGGGCGAGCGCCTTGAGGTGGGGCATGTGGTCCAGGAGACGGGGGGTGAGGCCGACGATGTCGAGCACGAGGAGCGGGGTGGGGCCTGTGCCTGAGGGGTGGGGGCTCATGGCAGCTCCTTCAGGCCGAGGTCCGTCAACAGGTCACGGGCAAGGGTGAGTTCTGCGGCGATGCCGTCGGTGAGCTGAGCGCGGGCACGCGGGCGCAGCTCGGGCGGCAGGGTCTGCCAGGTGTAGGTCTCGACCTCCAGGTGGTGGGTGAGCGGGCTCGGGCCGCCAACGAGCCGGGCCAGGGCGGCCTTGAGTACGGGAAGTGTGGAGGTGAGGGGCGCGGCGGGGGCCGCGTGCAGCGGGACGTGGAAGTGGGCGCGCCAGGGCCCGCCGTCGGGCAGGGCGCCGCCGCTCAGGGCCTCGCCGAGGTCGTCGGTGCCGCGCAGTCCGGTGGCGGTGGCTGTGCGGGTCTGGTGCAGGAAGCGGGGTTCGGCGAAGGCGGCGAGGGCCTCGCGGACCTCGGGCAGATGCGGGTGCTCGGCGTGCAGGGCAGCCGAGAGCTGGGACTTGACGACGGGGACGCCGGCCGCGGCGAGCGCGTCGAGGGCGGTGTGCGGATCTTCGAAGGAGGTGGCGAGATGGCAGGTGTCGACGCAGATGCCGATCCGGTGGTGGGCGATCGAGGTCAGCGGGGCGACGGCGTCGTGGGTGGTCTCCACGACGCAGCCGGGTTCCGGTTCCAGGCCGACACGGATGGAGCGGCCGGTCAGTTCCTCGAGCGCGTCGAGGCGTTCGGCGAGGGTGAGCAGGGCGGTGCGGGCGGCCTCGGCGCCCGGCTCGTCGTAGGCGGTCCGCCAGGCCAGTGGCAGGGTGGAGACGCTGCCGTCGGTGACGTCGTCGGGCAGCAGTGCGGCGAGGACGCGGGCCAGCGCGGTGGTGTGGTCGAGGCGTTCGGCATCAGCCCAGTCCGGCTTGTACACGCGGTACTTGACCTCTTGCGCGCCGAAGCCCTCGTAGGGGAAGCCGTTGAGGGTGACGACCTCCAGGCCGCGCCGGTCGAGTTCGCCGCGCAGGCCGCGCAGCGCGGACGGGTCGGTGACCAGGGCGCGGGCGGCGTCCTTGGCGAGCCACAGTCCGATGCCGAGGCGGTCGCGGCCGAGGCGGCGGCGGACGGGTTCGCAGTGGTCGCGGAGCTGGGCGAGGACGCCGTCGAGGGTTTCGGCGGGGTGGACGTTGGTGCAGTAGGCGAGGTGGACGGTGGAGCCGTCGGGGTGGCGGAAGCGCATGGTTCACACCTCCGCGGCCGGGGCACCGGCCGGCTCGTGGCCGTCGTCCCTCGGAGCGCCGCGCAGGACGGAGTTGCCCTCGTGGGTGGTGTCCGTGACCGTGACGTCCAGGGCGAGGCGGCCGCTGAGCGCGTAGAAGGCGACGGGGTTGCGCCACAGCACCCGGTCGACGTCGTCCCCGCTGAAGCCCTCGGCCAGCATCAGGTCGGCGACCTTGCGGGTCTTGAGGGGGTCGCTCTTCCCCCAGTCGGCGGCGGAGTTGACCAGGACCTGCTCGGGCCCGTACGAGCGCAGGATCGCGACCATGCGCTCCTCGTCCATCTTGGTGTCCGGATAGACGGAGAAGCCGAGCCAGCAGCCGCTGTCCTTGGCCTCCTTGACGGTGGTCTCGTTGAGGTGGTCGATCAGGACGCGGTCCGGTGGCAGGGCGGACTCCCGGACGACGTCGAGGGTGCGGCGCAGCCCGGTGAGCTTGTCGCGGTGCGGGGTGTGCACGAGCGCGGGCAGGCCGTGGTCGGCGGCGAGCTGCAGCTGGGCGGCGAGCGCGGTGTCCTCGGCGGGAGTCATGGAGTCGTAGCCGATCTCGCCGACGGCCACGACGTGGTCCTTGACGAGATACCGGGGCAGTTCGTCGAGGACGGGGCGGCAGCGCGGGTCGTTGGCCTCCTTGGGGTTGAGGGCGAGCGTGCAGTGGTGGGCGATGCCGTACTGGGCGGCGCGGAAGGGCTCCCAGCCGAGGAGGGAGTCGAAGTAGTCGAGGAAGGAGGCGGGCGAGGTGCGGGGCTGGCCGAGCCAGAAGGAGGGTTCGACGACGGCGCGGACGCCAGCGGCGTACATGGCCTCGTAGTCGTCGGTGGTCCTGGACGTCATGTGGATGTGGGGGTCGAAGATGCGCATCAGGACTCCTTGGCGTGGGGGTGGTCCGTGCGGTGCGGCGGGGTCGCCGGGGTCGCCGTCTCGGTCAGGGCCAGGACGCGGTGCAGATCCTCGGGCACGGGGCGGCCGGCGGCGGTGCGCTCAGCGGCGTAGTCGCCGAGCATGCGGGCGAGTTCGCCGTCACCGCCGGCGCGTTGGTCCAGGTCCGCCACGTGGTCGAGGGACACGCCGGTGAACAGGCACTTCAGCACGGCGTGCCGCCAGTGGTGCGGGGCCAGGTGCCGGGCGGCGTACGGGCCGACGGCGGCGGCCAGGAGCCGGGTGTCGTTGGTGCGCAGGGCGTCCTCGACGAGCGGGAGGGCCTCGGGGCCGGGCACGAGGTGCGGCAGGGCGTGCAGGACGGCACGGCGCTCGTCGGCGGTGCCCTGGAAGTAGACCCGGGCCAGGGCGTCGGCGCCTGCGCGGGCCGCGTGCAGGATCAGCACGCGGGCGGCGTCGGCGTGGGCGGGTCCGCAGCGGCGTCCGGCTTCGGCCAGGCGCAGCTCCCACACGGAGATGGGGCCGTGGATGCCGGGCTGGGCGGCGGCCTCGTCGAGGGCCTGGTCGAGCCAGGCGCGGGCGGTTGCGTCGAGGTGGGTGGTGAGGTGGCGGTACAGGTCGTCCGGCCGTGCCAGGGCGAAGGTGGGGCCGTCGGCCTCCTCGGTGCGCCGGCTGCCCGGGCCGCTCGTGGAGCGTGCCGTCGGCGTGGCGTGGGGACGGGTCATGCGGTGCTGCTCCCTTCGGTGGCGGCGGAGGGATGACCGTGTGCCGGGGCGGCGTGGGACTTCGCGGGGGTGGAGGGAGCACCGGGAGGCGGGGTGTTGCGGGACGTGGGCGGAAGGGACGGAGCACCGGGAGGCGGGGTGTTGCGGGACGTGGGCGGAAGGGACGGAGCACCGGGAGGCGGGCCGGTGCGGGACGTGGGCGGAAGGGACGGAGCACCGGGAGGCGGGGCGGTGTCGGATCTGACGGGGGTGGAGAAGGCACCGGGAGGTGGGGCCGGTGCGGGAGGCGCTGTGGCGGCCGGGGCGGTGTGCTGTGGGGTGTCGGCCGGCGGTGGGGTGGCCGCGGCCCGGGCCGCCGCGCGGCGCAGGAACGGCAGGGAGTGTTCGGCGAAGTGGGGGCCCGCGTGGGAGTGGCGGGGCAGTTCGACGACGGTCAGGCCCTGGTAGCCGGATGCGGTGAGGGCCGCGAGGACGGGCGGGAAGTCGATCTCCCCGTTTCCGAACGGGAGGTGTTCGTGGACGCCGCGGCGCATGTCCTCGATCTGGACGTGGCGCAGCCAGGGAGCGGCGGCGCGTACGCAGTCGGCGGGAGGGAGGGGTTCGAGGCACTGGCAGTGGCCGATGTCGAGGGTGAGGCCGAGGACATCGGGGTCGCCGAGGGCGCGGCGCAGGTGGTGGAAGTCGGCGAGGGTGGCGAGGAGGTGACCGGGTTCGGGTTCGACGGCGAGCGGGACACCGGCGGTGGCGGCGGCGTCCAGGACGGGGATGAGCGTCTCGGTGAGGCGCTTCCACGCCGTGTCCTCGTCGGTCCCCGCCGGGAGGGTGCCGCTGAAGCAGTGGACGGCGTGGGCGCCGAGGTCGGCGGCGACCCGGACGGCCCGGACCAGCAGGTCGACGCGGCGGGCGCGGTCGTCCGGGTCCGGATCCAGCAGGGAGGGGCCGTGCTTGCGGCGGGGGTCGAGGACATAGCGGGCACCCGTCTCCACGGTGACGCCTAGGCCGAGCGCGTCCAGCCGCTGCGCGACGCGGCGGGTGCGGTCGGCGAGGCCGGGGGCGAGCGGGTCGAGGTGCATGTGATCGAGGGTCAGGCCGACGCCGTCGTAACCGAGGTCGGCGAGCAAGGCGAGAGCGTCGTCGAGGCGGAGGTCGGCGAGACCGTTGGTGCCGTAGCCGAAGCGGATGGTCATGTGATGCTCACCTTCCTCGCGAACTTCCGTCCGATCGGGGCGAGGGCCGCGATGGTGAGGGCGGTGGCCAGTGCGCCGGTGCGGGCGGCGAGTGTGGCCTGGAGGGGGATCGTGGCGCGGATACCGGCGCCGACGGCTCGTTGGGTGAGCGGGGGTGAGGGGTTGAGGGTGGCGTGGACATAGGGGCGTGCCGTGGTCGCGGCGTAGGCGGTGGCGAGGGCGGCGGTGAGGTGGGCGGTGGCCCGTCCGGGCCGGGGCCGTTCGCCCTCGGCGAGGTGCGCGGGGACCGTGTGTGACCGCCTGCCGGGCAGGCCCTGGGCGGCGGTGGCTTCCCGTCGGTCGCCCGGGAGCGGTGCCGGGAGGCGCGTCGGGGGGTGTGTCGTCAGGCGGGTCAGCAGGCCGGTCGCGGCGAGGGCCGCCAGGGGGGCCAGGGCGGAGCCGTATCGGGTCTCCTGACGGGACAGCACCGTCACGGCGAGGGTGTGGGTGCCGAGGAGACCGGCGGATCGCAGGGCCCGGTGGGGGCGGCCGGTGGTGGCCGCGGCACCGAGGAGCAGGTCCAGCGCGCGGGCCGCCGCCATCGCGGCGGGCCCGGCGGGCGTGTGCTTCAAGGTGAGGTCGTACGCCCAGACCGTGGCCGCGAGGGGCGCGGCGACGGCGAGGGCGGGGCGGCCCGCGCGGGCTGCCAGGGCCAGCCCGGCTCCGGTCAGGGCGCAGGCCGCCGTGAGGGCGCCGGCCGGTCGGATGCGGCCGGAGGGGAGGGGACGGTGCGGTCGTTCGGCGGCGTCCTCCTCGCGGTCCGCCCAGTCGTTGAGGGCCATACCGGCCTCGTACAGGCAGAGGGAGGAGCCGATGGCGAGCAGGGTGCGGGCATTGGGGCGGGCTCCGGTGGCCGCCGCACCGGCCAGGGCGTCGCCGGGGACGGTGAACAGGGCGGGCAGACGGAGGAGTTCGGCCCAGGCGCGGCGGCGGTGTGCATGACGGGCCGTGTCCTCCGGGGGCTGTTCCGCGCCGACGGCACTGCCCCCCGCCGGGTGGTGTCCAAGGCCGCGTTCAGGGTGGTGCTCAACGTGGTGAGCGGGGTGATGTCCAGGGTGGTGCTCGGGGTGCTGAGCCGGATGGTGTCCAGGGTGATGAGCGGGATGCTGAGCGGGGGGATGTCCAGGGTGGTGCTCAGGGCGCTGAGCCGGGTGGTGTCCAGGGTGATGACGACCGTTCTCGACCCGCCTCACCGCTGCTCCTCCGGCCCGTCGGCCCGCACGGCGGAACTCGTTGCCGACGGCGTCCCGGCCCCGGCGCTCCGCTGGTCGCGCCCGCCCGGTGCGGCCGCCCCCGCTCGCCCTCCGCCGTCCAGCGCCACGGCGGAACGCAGCGCCCGCTCGCCCGGCCCGCAGCTGCCCCCAGCCCCCTCAGCCCCCTCAGCGCAGGCAGTCCTCTCGGTCGCGCCGTTCCCGGCCCCGCCCCCACGCAGCCTCCGTGCGAAGACCGTCAGTGCCGCGTACTGCTCCGCAAGCCCCGACGGGCCCTGCCCCACCGGGTCCTTGAAGTAGAAGCCGAGTTCGCCGAGCGGGCCGGACAGGCCGGTCTCGTGGGCGCGGGCGGTCAAGCGGACCAGGTCGAGGACCAAGGGGGCCGCGAGCGCGGAGTCGCAGCCCTGCCAGATGGTCTGGAGGATCATGCGGGTGCCGAGGAAGCCGTCGAAGGCGATGTGGTCCCAGGCGGTCTTCCAGTCGCCGAGCGCGGGGACGTCGTCGATGTGGACCTCGCCCTCGGGAGTGGCGCCGAGGGTGTCGGCCAGCACCCGCTCCTTGCCCGCGTTCTTCGCCGCCGCGGCGGCCGGGTCGGCCAGGGCAGCGCCGTCGCCGCCACCCAGCAGGTTGGTGCCGGACCAGGCCCGTACCGCGAGCGCCCGCTGGGTGAACATCGGACCCAGGACGGAGCGCAGCAGGGTCTGGCCGGTCTTGCCGTCACGGCCCGCGTACGGCAGGCCGGACGACGCGGCCAGCGGGGACAGTGCCGGGTGGTGCAGGCCCGTCGAGGGGGTGAAGTTGACGTACGGGCAGCCGGCGCGCAGGGCCGCCGTCGCGTACAGCGAGCTGGGCGGCAGTGCGTCACCCGTGGCCACGGGCTCGGTGGAGGCGACGTTCACCACCACCGCCCGCGCCAGGCCGCAGCGCCGTACGAAGTCCTGGATGTCCGCGGTGAAGGCGGTGATCAGTTCCTCCGGGCTCCGGGTGTCGCCCGGAAGGGGGCCGCCGGGCCTGATCTCCTGGTCGGCGGCGGCCAGTTCGGCCGCGACGGCGGTGGGCAGGCCCGGCGGCAGGACGCCCCCGGCCGCCAGCGCCTCCGCCCGTTTGGGCAGCGGACAGTCCAGCGTGTCGTGCCCGCCGAAGACCAGGGACGACACCGCCGGCAGGCCGCTGTCGGCGAACGCGGGCGTCTCGGTCACCAGGCCGGTCGGCGGGTGCAGACCCGCCGTCACGGCGGCAGCCCCGGCCACCACGGTGGTGGCGACGGAGCCGCGCGCTCCGATCAGCCACACCCCGACACGGGTATCGGAACAGGACGCGGACATGGGCGGCCTCCTTGTCGATCGCGGACTACGGCAGGGACGTGAAGACGGCGGCGGGAAGACGACAACGGAACGACGGCGACGGAACGACGGCGACCCAACGACGGCGAAACGAAGCCGGCAACGCGCAGACGGCACGGGCGACGGACCCAGGAGGTGAAGACGGCGGGCGGGGGTCCGGCGTCCCCCGCCCGCCGTCGCTCAGTCGCCCTGCGGAGCCGTGGAGGCCGAGGACTTCGCGGGCAGTTCCTTGATCCGGACGTCGCGGAAGGACACCTGGTCGTCGGCTCCGTGGTTCTGGATGCCGATGTGCCCGTCGGTCAGACTCCGGGCCGGATCGGTGTTGGTGAAATCGTTGATCTTCACGCCGTTGAGCCAGACGCGGAGGCGTTCGCCCTCCACGCGGATCTCGTACGTGTTCCACTCCCCCGGCGGGTTCAGCGCCCGGTCGCGCTGCTTCAGGTCGGCGGAGCGGAAGCCGTAGACGGACCCGGTGGTCTTCTCGGGTACGTCGGTGGCGTCGATCTGGATCTCGTACCCGTGGTCGACCGCCGACCACGGGTCGTCCGAGGGCGGGAAGCCCACGAACACACCCGAGTTGTCGTCGCCGGCCATCTTCCAGTCGAGCTTCAGCGAGTACGACGAGAAGCCGGAGGCGGCGTACCAGAGCAGACCCATGCCGCCGGTCGTCGTCAGGGTGCCGTCGTCGGACAGGGTGAAGGAGCCGGGGCCGGCCTGCTTCCAGCCGGAGAGCGAGGCGGAGGTGCCGTCGAAGAGGGCCCGGTATCCGTTCTCCGGCCGGCAGTCGGCCTGGACGGCTCCGATCGCGTACCGGATCCCGCCCAGCAGGTGCTCGCGGAAGGCCGGTTCGGCGAAGGACTCCTTGGTGTGGCCGCCGCCGGTGTAGAAGGCGCGGCCGCCCTCGTAGGTCTGGCACCAGGCGATCGGATGGTCGCCGTGCATGGTGCCGCCGGTGTACGACGACTCGTCCAGCGAGGCGAGGACATGGGCCCTGTCCCGTGGGTTGGAGCGGTAGTTGTACCACTCGTCCGTACGGTTCCAGGTCCGCGGCAGGCCCGCGGTCGCCGGATGCGCGTGGTCCTCGACGTGCACCGTGGCGGGCTGGATGGCCGGGTGCGACTGGAAGTAGGCGCCGGCGAGGCCGCCGTAGAACGCCCAGTCGTACTCGGTGTCGGCGGCGGCGTGGATGCCGACGTAGCCGCCGCCCCGCCGGATGTACCCCTCGAAGGCGGTCTGCTGCGCGGCGTTCAGGACGTCCCCCGTCGTGGACAGGAACACGACCGCGTCGTACCGCCGCAGGTTGGACGGCGTGAACGCGCCCGCGTCCTCGGTCGCGTCGACCGTGAAGCCGCCGGTCTCACCGAGTTGCCGCACGGCCGCGACGCCCTCGGGGATGGAGTCGTGCCGGAAGCCGGCCGTCTTGGAGAAGACCAGCACCCGCTTGCCCGCCTCGGCCGGCGACGAGGCCGGCGACGAGGTCTGCGACGAGGCCGGTCCGGAGACGCAGCCCAGCAGCAGGGCGGCGCCGACGACGGCCGTCGTGATGCGTCCGGTTGAGCGCATGGCTGTCTCCTCTCAGTCCGTCGTGAAGGTGAAGTCGTCCACGTCGTACAGGGCGCCCGAGCCGCTGCCCTTGAAGACGAGGTGGAGCGTGGTCGTGCCGCGCGGGGCGCGTGACAGGTCGGCGCTGACGTCCTGGAAGTTCTCCCAGCCGCCGGTCACCGGCACGGTCACCGCGCCGAGCAGGGTTCCCGTCGAGGAACCGGCGCGGATCTCCAGGGTGCCGCCCGCGCCGCCGGAGGAGACGCGTGCCGTGATCTTCTTGGCGTTGTTCAGCAGGTACGGCGTGAAGGAGATCCAGTCGCCGTTGTGGATGTCGCCGACGGTCCGGCCGCCGTGCGCGGCGTCCTTGGTGATGACGGAGACGCCGGAGGAGTTGCCGAAGTGCTCGGCCTGGCGGTGCTTGGGCTGGGCGACGTTCTGGTCGTGCGTGGTGAGCGGGGCCTGGCCGCCGCCCCCGTTGTCGGTGTACTCGGCGTCGATGACGCCGAAGATGTTGGCGTCCTCGTCGTGGCCGCCGTCGGCGCTGGTCTGGAGGGTGCCGGTGCAGCCGTTCGCGGAGGTGAGCGGATGGCCGTGGGTGTCGTGGCCGAGGACGAAGGTGACCTTGACCTTCGAGCAGTCGATCGTCCGGTCCTCCGGGTCGGTGACCTTCACCTGGAACGGGATGGCGTCGCCGAAGCTGAACAGCTGCCCGTCCTTCGGGTTCTCCAGCACGACCTTGGGCGCGGTGTTGCCGACGACGATGCGCACGCTGGCGCTGCCGGTGCGGCCGGAGGGGTCCTTGGTGGTGAGCGTCGCGGTGTAGGTGCCGTTCTTGCGGTAGGTGTGCGTGGGGTCGGCCGACGTCGACGTGCCGCCGTCACCGAAGTCCCAGCTGTACGTCAGCGCGTCGCCGTCCTGGTCGGTCGTGCCCTCGGAGGAGAAGCGGACCCTGAGCGGCGCCTGGCCGGAGGTCTTGCTCGCCGTGGCCTGGGCGACGGGCGAGTGGCCGTCGGTGGCGTTCTCGATGCGGTACAGGGCCGAGTTCTCGTCGCCGCCGAACCAGGACACGCCGTAGTCGAGGACGTACAGCGCGCCGTCCGGGCCGAAGGCCATGTCCATCACCTGGGTGCCGGTCCAGGGGAAGGGATTGATGGACTGTACGGTCCCGGCGGAGTCGGTAACGATCCGCTTGATCCAGCGCCGTCCGAACTCCCCGGCGAAGAAGTTCCCGTCGTAGGCCTCGGGGAACTTCACCGGCGAGTCGAGCGCGGGGTCGTAGTGGTAGACCGGGCCGCCCATCGGGGACTCGGAGCCGGAGCCGAACTCGGGCACGGAGCCGCCGTCGTAGGGGATCCAGGCGGGCTGGGCCGGGGGCAGGTCGGTCAGGCCGGTGTTGTGCGGAGAGGTGTTCTTGGGCGCGTCGCAGTCGAAGGCGGCACCCGAGGTCTTCGTCGCGAAGTCGTAGTCGAGGTAGGCGTCGTTGTCGCCGGTGCAGTAGGGCCAGCCGTAGTTGCCGGGCCCGGTGACGCGGGCGAACTCGACCTGGCCGGCCGGGCCGCGCGCCGGGTCGGCGGCGCCCGCGTCGGGTCCGTAGTCGCCGACGTAGAGGATGCCGGTCTCCTTGTCGACGCTGAACCGGAACGGGTTGCGGAAGCCCATCGCGTAGATCTCGGGGCGGGTCTTGTCCGTGCCGGGGGCGAAGAGGTTGCCCTCGGGGATCGAGTAGGACCCGTCGGCGTTGACCTTGATGCGCAGGATCTTGCCGCGCAGGTCGTTGGTGTTGCCGGAGGAGCGCTGGGCGTCGAAGGCCGGGTTGCGGTTCGCGCGCTCGTCGATGGGGGTGAAGCCGTCCGACTGGAAGGGGTTGGTGTCGTCACCGGTCGACAGGTACAGGTTGCCGGCCGCGTCGAAGTCGATGTCGCCGCCGACGTGGCAGCACAGGCCGCGGGAGGCGGGGACGTCGAGGATCTTCTTCTCGCTGGCGGTGTCCAGGGTGCCGTCGGTCTTCAGCACGAAGCGGGAGAGGCGGTTGACGCCGTCGAAGGGGGCGAAGTCGGCGGCGGTGCCGGTCTCGGGGGCGTCGCCCGCGGGGGTGTTCAGCGGGGGCGCGTAGTAGAGGTAGATGAAACGGTTCTCTGTGAAGTTCGGGTCGACGCCGATGCCCTGGAGACCCTCCTCGTCGTGGGAGTAGACGTCGAGCTTGCCCGCGAGCCTGGTGTTGCCCGCGGCGTCGGTGAGGCGGAGTTCGCCGTCGCGGGAGGTGTGCAGCACCGAGCGGTCCGGGAGCACGGCGAGCGACATGGGCTCGCCCACCTCGGGCTCGCCCTTGGCGAGGGTGACCTGCTGGAAGTCCTCGGCAGCGACGGGACCCTCGTCGGCGACGGCTGCGCCGGCCTGGGGAGCGGCGAGGGTGAGGGAGGCGCCCGCCAGCAGCACCCCGCTGAGCAGGGCGACCGCCTTTCGGAAGGCGGGGCGCCGGAAGGGCCGGAGTCCTCTGTGGTTCTCGGTTCTGGCGGTGTGGATGGTGCGGTCGTTCCCGTGCACGAATGCCTCCATCAATGGGGCCGGTTGTACGGGCGGGTGCGTACGCCGGGATGCGCCGTCATCCCGGAGAGCTGACGGAGGGCTCGACGAGCCCTGCGACGGGGGTCAGTTGCCGAACGCCGCGTCGAAGGAGGCCGACGGCGGCTCGAAGTCGTAGGCCTTGAGGCGGGTCAGCGCCTCGGGTGCGCCCTGGAGCCGGTCCATGCCGGCGTCCTCCCACTCGACGGAGACCGGGCCCCGGTAGTCGATGGAGCGCAGCATCCGGAAGACGTCCTCCCAGGGGACGTCGCCGTGCCCGGCGGAGACGAAGTCCCAGCCGCGCCGGGGGTCGCCCCAGGGCAGGTGGGAGCCGAGGCGGCCGTTGCGTCCGTCGAGGCGCTTGCGGGCCTCCTTGCAGTCGACGTGGTAGATCCGGTCGCGGAAGTCCCACAGGAAGCCGACCGGGTCGAGGTCCTGCCAGACGAAGTGCGACGGGTCGAAGTTGAGGCCGAAGGCCGGCCGGCGGTCGACCGCGTCCAGGGCGCGGACCGTCGTCCAGTAGTCGTAGGCGATCTCGCTGGGGTGCACCTCGTGCGCGAACCGCACGCCCTCGGCGTCGAAGACGTCCAGGATCGGGTTCCACCGCTCGGCGAAGTCCTGGTAGCCCCGCTCGATCATCGACTCGGGCGCGGGCGGGAACATGGCGACCAGGTGCCAGATGGCGGAGCCGGTGAAGCCGATGACGGTGTCGACGCCGAGGGCGGCGGCGGCCCTCGCGGTGTCCTTGATCTCGGCGGCGGCGCGCCGCCGTACGCCTTCCGCGTCTCCGTCGCCCCAGATGCGGGCGGGCAGGATGGCCTGGTGGCGTTCGTCGATGATGGCGTCGCAGACGGCCTGGCCGACCAGGTGGTTGGAGACGGCCCAGCACTTCAGGCCGTACTTGTCGAGCAGTGCCTTCTTGGAGTCGATGTACGACGGGTCGGCGAGGGCCTTGTCGACCTCGAAATGGTCGCCCCAGCAGGCGAGTTCGAGACCGTCGTAGCCGAAGTCGCGGGCCAGGCGGCAGACCTGTTCCAGGGGCAGGTCCGCCCACTGGCCGGTGAACAGCGTGAAGGTGCGCGGCATCGGGTGTGGCCTCCTCAGGCTGCGATCGGCGTGTAGACGGAGTTCTTCTCGGCGCTCTCCTCGACCGCCGCGAGCACGCGCTGCACCTGGAGCCCGTCGGCGAAGGAGGGATCGGGCCTGCGGCCCTCGGCGACGGCGTGGACCAGGTCGCGCGCCTGGTGGACGAAGGTGTGCTCGTAGCCGAGGCCGTGGCCCGGCGGCCACCAGGCGTCCAGGTAGGGGTGGTCGGGTTCGGTGACGAGGATGCGGCGGAAGCCGGCGTGCCCCCCGGGCTCGGTGCCGTCGTGGTACGACAGCTCGTTGAGCCGCTCCAGGTCGAAGGCGAGCGAGCCGCGTTCGCCGTTGAGTTCGATGCGCAGGGCGTTCTTGCGGCCGGTGGCGTACCGGGTGGCCTCGAAGGAGGCGAGGGCGCCGGAGGCGAAGCGGCCGGTGAACAGGGCGGCGTCGTCGACGGTGACCGCCCCCGTGCCCACGGTCGACACGGCGGACAGCCCGCTCGTGGGCCCGCCGGGCAGCGGCCGCTCCCGTACGAAGGTCTCCGTCAGGGCGGACACGCCCGCCAGCGGCTCGCCCACCAGGTACTGCGCGAGGTCGACGATGTGCGCCCCGAGGTCGCCGAGCGAGCCGGAGCCCGCCTGCTCCCTGCGCAGCCGCCAGGTCAGCGGGAACTGCGGGTCCACCAGCCAGTCCTGGAGGTAGGCCACCCGCACGTGCCGCAGTCGGCCCAGGCGCCCCTCGGCGACCATGCGGCGGGCCAGCGCGGTGGCCGGGACGCGGCGGTAGTTGAAGCCGACCATCGCCACCTGGCCGCGCCCGTGGGCCTGTTCGGCGGCCCGGGTCATCGCCTCCGCCTCGGCGACGCTGTTGGCGAGGGGCTTCTCGCACAGGACATGCTTGCCGGCGGCGAGGGCGGCCAGTGCGATCTCGGCGTGGCTGTCGCCGGGGGTGCAGATGTCGACGAGGTCGACGTCGTCCCGTTCGACCAGGGCACGCCAGTCGGTCTCGGTGGCCGCCCAGCCGTGCCGGTCGGCCGCCGCGCGCACGGCGCCGGCGTCCCGGCCGCAGATCACGGCGAGCTCGGGGTTCAGCGGCAGGTCGAAGACGCGGCCGGCGGTGCGCCAGCCCTGGGAGTGGGCGGCGCCCATGAAGGCGTAGCCGACCATGCCGACGCGCAGCGGTGGCTTCCCCGTGTCCGACCCCGCGTCCGTCCCCGTCTCCGTCCGCGTCTCCGTCCCCTCTTGCTGCTGCGGCTGTCCCATGCGGATGTCCTCCTCGTCGTCGTGGCACGGTGGGGGGTGGGTCCCGCCCCGGTGGGCTGGTCAGGCCTGGGGGCTGTCCGGCGGATCAGGCCGGCTCCGAGGGACCGTGACTTGCGTCGCGGGTGAGCGGGGCTTGGTGCGTCCATCTGAAAGGCGGAGGAGGGAGTCGACGCGAAGCGTCGGCGACCGAGGACAACGCCGCGGACGGGCGTGACAAGCCCCGCCATTGCGGTGTGATCCGCCGGACGTGCCCCCAGGGGCCGGGCTCCTCACTTGAAGCCGGTGGACATGTACTGGTCGACATTGGTCTTGTCGACGACGGCCGAGTAGAGCGTGATCGACGCCGGGATCTCGTACTCGGCGAGGCCGCCGACACCCTTGCCCTGGCCGAGGGCGCGGGCGAGGTCGATCGCGGAGGCGGCCATGGTCGGCGGGTACAGGACGGTCGCCTTGAGCACCCCGTTGTCCTGCTTGATGGCCTGGAACGCGGACAGGGCGCCGGCTCCGCCGACCATGAGGAAGTCGTCGCGTCCGGCCTGCTCGATGGCGCGCAGGGCGCCGACGCCCTGGTCGTCGTCGTGGTTCCACAGCGCGTCGAACTTCGACTGGGCCTGGAGCAGTTGGGCCATCTTGGCCTGCCCGGACTCGACGGTGAACTCGGCGGCCTGGCGGGCCACCTTCCTGATGTTCGGATAGTTCTTCAAGGCGTCGTCGAAGCCCTGGGTGCGCTGCTTGGTCAGCTCCAGGTTGTCCAGTCCGGCCAGTTCGATGACGCGGGCGTTCGGCTTGTCCTTGAGCTTCTCGCCGATGTAATGGCCGGCGTTCAGGCCCATGCCGTAGTTGTCGCCGCCGATCCAGCAGCGGTACGCCTGGGGGCTGTTGAAGACGCGGTCGAGGTTGACGACCGGGATGCCCGCGCGCATCGCCTTCAGCCCGACCTGGGTGAGCGCCTTGCCGTCGGCGGGCAGCACCACCAGCACGTCGACCTTCTTGTTGATGAGGGTCTCGATCTGCCCGATCTGCTGGGCGGTGTCGTTGGAGCCCTCGGTGATCTCCAGCGTCACGTCCGCGTACTTCCCGGCGCGCTTCTCGGCGTTGTCGTTGATGGCGTTGAGCCAGCCGTGGTCGGCCTGGGGGCCGGCGAAGCCGATGGTGACGGGCTTGCCGGGCTTGGCGTCGGCGGCGGGCTGGTCGTTCGCCGCGGGCTCGTCGTTGCCGGAGTCGCTCGGTTCGTTGCTCGTGCAACCCGCGAGGAGGGCACCCGCCCCGACGGCGGCGGTCCCGAAGAGCAGTCCTCTGCGACTGGTGAGCTGTGTCATGGCGGTGAACCCTTTCCTCAGGTCGTGCTCGCGGTACGGCGCTGGACCAGCACGGCGGCGACGATGATCGCGCCCTTGGCGATCTGCTGGACGTCGCTCTGCAGGTTGTTCAGGGCGAAGATGTTGGTGATCGTGGTGAAGATCAGGACGCCGAGCACCGAGCCGGTGATGGTGCCGCGGCCCCCGCTGAGCAGCGTTCCGCCGATGATGGCGGCGGCGATGGCGTCGAGTTCGTAGAGGTTGCCGTTGGTGTTCTGGCCGGAGCCGGACAGGACGATCAGCAGGAACGCGGCGATGCCGCAGCACAGCCCGGACAGCAGGTAGAGGTACAGCCGCTGGCGGCGTACGTCGATGCCGGCGAGGCGGGCGGCCTCCGCGTTGCCGCCGACGGCGACCGTGCGGCGCCCGAAGGTGGTGCGGTTGAGCACCAGCCAGCCGATGACGGTCACGACGGCGAACACCAGCACCAGCGGCGGCACGCCGAGCACGTACGCGTCGCGTTCCCCGAGGTCCAGGACGCTCGGGACGGTGACGATCTGTGTCCTGCCGTCGGTGATCTGCAACGCCAGTCCTCGCGCCGAGGCCAGCATGGCGAGCGTGGCGATGAACGGCACCATCCCGCCGTAGGCGATGAGCAGCCCGTTGACCAAGCCGCAGCCGACCCCGACGACGACCGCGGTGAACAGGATGCCGCCGAAGCCGTACTCCTGCGTGGCGACGGTGGTGGCCCACACCGAGGCGAGGGCGACGATGGCGCCGACCGACAGGTCGATGCCGCCGGAGGTGATGACGAAGGTCATACCGACGGTGACGACACCGATCACGGAGGCCTGGGTCAGGACGAGTTGGAGGTTGCGGGTGTCGAGGAACTCGTCCGGTTTGGTGATCCCGCCGATGAGGACCAGGACGGCGAGCACACCGAGCAGGGAGAGGGTGCGGACGTCGGCGCGGGCCATCAGGCCGCGCCAGGCGGGCGGCTGGGCCTGGGGCACCTTGTCGGTGCTGCCCCGCGGCGGGGAGACGGGCTGCGTCATGACGCCGGGCTTCCTTCCATGACGAGGTCGAGTACGCGGTGTTCGTCGAGTGCGCGGGCCGGTGCCGTGTGGACGACCCGGCCCTCGCGCAGCACCAGGACGCGGTCGGCGAGGCCGAGCACCTCGGACACCTCGCTGGAGACCAGCAGCACGGCGAGCCCTTCGTCGGCCAGTCGCCGTACGACCGCGTACAGTTCGGCGCGCGCGCCGACGTCGACGCCGCGGGTGGGTTCGTCGAGCAGCAGCACCCGGCAGCCGCGCAGCAGCCAGCGCGCCAGCACGGCCTTCTGCTGGTTGCCGCCGGACAGGGTGCGTACGGGCACGGCCGGGTTGTCGGGCCGCAGGGACAGTTCTCGGGTCGCGGCCCGGGCCGCGCCGAACTCGGCGCGGCGGTCGATCCAGCCGCCTCGGGAGAAGCGGGACAGGGAGGACACCGACACGTTGCGGGTGACGGACTCCAGCATGAGCAGCGCCTGCGCCTTGCGTTCCTCGGGGGCGAGCCCGAGCCCGGCGCGTACGGCGGCGCGCACGCTGCCCGGCTTCAAGGGCCGGCCGCCGACGAGGACCTGGCCGGTCGTCGGCTTGCGTGCTCCGTAGACGGTCTCCAGGATCTCGGAGCGGCCGGAGCCGACGAGCCCCGCGAGCCCGACGATCTCTCCGGGGCGCACCTCCAGGTCGAAGGGCTCGAACTCGCCCTCCCGCCCGAGCCCCTTGATCTCCAGGACGGGCGTGCCGCCCGGCGCCGCGGCGGGCCGGTCCGGGAAGACGTACTCCACGTTCCGCCCCGTCATCAGCGCCACCACCTCGCGGGTCGGCGTCGACTTGGCGGGCAGTCCGCCGGCCACGGCCCGGCCGTCCTTCAGGACGGTCACCCGGTCGCCGATGCGGCGGATCTCCTCCAGGCGGTGCGAGATGTAGACGACGGCGACGCCGTCGGCGGTGAGGTCGCCGACGATACGGAACAGGTTGTCGACCTCGTCCGGGTCGAGGGCGGCGGACGGTTCGTCCATCACGATCAGCCGTACGTCGTGGGAGAGCGCCCGCGCCATGGACACGATCTGCTGCTGCGCCGCCGACAGTTCCCCCGCCAGCCGGGCGGGATCGATCTCGGGATGTCCGAGTCGTCG
This sequence comes from Streptomyces bullii, assembly GCF_042657145.1. NCBI lineage: Bacteria > Bacillati > Actinomycetota > Actinomycetes > Kitasatosporales > Streptomycetaceae > Streptomyces > Streptomyces bullii. The sequence goes on from NZ_JBHSNY010000006.1 coordinate 216,932, forward strand.
CAGCAGTGCGGCCGTCGAGGACCGTGCGGCCTTGCCTCGTACGACGAAGCCGGCGGTGGTCGGCTCATGGCCGAGGTGGACGTTCTCGGCGACCGACAGGTGCTCGACCAGGTCGAGTTCCTGGTAGATGGTGGCGATGCCGAGACGCATGGCGGCGATGGGTGAGCGGAGCGTGACCGGTTCGCCGCGCCAGCGGATGGTGCCGTCGTCGGGCTGGTGGGCGCCGGCCAGCACCTTGATGAGGGTGGACTTCCCGGCACCGTTCTGGCCGAGCAGGCAGTGCACCTCGCCGGCCTGGACCGCGAGGTCGACGCCGTCGAGGGCCCGGACTCCGGGGAACGACTTGGTGATGCCGGACATGCTGAGCAGAGGTGGTTCTGATGCCATGCGATTTCCCCTCGGCGGGCGTGCGGGCCGGTGTCAGGGCGCTGGTGGTGCAGGCGTGTTCGGAGCAGGGCAGAACGGAGGCGCTGTGCTGGTGTGGCCGTGCGGGGGTACGTGCTTACGCGGGTGAGAACAGGTGGTCGCTGATGAGGCGGGCCGCGCCGATGACTCCGGCGGTGGGGCCCAACTCGCCCAGGACGATGGGCAGGTTGCCGGTCGCCAGCGGCAGTGACTGGCGGTAGACCTGGGTGCGGATCGCGGCGAGGAGGGTGTGGCCGAGACCGGTCACCCCGCCGCCGATCACCACCAGGCCCGGGTTGAAGAAGCTGACCAGGCCGGCGATGACCTGGCCGGTGCGGTTGCCGCCCTCGCGGATCAGGTCGAGCGCGGTGGCGTCGCCCGCGGCGGCCGCGGCGGCGACATCGACGGCGCTGAGCGTGCCGTTCGTCTCCAGCCGGGAGGCGAGTTCGGCGGAGAGGCCCTGCTGGGCGGCCTCCGTGGCGTCGCGGGCGAGGGCCGCCCCGCTGAAGTGGGCCTCCAGGCAGCCCCGGTTGCCGCATGCGCAGGGGCGGCCGTCGGGCACGGCCTGGATGTGCCCGATGTCGCCCGCGCTGCCCGTCGTACCGCGGTAGACGTCACCGCCGACGACGATGCCGCAGCCGATGCCGGTGCCGATCTTGACGCAGAGGAAGTCGGCGACGGTGCGGGCGACGCCGGCGTGCTGCTCCCCCAGCGCCATGAGGTTCACGTCGTTGTCGACCATGACCGGGCAGCCGAGGTCCTGGCTGAGCGCCTCCCGTACGGGGAAGCCGTCCCAGCCGGGCATGATCGGCGGGGCCACGGGGACGCCCTCGGGAAAGCGGACCGGGCCCGGGACGCCGATGCCGGCGCCGTCGTAGCCCTCCGCGAGGCCCGAGGCCCGCAACTTGGCCGCCATGGACAAGACTTGCTCGAAGACCGCGACCGGCCCCTCGCGGACGTCCATGGGCTGGTTGATGTGCCCGAGGATCTCCAGTTCGGCGTTGGTGACGGCGACATCGACGGAGGTCGCGCCGATGTCCACGCCGAGGAAGCGCAGTTGCGGGTTGAGCCGTACGTTGTGGGAGCGGCGACCGCCGCGCGAGGCGGCGAGTCCGTCGGCCACCACCAGCCCCGTCTCCAGCAGCCGGTCCACCTCCACGGCCAGCTTGGACCGGGACAGGTCGACCTGGTCGCCCAGCTGAGCACGGGAGTTGGGGCCGCCGTCGCGCAGCAGCCTGAGCAGCTTGGCCTGATGGGCGTTAGCGGGTCGCGCCGTCATGCGTCTCACGAGCCCCTCCCCGCCCCAACGGCCTGTGCGCGCCGGTTTCCGGCCACTTCCGTGGCTTGCTTTCGAAGGGAACGTAGCAGTGGCCGCCATGACTGGGAAGAAGTCGTGCACGAATTGCCGACGACTTTTTCCACTCACAGGACAAAGATGCTGACCAGCCGTGAGCGGAGGCGGGGTTGGCGCATGGGGGCCGCTCCCTCGGCGTCGTCCAGGCCGACGCGCAGGGAGACGACGGGCGTTCAGTGGGCAGGCGCCCCGGCACAGGCATGCGGTGGCTTCGGCGCCAGGGCGCCGGCGCTCCCGCAGCAAGCGCGGCAGGCATCCGGCACCGCCCGCCCACGAACCCGGCGCGGTCCGCACACGAGTCCGCACGCCTGCCCACCGGTGGTCCCACTCAGGACGACAGCGCTCCCTGGGCGGTCACTGACCACATGGGCGGCACGCGCCCACGCCACGGAACGCACCCACCCGCCACGGAACGCCCCCGGCGCCCGCCGCTCACCCACCCGCCACGGAACGCACCCGGCGCCGGCCACTCACCCACCGGGCGCGGCGCGCCCCGCGCACGAGCCCGTCACACCCGGGGAACCCGTTGCCGCCCGCCCCTCGGCGACGCATCCACCACGGCTCGCCGCACGAGCGGCGCGCGAGCGCAGAAGCCACACGCGTCCGGCACCGCCCGCCGTGCAGCCGACGCCCCGCGACGCCCGACCACAGCCGCCGCTCGTCACGCGAGCGCACAAGCGGCACCTGAGTCGCCGGCGCGGCGCGGCAGAACCCGTCGTCCCCCGCTGACGCGTTGCCGCAAACCCCGCGGACACAGCGCTCCCACCGCGGCCACAGCGCTCCCACCGCGGTCGCTCACAGCACGCGCGGCACGCGACCGACCCACCGACCGTGCCACGCACCCACACCCCGCAAGACCCACCCACCCACACCCGCACAAGCGGCAGCGGTCACCCAGGACCCCGTCACCACCCGCCGCGTCCCCGGCTACGACCAGCCCCCTGCTACGACCGACCCCTGCTACGACGAACCCCGCTAAGACCGAGCCCTCTCGTGGTAGGACCGCCGCGTGTGTTCCGTGTGGGCGCGCATCAGTTGCGTGGCGTGGTGTTCGTCTCGCGCCCTGATCGCGGCGATCAGCTCACGGTGCTCGATCCAGGACTGCTGTCCGCGCTGCCGGGCCACCGGCGTGTAGTACCAGCGCACGCGTCGGTCGACCTGGGCGGCGAGTTCGGCGAGGACCGCGTTGCCGGCCAGCTCCATGATCTTCGCGTGGAAGCGGGCGTTCATGGCGACGGCCCCGTCCACGTCGTCGGCGGCGACGGCCTCCTCGCCCTGAGCGCACAGCTCCTCCAGGGCCGTGATGCCCGCGCTGTCCGCGTGGGCCGCGGCGAGCCTCGCCGCCTCGGCCTCCAGCAGCGTACGCACGGTCAGGAGCTGGTCGGCCTCCTCCTCCGTCGGCTCGTGCACGAACGCTCCCTGCGCGGGCCGCAGATCGACCCATCCCTCGGTGTTCAGCCGCTGGAGCGCCTCGCGGACCGGCTGCCGGGAGACCCCGAGGTGCCCGGCGAGCTCGCTCTCCACGAGGTGCTGTCCGGGCTGGAGGGCGCGGGTGGTGATGAGTTCGAGCAGCGCCTCGTAGACACGGTCGCGCAGCGGGCCGGGCCGTTCGAGCTTGGGTACCGCCCCCTGGGGCAGTCCTGTCGACAACATCGCGGTCCCCCTCCTCGGCAGGGCCGTGCACAGCAGGCGGGAAGTCCCTGTCACCGCAGAGCCGGCAGTCGATTGTCTTTCGTCTACAGTCTACGGCGCACAAAGGCCAGGGAAACGGCGAGTTGGCCGCGTCACACCCGCGGGGCCCCTCAGGGACAGCGGACCACCTGGCCCGCGTACGACAGGTTCCCGCCGAAGCCGAAGAGCAGGACCGGGTCGCCGCTGGTGATCGCGCCCTGTTCGATGAGCTTGGAGAACGCGAGCGGGATGCTCGCGGCCGACGTATTGCCCGACTCGGTGACGTCGCGCGCGACGACGGCGTTCACGGCGCCGATCTTGACGGCGAGGGGTTCGATGATGCGCAGGTTGGCCTGGTGCAGCACCACCGCTGCGAGCTCCTCCGGCGCCACTCCCGCCCGCTCGCAGGCCCGGCGCGCGATGGGCGGCAGCTTCGTGGTCGCCCAGCGGTACACGCTCTGCCCCTCCTGCGCGAACCGCGGCGGCGTGCCCTCGATCCGCACCGCGTGCCCCATCTCCGGCACCGAGCCCCACAGCACCGGCCCGATCCCGGCCTCGGCGTACGGGGCACAGGCCTCGACCACGGCGGCGCCCGCCCCGTCGCCGACGAGCACACAGGTGGTGCGGTCGGACCAGTCGGTCACCTCGGACATCTTGTCGGCCCCGATGACCAGTGCCCGGCGGGCCGCGCCCGCGCGGACGGCGTGGTCGGCGGTGGCCAGGGCGTGGGTGAAGCCCGCGCACACCACGTTGACGTCCATCACCGCGGGCGAGGGCACCCCGAGGCGGGCCGCGACCCGGGCGGCCATGTTGGGCGAGCGGTCGACGGCGGTGGAGGTGGCGACCAGCACCAGGTCGATGTCCGCGGGCGCCAGTCCGGCCGCCGCGAGGGCCTTGGCGGCGGCGTGGAAGGCCAGCTCGTCGACCGGCTCGTCGGGACCGGCGATGCGGCGGGTGCGGATGCCCACCCGGCTCGTGATCCACTCGTCACTGGTGTCGACCATGCCCGCCAGGTCCTCGTTGGTGAGCACCCGGGCGGGCTGGTAGTGGCCGACTGCGGCGATGCGCGAGCCGTTCATGGGTGGATCCCCCTCGTTGCCTTGGATAGCGGGATTCACCAGTTTGATCAGTGACTCACGGGTACGACGGCAGGTGAAGTGACAGGAATCCAGCGCCCGGCTTGTCGGCTTCCGTCACCCTCACGGGCGCCCGGGCCGTCACTGCGCGCAGCCGCCTCACGGCCGCCTCCGCTCACCCGGTGAACAACTGGGTGGCCTTGCGGACCAGTTCGTACAGCCCGTAGGCGAGCGGCGCGCCCACCCACAGCCAGGCGAAGGCGATCAGCCCCCGGCGGCTCGGGCCGGGCGGAACCGGGCTAGGCTGACTCGGGCTGCTGGCGCCGGCCATCGGCGGTCTCCTTCGGTGCGGGGCTGGGGACGTGGTGGCGGGGGTGGACGGGCCGGACGAGCTCGTTGGCGACGAACCCGACGACGAGCAGCCCGATCATGATCACGAAGGACAGGCCGTAGAGGGACGCGCCGTGCCGCCCCGCCTCCTCCTGCCGGTCGGCGATCCAGTTGACGATCAGCGGCCCGAGGACTCCGGCGGTGGACCAGGCGGTGAGCAGCCGCCCGTGGATGGCGCCGACCTGGTACGTGCCGAAGAGGTCCTTCAGATACGCGGGGACCGTCGCGAAGCCGCCGCCGTAGAAGGAGAGGATCACCAGCGCGCACAGCACGAACAGCGGCTTGGAGGAGTCGCCGAACAGTGCGATGAGCGCGTACATCAGCGCGCCCACGCCGAGGTAGACACGGTAGATGTTCTTCCGGCCGATCAGGTCGGACGTCGAGGACCAGCCGATCCGGCCGGCCATGTTCGCCGCCGACAGCAGCGCGACGAACCCGGCGGCGGCCGTCACCGACACCGGCGTCGAGGTGTCCGCGAAGAAGTCGGTGATCATCGGGGCGGCTTTCTCCAGGATGCCGATGCCGGCCGTGACGTTCATGCAGAGCACGATCCACAGGCACCAGAACTGCGGGGTGCGCACCGCGCCGCGGGCCGAGACCTGCGGGCCCGCGAGAGCGCTCGGCGCGCCCTCGACGGGTGCGGCGGTCCGGGGCACCCGCACCAGCAGCACGCCCAGCAGCATGAAGACCGCGTACGACAGCCCGTGCACGAGGAACGCGAGCGCGATGCCGGTGCTGTCGGCTCCGAACGCCTCCAGCATCCGCGCCGACCAGGGCGAGGCGATGAGCGCGCCGCCGCCGAAGCCCATGATGGCGATGCCGGTCGCCATGCCGGGCCGGTCCGGGAACCACTTGATCAGTGTGGAGACGGGCGAGATGTAGCCGATGCCGAGACCGACGCCGCCGACGGCGCCGTAGCCGAGGACGATGAGCCAGTACTGCTCGGCCGCCGCGCCGAGCGCGCAGACCAGGAAGCCGGAGGAGAAGCAGACCAGGGCGACGGTCATCGCCCAGCGCGGTCCGTTGCGCTCCACGAGGGTGCCGCCGAACGCGGCCGACAGGCCGAGCATGACGATGGCGAGCTGGAAGGGGAGCGCGCTCTGGGTGCCGCTGAGGCCGAGCGCGGACTCGAGCGGCGGTTTGAACACGCTCCAGGCGTAGGCCTGGCCGATGGAGAGGTGGACGGAGAGCGCGGCGGGCGGAACGAGCCAGCGGCTCCAGCCCGGGGGTGCGACGGGGGGACTCATGGACCCCGGACGGTAGGCAGCGGTACGGGAGTTGAGAAGACGCGCGTCGACCGTATGCGGTGAGCGGTATCCAGGGTGCGCCGAACGGTCGGCTGTGCGCACACCCTTGCTGCACCTTGCTCCATACTGTAGACAATATTTCGTCGACAGTTTCGGGACAGTCTCGTCCAGCCGACCACCACCTCCGCGGTATCCCTCAAACCGAACGGAGCGTTCCCGTGAAAGTCGCAGTTCTCGGCGCCGGTGCCATCGGTGCCTATGTCGGTGCCGCGCTCCACCGCGCCGGTGCCGAGGTGCATCTCATCGCCCGTGGACCGCATCTGGCGGCCATGAGGCAGCACGGAGTGCGGGTGCGCAGTCCGCGCGGCGACTTCACCGCGCACCCCCACGCGACCGACGACCCGGCTGAGATCGGGCCGGCCGACTACGTCTTCCTGGGCCTGAAGGCCAACTCGTACGCGGCGTGCGGGCCGCTGATCGAACCGCTGCTGCACGGCACCACGGCCGTCGTGGCCGCCCAGAACGGCATTCCCTGGTGGTACTTCCACCGGCACGGCGGCCCCTACGACGGCCACCGGGTGGAGAGCGTCGACCCGGGCGGCGCGGTCAGCGCGGTGCTCGCGCCCGAACGGGCCGTCGGGTGCGTCGTCTACGCGGCGACCGAGCTGGAAGGGCCGGGCATCGTCCGCCACTTGGAAGGCACCCGCTTCTCGATCGGCGAGCCGGACCGCAGTGTCTCGGCGCGCTGTGTGCGCTTCAGCGAGGCCATGCTGGCCGGCGGCCTGAAGTGCCCGGTCGAACCCGACCTGCGCAATGACATCTGGGTCAAGCTGCTCGGCAACATCTCCTTCAACCCGATCAGCGCGCTGGCCCGCGCCACCATGCGGCAGATGTGCCGGCACGGCGGCACCCGCAGGGTCATCGAGACGATGATGACCGAGACGCTCGCGGTCGCCGAGGCCCTCGGCTGCCGGGTCGGCGTCTCCATCGAACGCCGCCTCGCCGGCGCCGAACGGGTCGGGGACCACCGCACCTCCACGCTCCAGGACCTGGAGCGCGGCAAGCCGCTCGAACTCGACGTGCTGCTCGCGGCCGTCGTCGAACTGGCGGACATCACCGGCGTGGACGTGCCCACGCTGCGCACCGTGCACGCCATCTCGGACCTGCTCGCACTGAGGAGCGCCGCATGAGGAAGCGCCGACCGAAGACCTACACCCGGCTCACACATCCGCTGATCAGGGACACGCGCGACGAGCCGTTCCGGCGGGCGAGCTGGGACGAGGCCCTGGAACGGGCCGCCCGCGGCCTGGCCCGCAATCGCGGCGCGTTCGGGATGTTCTCCTGCGCCCGCGCCACCAACGAGATGAACTACGTGGCGCAGAAGTTCGCCCGCGTGGTGATGGGCACCAACAATGTCGACTCCTGCAACCGCACCTGTCACGCGCCGAGCGTGGCGGGCCTGTCGGCCGCCTTCGGCTCCGGCGGCGGGACGTCGTCGTACGAGGAGATCGAGCACACCGACGTCATCGTGATGTGGGGCTCCAACGCCCGCTTCGCGCACCCGATCTTCTTCCAGCACGTGCTGAAGGGCATCAGGAACGGCGCCCGGATGTACGCGGTGGACCCGCGCCGCACCTCCACCGCCGAGTGGGCGGAGAGCTGGCTCGGGCTCAACGTCGGCACCGACATCCCGATGGCGCACGCGATCGGCCGGGAGATCATCCACGCGGGCCTGGCCAACCAGGCGTTCATCGAGCGGGCCACGACCGGCTTCGAGGAGTACGTGCAGCTCGTCGAGCCGTGGACGCTGACCCTCGCCGAGAAGGTGACGGGCGTACCGGCCGCCGCCATACGGGACTTGGCGCACGCCTACGCCCGCGCCGAACGCGCCCAGCTGTGCTGGACCCTCGGCATCACCGAGCACCACAACGGCACCGACAACGTACGCGCCCTGATCAACCTGTCCCTGCTCACCGGCCACGTCGGCCGCTACGGCTCCGGGCTGCAGCCGCTGCGCGGCCAGAACAACGTGCAGGGCGGCGGCGACATGGGCGCCATCCCCAACCGGCTGCCGGGCTTCCAGGACATCCTCGATCCCAGTACCCGGCTGAAGTTCGAGTCGGCCTGGGACACCGTCATCCAGCCGCACTACGGGCTGAACCTGACGGAGATGTTCGAGGCGATGGAGGACGGCACCCTGAAGGCCGTCTACTGCATCGGCGAGAACCCGGCGCAGTCGGAGGCGGACAGCGAGCAGGCCGTACGGCGGCTGCGGGCCCTGGACTTCCTCGTCGTGCAGGACATCTTCCTCACCAAGACGGCCGAACTCGCGGACGTCGTGCTGCCCGCGACCGCCGGGTGGGCGGAGACCGAGGGCACGACCACCAACAGCGAGCGCCGGGTCCAGCGCGTCCGCAAGGCCGTCACCCCGCCCGGCGAGGCCCGCGAGGACATCGACATCATCTGCGACCTGGCGGCCCGCCTCGGCCACGACTGGAAGTACGCCGACGCCGAGTCCGTCTGGAACGAGCTCAGGTCCGTCTCTCCGGACCACCACGGCATGACGTACGAGCGGCTGGAGGAGCACCAGGGCATCCAGTGGCCGTGCCGCAGCACCGAGCGGCTCGAACCGCCCTATCTGCACGGCCGGTTGTGGGAGACGGATCCGGCCGCACGCGGCAGGCCCGCGCCGTTCGGGATCGTGCACCACGATCCGCCGGTCGACCTCACGGACGAGGAGTACCCGATCCGGCTCACCACCGGCCGGCGCCTCGACTCGTACAACACCGGTGTGCAGAGCGGCGGTTACCCCTCGCCCCTGCGGCGCGGCGAGTACATCGAGCTGTGCCCGGAGGACGCCGAGCGGTACGGGGTCGTCGTCGGCGAGGAGGTCCAGGTCACCTCCCGGCGCGGATCGGTGGTGGCGCCGGTGTGGATCGACACCGCGCTGCGGCCCGGGCTCGCCTTCATGACCATGCACTTCCCCGACGAGGTGGACACCAACCAGCTGACGATCGAGGCCAACTGCCCGATCGCGGGGACGGCGGAGTTCAAGGCGTCGGCGATCCGGATCGAGAAGCTCCCCGTGGCGACCATCGTGAGGTGACGCAAGTGGACCTGCGCTTCGGCGACAGCAAACCGACGGACGAGGAGAGGGCAGCCGTCGACGCCCTGCTCGGCCCTCCGGAGTCCTCCTGGGAGGGCGCCGCCCGCGACGAGATGAGGGCCGCCGATCTGAGGTGGGCCCGCGGCGGACGGGAGGCCCGGGACCGCCGCGACCTGCTGCTGCCGGGGCTGCACGCGATCAACGACCGGGTCGGCTGGATCAGCGAGGGCGCCCTCGACTACCTGTGCCGGCGGCTGACCGTGCCGCCGGCGGAGGCGTACGGGGTCGCCACCTTCTACGCCATGTTCTCCGTCAAGCCGCGTCCGGCGACCGTGCTCCAGGTGTGCACGGACCTGGCGTGCACGGCGGCCGGAGCGGCCGGGCTGTGCGCCGGGATCGAGGCACGGCTCGGCCTCGGCAGCGGGGTGAGCGTGGAGCGCAGCCCCTGCCTCGGCCTGTGCGAACGCGCCCCGGCGGCGCTCGCGATCAAGGCCGGGGACCCGGTGCGCACGGCGGTGTCGGCTCCGGCGACCGTGGAGGAGGCCGTCCTCGCCGCGACCGCCCCCGACTCGGCGCCGGAGGAGCCGCCCGCGGCGATGGCGGTGCCCCAGGCGCCTCAGGGGGACCTGATCCTGTTGCGCCGGGTCGGAATCGTCGACCCGTCCTCGCTGGACGACTACCGCGCCCACGGCGGCTACGCGGCCCTGCGCCGGGCCTTCGAGCTGGGCCCCGCAGGGGTCATCCGCGAGGTCACCGACTCCGGTCTGGCCGGGCGCGGCGGCGCCGCCTTCCCCACCGGCCGCAAGTGGCAGGTTACGGCGTCCCAGCCCGACCACCCGCACTACCTCGTCTGCAACGCCGACGAGTCCGAGCCGGGCACCTTCAAGGACCGCGTGCTCATGGAGGGCGACCCGTACGCGCTGGTCGAGGCGATGACCGTCGCGGCGTACGCGATCGGCGCGCACAAGGGCTACCTGTACCTGCGCGGCGAGTATCCGCGGGCCCTCGCCCGCCTCACCCACGCCCTTGCGCAGGCCCGCGCGCGCGGTCTGCTCGGCGAGGACATCCTCGGCCAGGGCTACGCCTTCGACATCGAGATCCGGCGGGGCGCGGGGGCGTACATCTGCGGTGAGGAGACCGCCCTGTTCAACTCCATCGAGGGCTACCGGGGCGAGCCGCGCTCGAAGCCGCCCTTCCCGGTGGAGAAGGGCCTGTTCGGCAAGCCCACCGCCGAGAACAACGTCGAGACGCTGGTCAACGTGCTGCCGATCCTGACGATGGGGGCCCCGGCGTACGCGGCGATCGGCACGGCGAAGTCCACCGGGCCGAAGCTGTTCTGCGTGTCGGGGAGCGTGGACCGGCCCGGGATCTACGAACTCCCCTTCGGGGCGACGCTGGGCGAGCTGCTGGAGCTCGCCGGAGTACGCAAGGGGCTCCGGGCCGTGCTGCTCGGCGGAGCGGCGGGCGGGTTCGTACGGCCCGACGAACTCGGCATCCCGCTCACCTTCGAAGGCACCCGACAGGCGGGCACGACGCTCGGCTCGGGGGTCGTCATGGCCTTCGACGACACGGTGCCCCTGCCGCGGCTGCTGGTGCGCATAGCGGAGTTCTTCCGGGACGAGTCGTGCGGGCAGTGCGTGCCGTGCCGGGTCGGGACCGTGCGCCAGCAGGAGGCACTGCACCGGATCGTGGAGCGTACGGGGGTCGCCGCCGCCGATGACATCGCCCTGCTCAGAGAGGTCGGCCGCGCGATGCGGGACGCCTCGATCTGCGGTCTCGGGCAGACCGCGTGGAACGCCGTGGAATCCGCCATCGACCGTCTGGGGGCGTACGAATGACCGCGATACCGCTGGGGGTGCCGCGCCGGCTGGTGGAGTTCACGATCGACGGGCAGGAAGCGCGGGTCCCGGAGGGCTCGACGATCCTCGACGCCTGCCGGGCCGCCGGGAAGGACATCCCCACCCTCTGCCAGGGCGACACGCTCACTCCGAAGAACGCCTGCCGCGTCTGCGTCGTCGAGGTCGAGGGCTCCCGCACCCTCGTCCCGGCCTGTTCCCGCAGGGCCGAGCCGGGCATGGAGGTGCGGACGGGCACCGAGCGCGCCCGGCACAGCCGCAAGATCGTCCTGGAACTGCTCGCCTCGTCCGTCGACCTGTCGACGACGCCGAAGGCCGCCGAGTGGATCAAGGAGTACGAGGCGAAGCCGGACCGCTTCGGCCCGGACGCGGCCCGGCTGAACGAGGAACCGAAAATCGACAACGACCTGTACGTGCGCGACTACGACAAGTGCATCCTCTGCTACAAGTGCGTGGACGCCTGCGGCGACCAGTGGCAGAACACCTTCGCGATCTCGGTCGCCGGGCGCGGCTTCGACGCGCGGATCGCCGTCGAGCACAACGCGCCGCTGACGGACTCGGCCTGCGTGTACTGCGGGAACTGCATCGAGGTGTGCCCGACGGGGGCGCTGTCCTTCAAGTCGGAGTTCGACATGCGGGCGGCGGGTACGTGGGACGAGTCGCGGCAGACGCGGACGACCACGGTGTGCGCGTACTGCGGCGTGGGCTGCAACCTCACCCTGCACGTGCAGGACAATGAAATCGTCAAGGTCACCTCGCCGCACGACAACCCGGTGACCCACGGCAACCTGTGCATCAAGGGCCGCTTCGGCTACCAGCACGTACAGAACCGGGACTGAACGGGACTGATGGGGACATGGGACGAGTCACGGAACGACGCAGGGTGCTCCGGATCCGGGACGGGGCGGTCTCCAGCCGTCCGGACACGCTCGTCGCCGAGGAGCCCCTGGAGATCCGGCTGAACGGCAAGCCGCTGGCGATCACGATGCGGACGCCCGGTGACGACTTCGCGCTGGCGGCGGGCTTCCTGGTCAGCGAGGGGGTGCTCGGCACCGCCGCGGACCTGCGGAACATCGTGTACTGCGCGGGCGCCACGGCGGACGGCTCGAACACGTACAACGTGGTGGACGTGCAGACCGCGCCGGGTGTGGCGATCCCCGACATCACCCTGGAGCGCAACGTCTACACCACCTCCTCCTGCGGCCTGTGCGGCAAGGCGAGCCTCGACGCGGTCCGTACGACGGCCCGCTGGCAGATCGCGGACACTCCCCCGGTCCGCGTGGACCCGGAGCTGCTCGCGCGCCTCCCCGACCGGCTGCGCGCGGCCCAGCGGGTCTTCGACCGGACCGGGGGCCTGCACGCGGCCGCCCTGTTCGACGAGGACGGGGAGCTGCTGGACGTACGGGAGGACGTCGGCCGGCACAACGCGGTCGACAAGCTGGTCGGCCGCGCCCTGCAGGACGGCGGTCTGCCGCTGTCCCGGACGATCCTGCTGGTCTCCGGCCGGGCCTCCTTCGAGCTGGCGCAGAAGGCGGTCATGGCCGGGATCCCGGTCCTGGCGGCCGTCTCCGCGCCGTCCTCGCTGGCCGTGGACCTGGCCGCCGAGACGGGGCTGACACTGGTGGGCTTCCTGCGGGGCAGCTCCATGAACGTGTACGCGGGCGAGGACCGCATCGCCCTGCGGGCCGCGGCCGCCCAGGGCTGAGACGGTTCCCCGCGACACGGCGGCGGGGCCCCGACCGGCGGGGAGCGCCCCCTGCGCCGCAGGGGCCCCGTCTCACCCCACCCGACCCCACCACCACCCTCGCCCCTCCGTGCCGGAGGTCCGCAACCGGCGACCGCGTCATCCGCACGACGTCCGCCCGCTCGGCCGCCGACAGCGGCGCCAGTGAACGGGCGCTCGCTCCGGTGCCGCCGATCGGCCCCCGACAGCGCCGCCAGGCGCGTCGTTCGCCGGCCGGGCGCCTGCTCACCGTCGCGACGGCGCCGCACCCCCGCGGTCGGCGTACGTCGGCACCGCCGGTGCCGGCGCGCCCGACGACGGCCGCTGGCACCACCTCGCCCCGCGTCACGGCGGAGGGCGGCTCACGCTCCTCCTCGACGGAAGGGCCGTAGCACCGCGGACATGCCCGGATCCGGTCCACCGCGACGTGCCGTTCGGTGCGAACGTCGGCCGACGCCTGGACGGCCGGGCCCACTTCGCCGACGCCATCGACGACGTGCGCGTCCGGAACCGGGCCTCCGGCGACGAGGAACCGGCCACCGGCCGCCCGGCTTCGGCCACGGCCGGCGCCGTTGTGTGGCTCCCCGTGGACCGGGTGCGCCGGTAGCCACTAACGTCCCGGAGCGTGCCCGACGCCACAGCACGAGCACGACAGCGCGCGGGAACCGGGATCGGCCTGGTGCTGGCCCTGGTTCTCGGGGCCGTGCTGCTCACCGGGCTCCCGCAGGACGGGGACCCGGAGGGCGGCGGACGGCGCGACGGCAGCGGCTGCGCACCGCGTGCGGTCGCCGCCTGGTCGGCCGACGACCGCCTCACCGGCGAGTTCGCCCGCTACGGCGACGACCCGGTCCGCACCGACGACTGGACCGGCGGGGACGGCACCCACTCGCTGCGGCTGCCGGACGGCCGGATCCTGTGGCTGTTCTCGGACACCTACCTGGGCCGGGTGCACGGCCCGCCCAACCCGGCCGGTGAGTCCCACGCATGGCGGGACGCGACCGCGCCACTCGTGCGCAACTCGGCCGTCGTGATGCGCGGCGGCCGCCTGGAGACCACCCTGCCCGCCCCGCTCTTCCCCGACCCGGCCCCGAACCAGTGGCGCTGGCCGGTGGCCGCCCGCGTCGAGTCGCGCTCCCCCGGCTCGTCCGAGCAGGTGGTGCGGGTGCTGCTGTGGGTCCGCGCGGCCGGTGCCTCCCCCTGGATCTACGGCGTGCCCACCGCGACGGAGGTCGCCACGCTGTCACTGCCGGACCTGCGCCTGGAATCGGTCGTGAACGTGCTCGACCAGCAGCTGGTGCCCGATCCGTCCCGGCGTGTCCTGTTCGGCACCACGCTGGTGAAGGAGGACGGCTGGACGTACGTCTTCGGCGGCGACGACGGCCAGGCCGCCTCCCGTCCCGCCTCGCAGGCGTACGTGGCCCGCGTCCCCGAAGGCCGGCTCGCCGATCCGGCCGCCTGGCGGTACTGGAACGGCTCCGCCTGGGGCGCGCGGCCCCGCCCCGTGCTGGGGGACGGGCGCCGCACGGGAGTGGGCAGCGCGTTCTCGGTGGTGCGGCAGGACGGGACGTACGTGCTGTTCACGATGGCGGCGGGCACCAAGGGGCTGACCACGGTCACGTCGTACTGGGCTTGTTCCCCGACCGGGCCGTGGCACGGGCCGACCGGGGAGTTCAGCCCGTCGCTGCCGCGCGGCGGGGTCGCCGCGTACAACCCGCAGGCGCACCCGGCGCTCAGCGGCGAGGGCCGTCTCGTGCTCAGCTACGACGTCAACTGGCTGGAGACCACCCAGGCGGCGGCGCAGCTCAGCCGGAACGTGTCCCTGTACCGACCGCGGTTCGTGACGCTGCGGCTGGCGCCGACGCGGTGACCTCTTCGCGGGGGTCGCGGGCCCGGCGCTTGGCGATCACCGCGCACACCATCAGCTGCATCTGGTGGAAGAGCATCAGCGGCAGCACGGCCAGCGAGGCCTGGGCGCCGAACAGCACGCTCGCCATGGGCAGCCCGGCCGCCAGGGACTTCTTCGAACCGGCGAACTGGAGCACGATGCGGTCCTCGCGGCCGAAGCCCAGCACCTTGCCGCCGTACCAGGTCAGCAGCAGCATCACGGCCAGCAGCACGGCCTCGACGGCGAGCAGCCCGGCCAGCCGGACCGGACTGACCTGGTGCCAGATGCCCTGGATCATGCCCTGGCTGAAGGCGGTGTAGACGACGAGCAGGATCGAGCCGCGGTCGACCAGCCCGAGAACCTTCTTGTGGCGGGTGACGAACCCGCCGATCCAGCGGCGCAGCAGCTGCCCGGCGAGGAACGGCACCAGCAGTTGCAGCACGATCTTCACCAGCGAGTCGGCGGAGAAGCCGCCGCCCGTGCCGCCGAGCAGCGCGGCCGCCAGCAGCGGGGTGGCGACGATGCCGACGAGCGAGGAGAAGGAGCCCGCGCAGATCGCGGCAGG
Organism: Streptomyces bullii; assembly: GCF_042657145.1. Lineage (NCBI taxonomy): Bacteria > Bacillati > Actinomycetota > Actinomycetes > Kitasatosporales > Streptomycetaceae > Streptomyces > Streptomyces bullii. The sequence continues at coordinate 232,210 of NZ_JBHSNY010000006.1, forward strand.
CACGTTGCCGCGGGCGATGGAGGTGAAGGCGATCGACGACTGCACGGTCGACGGCACCAGCGTCAGGAAGAGCAGGCCCAGGTAGAGCGGGTGCGTCAGGAACACCGGGACGAGCCCGCGCGCGGCGAGCCCGAGCAGCGGGAAGACGGCGAAGGTGCAGGCCAGGACGGTGACGTGGAGCCGCCAGTGCTTCAGCCCGTCCAGCGCCTCACGGGTGGACAGCCGGGCCCCGTAGAGGAAGAAGAGGAGGGCGATCGCGGCCGTCGAGGCCCCGGACGCCGCGTCGGCGGCCGTTCCCCGCGCCGGGAGCAGCGCGGCGAGTCCCACCGTCGCGAGCAAGAGCAGGATGTAGGGGTCGATCGGCATCCAACTCGGCCATCGCAGGCTTTTCACGGTGCTCCACTTGCTCGGTGCTGTCGGCGGTACACGGGTCCCCCCTCCATCGTGCTCCCTCACCCGCCGATCGGGAATCCGGCACACCACACTCACTGTCATCACGTTCTGCGATAAGCTGCGGGAGTGTACGACCCCTCTCACCTGCGTACGTTCCTGTCGGTGGCCCAGACCCTGAGCTTCACGCAGGCCGCCCGGCGGCTCGGGCTGCGCCAGTCCACCGTCAGCCAGCACGTCCGGCGGCTGGAGGACGCCACCGGGCGGCAGCTGTTCACCCGGGACACCCACTCCGTGGAGCTGACGGAGGACGGCGAGGCGATGCTCGGCTTCGCGCGGCGGATCCTGGAGGTGCACGAGCAGGCCACGGCGTTCTTCACCGGCACCCGGCTGCGCGGCCGGCTGCGCTTCGGCGCGTCGGAGGACTTCGTGCTGACCCGGCTGCCGGAGATCCTGGAGGGCTTCCGCCACGACCACCCGGAGGTCGATCTGGAGCTGACGGTCGAGCTGTCCGGCACACTGCACGAGCAGTTGACGGCCGGAAAGCTGGACCTGGTGCTGGCCAAGCGGCGCCCGGAGGATCCGCGCGGCGAGCTGGTGTGGCACGACCGGCTGGTGTGGATCGGCGCGGAGCGGCTCCGCCTGGACCCGGACCGTCCCGTGCCGCTCATCGTCTATCCGCCGCCCGGCATCACCCGGGCGCTGGCCCTGGAGGCACTGCAGCGGCAGGGCCGTGAGTGGCGCGTCGCGTGCACGAGCGGCAGCCTCAACGGCCTGATCGCGGCGGCCCGGGCGGGCCTCGGGGTGATGGCGCACTCGCGGGGCCTCATCCCGCCGGGCCTGGTGCGGATCCCCGACCGGGCGGGCCTGCCGGAGCTGGGCCGCGTCGACTTCGTCCTGGTCCACGGCCGCCGCCTCAGCTCCGCCCAGGGCGCGGCGGACGCCCTGGCGGCGGCGATCCTGGCGGGCGGGGACAGGCTCCAGCGCAGCCGGCACCGGGGGTTGTGAGGGCCGGCGCGGCCGGCCGGAGTGACGGATTCCGCTGCTCCGACGCTGGGAGAAGAAAGGACGGTGGCGCTGTGGCCACATACCGGTGAGCGGCGCCGGCCGTGGCGTGGTCGTACAGATTCGGTGGAGATTACGGCACCGAAACTTACTCAACCGTCAGTTTTCTGTCCGACCCTTCCGCATGTGAGCGCATTGTCTGCCCGTGACCAGCCCGTACAAGTGCGTCACTCCCCTTCCCACCCCCTCCCGCCCCTTCTGCGCGTGGGGTAGCTTTCACGCGCTGTGCGGAGTGGCACGAAGAGCGGGGAGCGGGGTTTGCGCGAGTTCACCAACCCTCCGTTGACGCTGGCACCGCCGGTGGGCGGTCTGGCCGACGTCGTCTTCCACCATGCCCAGGAGGACCCGCTGCACATCGCGCTCGGCCGCAAGGACGACAGCGGCCGGTGGCGGGACGTCACCAGCGCCGAGTTCCGCGACGAGGTGCTCGCCCTCGCCAAGGGCCTGCTGGCCCAGGGGGTCCGCTTCGGCGACCGGGTCGCGATCATGTCCCGTACCCGCTACGAGTGGACGCTGTTCGACTTCGCGCTGTGGACGATCGGCGCGCAGGTGGTGCCGGTGTATCCGACGTCGTCGGCCGAGCAGTGCTTCTGGATGCTGTACGACGCCGAGGTCACCGCCGCGGTCGTGGAGCACGAGGACCACGCGATGACGATCGCCACCGTCATCGACCGGCTGCCGCAGCTGCGCCGGCTGTGGCAGCTGGACGCCGGCGCCCTGCAGGAGCTGTACGACGCGGGCGCCCACCTCGACGACGAGGTGGTGCACCGGCACCGGCAGGCGGTCACCCCGGACTCGGTCGCCACCATCATCTACACCTCGGGCACCACGGGCCGCCCCAAGGGCTGCGTCATCTCGCACGGCAACTTCATGTACGAGGCGGACACCGTGATCCGGCGCTGGGAGCCGGTGTTCCACTCCAGGAAGGGCGACGAGGCGGCGACGCTGCTGTTCCTGCCGCTCGCGCACGTCTTCGGGCGGATGGTGGAGGTCGCCGGGATCCGCGGCAAGGTGAAGTTCGGCCACCAGCCGCAGCTGAACGCCGCGGCGCTGCTGCCCGATCTGGCCGCGTTCAGGCCGACGTTCATCCTCGCCGTGCCGTACATCTTCGAGAAGGTGTTCAACGCCGCGCGCCGCAAGGCCGAGAAGGAGGGCAAGGCCGGGCCGTTCGAGAAGGCGGTCGAGGTCGCCGTGCGGTACGCGGACGCCATGGAGAACAAGGCGTGGGGCGTGGGCCCCGGCCCCTCGGCGGGGCTGCGGATGCAGCACCAGCTGTTCGACAAGCTCGTCTACTCCAAGGTGCGCGCCGCGATGGGAGGCCGTATCCGGCACGCGATGTCGGGCGGATCGGCGATGGACCGGCGGCTCGGGCTGTTCTTCGCGGGCGCGGGCGTGCACATCTACGAGGGGTACGGCCTGACCGAGTCCACGGCGGCCGCGACCGCGAACCCGCCCGAGCGCACCCGCTACGGCACGGTCGGGCAGCCCATCCCGGGCGTCACCGTGCACATCGCGGACGACGGCGAGATCTGGCTGCGCGGCGACAACGTCTTCCAGGGCTACCTCAACAACCCCAAGGCCACCGACGAGACGCTGCACGACGGCTGGCTGGCCACCGGCGACCTCGGTTCCCTCGACGAGGACGGCTACCTGACCATCACCGGCCGCAAGAAGGAGATCGTGGTCACGTCGGGGGGCAAGAGCGTCTCGCCCGGCGTGCTGGAGGAACGCGTCCGCGACCATCCGCTGGTCAGCCAGTGCATCGTCGTCGGCAACGACCGCCCGTACATCGCCGCCCTGGTGACCCTGGACCAGGAGGCCGTCGAGCACTGGCTGATGATGCGCGACAAACCGAGGATGACCCCGCAGCAGCTGGTGCGCGACCCCGACCTTGAGGCGGAGGTGCGGCGGGCCGTGGTCGCGGCCAACACGCTGGTCTCGCAGGCCGAGTCGATCCGCACGTTCCGCATCCTGGCGCAGCCGTTCACCGAGGAGCACGGACTGCTCACGCCGTCGCTGAAACTGAAGCGCAAGGCGATCGAGAAGGCGTACGCCACCGAGGTCGATGCCCTCTACCGTGCCTGAATCGTCCCGTCACGGGCACTTCGTCAACCCTGGAATTCTCCCGTCAGGAATGCATCGCGGCCTGTGATCGTTGACGATGGGAGTACCACCTGACGACAACCGTAAGGATCGAGAGCTCGTGAGCAAGGTCCCCCCGATCATCCTGAACAACGGCGTCGAGATGCCCCAGCTGGGCTTCGGTGTCTGGCAGGTGCCGGACGACGAGGCCGAGTCGGCCGTCACGACGGCCCTGCAGGCCGGGTACCGCAGCATCGACACAGCGGCGATCTACGGCAACGAAGAGGGCACCGGCAAGGCCATCGCCGCGTCCGGTGTCCCCCGCGAGGAGATCTTCGTCACCACCAAGCTCTGGAACAGCGACCAGGGGTACGACTCCACGCTGCGCGCCTTCGACGAGTCCCTGGCGAAGCTCGGCCTGGACTACGTGGACCTGTACCTGATCCACTGGCCGCTGCCCAGCCGGGACACCTACGTCGACACCTACAAGGCGTTCGAGAAGCTGCACGCCGACGGCCGGATCCGCGCGATCGGCGTCTCCAACTTCCTTCCGGAGCACCTGGAGCGGCTGATCGCCGAGACGTCGGTCGTCCCGGCGGTCAACCAGATCGAGCTGCACCCGCATCTGCAGCAGCACGCCGCCCGCGAGTACCACGCCGAGCAGGGCATCGCCACCGAGGCGTGGTCGCCGCTCGGCCAGGGCAAGGGCCTGCTGGAGGTCCCGGCCGTCGTGGCGATCGCCCAGAAGCACAACCGCACCCCGGCCCAGGTCGTGCTGCGCTGGCACATCCAGCTCGGCAACGTGGTGATCCCCAAGTCCGTGACACCGTCGCGGATCAAGGAGAACATCGAGGTCTTCGACTTCACCCTGGACGCCGAGGATCTCGCGGCGATCAGCGCCCTGAACGAGGACCGTCGCCTGGGCCCGGACCCCGCGACGTTCGAGATGGCCTGACGACCAGGCGCGGTGTGAAACGCCCCGGGCGGACCCCTGGTGGGTCCGCGCCGGGGCGCGTCGCGTTCTCAGGTGGGCTGTCCGAGGGCCGTACGACCACATCCGCCCGCGCGTCTGCGTCAGGGCGTCGATCGAACCCTGATGAGCGGGGCCGGGCCGAGCACGTCGGTGAGCGCGATGCCGGACCGGGCGGCGGGGTGGCTCTCGGCGGCGGCACCGACGCCGCTGCCGCCGCCGGTGATGAGCGTGACGTGAGAAGCGGTCCTGGTGCCCCCTGGGTGTCTCGACGAGCGCGAGTCACATGGGAGCACCGGGGAGTCCCTCGCTTGAGGCGCTGTCGAAGTCAAGCGCCGCATCCCGCAGCCGGACGCCGCGGGGCCGCGGTGGTCAGCCCGTCCGTACGGCCGTGTGCACCGTGTGCGCCGCCAGGACGAACACATCCGGCCGGCGGTGCACGCTCGCCTCGTCCTCGGGGTCGAGGAGCCGGTCGAGGGTGGCTCGGTCCTCGGCGTCGAGCCCGTCGGCGAGTCCCTCGCGCAGACGGGACAGGGACGCCGCGACATAGGCCCGGACCCGGTCGGAGGCCGGGGCGGGCAGGTCGAGGAGGAAGCTGCGCGTCCGGGTGTGCTTCAGGCCCGCCGCGGCCAGCAGGGCGGGCCAGTGCTCGGTCTCCGCGACATGGCCCGGCAGGTCGGCCCGCATCCGGGCGAACCACTCCGCCTCCAGCGCGTCGATCCTGGCCTGGAGCCCGGGCCGCCCGATGCCGATGTCACGCGGCAGGAACCGCGCCGGCAGACCGCCCTCCATGATCGCCAGAGTGCCGCCGGGGGCCAGCCGCGCGGCGAACGCGGCGAGCCCGGCACGCTGGTCACCGAGGTGGTGCAGGCTGCGGCTCGCCCACAGCAGGTCGGCCGGGTAGTCCAACTGGTCGAGGACGTCGGGCAGTTCACCGGTGAGCGTGCTGAAGCGGTCGGCGGCTCCCTGGCGGGCGGCGCGGGCCCGGGCCCGCTCCAGCAGCGGTGCGGAGCCGTCCACGGCCACCACCCGGGCGCCCGGGAACATCTCGGCGAACAGGCACGACAGGACGCCGGGTCCGCTGCCCGCGTCGACGATCAGCCCCGGCTCGGTCACCTCCTTCCCCAGCCAGGCCAGCGCCCGTTCGTTCATCGGCATGAACAACTCGGCCTGGGCTTCCAGCAGCGGGGCCATCTCGGCCCAGTCGATGTCGGTGTGATCGTGGTGGTGCGCCATGTCGTCAGCCTCTCGCTCGGATGCGCTCAGCGTGCGACGACGCACCGCGCGCGGGCCACTCCTGTTGCCGGTACCGCAAAAAGGCGATCCGCCGGAGCGGGGCCCCGAGGGCCGGCTCCGGCGGATCACCCGGGGGTCACCGGGTCAGGACAGCGGCGGGTACGCGTTCCTCATGAGCTCCTGGAACTGGGCGGAGAACCAGTGGCCGGAGATGGGCGCGTCCGGCAGGGCGCCCGACAGGTTGTTGCCGTTGCGCGGGTTGCCGGTGTACGTCGGGTCGCACATCCGGTCGAAGCCCTTGCCCTCGTCGTTGTCGATGAACTTGCTGGAACCGTCGGACTCCCCCGGCGGCTTCATCCACACGTAGGCGTCGATTCCGGGCTCCGGGTTGGCCCTCGGGCGTTCGCCGAGGCCGGCCCCGGACTGGTTGCACCAGTTGCCGACGTTGATGCGCCGGTCGATACGGCCGCCGTTGACGTAGGTGTCGACGGTGGTCGTCGCACCCGGGCCGGTGGGCCGGGCGGAGCCGCCCCAGCCGTTGCGGGAGGTGTCGATCAGCATGCCGACGCCCGAGGCGAAGCCCTGCTTGACCGCCTCGCCCCGGAAGGCCTGGGCGAAGGACAGCTCGTCGACGTAGCGGTTCCAGTCCACCCACTTCGACTCGCGGACCGACTTGCCGCCGACGGAGTCGTTGATGGTGAAGTACTGCTCCTTCAGGGCGCTGTAGTTGGCGGTGTTGGTGATGAAGCCCTGGACGTCGTTGACCGTGGCGCCCTCGGCGGTCGCCGCCTGCTTGATGGTCTGGACGGACGCCGAGAAGTTGTCGTCCCAGCCGATCCAGCCGTGGTGCCCGGCGTCCACGTAGTTGTAGACGTTCGGCACGTCACCGAGCTTGTTGAGCGCGTAGCCGACGCCCTTGACGTAGTTGCCGTTGGCCTTCATCGTGTCGCAGTTGGCGGTCGCGGTGGGCCGCGGCGTGACGTTGGTGACGAGGTTCGGCAGGGAGTCGATCTCGATCGTGTTCACGATCCGCAGCGAGGCGTACTTCGGGTCCGCGAGGATCGCCTTGATCGGATCGATGTACTGCGTCTTGTACTTGTCGATCTCGTCGGCCTTCAGCTCGCCGTTGGAGGCGAGCGCGGCGCAGTCGCGGCCGGGCAGGTTGTAGATCACCAGCTGGACGACGAGTTCGCCGCTGCCCTTCTGCCTCAGGGCCTCGTCGAGGTGGGCGCGCAGCCCCATACCGCCGTTCACACCGTTGATGGCGGCGATCCGGTCGAGCCAGACACCGGTGGGCTGGTTGGCGATCCGGCTGCCGCCCGGCTCGGCGGCGGCCTTGCGCGACCACTCCGGGTTCACGTACACCTTGGCGCCGGCGTACGGGTTGTCGACCCGGTTGCCCGTTCCGGGGGGCGGATCGGTGGGTCCGCCGGGCCCGCCGCTGCCGTCGTCGACGTTGCAGGTGACGCCGTCGAGGGTGAAGGTGCCGGGGACGGCGTTGCTGCCGCTGTAGGTGGCCTGGAAGCCGAAGCTGACCGAACTGCCGGTCGCCAGCGTGCCGTTGTAGGTCTCGTTGGCGGCGGTGACGGCGGTGCCGCTCTGGCTGAGCTTGGCGTTCCAGCCGCTGGTGATCTTCTGGTCGCCGCCATAGGTCCACTTCAGCGACCACGCCGACTTGGCGGCGCCGTTGTTGGTGACGGTGACGGCGGCGGTGAAGCCGGTGGACCACTGGTTCTGCACCTTGTAGTCGACCGTGCAGGGGACGGCGGCGGTGCCGGTCCCGCCGGGGTCGGCGGCGAGTGCCGTCCCGGAGGCCCCGGCGGTCAGCGCCAGGGCGGCGAGGAGTGCGGTTCTGGTGCGGCTCATGAGTGGGGGTTTCCTCTTCCGTAGGGGGTCCGTTGTCCGTGCGTCGTGGATCGCGTGGGATTCCCTCGGCCCTGCGTGAAGGACAGGGCGGGACCGGAGCTGCGGTCCCAGGTGGTCCAGGTCCGGTCCGGGCAGGAGAGGTCACTGCGGACGGGGAGTTGCGTGCGCGCGGGTGCGGATGCCGAAGCCGTGGCGACCGGTACGGGCGCCGTGCCGGGGGCGGTGACGACTCTCGCGCCGGCTGAAAGTACTGAACGCGGGGGGTGTCGCATGAGCGAGTCCTTGCAGTTCAGGCGCGTCGCGGCGGACGCGTCGACTGATGGAACCGCTCCCACTGGTGTCAACGAAGCTAGCGCCAAGTCACGGTAAAGAACAGGGGATTCACTGACTTTCGCTCAACTCGCCCCGTCGAATCTTTTCGACTCTTCGAACACCTTGACCCCCTTGACCCCCGTCCCCACTATGGGAGCGCTCCCACTGGTTCAAGCCTTGACTTCTCCGAGCCGCAAGGAGGAACCAGCACCATGCATCCCCCACCCAGGAGACGCAGAGCCGTGCGGCGGTTGTGGACCGCTGCCGTGGCGGCTCTCGCGCTTCCGCTGACGATGCTCTCCACGGCGTCGACTCCCGCCCAGGCGGCGGCGGTTCAGTGCAGCGTCGACTACAGGACGAACGACTGGGGTTCCGGCTTCACCGCGGACCTGACCATCACCAACCGCGGCACGGACGTCATCGACGGCTGGACGCTGGCCTACTCCTACACCGGCAACCAGAAGCTCCAGGGCACCGGCTGGAACGGCACCTGGTCCCAGTCGGGCCAGAACATCACGGTGAAGAACGCCTCGCACAACGCGCGGATCGCCGCCAACGCCGCCGTCTCCACCGGAGCGCAGTTCAGCTACAGCGGCACCAACACCGCTCCGGCCTCTTTCGCGGTCAACGGCACGACGTGCGCCGGCGCCCACCAGCCGCCGATCACCGTGCTGACCAGCCCGGCCGCGGGCGCCGTCTACACCCAGGGCGAAGCGGTCCCGATGGCGGCCACCGCCGCGGCCGCCGACAACGCCACCATCACCAAGGTGGAGTTCTACGACGACACCAAGCTGTTGGGCACGGACACGAGCTCGCCCTACTCGCTCTCGGTGTCTGATTTGACCGTGGGCAGCCATTCGCTGGTGGCGAAGGCGTACGACAGCCTGGGCGCCTCCGCGAGCTCCACGCCGGTCGGCATCACGGTCTCCTCGGGCCCGACGGTCGTCGCCTCGCCGACCCAACTCGGCGTGCAGCAGGGCAAGACGGGCACGTACGAGGTGAAGCTCTCCAAGCAGCCGACCGCGAACGTCACCGTCACGACGGCCCGGGCGAGCGGCAATTCGGGGCTCACGGTCACCGGTGGCGCGACGCTCACCTTCACACCGTCGAACTGGAACACCGCGCAGAAGGTGACCATCACGGCCGCGAACTCCGGTACGGGCTCGGCCGTGTTCGAGTCGACGGCCCCGGGTCACGCCAAGGCCGCGGTCACCGTGACGCAGCTGGCGGCGACGAAGGCGTACGACGCCCGGTTCCTGGAGCTGTACGGGAAGATCACCAACCCGGCGAACGGCTACTTCTCGCCCGAGGGCATCCCCTACCACTCGGTCGAGACGCTGATCGTCGAGGCGCCGGACCACGGTCACGAGACCACGTCCGAGGCCTACAGCTACCTCCTCTGGCTGCAGGCCACGTACGGCCGGGTGACCGGCGACTGGTCGAAGTTCAACAACGCGTGGGAGCTCATGGAGAAGTACATGATCCCCACCCGCGCCGACCAGCCGACGAACTCCTTCTACAACGCCTCCAAGCCGGCGACGTACGCGCCCGAGCTGGACACACCCAACGAGTACCCGGCGAAGCTCGACACCGGGGTCTCGGTCGGTTCTGACCCGATCGCGGGCGAGCTGAGGAGCGCCTACGGCACGGACGACGTCTACGGCATGCACTGGCTCCAGGACGTCGACAACGTCTACGGCTACGGCAACGAGCCCGGCAAGTGCGAGGCCGGCCCGACCGCGACCGGACCGTCGTACATCAACACCTTCCAGCGCGGTGCGCAGGAGTCGGTGTGGGAGACGGTGCCGCAGCCGACCTGCGACGCCTTCAAGTACGGCGGGAAGAACGGCTACCTCGACCTGTTCACCGGTGACGCCTCCTACGCCAAGCAGTGGAAGTTCACCAACGCCCCGGACGCCGACGCGCGTGCCGTGCAGGCCGCGTACTGGGCCGACAAGTGGGCCAAGGAGCAGGGCAAGGGCGGCGAGGTCTCCGGGACCGTCGCCAAGGCGGCGAAGATGGGCGACTACCTGCGCTACGCCATGTACGACAAGTACTTCAAGAAGATCGGCAACTGCGTGGGGCCGGCGTCCTGCCCGGCGGGGACCGGCAAGGACGCCTCGCACTACCTGCTGTCCTGGTACTACGCCTGGGGCGGCGCCACCGACACCTCCGCGGGCTGGGCCTGGCGCATCGGCTCCAGCCACGCCCACGGCGGCTACCAGAACCCGCTGGCCGCGTACGCGCTCGCCAACTACGCGCCCCTGAAGCCGAAGTCGGCGACGGGAGCGGCGGACTGGGCCAAGTCGATGGACCGGCAGCTGGAGTTCTACCGCTGGCTGCAGTCCAGCGAGGGCGCCATCGCGGGCGGCGCGACCAACAGCTGGGCGGGCCGCTACGCGACCCCGCCGGCCGGGAAGTCGACGTTCTACGGCATGTACTACGACGAGAAGCCGGTGTACCACGACCCGCCGTCCAACCAGTGGTTCGGCTTCCAGGCGTGGTCCATGGAGCGGGTCGCCGAGCTGTACCAGCAGACCGGCAACGCGCAGGCCAAGACGGTCCTCGACAAGTGGGTCGACTGGGCGCTGTCCAAGACCACGGTCAACCCGGACGGCACCTTCCGGATCCCGTCGACGCTGCAGTGGTCGGGCCAGCCCGACACCTGGAACCCGTCGAGCCCCGGCGCCAACAGCAATCTGCGTGTCACCGTCGTCGACTACACCAACGACGTCGGTGTGGCGGGCGCGTACGCCAGGACCCTGACGTACTACGCCGACCGCTCCGGTGACAGCGAGGCCGCGAGCACGGCCAAGGCGCTGCTGGACGGCATGTGGAAGAACCACCAGGACGCGCTCGGCATCGCCGTGCCGGAGACCCGCGCCGACTACAACCGCTTCGACGACCCCGTCTACATCCCGAGCGGCTGGACCGGCACCATGCCGAACGGCGACGCGATCAACTCCTCGTCGACGTTCGACTCGATCCGCTCCTTCTACAAGAGCGACCCGGCCTGGTCGAAGGTCGAGACCTATCTGAAGGGCGGGGCCGCACCCTCCTTCACGTACCACCGGTTCTGGGCGCAGGCCGACATCGCCCTCGCCCTGGGCTCGTACGCGGAGCTCCTCGAATAAGTCCCCGCTAACGCTCCGCGTGCACGGCCCCGGCACCGTCACGCCGGGGCCACGGCCGGGCGGCCCCCACCCGCACGGGGGCCGTCCGGCCTCGCGCGCCCGCCTTCTGAGAGGTCCCCGAAGGGTCTTGCTCGCGAGGCCCCTGAAAGGAAGGTCCCCCACCGTGCGAAGAATCCGCATGCTGACGGCCGTGCTGGCGCTGGCGGCCGGGCTGCTCGCGGGCGCCCCGCCCGCGCCGGCCGCCGAGAAGCCGAAGGTGACGGTCGCCGCCGACACCTACACCTGGAAGAACGCCCGGATCGACGGCGGCGGTTTCGTCCCCGGCATCGTCTTCAACCGCAAGGAGAAGAACCTGGCGTACGCCCGCACCGACATCGGGGGCGCCTACCGCTGGCAGGAGTCGACGAAGACCTGGACCCCGCTGCTGGACCACATCGGCTGGGACGACTGGGGGCACACGGGTGTGGTCAGCCTCGCCTCCGACTCCGCCGACCCGAACAAGGTGTACGCGGCGGTCGGCACGTACACCAACAGCTGGGACCCCAAGAACGGCGCCGTGCTGCGCTCCTCGAACCGGGGTGCGAGCTGGCAGAAGGCGAACCTGCCGTTCAAGCTGGGCGGCAACATGCCCGGGCGCGGCATGGGCGAACGGCTGGCGGTCGACCCGAACAGGAACAGCGTGCTGTACCTGGGCGCGCCCAGCGGCAAGGGACTGTGGCGGTCGACGGACTCGGGCGTGACCTGGTCCCAGGTGACGAACTTCCCCAACGTCGGCACCTACGTGGCCGATCCGAGCGACACGTCCGGGTACTCCAGCGACAACCAGGGCATCGTCTGGGTCACGTTCGACGAGTCCACGGGCACCTCCGGCAGCGCCACCAAGACGATCTACGTCGGGGTCGCCGACAAGGACAACGCGGTGTACCGCTCGACGGACGCGGGCGCGACCTGGCAGCGGCTGGCCGGGCAGCCGACCGGGTACCTCGCCCACAAGGGCGTCCTGGACGCGAAGAACGGCCATCTGTACCTCGCCTACAGCGACAAGGGCGGCCCGTACGACGGCGGCAAGGGCCAGTTGTGGCGGTACACGACGGCGACCGGCACCTGGACGAACATCAGCCCGGTGGCGGAGGCCGACACCTACTACGGCTTCAGCGGTCTGACGGTGGACCGGCAGAAGCCGGGCACGGTGATGGTGACCGCCTACAGCTCCTGGTGGCCGGACACCCAGCTCTTCCGCTCCACGGACAGCGGCGCGACCTGGACCAAGGCGTGGGACTACACGTCGTACCCCAACCGCGAGAACCGGTACACGATGGACGTCTCGTCGTCGCCGTGGCTGACCTGGGGCGCCAACCCGTCGCCGCCCGAGCAGACCCCGAAGCTGGGCTGGATGACCGAGGCGCTGGAGATCGACCCGTTCGACTCCGGCCGGATGATGTACGGCACGGGCGCGACGATCTACGGCACCGAGAACCTCACGAACTGGGACAGCGGCGGCAAGTTCACCATCACACCGATGGTGCAGGGCCTGGAGGAGACCGCGGTCAACGACCTGGCCTCTCCCCCGTCGGGCGCCCCGCTGCTCAGCGCGCTCGGCGACATCGGCGGCTTCCGGCACACCGACCTGACAAAGGTGCCGTCGATGATGTTCACGCAGCCGAACTTCACGACGACCACGAGCCTGGACTTCGCCGAGTCCAACCCGAACACGGTGGTGCGGGTCGGCAACCTCGACTCGGGGCCGCACATCGCGTTCTCCACGGACAACGGCGCCAACTGGTTCGCCGGCAGCGACCCTTCGGGAGCGAGCGGCGGCGGCACGGTCGCGGCGGCGGCCGACGGCAGCCGGTTCGTGTGGAGCCCGCAGGGCACGGGTGTGCACCACACGACGGGCTTCGGCACGTCGTGGTCGGCGTCCAGCGGCATCCCGGCCGGGGCGATCGTCGAGTCGGACCGGGTGGATCCCAAGACGTTCTACGGCTTCAAGTCCGGCAAGTTCTACGTCAGCACGGACGGCGGGGCCACCTTCAAGGAGTCCGCGGCGACCGGGCTGCCGAGCGGCGACAGCGTTCGTTTCAAGGCCCTGCCCGGCGGAAAGGGCGACATCTGGCTGGCGGGCGGCGCGACGGGCGGCGCGTACGGTCTGTGGCACTCCACGGACGGCGGGGCGAGCTTCACCAAGCTGGCGAACGTCGAGCAGGCCGACACGATCGGGTTCGGCAAGGCGAAGGCGGGCGCCTCGTACCAGACGCTGTACACCAGCGCGAAGATCGGCGGCGTCCGCGGCGTGTTCCGCTCCACGGACAAGGGCGCGACCTGGACCCGCATCAACGACGACGCCCACCAGTGGGGCTGGACGGGCGCGGCCATCACCGGTGACCCGCGGGTGTACGGGCGGGTGTACGTCGCGACCAACGGCCGCGGTGTCGTCTACGGCGACACCTCCGACACCGGCGGCGGGGACAACGGCGGCGGCGAGCCCACGCCTACGCCCACCGGCGCCTGCGCGGTGACGTACAAGGTCACCAACGAGTGGTCGGGCGGTTTCCAGGCGGACGTCCGGATCAGCAACACCGGGTCGAGTGCCTGGAGCGGCTGGTCGCTCACCTGGTCCTTCGCCGACGGGCAGAAGGTCTCGCAGATGTGGAACGCCGGCTTCACCCAGTCGGGTCCGTCGGTGACGGCGAAGAACGTCGGCTGGAACGGCACCGTGGCGGCCGGCTCGTCGGTCAGCTTCGGCTTCACCGGGAGCGCGTCGGGGACGAACGCCCGGCCGACCGCGTTCAAGCTCGGTGAGCAGAGCTGCACCGTGAGCTGACCCGGAGGGCGTGTGCCGGCGACGGCACGCGCCCTCACCGGCCGCTTACAGCTTCCACTCCCCGACCTGCTCGGCGAAGCCCGAGTCCAGGGCGAACTGGACCGTGGCCGCGCTGGGAGCAGGCGTTCTCCGTCGACGGCGGAGGCACCTGGCTGACCAACTGGGTCATGGAGTTCTCGCGGTCGGAGGCTCCAGTGGATGCGGCACGTCCGGCGGGGCCGGCTGGTCCGGCTGGTCCGGCGGCTTCCGGAACGCCCTGAGGGTGAAGACGGGGTCGGGGCGGGGCCGGTCCTGGTCGGGCAGTTCGGCGAGCCGGGCCGCGAACCGGTCGGCGAGCGGGCCGTCCGGGGGCAGCGTCATGAACCAGCCGCGCCTCAGGTCCGCGATCGTACGGCGCGGGCTGCGGCCCTGCCCGTGCCCGCGGAAGCGGGCCTGCCCGGCCGGTACCAGGCCGTGCTCGGCGGCGTACGCCTCGACGTCGGCCGCCGTGTCCGGGACGGGGCTGGGCGGGCGCGCGGCCAGCACGACATCGATGTCACTGCCCACGTTGTGGGAGGGGCCCTTGTCGACCGTGGTGACGTAGACCCCTCCGGGCCGCAGCACCCGAGCGCACTCGCCGACGATCGTCCGCACGTTCTCGGCGCTGCCCGCCAGGTGCAGCAGCCACACGCTGCTGACGGCGTCGAACTCGGCGTCCCGGAACGGCAGGCACCGGCTGTCGCCGCGTACGACGGCGCCGGGCAGGCGGGCGACGGCCCGGCGCGTCATCGCGCGGGCGAGGTCGACACCGGTCACCCGCATACCGTCCCGCGCGGCGGCCAGGCGCCGGGTGACGATGCCGGTGCCGCAGGCGACGTCCAGCAGACTGCGCGTGTCGCGCGGTACGAGACTCAGCACGGCCTCGGCGGCGGCCGCCGCACGGGGCTCGCCGCCGCGCGAGGCGTCGTACCGCTCCGCTTCCTTGTCGTAGTCCAGCACGCGCCTCAGTGTGCCCCGTGTCCCGGCGCCAGGTCTTCCACCCTGCGGGCGAGCTCGAAGTCCTTCTCGGTGACGGCGCCGCCCGCGCTGTGGGTGTGGACGGACAGGGAGACGGTGTTGTAGCCGAGGGTGAGGTCGGAGTGGTGGTCGAGTTCCTCCTGGACCTGGGCGACGTGGACGACCATCGCGGTCGCCGCGAAGTGCGAGCCGAGCCGGTAGGAGCGGGTGAGGCGGTCCCCGTCGAGCGACCAGCCCGGCAGCTCGGCCAGCCGGTCCTCGATCTCCTTGTGCGACAGCGGTTCGACGGCCATGGGCTGCGCTCCTTCCCTCGTACGCCCTGGTGCGGGTCCGGGCGGGGTTCCTCTCAGCCTGCCACAGGCCGGGCCCTCAGGCCCTGGTCAGGACGGCTGCCTCCCCGCTTCGGCCACTTCTCGACTACGGTCCTGGCATGACCACTGTCCCGTCCGGCAACGCCTCCGCCGCCCAGGGCGCGGGCCCGTTACTGCGCGCCTGGCGGCAGCAGCGGCGGATCAGCCAGCTGGAGCTGGCGCTGCGCGCCGACTCCTCCGCCCGGCACATCAGCTTCATCGAGACGGGCCGCGCCCGGCCCAGCGAGGAGATGGTGCTGCGGCTGGCCGAACACCTGGACGTGCCGGTACGGGAGCGCAACGCGCTGCTGCTCGCGGCCGGTTACGCCCCGCGCTACCCGGAGACCCCACTGGGCGACCCGGCGCTCGACGCGCTGCGCGAGGGCATCGAGCGGCTGATCCAGGGCTACGAGCCGTATCCGGCGCTGGTGTTCGACGCGACGTACCAGGTCGTGGCCGCCAACCGGGGCATCATGATGTTCCTCGACGGCATCCCGGAACACCTGCTCCAACCGCCGCTCAACGCGATGCGGCTGACCCTGCACCCCGAGGGCATGGCGCCGCGCATCCGGAACCTGCGCGCCTGGCGCGGTCATCTGCTGGAGCAGATGGAGCGGCAGATGGCGCTGTACCGCTCCGAGCCGCTGCGGGCGCTGTACGAGGAGGTGGCGGCGTATCCGGTGCCGGCGGCCGGGAGCGGGCCCGGGGCGGCCGAGGAGGACGAGCCGCCGTACGCGTACTTCGCGCTGCCGATGCGGATCGAGCACGAGGGCCGGACACTGTCGTTCGTCTCCTCGGTCTCCACGTTCAACACGCCGATGGACGTGACCGTCGCCGAGCTGGCCATCGAGACGTTCCTCCCGGCCGACCCGGCGACGGTCAAGTACCTTCACTCGACGATGGTCTGACGAGCCCTCAGGGCAGTCCACTGAAGGACGGCGAACCCGGCCACGGTCAGCGACTGGAACACGGTCCACACCGCGCCGACCGTGCTCGGCGTGAGCCACAGCCCGAGCGCGAGGAGACTCACCGCGGACCAGGCGAGGTTGACCTCGACGACGACCCGGACACCGAACGCGCCCGGAGCGCGCCGCGAGGCCAGCAGACCCACGCCCGCCGCGTACGCCGCGAGGAAGGCGCCGAGGGCGAGCAGCAGCAGGCCGTCGACGTCGAGGAGGCGTCCGAGCGGGCCGGACAGGGCGAGGTACGCCAGCGCGTTGGCGCCGGTCACCACCGCGTCCAGCGCCAGGAAGCGCCGCAGCATCGACTGCGGCTGCGAGGTCCGGGCGAGCGCGGCAAGCTGGGTCGCGGACATGGCGAATCACCCTCCATCGGGTCGAGCGGGGGAACGAGGACCGGGTCCCGGACCGGAGTGCGCCGCCCCGGAACCCGGCGACCTCCACGATCCCGCCGGGGGCCGGGGCGGGTCGATTACCCGCGGGGTAATGCCGGGGCGGCCGGTGGGTGCCGGCGCACCCCGCCCGCCCGGCCCCGATCCCTCTACCGCCGCCGCACCCCGATCCCTGTACCGCCCACGGCCACCACGAAGCCCCCGCGACCCGCCGTTCACTCATGGCTCCCCAGGGCTGGCGTCTCCCCCGCGTCCCGGTGAGACTGTCGGCGGGACATGACAGACTGATCGCATGCTTCGGCGCGTTGGGGAGGCGTGGCGTGAGTGAGCGGCGGGCCGCGCCCACCGTGGGCCAGGTGGTGCTGGGAAAGCGGCTGCAGGAGCTGCGGGAGGCAGCCGGACTCGGGCGTGAGGAAGCCGCCCGAGTGCTGAGGGTCGCCCCGGCGACCGTGCGGCGGATGGAGACGGCCGAGGTCGCGCTGAAGATCCCGTACGTGCAGATCCTGCTGTCCGCGTACGGGGTGCCGGACGATGAGGTCGCCGCGTTCGTCGACCTCGCCGAGGACGCCAACCGGCCGGGCTGGTGGCAGCGGTACCACGACGTGCTGCCGGACTGGTTCAGCCTGTACGTGAGCCTGGAGGGCGCCGCCCGGATCATCCGCTCCTACGAGCCCCACTTCGTACCCGGCCTGCTGCAGACCGAGGCGTACGCGCGTGCCGTCATGACGGCCGGGACGATCGGCACCGCCGGACCGGAGACGGTCGAGCGGCACGTGGCGCTGCGCATGGAGCGGCAGCGGCTGCTGGAGCGGCCGAACCCGCCCCACCTGTGGGTGATCATGGACGAGACGGTGCTGCGCCGCCCGGTGAGCGTCGACGGCACGGTGATGCGCGACCAGCTCGACAAGCTGCTGGAGTTCGCGGCGCGCGACCGGATCACGCTCCAGGTCGCCGAGTTCGCCGACGGCCCGCACCCGGGCACGTACGCGCCGTTCTCGCTGTTCCGGTTCGCCGAGCCGGAGCTGCCCGACATGGTGTTCACGGAGTATCTGACGGGCGCGCTGTACCTTGACTCCCGCAAGGAGGTCTCCGCGCATCTGGAGGTCCTGGACCACATGACGGCGCGCGCCGCCTCGACGCAGCGCACGGAGAAACTCCTGCGGGAGTACCGCGAGACGTTCTGAGGCGTGCACGGCGACCCCGGGCGGCGACCGCGTGCGGCGCGTGGGCCACGACCCGCGGTGCGTGAGCCGACGATCCGAGGTCCGTGGGCCGGCGATCCACGGCCCGTGGGCGGCAACCCGCAGTGCGTCGGCGGCGTCTTCCCTACGGCCCGCCCGTTGTGACGCGGGTCCGCCGCACCGTCCTTGCCCCGCACAGCGAGCCTCCAGGAGAAGACAGCGCATGACCGGATCCGACGCCGCGCCCGCCCGTGTCGACACCAGCCGGCCGCACCCGGCCCGGGTCTACGACTGGTGGCTGGGCGGCAAGGACAACTACCCGGTGGACGAGGAGCTGGCGCGGAAGATCCTCGCCGCGGATCCCACGGTGCTGCGCGGAGCGCGGGCCAACCGCCGCTTCATGCACCGGGCAGTGCGCACCGTGGCCGAGGCCGGGACACGCCAGTTCCTGGACATCGGCACGGGCATCCCGACCGAGCCGAACCTGCACCAGATCGCACAGGCGGTCGCGCCGGAGTGCAAGGTCGTGTACGCGGACAACGACCCGATCGTCCTGCGGCACGCCGAGGCACTGCTGACCGGCACCGTCGAGGGCGGCACCGACTACGTGCACGCCGACGTCCGCGACATCGGCACCCTGCTGCGCCGGGCGGGCGAGACGCTGGACTTCAACCGGCCCGTCGCGCTGTCGCTGGTGGCGCTGACCCACTACCTGGACGACGATCCCGACGGCGACGACGTCCACGGGCTGCTGCGCGAGTACGTCGCCGCGCTCGCCCCGGGCAGCCACCTGATCCTGTCCCAGGTCACCCCGGACCTCAACCCCGACGCCGTGGAGAAGGCCGCGCACCACTTCCGGCTCAGCGGCACCCCCTTCCATCCGCGCTCGCTGGCCGAGTTCTCCCGCTTCTTCGACGGGCTGGAGCTGCTGGGGCCCGGCGTGATCCCCGTCCACGGATGGCGGCCGGAGCCGGAGGACGTGGTGGCGCAGACGGAGGGCATCGTGCCGGTGTACGCGGGGGTGGCCCGCAAGCCCTGAGCGCAGGCCCTGACGCGAGCCTGACCGCGGCCCCGACGCGAGCCCTGACCGCGCGAGGGCCGCCCGCTCACCCGCGGCGTACGTCCCGCGGGCCCCTGACCCGTACGGGCCCCGCCAACGGGTGCGCTCCCCCGCCCGCCCCTAGCGTCGAGGCGAGGGAGCGCACGCCAAGGAGGCCCGATGCCCGGTTTCGAGGTGCTGTACCAGTCGGCGGCGCTGTGCCTGATGTACCCCGGCGAGGACTTCCGCGCCCGGCTGCCGCTGCTGCGCGAAGCCGCCCCGCAGCTGCGGGAGTTCCTCGACCATGCGGCCGTCACCCCGGCGCCGGAGCTGGCCGCGCACTACCTGCGGGTCTTCGGCGACGAGAACCGCCACCGGCTGTACCTGAGCTGGTGGCACGTGGGCGACAGCTGGCAGCGCGGGAAGGAACTGAGCCGCTTCCAGGAGCTCTACCGCGCCCACGGACTGCGGTTCAGCGACGAGGAACCGGCCGACTTCCTGCCGGGCGTCCTGGAGTTCACGGCCCGCACCGGCGACACCGAGCTGCTGACCGCGTACCGGGACGCCCTGGACCAACTTCGGACGCGGCTGGCCGCGTTGGGCACACCGTACGCGTCCGTCCTCGACGCCGTGCGCGCGACCCTGCCGGCCGCGCGCGCGGGAGGCTAGGCGGCCCCGCCCTTGGTGCCCTTGTCGTCCCTGTCCTCGTCGACGATCTCCGCGTCGACCACGCCCTCCTCGTCCTGGGAGTCCCCGGAGGCGTGGGAGCCCTGGGAGGACGCGGTGGCCCCCTCCGTGGGGGACTGCTGGGCCTGGGCGTACATCGCCTGCCCCATCTTCTGGCTGACGGAGGCGAGTTTCTCCACGCCGGAGCGCAGGGCGGCCGTGTCGGCCTGCTGCTCCAGCTGCCCCTTCAGCTCGGCGACGGCCGACTCGACCTCCGCCTTGGTGTCCGCCGGGACCTTGTCGCCGTTGTCGCGGAGGAACTTCTCGGTCTGGTAGACGAGTTGCTCGGCCTGGTTGCGGGTCTCGGCCGCCTCGCGGCGCTTGCGGTCCTCCTCGGCGTACTGCTCGGCGTCCCGCATCATGCGGTCGATGTCCTCCTTCGGCAGGGCCGAGCCGCCGGTGACGGTCATTTTCTGCTCGCGGCCCGTCGCGAGGTCCTTGGCGGAGACGTGCATGATGCCGTTGGCGTCGATGTCGAAGGCCACCTCGATCTGCGGGACGCCGCGCGGGGCGGGCGGCAGCCCGGTGAGGTCGAAGACGCCCAGCTTCTTGTTGTAGGCGGCGATCTCGCGTTCGCCCTGGTAGACCTGGATACCGACCGAGGGCTGGTTGTCGGTGGCGGTCGTGAAGATCTCCGAGCGCCGGGTCGGGATCGTGGTGTTGCGCTCGATGAGCTTGGTCATGATGCCGCCCTTGGTCTCGATGCCGAGGGACAGCGGGGTGACGTCGAGGAGCAGGACGTCCTTGACGTCGCCGCGCAGGACACCCGCCTGGAGGGCGGCGCCGACGGCCACCACCTCGTCCGGGTTGACGCCCTTGTGCGGGTCCCTGCCGGTGAGGTCCCGGACCAGCTCGGTGACCGCGGGCATCCGCGTGGAGCCGCCGACGAGGATGACGTGGTCGATCGCGGACAGCTCGATGCCGGCGTCCCGGACCGCCTGGTGGAAGGGCTTCTTGCAGCGGTCGAGCAGGTCGGCTGTCAGCTCCTGGAACTGGGCGCGGGTCAGCTTCTCGTCCAGGTGCAGTGGCCCCTCGGCGGAGGCCGTGATGTAGGGCAGATTGATCGTCGTCTCGGTCGACGAGGACAGTTCGATCTTGGCTTTCTCGGCGCCCTCCCTCAGCCGCTGCACCGCCATCTTGTCGCCGGACAGATCGATGCCGTACTGGCCCTTGAAGCGTTTGACGAGGTGGTCCACGATCCGCTGGTCCCAGTCGTCGCCGCCGAGGTGCGTGTCGCCGTTGGTGGCCTTCACCTCGATGACGCCCTCGCCCATCTCCAGCAGCGACACGTCGAAGGTGCCGCCGCCCAGGTCGAAGACCAGGACCGTCTGGTCGTTCTCCTTGTCCAGGCCGTACGCCAGCGCCGCCGCCGTCGGCTCGTTGATGATCCGCAGCACCTTCAGGCCCGCGATCTCACCGGCCTCCTTGGTGGCCTGCCGCTGGGCGTCGTCGAAGTAGGCGGGGACCGTGATCACGGCGTCGGTGACGTCCTCGCCGAGATACGCCTCCGCGTCCCGCTTGAGTTTCTGCAGCACCCGGGCGGACAGCTCCTGCGCCCGGTATCGGGTGCCGTCGATCGAGCCCTGCTCGGGGAAGCGCCAGTGCGCGTCCCCCATGTGCCGCTTGACGGAGCGCGCCGTGCGCTCCACGTTCGTCACGGCCTGCCGCTTGGCGACCTCGCCGACCAGCACCTCGCCGTTCTTGGCGAACGCCACGACCGACGGCGTGGTCCGCGCCCCTTCCGCGTTGGCGATGACGGTGGGCTCACCGCCCTCCAGCACGGCCACCACCGAGTTCGTCGTCCCGAGGTCGATTCCGACCGCACGTCCCATCGCTGTCCCCTTCCGCCAGGGCACCTCCGGACTTCCAGCACAAAACTTGAGTGGACCGTTGTCAATGCCATACGGGGGTACTGGCCGGTCCCGGTCAGGGCGCGGAGTGGCCGAAGGGGCGCGCCGAGCGCTCCGGGGCGTCCGGCGGCTCCCCCGTGTCCCGTGACCGCCCCCGCAGGTCCACGGCGTGCCGGGGCCGGTCGGTGACCAGCACGTCCACGCGGTCGTCGGTGAGGAAGGCCCGCATCAGCGCGTCGTCGTTGACGGTCCACACCAGGGTGAACAGCCCGTTGCGGGCGGCCTCGCGCAGCACGGTGGCACGGGCGAGCCGGTGGTGCACGACGACCCCGTGGGCGCCGCAGGCGCGGACCCAGCGCATCGGCGGCAGCTCGCTCAGCCGGGTCCCGGGCAGCCGGGCCGGCCCCACTTCCCTGCGGTCCCGGCCCAGGGACAGCGCGGTGCGCACGCCCGGGAAGGCCCGGGTGACGGCGGCGAGGGACCGGTCCTCCAGAGACGTGGCGACGAAGCCGTCCACGCCGAGCAGGGCGACGGCCCGGTCGATCAGCTCCCGCTCGTACCCGGCCTCCTCCAGGTCCAGGTGCCCCAGGAGCTTCCCGGCGACCAGCGCCATGACCTCGTCGGCGACGGGCACGGCGTACCCCGCCCGCTCGCACAGCTCGGCGTGGTGAGCGTGGACAGCGGCGGTCCGGTGCTGCGGACCCGGGCGCCGTGGTGGACGACGAGGACGCCGTCCGCGGTGCGCCGCACGTCGGACTCGACGTACTCCGCCCCGGAGTCCAGCGCGTCCTCGTACGCCTCCCGGGTGGCGGGCCGGCCCCGTTCGGCGCCTCCCTGGTGGGCGGATACGGCGGGTCGCGTCAGGGGTCGGCTCCCGGGGAAGTGCGCGGCATGGGAAGGGGGCGTCACGGAACGCGACACAGGGCAGTGTGCACGCCGCCCCGCAGGGGCGGGGGGGCTGACCGACGTCGCGCAGGCCGCCCCTGGTGGGACGGTCTGCGCGAGGTCGTACGGGGCCGGGTCGGGTCAGGCGAGCTTGGCCGACAGCGTGATCGGTACGGCCTTGAGGGCCTGGCTCACCGGGCAGTTGACCTTGGCGTCCTCGGCGGCGGCGACGAACGCGTCGTTGTCGATGCCGGGGACGGTGCCCTCGACCGTGATGTGGATGCCGGTGATGCCCTCACCGGGCTGGAAGGTCACATCGGCCGAGGTGGTCAGCCGGGTCGGCGGGGTGCCCGCCTTGTCGAGGATGTTCGAGAAGGCCATGGAGAAGCAGCTGGAGTGGGCGGCGGCGATCAGCTCCTCGGGGCTGGTCTTGCCGTTCGCCTCCTCGGCGCGCGAGGGCCACGACACGGGCTGGTCGCCGATGGCGCCGGAGGAGTCGAAGGTGACGACGCCGCTGCCCTTGAGCAGGTTGCCTTCCCAGACGGTGTGTGCAGAGCGCGTGGTAGCCACGGTTCTTCCTTTCGCATGTGGTCCCTTGGAGGGGTTCCGTGTCCCCATCCGATCACACTCCGGCTCAACGTACCCGGAAGACCGGACCGCGCGCGGTGAACGGCCGCCTGGCACCCCACGGAATCAGGTAGGCGTGCTCGCGCCGCACCCTCAGGACGTCGCACCACCCGTCGGTTATGACGAGGACCGGCGCGCCCAGGCGGGGAGTCGTCGGCGCGCTGCAGCAGGTCGATGCCGGGCTGGAGCACCGTGCCGCCGCGCCCGTGGACGCGGACCCGCCCGGCGATCTCCGTGACGGGCAGATAGCCCGCGTCACGACCCGGGCGGCCGGTACGTCCCGGGCCTGGGCGTAGGAGGCGATGGCGCCGAGCGCCTTGCCGAGCAGGACCCGGCCCATGGAGCCGGAAATGTCCAGGACCACGCCGAAGGTGCAGCGGGCGACCTCCTCCGGCGGGAAGTACCGGCCCGCGCGGGGCAGGTCAGCTGTGGCCGTCTGCCGCCGCGAGGGGCGGGCGTAGGACCGTACGGGCTCGGGGCGGGGCAGGAACTCTAGAACACCGAGCGCCCGTCGCGGATCTGCGGGACGCCGATCAGGTCCTCGGGGGCGAGATGGGTGCCGAGCAGGCTCACGCACTCCAGTCCCAGCGACTCGGCGAACTCCCTGACGAGGGAGGACTTTCCGATGCCGGGGGCGCCCCAGAGGAAGACCGGCCGCACGGTCGCGAGGCCGAGCAGCAGGTCCGGGACGCGGGCAGGGGTGACGGTGACGGCGGCCTGCAAAGCAGGGGCTCCTTGGAGGGAAGGGACGGGAAACGCTGGGAAACACGCGCGCGGTTGTGTGCGGCGGGAAGCGGTCCAGTGTGTGCGGACGAGAGCGACGGCGCAGCCGGTTTTTCAGGCGGCGCGCTCGTCCTCCTCCCCGTCCCGGTCCTGCCCCAGCGGCACCTGAGGCCCGTCCGACTCGCGCAGCCAGCGCCGCAGCACGCGGTGCACGTGCTCGGCGCCGACGAGTTCGGCCCCGTCGCCGGCCGGGGCGGAGAAGGCGCGCGGCGACAGCAGGAAGGCGCGGCCCTGGGCGCCGCCGAGGCCGCCGTGCGAGCCGATCTGCTCCTCGAAGGAGAGCACCTCGCCGTCGGCCGGGTCGTAGAAGGAGTTGACCATGATGTCGGCGGTGTGCGGGAAGGAGTG
Source organism: Streptomyces bullii (assembly GCF_042657145.1). NCBI lineage: Bacteria > Bacillati > Actinomycetota > Actinomycetes > Kitasatosporales > Streptomycetaceae > Streptomyces > Streptomyces bullii. Next base: position 256,222 of record NZ_JBHSNY010000006.1, read on the forward strand.
CGTACGGCGGACCACATCGGCGGCGCCCGGGCCGAACGGGGCGAGCGGTCCCGGGTTGTCGTCGAGGTCGTCGAGCGGGATCTCCGCGCCGTACGCGCCGAGGACGACGCCGCCGTGCCGTTCGCTGCGCACCAGCAGGAAGCCGACCCCCGGGTGGTTGGCGAGCGTGGGCAGCAGCGCGGGGTGCCGGGCGTCGATCTCCTCCTTGCTCATGCGGTGCGGCACGTCGGGGAAGCAGACCAGGCCGAGGTTGCCGGAGGCGAGCACGATCGGCTCCGAGCGGCGACCGGGGCGGTACTTCTCGCGGCCCTCCTCCACGGGGATGCGCAGCGCGGCGCGGACGGCCGCCCGGGCCTCGGCGCCGCTGCGGGTGCGCTCGGCCCGGCGCGGCACGGGCAGCCCGCACCCGGCCCGCACCAGGTCGCCGAGGGTGAGGCCGTAGCGGGCGCGGAAGGTCTCGCCGGGGCTCTGGCCGTGGTCGGAGAGCACGACGATCCGGTAGGGGCGCGGGGCGTGTTCGGCGACCTTCTCGATCAGCGCGAGGGAGCGGTCGAGGCGTTCGAGGACCCTCTCGGCGTCGTCGCTGAACGGCCCGGAGTGGTGCGCCACCTCGTCGTAGGCCACCAGGTCGGCGTAGACGGCGGTGCGCCCGGCGAGCATGTCGCCCATCACCGCGGCGACGACGACGTCCCGTTCCACGACGGTCGCGAACGCCCTCACGAGCGGGTAGAGGCCGCCCCGGGAGACGCGCGGGCGCCGCTTGCTCAGTCGGGCGCGGGTGGACTGGCCGATCTCCCGGCCCACTTCGGCGACGAAGGACAGGGCGGTGCGCACGGCGTTGGCCGGGTCGGAGAAGTAGGCGAAGTAGCCCGCGCGGGAACGGTTCTCCCGGCTGCGGCGGCGGGTGGCGATGGACAGCACCAGGGCCTGTTCGCCGGCGCCGCCGCTGAAGAGGTTGCCGCGGCTGGCGCCGTCGACGGCGAGCAGGCCGTCGTGTCCTGTACGCCGTGCGGCGCGGCGCTGGAGCTCGGCCGCGCTGGTCGGCCGGTTGCACACCACCACCTCCCGGCTGTCCTTCTCGTACCAGCGGAACGCGGGGACGTCGAAGGTGCTGCCGTGCAGGATGCCGAGCTGGCTGGCGCCGGTCTGGCTGGACCAGTCGGTGCGCCAGGGCGTGAGCCGGTGGGTGGGGCGGTGGCCGTCGCCGGCGTTGAGCCAGCGGGCGACGGTGGGCATCAGGCCCTTGCCGACGGCGTCCGTGAGCACGTCGTGGCCGACGCCGTCGAGTTGCAGGAAGACCGTGCCGGGGGTGGCGGGGCAGGGCGGTCCGGCCCGGCGGCGGCGCCGGTCGGCGAGCCGGTAGAGCCGGCGCCGGTAGGCGTCGTCGTCGCGTACGGCCAGGGCGGCGCCGGTGGCGGAGGCGACGGCGGACATCACGGCGGCGACCACGACCGCGGTCTCCCAGGCCGCGCCGCCGCGCTCGGCGGGGTTGAGGCGCAGGGCGAGCAGCAGCAGCGCGCCGTTGAGGAAGAACACCAGCAGCCCGAGCACGAGCGCCGGGACGAGCAGCAGCAGACGCACCAGCAGCGGCCACACCAGGGCCGACAGCACACCGAACGCGCCGGCGCCGAACGCGGCGGTGACCGCGATGTCGGTGGCGCTGTCGCCGTCCGCCGAGCGGAGCCGGAAGTCGGGCAGGATGCCGGCGAGCACGAGCATGGTGACCGTGGAGACCGCCCACACGGCGACGCTCCGGCCGATCTGACTGGCGGCCCGCCGCCAACGCCCGTCCCGCACGCAGCACACCTCACGTCCCGGCCCGTCGTCGGTGCGGGCCCGTACTCACCCTGCCACAACGGCCGGGCGGAGCTCTTTGTCCCCGGGCGCCGGAGCGGGGCGGCTAGCGCCCGTCGTAGCCGGCGGTCGGCATCGACAGCCGCCGGTGCACACAGGCCTTCATCGCCGCGTCGTACGACGGTTCGGTGTGCCCCACCGTCTCGACGCGCACCCCGCGCCGGGCGCACTCCGCGGTGAACTCCTCCACGGACGACAGGGCGCTCGCCAGTACCCGCAGACTGGGGGCGACGAACACGTCCCTCCCGGGCCGCACCCCGTCCCACAGCGCGCAGTGGTCGGGGCGCAGCCCCCGCACCAGCAGCTCACGGCTGACGACGTAGCCCCGCTCGGCGGCCCAGCGGGCGCACATGGCGTGCTGGCTGCGGGAGTCCACCAGGAACGGATCGGCGTCCAGTTCCTCCAGCGGCGTCAGACTCGCGATCGCCGTGACCCGGACCGGCCCCATGGCGTCCCCCTCACCTCCGGTTTCGTCGCCGACCCTACCCTGCCCGTAGGCTTCGGGGGAGTCGCGCGAAGGAGGCGAGGAGGTGCCGGTGGAGATCACCTGGTGGGGTCACGCGACGTGCGCGGTGCGGGATTCGAACGTACGCGTCCTCACCGACCCTCTGTTCGCGCGCCGGCTCGCACACCTGCGCCGCCGGCGCGGGGCGCTGCCGCCGCCCGACGCCCGGCGCGTGGACGTGGCACTCGTCTCCCATCTGCACGCCGATCACCTGCATGTGCCGTCGCTGGCCCGGCTCGCGCCGGGCACGCGCCTGCTCGTGCCCCGGGGTGCGCCGCGGGCCGTGCCGGGGCTGCGCCGGCTCACCCATCTACGGGTGAGCGAGGTGGCGCCCGGGGACGAGATTCGGGTCGGCGACCTGCTGATACGGGCAGTGCCGGCACGGCACGACGGCCGGCGGCTGCCGTTCGGCCCGCACCGCTCCCCCGCCCTCGGGTACGTCGTCGAGGGCGAGGCCCGCACCTACTTCGCCGGGGACACCGGCCTGTTCGACGAGATGGCCAAGGAGGTCGGGCCCATCGACGTGGCGCTGCTGCCGGTGGGCGGCTGGGGGCCCTACCTGGGCGAGGGTCACCTGGACGCGGCACGGGCGGCGCAGGCGCTGGCCCGACTGGCGCCGCGCAGTGCCGTGCCGGTGCACTACGGCACGTACTGGCCGATCGGGATGGACGCCGTGCGGCCCCATGAGTTCCACGCGCCCGGCGACGAGTTCGTGCGCCTGGCGGCCGGGCACGCGCCCGGCGTGACGGTGCACCGGCTGGCGCACGGGGAGAGCGTGCGCCTGGAGGTCGCGCGGTGACCTGGCCCGTCGCCGTGGCGCTGTCCGGGGCGCCGCTGTCCGCCGCGGCCGTGCTGGCCGCCGCACCGGTGGGTGTGCCGCCGGAGTCCACGCAGCAGGCGATCGGCTATCCGTCGCTGTTCCTGCTGGTGCTGATCGGGGCGCTGGTGCCCGTGGTGCCGACGGGGGCGATCGTGAGTTCGGCTGCGGTGGTGGCCGTCCATCAGACGGCGCCGTTCTCGCTGGCGCTGGTGTTCGCGACGGCGTCGCTGGCCGCGTTCCTCGGGGACATGGCGCTGTACTGGCTGGGTCGGCGCGGCATGCAGTCGAAGAACGGCTCGCGCTGGCTGGAGGCGCTGCGGGCGCGGGCGCCGGAGGACCGGCTGGCGCAGGCGCAGGGAAAGCTCGCCGAGCACGGCGTGGCGGTGCTGGTGCTGTCCCGGCTGGTGCCGGCGGGGCGGATTCCGGTCATGCTGGCGTGTCTGATGGCGAAGTGGCCGATGCGCAGATTCGCCAAGGGCAATGCGCCCGCGTGTCTTGCGTGGGCGGTGACGTACCAGTTGATCGGGATCCTCGGTGGGTCGCTGTTTCCGGAGCCGTGGGAGGGCGTGGTGGCGGCGGTCGCGCTGACCTTGCTGATCAGCGCGGCGCCGAGCGTCGTGCGGCGGGTGCGGGGCGGGGTCCGGTAGCGCCGCAGGGGGTCACGGTCGTCGTCGGGGTGCGGGTGGCGGGTGGTTGCTCGCGCGGTTCCCCGCACCCCTGAACTCCGGTGCCCTACAGGACTTTTGAAGCGCCCACCGGGAGGTCCCACAGGTCCTCGCGAGGCAGGCCCGCCTTTTCCCACGCCGCGCGTACACGGGTGAGGGGCTCGAGGACGGGTTCGGCGGACAGGACGAACGTCGCCCAGTGCATCGGCGCCATACGGCGGGCGCCGAGGTCCTGGGTGGCCCGGACCGCCTCCTCCGGGTCGCAGTGGACGTCGCTGAGCCACCAGCGCGGGTCGTAGGCGCCGATGGGCATGAGGGCGAGGTCGATGCCGGGGTAGCGCTGTCCGATGCGGGAGAACCAGTGGCCGTAGCCCGTGTCGCCCGCGAAGTAGACCCGCTGCCCGTCGGGCGCGGTGAGCACCCAGCCGCCCCACAGGGTGCGGCAGGTGTCGGTGAGGGTGCGCTTGGACCAGTGGTGGGAGGGGACGAAGTCGAAGCGGACGCCGCCGAGTTCGGCCGCCTCCCACCAGTCCAGTTCGGTGACGTGGGTGAACTGGCGGCGGTGGAACCAGCGGCCGAGACCGGCCGGCGCGAACACCGGTGTGTCGCGCGGGAGACGGCGCAGTGTGGGGGCGTCCAGGTGGTCGTAGTGGTTGTGGCTGATGACGACCGCGTCGACGCGCGGCAGGCTGTCCCAGGGGATGCCCACGGGGGTGATCCGGGCCGGGGTGCCGAGGATACGGCGGGACCAGACCGGGTCGGTAAGCACGGTCAGCCCGCCGATCTGGACCACCCAACTGGCGTGTCCCGCCCAGGAGACGGCGACCGTGCGGGCGTCGACGCGGGGCAGCGGCTGCGGCGCGAAGGGCAGCCGGGGGATGTCGGCGAGGCCCTCCTTGCCGGGGCGCACGGAGCCCTCGCGGGCGAACCGGGCGATGCCCTTCAGGCCGGGCAGCGGCGCGGTCAGCCGGTCGTGGAACGTGCGCGGCCACACCCGCCGTTGCGCCAGCGGCAGCGGGTCGGCGAGCGGCGGGAACGGGGGCGCCAGGGGGGACGGGTCCCCCGGAACGTCGGCCTCTGGGGTGGTCGTACTCGTGGTGGTCGACTCGGACTGCTGCGTCATCGAGGAGGCTCCCATCGCTGAGCGTCGTCGCGGAGATCGTCGAAGACCGACTTCAGATGGATCAACGCGCGTTGCACGTGTGGCAGTTCCAACGGCGTGGGCGACCTGAGGCATTCCGCGCGTTCCTCGTCCGAGCCGCCCCCCAGCAAGGCGCCGGTGGACAGCCGCACGCGCGGTGCCGCGAGGTCGTCGCCGAAGCGGTGGCCGCCCGGCGCGGGCATGCCGAGCCGGGCGGCGAGGAAGTCCTCCAGTTCCTGGGCGTCGCCGACGCCGTGCGCCTGCAGCGCGGGGCGCAGGGGGTCGAGGTCGACGTACAGGTGACGGCCGGCCTGCGGGGGCCGGGCGACGGCGCCCGCGCCCACGACGGTGGCGTGCGCGGCGGCGGCCACGCGCGCGTGCAGGTGTACGGCGGCACGCACGCGCGCGGTGACCGGCTCCGGTTCGGTCAACGCGTACCCGGCGCCGGCGGCGACGGGGGCGGCGACGCGGGCGCCGAGCGCGGTCAGGACGTCGAGCACGCGCGCGTGCAGGCCGTCCCCGGTGCCGTCCACCGGGAAACGGGCGACGGCGACGGGCCAGCCGGACGGCAGCAGGGCGCCGGCCAGGTCGGTGACGACGGTGACCCGCTCGGGCAGCATCTCGGCCGGGCTGAGCAGCACCGTGTCGTGCGGGTCGTGCAGGGTGTCGCGCCAGGTCTCGTCGCTGACCAGGTGCAGGCCCTCGCCGGCGGCGGCCTCGACGGTCTCGTGCAGCAGTTCGGGCGGGGCGACGGTGGCGGTGGGGTCGTCGGCGACGGACAGCACGAGCAGGCGCGGATCACCGCCCTCGGCGCGGACCCGGCGCACGGTCTCCAGGAGGGCGTAGGGGTCGGGGACGCCGCCGTTCTCGGCGGGGGTGGGCACATGGAAGGCGGGTCTGCCGAGCAGACGCGCGTACGGCGCCCACCAGGCGGCGCAGGGCCGCGGCACCAGGACATCGCCGCCGAGCGCGGCGGTCAGGGCGAGCAGCAGGGCGGGCGCGCCGGGGCCGGCGGCCACGCGCTCGGGTCGGCAGGCCAGGCCGCGCCGGTCCCAGTAGCCGCAGGCGGCCTCCCGCAGCGCGAGGCCGCCGCCGACCGGTTCGGCCTCGGCGCGGGCCGCTGCGGCGGCGACCACGGCGGACAGTTCGGGCAGCACGGGCAGCCCGTCCTCGGGGAGCGGTGGCCCGAACCGGACGGGGCCGTGGCCTTCCGGGTCCGTCCGCCGCATGCGTACCTCCGCGCTCCTGGTGCCGGGCCGGGCTGTCGGCGCGTCCTCGGCTCATGCTCCTGTGCCGTCCGCTGCCGGGTGGTGCGTACGGTGCGGCTCGTGCCCTCGGCCATTGAGTACCCCGGGTGCCGCCGCCCCATGGGCGCGCGGCCGGGTCGCGACGGTCACAGCATGGGCGCCGCGCAGCGGGGAACGCGGACGGGTCAGCCGTGGCTGCCGGTGTCCCGGTGCCGCAGCCGGTGCACGGCGGCGCCGGCCGCGCCCGCGATCAGCAGCCCGCCGGCGACGAGGGCGGGCACGGAGTCCGTGAAGGCCCCGCCCCGCCCGGCGCGCACGCCGTGCTGCACCGCCGCGCCGCCGCAGGGGGTGGCGTGCCGGTCGGCGCACCAGTGGCTCCTGCCGTGCGACGGCGGGACCGCGTGGGACGGGGGGTGGACGGGACGGGCGGAACCGGCGCCCTCGTCACAGGAGTCGCTGTACGACTCGGCGCACGGGTCGGTAGTGTGGCCGGAACCCGGACTGTCCTCACCGCCCTCGCACGAGGCGGCGTCCGACTCGGCACACCAGTCGGTCGCCGCCGACGCCGATGTCGACTTCGGCTCCGACTCCGACTCCCTTTCCGACTCCGACTCCCTTTCCGACTCCGACGACGACTCGGCCTCCCTTTCCGACGTCGGCTCCGAGGTCGAGGTCAGGGTGGACGGGCCGGAGCCGGAGTTGCCGGCGTGGGAGACCGTCAGCGGGGCGCTCCACGGCTCGCCCTCCGTTCCGGGCTCCGCCGGGCAGGTGCCGTCGACCGTCCACCCGGAGTCCTCCCCGGTCGCATCGGGGTCACCCTCGAAGTTCTCGGCGGGGGCGATTTTTGCGGTGCCGAGGTAGGCGGGGCCGGACTCCCCGTCGTCAGCGCCGGTGACCAGGCTCAGCTCGACGGTGCCTTCCTCGAAGGCCTGCGAGACGGCGTCTATGGTGGCGGGCGGTGTGCCGCTGGTCGGATCGCAGGAGACGGAGACGGTGACGCGCGCACCCCCGGCGACGGTGCTCGGGCTGACCTCCACGGTCGGCTCCGCCGAGGCGGGCGGCGCGAACACGCCCAGGGCGGCGCCGGCCAGGACGGCGGCGGACAGGGCACAGGCGGTGCGGGGCATGGGGCGGGCTCCTTCGCGCAGCGACGGCTACCCGGCCATCACAGCCCGCCGGCCGCTCCCCCGCGCGCGGCCGGGCCCCATTCGCGGGACGGGGGACGCCCGCCCGGGTGAAAAAGGACCGGCCGCGGCTACTGCGCGTCCCGCAGCACCTGCTCGCGCACCCGCCCGCAGCACCGGCTGATCAGCCGCGACACGTGCATCTGCGAGATCCCCAGCTGCTCGGCGATGCTGCTCTGTGTCATGTCCCCGAAGAAGCGCATGTACAGGATCGCCCGCTCCCGCTCGGGAAGGGCGGCCAGTCCAGGCTTGACCGCCTCGCGGTCGACGACCGTGTCCAGCGCCGGGTCGGGCGACCCCAGCGCGTCGCTGAGGGAGTACCCGTCCTCGCTCCCCGGCAGCTCCGCGTCCAGGGACAGCGCGGTGAAGCTCTCCAGGGCCTCCAGGCCGACCCGGACGTCCTCCTCGCTCATGTTCGCGTGCTCGGCGATCTCGGCGACGGTGGGCCGGCGGCCGGAGATCGTCTGGGACAGTTCCTGACCGGCGAGGCGGACCCGGTTGCGCAGATCCTGGACACGGCGGGGCACGTGCAGGGTCCACATGTGGTCCCGGAAGTGCCGCTTGATCTCTCCGGTGATGGTCGGCACGGCGTAGCTTTCGAAGGCGTTGCCACGGTCGGGGTCGTACCGGTCGACGGCCTTGACCAAACCGAGGGCCGCGACCTGGCGCAGGTCCTCGAGGCTCTCGCCACGGCTGCGGAAGCGTCCGGCGAGCCGGTCGGCCATCGGCAGCCAGGCCTCCACGATCTCGTCGCGGAGCGCGTCACGCTCGGGCCCCGCGGGGAGCGTGGCGAGCCTGCGGAAGGCGTCCGCGGTGTCGGGGGCGTCGTCGTGCGGGTGCTTCGCGCTGACTTGAGTCGGCATCATGCGTCGCAACTCCCTTGCGGGTGCTTTGGGTTGGACGGTCACCGTGGGAGCGCACCCGCGTTCGGGACAGGCGCGTCCTGGGCGGCGTCGCACCGCTCCCACGGACGTGCCTCCGGTCCGAAGCACTGAGACGCGCCTGCCCCCGGGACCCGGCCGCAAACCCCCGGGCAGGTTTTCCGGCAGCGCGGGGGGTGACTCGTACGGCTGCTGCCCTGTCCTCTGACGTCCGGGAGGTCGTCCATGAGCACCAAGGTCTCCGACCACGTCCTGCAGCGGCTGCGCGCATGGGGTGTGGAGCATGTCTTCGGCTATCCCGGGGACGGCATCAACGGCCTGCTCGCCGCCTGGGGCCGGGCCGAGAACGAGCCCCGTTTCATCCAGTCGCGGCACGAGGAGATGTCCGCGTTCGAAGCGGTGGGCTACGCGAAGTTCAGCGGCCGTCTCGGCGTGTGCGCGGCCACGTCGGGGCCCGGCGCGATCCACCTGCTCAACGGCCTGTACGACGCCAAACTCGACCACGTCCCGGTGCTCGCGATCGTCGGCCAGACGCACCGCACCGCGATGGGCGGCTCCTACCAGCAGGAGGTGGACCTCCACACGCTGTTCAAGGACGTCGCCTCCGACTTCGTGGAGACGGTGACGGTGCCCGAGCAGTTGCCGAACGTGCTGGACCGGGCGATCCGCACCGCGTACGCGCGCCGCTGCCCGACCGCCGTCATCATCCCCGGCGATGTGCAGGAGCTGGACTACTCGCCGCCCACGCACGAGTTCAAGATGGTGCCCTCCAGCCTGGACCGCAGCTCCTGGACGGCGGTCCCCTCCGACGACGCCGTACGCCGCGCGGCGGAGATCCTCAACTCCGGTGACAAGGTGGCGATCCTGGTCGGCCAGGGCGCGGCCGGGGCGCGGGCCGAGGTGGAACGGATCGCGGAACTGCTGGGCGCGGGCGTGGCCAAGGCGCTGCTCGGCAAGGACGTCCTCAGCGACGAACTGCCGTACGTGACCGGCTCGATCGGGCTGCTGGGCACCCGCCCGTCGTACGAGCTGATGCGCGACTGCGACACGCTTCTCACCATCGGCTCCTCGTTCCCGTACACGCAGTTCCTGCCGGAGTTCGGCAAGGCGCGTGGGGTGCAGATCGACATCGATCCGCACATGGTGGGGATGCGCTACCCGTACGAGGTGAACCTCGTCGGCGACGCCAGGGTGACGCTGGAGCGGCTGATCCCGCTGATCGAGGGGGGCCGCGGGCGCGAGTGGTACGACACGGTGTGCGCGAACGTGACGCGCTGGCGGGAGGTCATGGAGCGGCGCGCGGGGCTGAGCGCCGACCCGATCAACCCCGAGTACGTGGCCCGCGCCCTGGACCCGCTGCTGCCGGACAACGCGATCGTCACCTCCGACTCGGGGTCGACGTCGAACTGGTACGCGCGGCACCTGACCATGCGGCCCGGCATGCGCGGCTCGCTGTCGGGGACGCTCGCCACGATGGGCTGCGGGGTGCCGTACGCGATCGGCGCGAAGTTCGCCCACCCGAACCGGCCCGCGATCGCGCTGGTGGGTGACGGGGCGATGCAGATGAACGGCATGGCGGAGCTGATCACTGCGGCGAAGTACCGCGGCCAGTGGGACGACCCGCGCCTGGTCGTGGCGGTGTGGAACAACCACGACCTCAACCAGGTCACCTGGGAGATGCGCGCGATGGAGGGCGCGCCGTCCTTCCTGCCGTCCCAGGAGCTCCCGGACGTGCAGTACGCCCAGTTCGCCCGCTCCCTGGGGCTGACCGGCATCCGCGTCGAGAAGCCGGAGGACGTCGAGGCGGGCTGGCGCGCCGGCCTGGAGGCGGACGGCCCGGCGGTGATCGAGTTCCTCACGGACCCGGCCGTACCGCCGATCCCGCCGCACGCCACCTGGGACCAGATGGAGGCGACGGCCGCCTCGATCCTCAAGGGCGACGCGGACCGGGGGTCGATGGTGAAGCACGGCTTCAGGGCGAAGATGCAGGAGTTCCTGCCCGGGCGGGAGAAGAAGTCCTGACCGGGGGCGCCCCGACCGGTCCGCGCCGGTCGGGGTGCCGCCTGCCGTCCTGCGGCAGCAGCAGTTCCTCGTAACGGGCCAGCCCCAGCACCACTCCGAGCATGAGGAGCGGGAGCAACACGGCGAGCATCGCCATGGCGTGTCCTTCCCCGGGATGTGCGTGGGGGGCAGGGTTCGGGTCTCCCGCCGGGCCTCGGGCAAACTCCCGCGTCGCCGATCCCGCGGGCGAACCCTGTGTCGGCGTCCGGTGGACGGGTACGCGGAGCGGACCCCCGAAGGTCTGGAGGGAGACATGCAGCGAGGCAGCGACCGGCTGAGCCGTCACCGTGACGACGAGATGAAGCACGAACTGCAGGGTCTGCTGCGGTCCGGGCACCCGACCCGCAGCGAGGAGTGGCACGACCCGGAACCGGCCGCCGAGGACGACCCGGAGGTCGCCTACGGCCCGGTGACGCCGAGCCGCGCGCCGACGTCGCTGGAGGCGATCCGGCTGGAGCTGGCCCGGATCCTGGGCCGCAAGGCGTTCCCCGCGAACGCGCGCGACCTGGCTCGTGCGCTGCGCCTCCACCAGGCGCCCGAGGCGCTCGTGGAGGCGGTGGAGCGGCTGCCGCACCAGGCACGCTACGCCACCGTGCAGGAGGTCGCCGAGGCCCTCACCCGGAGCCGGGAGGCCGGGCCGCAGCAGACGGTACGGGCGGACACCGCCGGGCGGTTCCGGCGGTAGGACCGCGCACGAGGACCCGGCCCCGGGGAGCTGCGGGCGGCGTCGCGCCGACCCGGCCGTGGTGCCCCGTGGGCCGGGGAACGCAGGAAGGGCCCACTGTGATGGCTGAGTTCGTCAAGGACGTCATGACCCCGGGCGTGGTCGCCGTCCGCCCGGACGCGTCGCTCGTGGAGGCGGCGCAGTTGATGCGCGCGCAGAACATCGGTGACGTGGTGGTGGCCGACGGGCAGCAGGTCGTCGGCGTGCTCACCGACCGTGACATCACGGTGCGGGCCGTCGCCGAGGGTGTCGACCCGCTGACGGTGAGCGCCCGCACCGTGTGCACGCCCGACCCGGTGACGGTCGCGCCGCACGACCCGGTGTCGGCCGCCGTGGAGCTCATGCGCGCGCACGCCGTACGGCGGCTGCCGGTCGTGGAGAACGGGCTCCCGGTCGGCATGGTGAGCCTCGGCGACCTCGCCGAGGCCCAGGACCCGGACTCGGTCATGGCCGACATCAGCCGTGCCGAGCCGGACGTCAGGGGCGGCGCATGAGCCCACGGCCAGAACAAGCAAGAGCAAGCAAGAACAAGCACAGACAGGCCCGAACAACACAGACAAGCACGGACAAGCACGCACGCCACGTAAAGCACCGAAAGGACGCTGAACCACCATGCGCATCGCGTTTCTGACCGCACCCGAGGGCGTCGAGCAGGTCGAGCTCACCGATCCCTGGCAGGCGGCGAAGGACGCGGGCCACGAGCCCGTGCTCGTGTCGACGAAGCCGGGCGAGATCCAGGCGTTCCACCACCTGGACAAGGCGGACACCTTCCCGGTGGACGAGGTCGTGGGCGAGGCCTCGGCCGACTCCTTCGGCGGGCTGGTGCTGCCGGGCGGCGTGGCGAACCCGGACTTCCTGCGGATGGAGGAGAAGGCCGTCGCGTTCGTGCGGGACTTCTTCGAGCAGGGCCGGCCGGTCGCCGCGATCTGCCACGCGCCGTGGACGCTCGTCGAGGCGGACGTCGTACGCGGTCGGGTGCTGACCTCCTGGCCGAGCCTGCGGACCGACATCCGCAACGCGGGCGGCACCTGGGTCGACGAGCAGGTGAAGGTCTGCGACCACGGCTCGAACAAGCTGGTCACCAGCCGCAAGCCGGACGACCTGAAGGCGTTCTGCGAGACGTTCCTCGAGGTGTTCGCCGACGCCGGCAAGGAGGGCTGAGAGGCGGGCGCGGGCACTCCCCACCCACCTGCGAGGGGGTGCGCCCGCCCGCAGCGCGGAGGTGACGGCCGCGCGGAGTCGTCCGCGCGGCCTTCCTCGTGTCGCTCAGGCGCCGCTCAGGTGCCGGGCGCAGCGGGCGTGGCCGAGTCCGAGCCGGTCCGCTCCCGGGCCCCTTCACGTGTGCGGCCCGCCGCGACCGGGCGCCGGGGGTTGCGGCGCAGGTACTCGCCCTCCAGCTGGGCCATGCGCTCGTTGTGGGCCCGCAGCGCGTCGTTCGAGCCGTACAGCAGGGTGTCGTGGCGCGTGCGGTGGATGGTCTCGAGCTCCTTCATGAGCTGCTGGTCGTCCAGGTGGCTCGGGTCGACTCCGGTCATGGTGTTGCCCCGCTCGTCGTGTTCGTCCATGCGGTCCGGGTACCCGCCCGGTGAGCACTGCACTACCCCCGAGCGGCATCCGGGATGGAGCCATGGATCTCGCTTTTCTGCAGCCACTGTACGAGCGTCCGGGGCCTTGGGCCTCCGTGTACGTCGACACCTCCCGGCACACGGAGGACACCCCCCACGAGCGGCACCTGACCGCGCAGGCGATGGCCAGGCAGCTGGCCGAGCAGGGCGCGGACGAGGCGACCTGCCGCGCCGTGCAGAACGCGATCGAGGATCTGCGGCACTCCTCCGAACCCAATGGACGGGCCCTGTTCGCACGCGGTGGCGAGGTCGTCCTCGACCCGCCGCTGGCTCGTCCCCCGCGCGGCGGCGACTGGGCGCAGTGGGCGCCCCTGCCGCGGGTGACACCGCTGCTGGAGCTGCTGGGCGAGGATCCGGTGTGCGTCGTGGCCTACATCGACCGCAAGGGCGCCGACTTCGAGCTGCGCAGCGCGCTGGGCCGGGAGGACGCCGGCGGCGTCACCGGACGCCAGTGGCCCATCCACCGGACGAGCTCGGTCGACTGGTCCGAGCGGCACTTCCAGCTGCGGGTGGAGAACACCTGGGAGCACAACGCGGCGGAGATCGCCGACGCGCTCGCCGTGTGCCAGGAGGAGACCCGCGCCGACCTGCTGATCCTCGTCGGCGACGACCGCGAGCGGCGGGCGGTGCACGAACGGCTGCCCCAGCGGCTGCACGACCTGGTGGTCGAGGCGCCGCACGGCACCGGCAGCCGACTGCTCGGCGAGGACGTGGAGAAGGCGCGCACCGAGCATGTGCGGCGCCGGGCGGCGCAGGAGCTGGAACGGTTCCTCGCGGCCCGCACCCCGGACGACGAGGGCCGGGCCGGGGCCGTGGAGGGCGTGCCCGCGCTCGTCGAGGCGGCGCGTGAGCACCGTATCGACGAGCTGCTGATCCGGCCCGACGGACCCGACGCGCACCGCGAGGTGTGGATCGGTGAGGACCCGGACCAGCTGGCGGTGCGGCGCACCGACCTGAAGGTGCTCGGTGAGCAGCACTCCTGGCCCGCCCGTGCGGACGACGCGCTGATCCGCTCGGCGGTCGCCACGGACGCGCCCGCCCTGTCGGTGACCGCCGCCCCGGCGACCGAGCGGGAGGCGCCGGTGGGCGGCCTGGGGGCGCTGCTGCGCTGGAAGTAGGCCTGCTCGGCGGGCCTATCTGACCCGCTCCACCCGCCGCTCGTCCCAGACCGGGTCCGGGGTCTCCCGGACCCGGCCGTCGCTGCCGAACACCAGGTAGCGGTCGAAGGAGCGGGCGAACCAGCGGTCGTGGGTGACCGCGAGGACCGTGCCCTCGAACGCCTCCAGCCCCTGCTGGAGCGCTTCGGCGGACTCCAGGTCGAGGTTGTCGGTCGGCTCGTCCAGCAGCAGGGCCGTGGCGCCCTGGAGCTCCAGCAGGAGGATCTGGAAGCGGGCCTGCTGGCCGCCGGAGAGCCGCTCGAAGGTCTGCTCGGCCTGGTGGGTGAGCTCGTAGCGGCGCAGCCGGGACATGGCGGCGCCGCGGTCCTGGGAGTGTTCCGTCCACAGGATGTCGAGGAGGGTGCGGCCCTCCAGCTCGGGGTGCGCGTGGGTCTGGGCGAAGTGCCCGGGCACGACGCGCGCGCCCAGCTTCCACTGCCCCGTGTGCGCGACGTCGTCGCCGGCGAGCAGGCGCAGGAAGTGCGACTTGCCGGAGCCGTTGGAGCCGAGCACGGCGACGCGTTCGCCGTAGAAGACCTCCAGGTCGAAGGGCTTCATCAGGCCGGTGAGTTCGAGCCCCGCGCAGGTGACGGCCCGTACGCCGGTACGGCCGCCGCGCAGCCGCATCCTGATGTCCTGCTCGCGCGGCGGCTCGGGCGGCGGACCGGCCTCCTCGAACTTGCGCAGCCGGGTCTGGGCGGCGTGGTAGCGCGAGGCCATCTCGTGGCTGACGGAGGCCGCCTGACGCAGGTTCAGCACGAGCTTCCTCAGCTGGGCGTGCTTCTCGTCCCAGCGTCGGCGCAACTCCTCGAAGCGGGCGAAGCGTTCCCGGCGGGCGTCGTGGAAGGTGGCGAAGCCGCCGCCGTGCACCCAGGCGTCGGCGCCGGCGGGGCTCGGCTCCAGGGAGACGATGCGCTCGGCGGCGCGGGCGAGGAGTTCGCGGTCGTGGGAGACGAACAGGACGGTCTTGCGGGTCTCGGCCAGCCGCTCCTCCAGCCAGCGCTTGCCGGGCACGTCGAGGTAGTTGTCCGGCTCGTCCAGCAGCAGCACCTCGTCCGTGCCGCGCAGCAGCGCCTCCAGGACGAGACGCTTCTGCTCACCGCCCGAGAGGGTGCGGACCTGGCGCCACTGCGCCTTGTCGTAGGGGGCGCCGAGCGCGGCCGTGGTGCACATGTCCCACAGCGTCTCGGCCTCGTAGCCGCGGGCCTCGGCCCAGTCGGCGAGGGCCTGGGCGTAGCGGAGCTGGGACGCCTCGTCGTCGACGGTCATGAGGGCGTGCTCGGCCGCGTCGACGGCGCGGGCCGCCTCCCGGATGCGGGGCGGGGCGACGGAGACGAGCAGGTCGCGTACGGTCGTCTCGTCCCGTACGGACCCCACGAACTGGCGCATCACGCCGAGCCCGCCGCTGACGGTGACCGATCCGCCGTGGGGTGCCAGTTCACCGGCGAGCAGCCGGAGCAGGGTGGTCTTGCCGGAGCCGTTGGGGCCGACGAGAGCCACGACGGCCCCCTCCCCCACCCGGAAGGACACGTCGCCGAGCAGCGCCCTCCCGTCGGGAAGGCTGTACTCCAGGTGCGCGGCTTCGAGGTGACCCATGAGGAGCGATTCTGTGGGGCACGGACGCGGTCGGGCAAACGCTTTTGCCCGATCGCCGGCCCCGGCCCCGGCACAGGCACAGGAATCGCCCGGTCCCGGGTACTCGCATGACATGACGACCCCCGACGTGGACCTCACCGTCCCCAAGCGCGGTCACCACGTGCTGCGCGACGGTTTCCTGGCCCTGGACTGCCGGCTCTTCGAGGCCGTCGCCGCCCGTCACTGGCCCGGCGCCGACCGCGTGCTGCCCCGGCTGAGCCGGAGCGCGAACCACGGGGTGCTGTGGTTCGGCGCGGCGGCCGCGCTGGCGGCGAGCCGTACCCCGCGGGCCCGGCGCGCGGCGGCCCGCGGGCTGGCCTCGCTCGGCCTGGCCTCGCTGACCATCAACACCCTCGGCAAGCGCACGGTCCGGCGCCCCCGCCCGGTGCTGGACCCGGTGCCGCTGGTCCGGCAGCTGAAGCGGCAGCCGATCACCACGTCGTTCCCGTCCGGGCACTCCGCGTCGGCCGCCGCGTTCGCGACCGGTGTCGCACTGGAGTCCCCGGCCTGGGGCGCGGCCGTCGCGCCGGTGGCCGCGACGGTCGCCCTGTCCCGTGTCTACACCGGCGTCCACTTCCCGAGCGACGTCCTGGCGGGCGCCGCGTTGGGCGCGGGCGCCGCGTTCGCCGTGCGGGGCATGGTGCCGACCCGGGCGCAGATCGCCCCGCCGGCCCGTCCCCGCGCCGATGTGCCGGCGCTGCCGGACGGTGCGGGGCTGGTGCTGGTGGCGAACACCGCCGCGGGAACCGCGGACCGTGCCCGTGCCGTGCGGGACGCGCTGCCAGGTGCCGAGGTCGTCGAGTGCGAGCCGGACGACGTCCCGGCCGAGCTGGAGAAGGCCGCGGCCCGCGCCCGGGTGCTCGGGGTGTGCGGCGGCGACGGCACGGTGAACGCCGCCGCCCGTATCGCCCTGCGGCACGGCCTGCCCCTGGCGGTGCTGCCCGGCGGCACCCTCAACCACTTCGCGTACGACCTGGGCGTGGAGGACGTCCGCGACCTGGTGCGGGCCCTGCGCCACGGCGACGCGGTGCGGGTGGACGTGGGCCGGTTCCGCAGCGGTGAGCGGCAGGGCGTCTTCCTGAACACGTGCAGCCTGGGCGTGTACCCGGAGCTGGTGCGCGAGCGGGACCGCTGGTCGCACCGGATCGGCGGCTGGCCGGCCGGGGTGCTCGCGGCCTGGCGCGTGCTGCGGGCCGACGAGCACCCGCTGGAGGCCGCGTTCCAGGGCCGATCCCACCCTCTGTGGCTGCTGTTCGCCGGGAACGGCACGTACCACCGCATGGGCCTGGCGCCCGGCCGGCGGGTGGACCTCGCGGACGGGCGGCTCGACGTCCGGGTGGTGCACGGCGGTCGCCGGCCCGCCGTACGGCTGCTCGCCGCCGCCGTCGCCGGACCGCTGACCCGGTCCCCGGCGCATGCGGCGGTCCAGGTGGCGCGGCTGCGCCTGGACCGGGTCGCGCCGGGCACGCTGCTCGCCTACGACGGTGAGGTCACCGAGGTGGAGGGGCCGGTGACGCTGGAGAAGCTGCCCGAGGCACTGACGGTGTACCGGCCCCTGACGAACGACTGACGATCCGTCAGTCCGTACTGCTGTCCGTATAGCGATACGGGGGTCTCATCATCCGGTCGGTGTGCGTACGGTGATGCCATCCGGGACCGGACAGAAGGGGTGGGCATCAGCCATGCCGAAACCACGGGAGACCGCCGTCTACACGCACGGGCACCACGAGTCGGTGCTGCGCTCGCACACCTGGCGGACCGCCGCCAACTCGGCGGGGTACCTCCTCGGCTCGCTGGAGCCCCACATGAGGGTCCTGGACATCGGGTGCGGGCCGGGGACCATCACCGCCGATCTGGCGGAGCTCGTTCCCGACGGCCGGGTCACGGGGGTCGACCGGGCTCCCGGGATCCTGGAGCAGGCGCGCGCCACCGCCGACGCGCGCGGGCTCGCCAACGTCACCTTCGCGGTCGCCGACGTGCACGCCCTGGACTTCCCCGACGACACGTTCTGCGTGGTGCACGCCCACCAGGTGCTCCAGCACGTCGGCGATCCCGTCCGGGCCCTTCGGGAGATGAAGCGGGTCGCCAGACCCGGCGGGATCATCGCCGCGCGCGACGCGGACTACGCCGCCATGACCTGGTATCCGGCGTCCCGGGGCATGGACGACTGGCTGGACCTGTACCGGCGGGTGGCCCGCGCCAACGGCGGCGAACCGGACGCCGGACGCCGGCTGAAGGCCTGGGCGCTGCGCGCCGGGCTCACGGACATCACCGCCACCTCCAGCACCTGGACGTACTCCACGCCCGAGGAGCGGGCGTGGTGGAGCGGCCTGTGGGCCGACCGCACCGTCGCCTCCTCCTACGCGCGCCGCGCCGTGGACGGCGGGCACACGACGGAGCGGCGGCTGCGCGACGTGGCCGGGGCCTGGCGGGAGTGGGGCAGAGACGAGGACGGCTGGTTCAGCGTGCTGCACGGAGAAATTCTCTGCCGGAAGGAAGCCTGAAACGCCATATTCGGGAAACTCGGAAAGCAGGAGGTTCAGACATGGTTCCCATCCTGCTCGTGCTTCTTCTGGCGGTGATTCTTTTCGGCGCCGGATTCGCAGTCGAAGTACTTTGGTGGATTGCGTTGGCGGTTCTTGTCGTCTGGCTGCTGGGATTCTTCTTCCACGGCCCGACCGCGACAGGAGGCAGGGGCCGCTGGTACAGGTGGTGAGTTGACGTAAGTCTCCGGAACTCATTCCCGGGGAAGCAGAGGTCCCAGCGGCCCGAGGTCCAGGTTCAGGTCCTCGGGCCGCAGGCCGTAGCGCTCGCGCAGCTCGGTCATGCGGTCGTCGAGCAGCATCAGCGTGAGCCCGATGCGTTCCTCCTGCTCCTCGCTCAGGTCCCCCTGGTCGAACCGGCGCAGCGCTTGCCGCTCCATGAGCTGGCGCAGCAGCTCGACGACGGTCAGCACGAGCTTGACCAGATCACGCTCGACGGTGTCGGGTTCGAGGTCGAGTCGGTTGCGTGGGGTCACGACAGGTCTCCGAAGGGCGAGGGCACGTTCGCGTTCACCGAGCTGATGAGCGCGTTGAGGTCGATGCGGACGAGGTCGACGTCCGCGATGCGCAGCGTGATGTCCCCCGTGATGACGACGCCGCCGGCGAGCAGCCGGTCGAGCAGGTCCACGAGGGCCACCTCACGGCGTTCGACGACGGTCACTGCCGGCCCCCTTCGGTGGTCTCCTCACGGGCCTGGCCGGGCTCCTCGGTGGTCTCCTCAGACCTCCGGCCGGTCCCCCCGAGCGTCCCCTCGCGCGTCTTCTCACCCGTGTCCCCGCCGGCCTCCCCGCCGGCGGTCTCCCCCGCGAACGAATAGGCCGCCCACGGGCCGGTGAGTTCGACCCGCATTCCGGGCGCGTCGTCCTTCGTCCGGTCCACCAATTCCACGAATTCCTCGGAACGCGAGCGCGGCACGAGATAGGCGGCGTTGAGCACGTTCCGTCCGGCGTGGCCGGAGAGCGCCGGATTCTGCGGCGCGTGCAGCCGGGAATCCTCGGCGTAGCCGGACAGCGTTTCGTGCAGACGGCTCGCGAATCGCTCCGCCCGCTGCCACGTCTCCTCGTGCGACCTGGTCTGCATGCGCCGCTGCCGCAGGTAGTCGCGGCCCGACGCGGGCTTCTGAGCGGGCCGCGCGCTCTGCGCCGGCTCGGCCTCGACGTACACCTTGACGCCCCACTCGACGCGGCCCTCCAGCCGATCGAGGGTGCGCCGGAAGTCCTCCTCGCGTGCCTCGATCATCGTGCGGACGCCGCTGTCGTCCCGGAAGACGGTGCCGAGCCGCAGGGGCAGCGGGGTGGTGACCGTGGTGAGCGCGTCGATCACGCCCTGGTGCGCGCGGGCGGTCGCGGTCAGCCAGTCGAGGTCCTCCAGGTGGGCCCGGAGCGGTTCCTCCGCGAAGTCACGCTCCGGCACGTGGCTGACGACGGCGACGAGGCCGTGGTGGGTCAACACTCTGGGCGGGTCGCCCGCCACCCCCGTCAGCTCCGCCTGGAGCGGCGTGCCGAAGGGGCGGCAGACGGCGTAGACGTACCGCAGTCCGCTCACGGTGCCTCCTTCTGCGAGCGGCGGCCGGGCTCCAGTTCCTCCAGGCGGGCCAGCCTCTCGCGCAACTCGGCGTTCTCCCGGGCCAGTTCGTCACGGCGAGCCGACGAGGACAGCGCCGGATCGCTCTCCCACCAGTCGATGCCCATCTCCTTCGCCTTGTCCACGGAGGCGACGATCAGACGCAGCTTGATGGTGAGGAGCTCGATGTCGAGCAGGTTGATCCGGATGTCGCCCGCGATGACGACACCCTTGTCGAGTACGCGTTCCAGGATGTCGGCGAGGTTGGAGCCGCTGCTCTGCCCGTAAGGCTCGGGGAGCCGGCCGGACATCGTCATCGCCGGCTCCCTCCTTCGGCGTACTCCTCTTCGGCCTCCTCGTCGTACTCGCCCTCGTCCTCGGGCTCGTCCTCGTACGTGTCCTCCGGCTCGCCCTCCTCGGGCTCCTCCTCGCCTTCAGCCTCGTCCTCCTCGTCCTCCTCGTACTCGTCCTCGGGCTCCTCTTCCTCCTCTTCGTCCTCTTCCTCTTCGGCCGCCTCCGGCTCCTCGTCGTACTCGCCCTCGGGCGCCTCCTCCTCGGACTCCTCGCTGTCCTTGGGCTGCTCCTCCTCCTCGGCGAGCGCGTCCTCGTGGCTGCGGACGACCTCGCCGTCGCGGATCTCGCCGCGCCAGCTGTCCTCCGTCTCGCCCTTGAGGGTGATGAAGCGGGCGAAGTTCTTCAGGTCGAGCCGGGTCCGGCGGCCCTGGGCGCGCCAGATGTTGCCGGTCTTCTCGAACAAGCCGGAGGGGTAGTACTCGATGACGAGCAGCACGCGGGTCAGGTTGTCGGCGAGGCGGTGGAAGGAGACGACGCCCTTCGTCGTGCCCTTGGCGCCCTCCGACGTCCAGGCGATGCGGTCGTCGGGCACCTGCTCGGTCGTCTTCGCCTTCCAGCTACGGTTGGACCACCACACCTTCGCCTGCCAGTCGGAGGTGGTGTCGTCGGCGCGGCTCGCGCTCTTGACGCCCTTGGCGAAGGTGCTGAAGTCCTGGTACTGGGTCCACTGGTCGTAGGCGGTGCGCAGCGGCACACCCACGTCGATGTGCTCGATGATGACGGTGGGCTTCGCGCCCGCCCCGCGCTTCTTCTTGCCCTTGCCGCCGCCTACGTTCTGCAGCGCGCCGAGCACGCTGTCCTTGGCGTGCGAGGCGCCGGATCCCAGGATGGAGCGCAGCGGGCCCTTGCCCTCGCTCAGCTTGCGTCCGGTGTCCAGGGCCATCTTGGCGAAGCCCGGGCTCTTGCCCTCGGCTATGTCGTTGAGTCTGACCGTGGTCTCGCCGAGCTTGCGGCCCGCGCCGGTGAGCAGGCGCGTGGCCTGGGCGGCCAGGTACTCCTGCAGTTCGGCCTTGAGCCGGTCGGCGGCCTCGCTGTGGGCCATCTCGGTGAGCGGGTTCTTGGTCGCTCCGCGCGCCGCGGAGGACGCCGTTCCCAGGGTGTCGGTCATCGCTCACCGCCTCCCTTCGGCAGCGGGGCGCGGGCGCCGCGCGAAGCCGCCGTCGCCTTCTTCCCGGCCTGCCTGCCGTCGGCCTTTCCGGCCGTCGTCTTCTTGGCCGTCTTCTTGGCGGCCGCTGTCTTCCTGGCGGGGGCCTTCTTCGCCGCCTTCTTCGCGGGTGTCTTCTCTGCGGCCCGCGCCGCGGTGTCCTTCGACGGTGCCTTGCGCGCCGCCTCCGGCTCCTCGTCCTCCTGGTCCTCCTCGTCGCGCGGCTCCCGGCCCTGCGGTTCCTCCGCCTCGGGCTCCTCGTCCTCCGGCTCGCCGGCGTCCTCGGAGTCCTGGGCGCCGGACTTGTCCGGGACCACGCCCGACAGTTGGTCGCGCACCTGGGCCGTCCGGCCGTGCAGCCGGTCGGCGACGGCGTTGAGCTGCCGCTCGACCATGGCGCCGGAGGCGGCCTTGCCGACCCCGCGCAGGTCTTCCCGCAGCTGGTCCCCGATCTCCTTGAACTGCGGGTTGTTCCGCAGCTGTTGGGACATCAGGTCCGCCAGCCCCTTCGGACTCAGGTTCATCCGCTTCCCGGCGACGAGACTGCCGACGGCGACCGCCAGCTTCATCTTCTTCGTCCGCCCGAGAACGTATCCGGCCCCTATGGCGAGGCCCAGTCCCACTCGGTTCATCGTGCCGTCCCGTTGCCTGTTCCCGCGCTCCCGCGCGACGCGATCTCCAACCGGTCGAGGAGTTCGTCCTCGAGGCGGTCGAACTCCTCCTCCGTGATCTCTCCGGCCTCCAACCGCTCCTCGAGCCGGGACAGTTCGGCCCGGACGGTGGCGGGGTCGTAGTAGATCCGCTCCGCCTCGTTGAGCACCTGTCTGATGGCCCAGGCGCTGCCGCGCACCGGGGCGAACGGCAGCAGCAGCACCTCAGAGATCAGGCCCACGTCCTCACCCCGCTCCGGTGTCCGCCCCACCGGCCGCGGTGCCCGCCGGCTCGGCCGGGCCGGGCTCGACGAAGCTGTACGGCGGCAGCGGGCCGTTGATCCGCACCTCCAGGTGCGGCATGTCCTTGCGGACCTGTTCCACGGCCGCGAGGAAGTTCTCGGCCTGGCCGCGGTCCACCAGGAACGAGACGTTGGCCAGCCAGCCCGTGGATTCGGGACCCACGCTGACGGCCTCGGCGGCCGGTTCCAGGGCGCGCTCCAGAGCGGCACCGTCCTCGGACTCCTTGGCCTTGACGGCGGCCGCGACCATCTCGCCGAGCCGCAGCTTGTCGTCGTGACTACCGCCGCCGGCCTGCCGGTTGGCCTCCGCGAGCGAGCGGATCTCGGCGTTCTCGGCCATCACGTGGTGCAGGACTGCGTCTTCGACGTGGTTGGCCTTGATGTTGTACTCGACGCGGCCGTCCAGCGCACGCAGGCGCTCGTGGTAGTGCTCGGCGCGCTCGGCGAGCACCCCGGTGACGGTCTGGTCGTCCGGGGCGATGCTGCCGAACCGCATGGGCAGCACGCAGCCGGCCGCCCCCGCCTCGCTGAGCACGCTCTGGTGGGCGAGCAGGTCCCTGCGCTTGGGCCGCAGCCCCTCGGGCGCGTCGCTGACGATCGCCGCCAGCTCGCCCTCCCGCAGGATGCGCACCGGGCACGGCGGGTCGCCGACACCGCCCATGCCCTCCGGAAGCGAGGGGTGCGAGGTCGCCGCGATGCCGTAGACGTACGTGCTCACTCCTGGTCCTCCTTCCGGCGGGCCGACGTGGTCTTGCGGGCGCGGGGACGGGACTCGGGCTCGCGCTCGGCCCCCTCGTCACGGGCCTGCTTGAAGGCGTCGGAGATGGTCTCGGCGGCGCCGGACAGCGCCCCCTTGGACTTGCCGCGGGCACCGGACTCGGTGATCTCGCCGACCATGTCGGGCAGGCCCGGGCTCTTGCGCGGACCGGCCTCCAGGTCGAGCCGGTTGCACGCCTCGGCGAAGCGGAGATAGGTGTCGACGCTGGCGACGACGACTCGGACGTCGATCTTCAGGATCTCGATGCCGACCAGGGACACGCGCACGAACGCGTCAATGACCAGCCCCCTGTCCAGAACCAGTTCGAGTACGTCGTAGAGGCCGCTGCTGCCGCCTCCGCCGCCGGTCTGCTGTGCCGGTACGACTGTCATTCCGGCAAACCCTCCTCGTCTATCGGTGTCGGTCCGGTCGGGCGGCCTAGCGGCCGCCGGGCCTGCGCGCGTCGGCCCGTCCGCGCTCGTAGCGGCGGACGCGGCGGTAGCCGGTGAGCTGTCCTTGCGGATCGAGTTCCACCTGGTAGCTCGCCATCAGGCTCATCGTGTCGGGCACACGCTCGAGTTCGAGGACCTCGACCTCCAGCGACCAGCCCTCCTCCGTCTGCTCGAAGGACGACACGGACTCGGCGGCCATGCCGGTGAGCTCCTCGAGCTGACCGCGCGCCTCGCGCAGCACCTGCAGGGGGCTCGGCCGGTTCTCCGCCGTGTGGTTGTTGGACTTGTGAGAACTACGGGATTCCTGTGAACCCTGTGACTCTTGCGTGTTGTGTGTGTTCGACATGGCCACCTCCCCCTCCGTGTGGCCGCAAGTGTGTTCGCCAAACCTCCGGAGGCGCAGGCATCTGTACCGCCCCTGCTCAGCGGCGCCCGACGGCTCAGCCGCGCAGGGCGTTCAGCCGCCGCCGAGCGGGCCCCAGAGCCCGGCCGCGGCGCAGGAGACCGGCCCACGGGTCGGTACGGGCCTGCTCGACGGCGTCCGCGACGGTCCAGCGGCGGGCGTGCAGCTCGGGGTCGTCCAGCTGGTCCCAGGAGACGGGAGTGGCCACCGGGGCGCCGGGCCGGGCGCGGACGGTGTAGGGAGCGACCGCCGTCTGCGCGTACGCGTTGCGCTGCACGTCGAGATAGAGGCGGTCGCCGCGGTCCTTCTTGCGGGCGGCGGTGGTGAGCCGGTCGGGGTGGGCGTCGGCGAGGGTGTCGGCGACGTCCCGGGCGAAGGCGCGGACCTCGTCGACGTCGTGGCGTCCGTCGAGCGGGACGATCACGTGCAGTCCGCGCGACCCGGTGGTCATCAGCGCCGACGGCAGGTTCAGCGCGTCGAGCAGTTCTCCCAGCAGCCGGGCTGCGTGGCGTACGGCCTCGAAGTCGTCGCCCGCCGGGTCGAGGTCGAAGACCATCCGGTCGGGGCGGTGCGGGCTGCCGGCGCGGGACAGCCAGCGGTGCACGGTCAGGCTCGCCTGGTCGACGAGGTAGAGGAGGGTGGCGGTGTCGTCGCAGACGGTGTGGCAGACGGTGCCGCCCTCCTTGGGGAGCTCGACGCGCGTGATCCACTCCGGGTAGTTCTCCGGGGTGTTCTTCTGCATGAATCTGGGGCCGTCGATGCCGTCCGGCTGCCGTTCCAGCATCAGCGGGCGGCCCCGCAGGTGCGGCAGCATGAACGGGGCGACGGCCCGGTGGTAGTCGACCAGGTCGCCTTTGGTGTACTCCTTGGCCTCCCCGCTGCCGGGGAAGAGCACCTTGTCCGGCCGGTGGACGTGCAGCGTGCGCCGGCCGGCCCGCACCGTCCGCGCCCCGTCGCCGCTCACGGCACGACCGCCTCCTCCACCAGCAACCGTCCGGCCGCCGCGATCGACTCGGCGTCGATGCCCGCGGCGTGCAGTTGCTCGGCCGGGGACGCCGAGCCCGGCATCGCCCGGACCGCGAGCCGCGCCAGGCGCGGTACGGGACGCCCGTCGAGGAAGGCCTCCAGCACTGCGTCTCCGATGCCGCCCTCGGGGTGGTGGTCCTCCACGGTGACCAGGCAGCCGGTCTCCTCGGCGGCCCTGCGCAGGGTGGCCCGGTCGACGGGCTTGACGGAGTACAGGTCGATGACCCGGACGGCGATGCCCTCCCGTTCCAGCGCCTCGGCGGCGGTCAGCGCCTCGTGCACGGTGACGCCCGCCGCGACGAACGTCAGCCGGTCCCGGTCGGAGGAGCGCAGCACCTTGCTGCCGCCGACGGGGAAGTCCTCGTCCGGCCCGTAGACCACGGGGCTCTCGCCGCGCGAGGTGCGCAGGTAGCGGATGCCCTCCAGGCCGGCCATCGCGCCGACCAGCTTCGCCGTCTGGTTGGCGTCGCACGGGTACAGCACGGTGGAGCCGTGCACCGCCCGCATCATCGCCAGGTCCTCCAGGCCCATTTGGCTGGGCCCGTCCTGGCCGATCGCGACGCCCGCGTGCGAGCCGACGAGGTTGATGCCGGAGCCGCTGACCGACGCCATGCGCACGAAGTCGTACGCGCGGGTGAGGAAGGCCGCGAAGGTGGCGGCGTACGGCACCCAGCCGCGCGTCGCGAGCCCCACCGCCGCGGCGACCAGCTGCTGCTCGGCGATGTAGCACTCGAAGTAGCGGTCGGGGTGTTCCTTGGCGAAGAACTCGGTGCGGGTGGAGTCGCCGACCTCACCGTCGAGGGCGACGATGTCGCCGCGTGCGGTGCCGAGCGCGGCGAGCGCCTGCCCGAAGGCGTTGCGCGTGGCCACCTCCTCGCCCTTCTCCCACCGGGGCGTGTCGAGGGCGCCGGTGTGCACGGCGTGCAGCATGCGGGCGGCGGGCGGCTCCTGCATGCGGACGCGCAGGTCGCGCGGGCCGCCGAGCTCGGCGATCGCCTCGTCGGCGTTCTTCAGCGGCTTGCCGTGCAGTCCCTCGCGGTCCTCGACGTCCGCGACGCCCTTGCCCTTGAGGGTGCGGGCGAGGATCGCGGTGGGCTGGCCCTTGGTGGAGATCGCCTCGCCGTAGGCGCGGTCGACGGCGTCGACGTCGTGCCCGTCGATCTCGACGGTGTGCCAGCCGAACGCCTGGAAGCGGCGGGCGTAGGCGTCGAGGTCGTGACCGTGCCGGGTCGGGCCGCGCTGGCCGAGCCGGTTGACGTCGACGATCACGGTGAGGTTGTCGAGGTGCTCGTAACCGGCGTGTTCGGCGGCCTCCCACACCGAGCCCTCGGCCAGCTCGCTGTCCCCGCACAGCACCCACACGCGGTAGCCGATGCGGTCCAGCCGCTTCCCGGCCAGGGCGATGCCGACGCCTACGGGCAGTCCCTGCCCGAGCGAGCCGGTGGCCGTCTCGACCCACGGCAGCCGCTGCGGCGTCGGATGCCCTTCGAGCCGGCTGCCGAGCTTGCGGAAGGTGAGCAGTTCCTCGTCGTCGATGGCGCCGGCCGCCTTGTAAGCGGCGTACAGCAGGGGCGAGGCGTGTCCCTTGGACAGCACGAAGCGGTCGTTGCCGGGGTGGGCGGGGCGGTCGAAGTCGTACCGCAGGTGGTTCGCGAGCAGGACGGCCATCAGGTCGGCGGCGGACATCGAGGACGTCGGGTGCCCGGAGCCCGCCGCGGCGGAGGCGCGGACGCTGTCCACGCGCAACTGCCGGCCGAGCTCGACGAGTTCACCGGTGTTCATGAGTCTCCTTCGGTGGGGTGGTCGGGTCGCTTCACGGGGCCGGGGGCGGTGTCGGCGCCGGGGGGCGGCTGGTCGCCCGGGGGTGGCGGGGTGGGCTGGTTCCTGGCGGGTTCGCCGCCCGGCTGCTGCTTGGCGGCCTCACCACCGGGCTGGTTCTTCGCCGCCTCGCCGCCGGCTCGGGCGTCGTCCGCCTCGCCTTGCGCGGTTCCGCTCCGGTCTTCCTGGCCGCCCGTGCCGTCGCCGCCCGTACGGCCGGTGCCGCCGGTAGCGCCCGTACCCCCGGTGTCCTCCGCGTCGGCCGGGGTCGCCGCCCCCGGCCCCGAGCGGTGGCCGGCCCGCCGGCGTGCCTTCGGGCCGGCGACCACCTGGCCCAGCTCCCGGTCGTCCTTCTCGCGCCGCTCCGGCGGGTTGGCCTCGCCCCGCCGCCCGGGCCCGCCCGGCAACCGCGCCAGCTCCGGGGAGGCCGTGTCCAGCGGGACCGACCAGGACCGTACGAGGCCCAACTGAACGGCCTGGCGCGGCAGCACGGCGTCCAGCAGCCAGTCGGCGGCGACACGGACGCGGTTGCCGGGCATGGCCGCGAGGTGGTAGCCCCGGGTGACGGCGCCCGCCGCCACCCCGGACAGCGGGACACCGAGCGGGTTGGCGGCGGCCTTCACACCGCCCAGGTCCACGACGAAGCCCAGGTCGCGATGGCGGTAGGGCCGCATCTCGCCGCCTCCCCGGCCGAGCGACGCGGCGACGTTGAGCGCCGCGATCTTGCCTTGACGCCAGGCGTGCTGCGCGGTCATCGGCGTGTAGCCGCCCGGCTTCTCCAGGTCCGGCACCGCCGCCGCGTCACCGCACGCGAACACCTCCGGTCGGCCCGGCACCCGCAGGTCGGGGTCGACGAGCAGCCGGCCCCGCTCCATCGGCAGCCCGAGCGACTCGGCGAGCGGATCGGGCCGGACGCCCACGCACCACACCAGGGTGCGGGTCTCGACGAACTCGCCGTCGCTGAGCAGCACCCCGTCGGGCGTGGCCTCCTTCACCGAGGTGCCCATGCGCACGTCCACGCCCCGCTCCCGCAGCACCCGGTCGGCGGTGGCGGAGAGCTTCTCGTCCATCTCGGGCAGCACGCGCGGCGCGATGTCCAGCAGCATCCAGCGCGGCCGCATGCCCTGCCGCAGCGGGTGCCTGCGGACCTGCGCGTCGGTGAACAGCTGCCCGTGCGCGGCGACCTCGGTACCGGTGTAGCCGGCACCGACCACGACGAAGGTGCAGCGGGCCTCGCAGCTCTTCGGGTCCTCGGCGGCGGCCGCCAGTTCCACCTGCCGGGTGACGTGGTCGCGCAGGTACAACGCCTCGGGCAGGCCGCGGAAGCCGTGCGCGTGCTCGGCGACGCCGGGGATGGGCAGCAGCTTGTTGACACTGCCGGCGGCGAGGACCAGCCGGTCGTAGCCGAGCATGCCGCCCTCGCCCTCGGGGCCGGTGTAGTGCACCGTACGGCCGTCCAGGTCGATGCGGTCGGCCTCGCCGAGCACCAGCCGTACGTGCGGCAGGGTGTCCGACAGGGAGACCGTGACCCGGCGCGGCTCCAGGACGCCGGCGGCGACCTGGGGCAGCAGGGGCAGGTACAGGAAGTAGTCGGTCGGGTTGAGCAGGGTGATGTCGGCGCGGCCCCGGGTGAGCTGGGACAGGGTGCGGGCCGTCCGGTACCCGGCGAAGCCGGCTCCGACGATCAGGATGCGGGGTCGACTCACGGTTCGCCTCCGGCGCAGTCGCGTACCTCGGGAGCCTTCCGCGTCCCCCTGGCCGGGGCACCCAAACGTGCGCCGGTCCCCGGCGGGGCCCGGTGGCGCCGGTTTCCGGCCCGGCCCCCGGGTACCCGGTTCCGGAGAGGCACGTCCACGTCGCGGAGGCACCCCCATGCCCCAGTACGGTTACTTCCTCTCCTGCGAGCAGTACGGTCCCGCCGAGCTGATCGAGCAGGCCCGGATGGCGGAGCAGGCCGGATTCCAGTCGCTGTGGATCTCGGACCACTACCATCCGTGGAACGACGAGCAGGGGCAGAGCCCGTTCGTGTGGTCGGTGATCGGCGCGCTGTCGGAGGCGGTGTCCCTGCCGATCGAGACGGCGGTGACCTGCCCGACCGTGCGGATGCACCCGGCGGTGGTGGCGCAGGCCGCGGCGACCAGCGCGGTGATGACGAACGGCCGCTTCCGGCTCGGCGTCGGCTCGGGCGAGGCGCTGAACGAGCACATCCTCGGCGACCACTGGCCGCCGGCGCACGTACGGCTGGAGATGCTGGAGGAGGCCATCCAGGTGATGCGCCGGCTGTTCACCGGCGAGGAGGTCAACCACCACGGCCCGCACTACACGGTGGAAAACGCCCGCCTGTACACGGTCCCCGACGAGCCCGTCCCGATCGACATCTCCGGTTTCGGGCCGGCGGCGACCCAGCTCGCCTCCCGCGTCGGCGACGGCTACATCACGGTCATGCCGGACGCGTCGATGGTGGAGCAGTACCGCAAGGGCGGGGGCGGCGCGAAGCCGGTCAGCGGCGGCACGAAGGTCTGCTACGGCACCGACAAGGAGGAGTGCGTCCGGACCGTCCACCGGCTCTGGGCGAACGAACAGCTGCCCGGCGAACTCGGCCAGGTGCTGCCCTCTCCGAAACACTTCGAGCAGGCCCAGCAACTGGTCACCGAGGACATGGTCCGGGAGAACCGGGTGTGCGGCGACGACGTGGAGGAGCACATCGCCGAGCTGACGAAGTTCGCCGACGCCGGCTTCGACGTCGTCTACGTCAACCAGATCGGCCCCGACATGCGCGGCTTCTTCGACTTCTACCGCACGAAGGTGCTGCCACAGCTCCAGCGGAACGGCTGACGGGGACGGACGGGGCGGGGCGGGGCGGACGAGAAACCCGCGCCGCCCTGCGGTGCGCGTGTGCACGGTGCGGCGTCCAGGCACACGGACCGCCGGTGTCCGTGCGCACGGCGCCGACATGTTCTCCGACGGCACCCTGGACCCGGCGGGCGGGGCGCGGTCCGCCCGGCCCAGCATTGGCCACGGCCTGACACCGCGCACGGCGAGGTGGGGACGAGGTGGAGGAGGCCGGGTCGCCTGGCGGCCCGGGCGCCCGAGGCCCCGTGGCCAACGCCCGAGGCCCCGGTGGCCAGGCTGTCACAAACCGCCTTTCGCCCAGCGGGCCTAGCGGCGGGCGGCCAGGCGGGCCAGCCCGCGTGCGGCCGCGACACCGGCGCCCACCGTGAGGACGGCCCCCATCCGCGACCGGTTCCGCGACAGCCAGTTCTGCGGGCTGTCGTCGTGGGACTCGTCGTCGAAGCGCCCGTGCGCCCCGAAGTCCCGGCCTTGCGGGCCGTCGGCCGGTGACCACAGGTTGCCGCGCCCGGCGGGCTCTCCCTCGTCCTGCTGGGAACCGAACCCCGCGCGGGCCAGGTACCGGTCCAGCAGCCCGGGGGCGACCGCGTTGGCGAGCAGCGTGGCCGCCGTCGAGGCGCCCACCCAGTACTCCCGGCGCCGTCCGTGCCGGGCGGCGTGCACGACGGCTCGGGCCGCCACCTCCGGCTGGTACACCGGCGCGACCGGCCGGGCCTGCCCCGGCATCCGGCTCAACACCCAGTCGAACTGGGGGGTGTTGACCGCCGGCAGCTGCACCATCGTCGTCCGCACGCCGCTGCGCGCGTGCAGCAGCTCGCAGCGCAGCGACTCGTTGAACCCCTGGATGGCGTGCTTGGCCCCGCAGTACGCGGACTGCAGCGGAATGCCCCGGTAGGCGAGCGCGGAACCGACCTGCACGATCGTGCCCCGGTCGCGCGGCAGCATGTGGCGCAGCGCGGCCCTGGTGCCGAACACGTAACCCAGGTACGTCACTTCGGTCACCCGGCGGAACTCGTCCGGGGAGATCTCAGTGAACGGCGCGAACACCCCGGAGAAGGCGTTGTTGACCCACACGTCGATCCGGCCGAAGGTGTCGACGACCTGCTGGGCGGCGGCGTCGACGGCCTGGGCGTCGGCCACGTCCACGGCGACGACGAGCGCTTCACCGCCCGCGCGCCGCACCTCGTCGGCCGCCGCTTGCAGTCCCTTGCGTCCCCGGGCCAGCAGGGCCACCTTGCAGCCCCGGGCGGCGAAGGCCCGGGCCGTGGCCCGCCCCACGCCGCCGCTGGCTCCCGTGACCACGATGACCCCGCCGCGCTTCAGCGGCCCCGTCCAGGATGTGCGCACAGCGCATCACGCCCGGTGGTGCGGCGTCTCGGGGTCGGTGTCGGGGCGCGGCGGCACGGCGCCCGGAGCGGGCACACCGGCCGGTCCGCCGACGGCGGGAGGAGCGGGCGGCACCGGCGGGTACGGCAGGGCGCCGGGCGCGGCGGACGGGACGGCCGGGCCGGTGCCCTCCCGGGCCCCGGACGTTTCCGGCCGGCGCTCGGAGGCCGCCCGGGACGCGGACGGCCGGGCCGCGCCGCGCAGCAGGTAGGCGACGGCGCCCAGGATCGCGGAGGTGATCAGCGCGGCGGCCCAGTCCGGCAGGAAGAGGGCCAGGACCAGGCCGAGGGCGAGTGCGAGGGCGGCGCCCGCGTACAGGGCGACGGCACCGGACGCCGCGTACAGCGTGGCCTTGCGGCGCTGCTTGCGCGTCTGCTCGCGCAGCTCCTCGCGTACCGTCTCGCGCGCCACCTGCGCCAGTTCGTCGACCAGGTGCCTGTCCAGATGCTCCAGGTGATCCAAGCGCTCCATGAGCGCCGGGTACCCGGGCCCCCCTGGCGCGTAACGCCCACCAGCGGCGGCGGTCGAGGAGACGGGGATCGAGGAGACGGTGAAGATCGTCGGGACCGGTCTCGTGCCCCGGCCGTCGCAACTAGGCTCGCCCGCATGGAGATTCTCGGTGCCACACTGCGCGTCTGCGTCGACGACCTCGAGACCGCCATCCCCTTCTACGAGCGGCTGGCGGGCGGCAGAGCCCTGCGCTTCGAACGCGGTGGCGTCCAGGTCGCCGCGGTCGGCTGTTTCCTGCTGATGAGCGGCCCCGCGCCCGCGCTGGAGCTGCTGCGCAAGGTCGCGGCGACGATCGCCGTGCAGGACGTCGAAGAGACTTACCGGGTGCTCACCGAGCTGGGCGCCGACATCATCGCGGGCCCCCTGCCGACCCAGGTGGGCCGCAACCTGATCGCCCGGCACCCGGACGGAACGGTGTACGAGTACGTGGACCGGCAGGGGTGAGCCGCGTGGTCGTGGCGCGGTCGGCGCGGCTCAGCGGGCGGTGCCGCGGAGCATCTCGACGGTGATCGCCCAGCGCTCGTGGTCGCGCCACGCCCCGTCGATGAAGAGCATGTCCGGTGAGAAGCCCTCGAGGCGGAACCCGCAGCCGCGGGCCAGCGCGATCGAGGCGTGGTTGGCGGGCTGCACGTTGATCTCCAGCCGGTGCAGCCGCAGCGGCCCGAAGGCGTAGCGCACGACGAGGCCGAGAGCCTCGCGCATCAGCCCGCGCCCGGCCGCGTGCGCGAAGGCACCGTAGCCCAGCGTGCCGCACTGGAAGCCGCCCTCGACGATGTTGTTGATGTTGATGAACCCGGCGAGGGAGCCGTCGTCCTTCTCGCAGACGAGGAACCCTGCCTTGGTCGGGTCCTCGATCAGCCGGCCCGCGTACGCGGTGTACGCCTGGGCGCTGTCCGGCGGGAACAGCCATGGGTGGTGCAGGTCCTTGCTCTCCCGGGCGCGGGCGGTGAACTCGGCACCGTCCTCGTAGGTGAAGTGGCGTATGCCGACCCGGGGTCCTTCGGCGAGGTAGCGGGAAGTGTTGTCGGGCACGCCGCCACCTTACGACGTGCCCTCGCGCGGCTCATCCGCCGGCGACCGGCAGCCGGAGCTCCCCGGTGTCCTCGGGCGCGCTGACCACGGTCACCGGCTTGATCCCGCGGTTGCCGAAGTAGGCGTCGTCGCTCGCCGCGATCACGAACCTGAGCCGGTGTCCCTTCTCGTAGCGGTGCACGATCCCGGGCAGGGTGACGGTGAAGCTCTTTGTCACGTCGGGCACTCGGACCGGTGCGACCAGCCGCCGGGCCAGTGTCTGCGTGCCGTCGGGCGCCACGTCGTAGAGCTTGGCGAACAGCACCAGCTTGTCGGCGGCGTCGCCGGAGTGCTGGGTCCGCTCGGCCTGCGGGGAGACGACCTTCAGGGTGACCCGGGGGGCTCCCACGACGTCCAGGGGACGCTCCAGCGGGGCGCTGGTCCAGGCGAGGTGGGTGCCCTCCCGGTCGTAGGGCGCCGGGTCCGGCAGCCCGAGGAACCCGGCGAACGAGCTCTCCGAATGGCTCGTGGGCACCAGCGCGTCGGTGTAGGTGCGGCTGCCGCGCGTCACCTCGCGGCGGCTGTCGACGAGTCTGCCGTCACCGGACAGGAACAGCCGCCGGTCGAGGGCGGGCAGGCGGTCGGCGGTGGCGTACGCGCGGCCGGGATCGGTGATCCAGTCGCGGTGGTAGGCGAAGGCGGGTCCCGTGTCGACCTGTGTCCGGCCCCGCAGGTAGCGGTCGAACCAGGCGAGGACGCGCCGGCCGACGTAGCTGGTCTCCAGGTTGCCCTGGGCCAGGTCGAGTTCACCGGTGGTCTGACCGCCGCTGTGGCCCCACGCCTGCCAGATCATCTTGGCGGTGGTGCCCTCGGCCCGCAGCGCCCGGTACGTCGCCGTGGCCTCGTTGAGGTTGAAGAGGGTGTCGGCCTGGCCCTGGACGAGCAGGGTGGGTGTGCGGACGCGGCCGAGGTACGACACCGGGGAGATCTGGCGTGCGTAGGCGAGCAGTTCGGCGGTCCGGTCGGCCGGGTAGCGCCCGGAGTTGAGGGTGCGGACCGTCCGGCAGGCCGGGGTGACGAAGTGCAGGCAGTCGAGGGAGTTGATCCGGGAGGGGTCCAGGCCCGGCTGGGTCAGCGGCTGGCTCTGTCCGATGAGGTAGAAGCCGTTGGTCCACTGCCATTTGAAGGCGCCGGGCACGTCGCGTGCGCCGACGGCGTTGTTGGGGTCGAGCGAGTACGCCAGGTCGTGCCAGGTGATCATCGGCACGAGCGCGTCGACCCGGTGGTCCACGGCTGCCGTCGCCAGCTGGATGGCGCCGCCGTAGGAACCGCCGATCATGCCGACGCGCGGGTCGCCCGGGCCGTCCTGGGTGACGAAACCGGCCGTGGTGCCGTCGTCGGCGGCGCGCTCGCCGCCCAGGAAGTCGATGAGCTGCGAGGCGGCGGCGCCGTCGACGGCGGGGTCGTCGAGGGAGATGAGGCAGCCGGAGCGGCCGAAGCCGAGACCGGAGTAGACGAGCGAGACGTAGCCGCGCTGGGCGAAGGCCTTGCCGATGGCGTCGGTGGAGCCGTCGGACTTGCTGCCGCCGAAGCCGTTGGTGGCGAGCACGGCGGGCGCGGGGTGGGCGTCGTCGACGCCCGTGGGCCGGTACAGGTCGGCGTCGACGGTGCAGGTGCGGTCGCCCGCCCGGACGGTGAACGTCAGCGGAGTGACCGTGTAGGGGGCGGTGGCCGCGGCGGCGGGCGCGGTGAGGGCGAGGGGCGCGGTGAGGGCGAGGGGCGCGGTGAGGGCGGCGCACAGGACGAGGGCGAGCGGGGCGCGGGATCTGGGCGCGCGTCGGGGCACATGGACCTCCACGGTGAGGACGACCCGAGACGGCCGATACCGACCAGTAGGTAGCGGCCGGTCCTCATGCTGTGACACGTGTCAGACGGGGTCAATCGCCGTGCCCGGGGTTTCTTGACGGATGTTCAGTGAAGGTTCCCGGACGTCCGGGCTCCGGAGTCCGGCTCACCGCAGCGCGGGCTCGTCGAGCGTCAGGGTGCCCGCGCACGCGTCGAGTTCGGCCGGGACACCGAAGGGGACCGTGAGCGCCCCCTCGCAGTGCCCGAACCCGAACTCCTCGACGACGGGCACGCCGAGACCTCCGAGCCGGTCGGCGAGCAGCGCCCGGATCCGGTCGTACGGGTCGCACCGCTCCCACGAGCCCAGCAGCAGCCCGCGGACGCCGTCGAGCCAGCCGGCACGCAGGAGTTGCGTGAGGTACCGGTCGAGCCGGTACGTCTCCTCCCCCACGTCCTCCAGGCACAACAGTCCGTCGCGGGCCGAGGGCCGGGCCCGCGGGGTGCCCAGGTCGGCGGCGAGCAGGCTCAGGCAGCCGCCGAGGGTGACGCCCCGGGCCCGGCCGGGGACCAGCGCGGTGCCGGAGGCGAGGGTGCGGACCGTCTCGGGGGCGAAGAGGGTGGCCTTGAGGTGGTCCTGGGCCCGCGCGTTCTTGATGAAGTCGATGCCGGCGGCCATCGGCCCGTGCAGCGTGACCAGGCCCAGCCGGGTCGCGAACGCCTCGTGCAACGCCGTGATGTCGCTGAACCCGACGAACACCTTCGGTCCGGCGGCGCGCATCGCCGGCCAGTCGAGCAGGTCGGCGATCCGCTGGGCGCCGTAGCCGCCCCGCGCGCACAGCACCGCGTCGACGGACGGATCGCACCAGGCGCTCTGCAGGTCGGCGGCGCGGTCCGCGTCCGTGCCCGCGAGGTAGTCGAACTCGGGGTGGCGGTCCAGGACATGGGGTGCCACCACGGGGTCGAGGTCCCAGCCGCGCAGCACGTCGAGCCCGGCCAGCAGCCGCTCCTCCGGCACGGGCCCGCTGGGCGCGACCACGGCCACGCGGGCACCCGGGGCCAGCCGGCGCGGGCGGAGCAGCGGCTGGACCTGTGGCGCGGGACCGGTGCGGGTCACGTGGTGAGCTCCAGGGTCGGGACGCCGCGCGGGTTGAGGCCGAACACCTGGGCGTACAAGGAGAGTTCGGCCTCCAGGGCGCGCACCAGCGTCTCGGCGCGCCGGAACCCGTGCCCCTCGCCCTCGAAGGCGAGGTACGCGTGCGGCACCTGCCGGTCCGAGAGCCGGGCCAGGAACCGTTCGCACTGGGCCGGCGGGCAGATCACGTCGTCCAGGCCCTGGAGCAGCAGGAAGGGCACCGTGAGCCGGTCGGCGTGGCGGGCGGGCGAGCGCTCGGCGTACCGCGCGGGCACCTCGGCGAGCGGCCCGATCAGCGTCTCCAGGTACCGCGACTCGAAGTCGTGGGTCTCCCCCGAGCCCCAGCCGGTCAGGTCGAGGACGGGGTACTTGATGGTGCCGCAGGCGTAGACGTCGGTGGTGGTCAGCGACGCGGCCGCGGTCCAGCCGCCCGCGCTGCCGCCCCGGACGGCGAGCCGGTCGCGGTCGGCGGTGCCCTCGTCGGCCAGGGCCCGGGCGACGGCGGCGCAGTCCTCGACGTCGACCACGCCCCACTGCTCGCGCAGCCGGTCGCGGTACTCCCGGCCGTACCCGGTGGAGCCGCCGTAGTCGACCTCGGCGACGCCGATGCCGCGCGAGGTGAAGTAGGCGATCTCCAGGTCCAGCACGAGCGGTGCCCGGCTGGTGGGTCCGCCGTGCGCCCGGACGACGTAGGGCGGCAGTTCGTCACCGGGCGCGACGCAGTCGGGGTGGTGCGGCGGGTAGATGTGCGCGTGGACCTCGCGGCCGTCGGGCCCGGTGAAGGTGCGGATCTGCGGTTCGGGGTAGTACGCGGGGGCCACCGCGTCGTCGTGCTCGGCACCGATCACGCGGGCGTGGCCCGTCCGGGCGTCGAGTTCGACCACCTCGTACGCGCTGCGCGGACTGGCGCCGACGCCCACCACCCGCTCGCCGTGCACCGCGAGCGTCGGCGCGAACTCGGTCCAGGGGCCCGCCACGTCGACGACCTCGCCGGTCTCGGGGTCCAGCACCCCGAGGACGGCCGGGCCCCGGCCGTGGACGACGGCGATCAGCCCGTTGTCCAGCGGGGCGAACCAGCGGTGGCCGAGCTGCCACAGCGGCCCGCCGAACTCCTCCTCACGGCCGCACAGCAGCTCGCCCTCGCGGTACAGGTTCCACCAGCCCGTCCGGTCGCTCGCGTACAGCAGACGGCCGTCCGCGCACCAGTCGGCCTGGGCGACGGACTCCTCCGGTCCGCCGGCCACCGTCCGTGCCCCGCGCAGGGTGCCGTCCGCACCGACCTCGGCGGTGACCAGTTCCGTGCCGTCCCACGGCATACGCGGATGGTCCCAGGCGAGCCAGGCCGCACGGCGCCCGTCGGGCGAGAGCCGCGGCCCGGTCACGAACCGGTGCCGCCCGTCGGTGAGTTCGCGTACGGCGTCCCGGTCCTGGGCGGCGGAGCCGTCCAGCGGTACGGCCGCCAGGACGCGGCGCACGTCGCAGGGTCCGTCGCCGGTGAACTCCTCCAGCACGCACCACACCTCGCCCAGCTCCGGCCGGGGCAGCGGCTCCGCCCAGCGCAGGCCGCCGCCCACCGGGGACACGGGGGTGAGCGGGTGCGGCTCGCCGTCCGGCCGGTACCGGTACAGCCGCTGGTCGGCGAAGTTCACGAACACGACGAGCGGTTCGCCGTCCGTCACGGTCCCGGCCCAGGGCTGCCCGCCGTACTCGATGACCCGGCTGCGCACGTTCCACGGCGCGGGCAGCAGCGACTCCTCGGTGCCGTCGGCGCGGCGCCGCACCAGGGTGCGCCGGCCGCCCTCGGCGGGCCGGGGCTCGGTCCACCACACCTCGTCGCCGACGAATCCTACGAACTCCGGGTTCCCGTCGTGCGCGGCGGCCGTGGCCGCGTCGATGGGCGAGGGCCACGCACCGTAGGGCAGGGTCTGCACGTCTCCCCCTTCGCCTAGGCCGACCGCAGGAACCGGTCGAGCACGCGGACGCCGAAGTGCAGCGCCTCGACGGGCACGCGCTCGTCGACACCGTGGAAGAGGGCACCGTAGTCGAAGCCCTCCGGGAGTTTCAGCGGTGTGAACCCGTAGCCGGTGATGCCGAGGCGGGAGAACTGCTTGGCGTCCGTGCCGCCGGACATGCAGTACGGCACGACGTGCCCCTCCGGGGCGAACTCGACGACGGCGGCCCGCATCCGCGCGAAGGTCGCCGAGTCCACCGGTGCCTGGAGGGCCACCTCCCGGTGGTGGTACTCCCACCGCACGTCCGGCCCGGTGAGCCGGTCGAGCGTGGCGCGGAACTCGTCCTCGCAGCCGGGCAGATACCGCCCGTCCACGTACGCCACGGCCTCCCCCGGAATGACGTTGATCTTGTAACCGGCGTCCAGCACGGTCGGGTTGGCGCTGTTGCGGACGGTCGCCTCGACGAGCCGCGCGGCGGGGCCGAGCTTGTCCAGCAGCGCGTCGACGTCGGTCAGGTCCGTCTCGATGCCGTACAGCGCGGCGAGTTCGGTGAGGGCGGCCCGTACGGTCGGGGTCGGCCGCAGCGGCCAGTCGTGCTCGCCGATCCGGGTGATCGCCGCCGCCAGACGGGTCACCGCGTTGTCCCGGTTGACCTTGGAGCCGTGCCCGGCCCGCCCGCGCGCGGTGAGCTTCAGCCACGCGGTGCCGCGCTCACCGGCCGCGATGGGGTAGATCTCGCGGCCGCTGCCGTCGTGGAAGGTGAAGGCGCCGGACTCGCTGACGCCTTCGGTGCAGCCCTCGAACAGCCCGGCGTGTTCGTCGGCGAGGAAACCGGAGCCGTCCTCGGCGCTGGCCTCCTCGTCGGCGGTGAACGCGATCACCACGTCCCGCCGGGGTTTGAGACCCTGACGCGCCCAGGCCCGCACCACGGCGAGGATCATCGCGTCCATGTTCTTCATGTCGACGGCGCCGCGCCCCCACACCACCGCGTCGCGGACCTCCCCGGAGAACGGGTGCACGCTCCAGTCCGCCGCCTCGGCGGGTACGACGTCCAGGTGGCCGTGGAGCAGCAGCGCGTCGGCCGAGGGGTCGTGGCCCTCGACACGGGCGACGACGTTGGTCCGCCCCGGGGTGCGTTCCAGCAGCACCGGCTCCAGCCCGGCCTCCGCCAGCAGCGCGGCGGCGTACTCGGCGGCGGGCCGCTCCCGGCAGTCGCCGCCGCCCCGGTTGGTGGTGTCGATCCGGATGAGGTCGGAGGTGAACGTCACGACCTCGTCCAGTGCCCGCTGGTCCGTCTGCTCAGCCATACTCCTCCTCCACCGCGGCCGAGACGATCGTCGTGACCGCCTTGAAGGTGCGGATGCCCTCGTACATGGTGCCGCTGGTGTACGCCACCTTCCGCTCTGCGACGCGTTCCACACCCGGGACGACGGTGGCGGCCATGGCCAGATGCTCCGCGTCGAACTCCACCGCGACGGTGAACGGACCGGCGTGAGCCGGTTCCCGGCGGCCCGCCAGCCCGGCCGCCTCCTTGGCAGCGGCCCGGATCTCGGCGGCGGTCCGGGCGGGCGTCCGGCACACGGCGGCGTACCGCGACACATGGTCCTTGACCGCGACCTTCAGCGCCTCCGGCGCGTACCCGAGCGCGTCCTCGCAGGCCACGTCGTCCCCGGTGACCAGCACCACCGGCACCCCGAACTCGGCGGCCACGGCCGCGTTGAGCAGCCCCTCGCTCGCCCGTACGTCGTTCAGCCAGACGCCGGTGACGGAGTTCGCGAGGTAGGTGTGCGCGAGGACGCCCTCCATGCCGGCGCCCGCGTGGTAGCCGACGAACGCGACACCGTCCACGTCACCGTGCTGCACGCCCTCCACCATGGACAGCGCCTTGTGCCGGCCGGTGAGCATCTGCGCTCGTTCGTCCAGCCGCTCCAGCAGCAGATTGCGCATGGTCCAGTGCGCCTCGTTGATGAGCACCTCATCGGCACCACCGTCGAAGAACCCCAGCACGGCCGCGTCGACGTCCGAGGTGAACAGCGCCCGGCACCGCTCCCACTGCGGCGTCCCCGGCAGCACGTCGGCCGGCCAGGTCACCCCGGTGGCGCCCTCCATGTCGGCACTGATGAGGATCTTCATACCGCGCCACGTTACGCGCCGGGGAGGGGCCCTGTCCGGTGGACACCCGCGCGGGGGCCTCCGGCCGGCCCCGACGGGCGGGTGCCCGGGGCGGCGCCGCCCCGGGCACCCGCCCCTGAACTCACAGGCCGTCGCGCACCATGGCGGCGACGATCCGTACGTGGCGGTCGGCCGCCGTGTTGGAGAACTCGTTCTCGTAGTTCAGGCCGTACGGCCAGAAGTGTCCGCCGCCGGTGGAGATCTTGGCCGCCGAACCGTCGTACTGCTTGACGAGGGCCGTGGCCTGTGCGCCGCGCCAGGTGCCGCCGGCGGCCAGGGAGCCCCACCCCGAGCTGGTGCCCACGCCGATGGTGTGCGCGATCTCGTGCAGGGCGGTCCGCTCGGTCATGTAGCCGCGGTTGCTGCCGAAGCGGATGGTTCCGTTGATGTTGCCGTCCGCGGTGGGCACGCCCGGTTCGTAGCGGACGGTGATGGCCTTGCCCAGGTCGCTGAGGTTGTTGTACCGGGCGACCGCGGCGTTCATGGCCGCCGTGATGCGGTTGTAGGCGTCCTGCTGGTCCGAGGTGGGGCTGCTCGCCCGTTCCAGGCGCCAGGTGATGCTCGCCGCCGCCTGTTCCTGGGACGCGGGTGCGGGCTGCGGGGCGGCCTGGGCGACACCGGGCCCGGCCAGCGCCGCGACCGCCAGTGCGGCGATGACCGCCTTGGCCCGCCAGGGCGTGGTGGCGCGCTCGGTGGCCTCCTGCGACCGTCGTGGAGTCATTGCGGGGTCCTCCTGTGGGGGGTGGGCCGTCGGGGTGGGGGGATGACGGCGTGACCGGTCCGTCGAGCCACGACCACTCGGACGGTGTTCGACATCGCGAACACACGTGGTACGGAAACTCCCGGGACCACGCCCGCAAGTATCCGGCCGGTCAACGGAACGTCAAGAGGCTGCGCGCACAACGGAGTTGAGCCACCGTCACCTGCGTCCCGACGCCACGGCCCGGATCGCCGTCGTCCCTACGCTGCGATGCCGCCCCCGCTGTCACGGGACGTCGAATGGCGCCTTCGACGCCGGCCGGCGGACGAGCCGACCACGGCCTCGGCCTCACTCCATGTCTCGGCATCCGGCCGGGACACCCCGGCGGCTCAGCCTCGCGGCAGCGTCAGTTCGCACCAGACGCTCTTGCCCGCCTTCGTCCGGCTGGTCCCCCACTCGCGGGCGAGGCCGCTGACCACCCGCAGTCCGCGCCCGGCCTCGTCGGCCGGGCCCGCGTTGAGCAGGGTCGGCAGCTCGTGGTCGTCGTCGTCCACCTCGCACAGCAGCGTGTCGCCACGCACCAGCCGCAGCTCCACGGGACGGCTGCGGGAGTGCCGTACGGCGTTGGTGACGAGCTCGCTGACCATCAGCTCCGCGCTCGCCACGAGCTTGTCCAGCCCCCACTCGTGCAGTTGCTCGCGGACCACCGCACGGGCCCGGCCGACCTCGGCGGGGCTCAGGCCGAGACGCCACTCGGCGACGTCGTCGGGTGCGATGCCGTTGAGGCGGGCCATCAGCAGGGCCACGTCGTCCTTGCGACCGCCGCGGGCACCCAGGGCGCGGATGATCGTGTCGCAGGCGTCGTCCATGGACGCGGCCGGGTGGGCGGCCGACTCGCAGAGCGTCGCGAGGCCGACGCCGATGTCCTCGCCCCGGACCTCCACCAGGCCGTCGGTGCACATCACGAGCCGATCGCCGGGCTCCACACGCACACGGACCGCCTCGAAGGGCACCCCACCGACGCCGATGGGCGCGCCGGTGGGCAGGTCGAGCAGCTCACTGCGGCCGTCGCCGGCCCGCACCAGCACGGGCGGGATGTGCCCGGCGTTGGCGAGGTGCACCTCGCCCGCGATCGGGTCGTACACGGCGTACAGGCAGGTCGCGAGGTAGGTGTCGCCGAGCCGCTGGGCGAGGTCGTCGAGGGTGCGCAGCAGGTGCGCGGGCGGTAGGTCGAGGGCGGCCATCGTCTGCACGGCCGTGCGCAACTGCCCCATCATCGCGGCCGAGTTGAGGCCGTGGCCCATGACGTCGCCGACGACGAACGCGGTGCGGGCGCCGGGCAGCTTCACGGAGTCGAACCAGTCGCCGCCGACCCGGCCCATGAGCGTGCCCGGCAGGTAGCGGGTGGCGATGTCGCAGCCCGCCATGCGCGCCGGGATGTGCGGCAGCATGCTGTCCTGGAGCGTCTCGGCGACGTTCTCCTGGTAGGTGTACATGCGCGCGTTGTCGAGCACGAGGCCCGCGCGGGCGGCCAGTTCGGCGCCGGTGACGCGGTCCATGTCGTTGAACTCGGGGCGCTCCGGGTGGCGCATCAAAGCCATGAAGCCGAGCACCACGTTGCGTGCCTTCAGGGGCACCATCAGCATGGAGCGGTGCGTGATGAGGGGCCGGATGTCGCGCTTGTCGAACTGGGAGGCGATGGCGTGGCCCATCTCCTCGCTGATGCGCGGGATGAGGATGGGCTCGCCGGTCGTCATGCACTGGAAGAAGGGCGTCTCCGCCGGGAACGGCATGGCCTCGCCGACCGGCACGACGTCCTCCCAGCGGCCCGGTTCGTCGGTGTGCTCCAACGCGACCCGGTGCCACATGGTGGTGGTGTCCGGCACTCCTTCGGGGAACCCCTCGCCGGCGACGACCTGTTCGCGCAGATACGTGCAGGCCACGTCCGTGAAGCGGGGCACGACCGCCTTGCTGACCTCGACGATGGTCTGCGCCAGGTCGAGCGAGGTGCCGATCTTGGAACTGACCTCGTTGAGGAACTCCAGGCGTTCTCGGACAGCGGCGTACTCGAGGTCCTCCGCCTCGTCCCGCAGGTCCGCCGGCACCGGCTCACCGGCGGCCAGGGCCCGGGCCGCCCGCTCCCTGCGCGCCCTGCGCTCGACGCGCCGGGGCACGCCCCAGTCGGGGGTGACGGGCACCCGGTCGTTCTGACTGAACTCCAGGACGGGATAACCCAGTTCGAGGACCTGCGCGACGATGCGGGTGCTCTCCTCGACGCTCATGCTGGGCAGGATCTCGGGGAGCCGGCGGGCGAGGTCGTCGGACCCGGGGAAGTCGGTGTGCAGGGCGAACCCGGGCGCGATGCGCTCGAACGTCGCCTCCTGCGGCCCGTACAGGGCGTCCGCGTCGGCGGCCAGCACGAGCAGCCGTTCCGGGCCCGGGCCCACCAGCGGGTAGCCCCACCACAGCACGTCGACGCGGTCCCGTCCGGCGGCGCCGAGCCGGGCGCGGCCCGCCGCCGGGTAGGACAGCCCTCCGTCCAGCGAGGACTCCAGGCCGGGTCCCGGCCCGTCGTCCCCCGCGTACGACTCGTACGGGCCGGTGGCGTCGGCTTCGGGCAGTGCCCCGGTGACGGGCAGCAGGTCGACGGCCGGACGGCCGACGGCCTCGTCCTTGGGAACGCCGAGCAGGCGCCGTGCGCCGCTGCTCCAGTGGGACACCAGGCCCTCGCGGTCCACCACGACCACGGCCAGCGGGATACGGCCGGCGGCGTGTTCCGCCACCGTAACCTCCCCGGCTCCGCGGCTGGGAAGTACGTCCCGGTCGGTGCCACGGTCCATGGCGTAAGGCCCTCCCTCCCCAGGCTGCGCAAGATCTGTGCAGGCGTCACCACCGTACGGCCACCACCGGTCGCCATGTGCGGCAATGCGCGAATTGACCGGCGGACCGCACCGGCGTGCGACCGGCGCGCGACAGCCGTCTCAGTCCTCGTGCCCCAGCTGCAGGTCCCGCTCGGTACGTCCCCCTCCGGCCACCCGGAGCACGGTGGCGACCGGCGGGTACCCCGCGGCGAGGACGGTGTACTCGCCGGACGACAGGTCGATGAACCGGAATGTTCCGTCCGGGCCGGTGGTGAGCGTGTCGACGACGTTGCCGCCGACGTCCAGCAGGGTCACGCGCGCGTCCTCGACGGGCCGCCCGCCGCCGGCCCGCACGGTGCCGCGCAGCACGGCGCCGCCGGCCAGCTCGATGTCCTGCCGGGTCTCCCGCGCGGCCTGCACGGTGACGGGGAGCGCGGCCGGACGGAAGGCGGCCGCGCTGGCGGCGAGGGTGTACTCCCCGGCCACCAGCTCGGCGATGACGTAGCCGCCCTCCCGGCCGCTGCGCGTGGTGGCCACCACCTCGCCGTGCACGTTGGTGAGGGTCACGGTGGCGTCCCGCACGGGCGTGCCGTCGGCGGTGACCACGCTGCCCACGAGGTGCCCGGCGCCGCCCAGGACGATGTCGAGCTCGACGGGGCGCTCCGCCACGGTCACGGAGACCGCCTGCGGCTGGTGACCGCCCGCCGCCGCGATCATGACGTAGGCCCCCGTGCCGGGCGTCGCCAGCGCGTAGCGGCCGTCCTGGCCGCTCGCGCCCCGTCCGATCTGCTGTCCCGTGACGTCGACGAGGGTGAGCGCGGCGCCGGGTACGACGGTCCCGTCGGGGTGCTGCACGGTGCCGCAGACGGGGATTCCGGCGGCACACGCCGAACGGGCCTGCGGGACGGCGGCGGCGAACGGTCCCGTCTGCGGTGCGGTGTCGACGGTGGGGGTGTGGTGGGACACGAGTGGTCTCTCCTTGAGGAAGAAGGCGGCGAGCAGGCCGAGGGCGAGCACCGGTACCAGACAGAGGAAGACGCGGGGCATGGCGTCGGCGCAGGCCTGGATGTAGTCCTCGCGCAGGGCGGGCGGCAGCGCGTGCACGAGCTGCGGGGTGATCGGATCCGGGTCGGGAAGCGGGGCGTTGGTGCGTGCGGGCAGACGCTCCTCCAGGAAGTCGGCGACCCGGCCGGCGCAGAGGGTGCCGCAGACGGCCGCGCCCACGCTGCCGCCGAGCTGCCGGACGTAGGTGTGCGCGCCGGTGGCGACGCCGAGGTCGGCGGGGCGCACGGAGTTCTGCACGGCGAGGATCAGCACCGGCATCACCAGGCCGATGCCCACGCCGAGGACGCCCGTCCAGACGCCGTAGTACAGCCGGGGCGTGTCGGCCTCCAGGCGGGACAGCAGCCCCGTGCCGACGACGCAGAGGGCCCCGCCGAGGATCAGGTGCGTGCGGTAGCGGCCGGTGTGGCTGACGAGCTGTCCGGAGAGGATCGAGGCGCCGACGATGCCGCCCGTCATGGGCAGCATCAGCAGGCCCGACTCGGTGGCGGAGGCCCCGTCGACCATCTGCAGGAAGGTCGGCAGACAGCTCGCGGCACCGAACAGGGCGACACCGGTGATCAGGCCCGCCAGGCCGGTGACGAGGAAGACGGAGTCCTTGAACAGGCGCGGCGGGATGAGGGGTTCGGCGGCGAAGCGCTCGGCGGCGAGGAAGAGGGCGGTGGCGGCCGCCGCGCCCGCGCCGAGGCCCAGGATCATGTGCGAGTCCCAGGCGTACTCGGCGCCTCCCCAGCTGGTCAGCAGGACCAGGCAGGTGGAGGCGGCGGCGAGCAGCAGCGCGCCCAGGACGTCCAGTCGGGGCCTGGCCGCCGGTTCGGGCAGCTTCAGGGCGGTGGCGACGACGGCGAGGGTGACGAGGCCGAGGGGGACGTTGACGTAGAAGCACCAGCGCCAGGAGAGGTGGTGTGTGAAG
This sequence comes from Streptomyces bullii, assembly GCF_042657145.1. Classification (NCBI taxonomy): domain Bacteria; kingdom Bacillati; phylum Actinomycetota; class Actinomycetes; order Kitasatosporales; family Streptomycetaceae; genus Streptomyces; species Streptomyces bullii. The sequence continues at coordinate 301,127 of NZ_JBHSNY010000006.1, forward strand.
TACCCGCCGAGCAGCGGCCCGGCCACGGAGGCGAGCCCGAACGCGGCACAGATCGAGCCCATGTAGCGGCCGCGCCGGCGGGGCGGCACGATGTCCGCGATGATCGCCTGCACGCCGATCAGCAGGCCGCCCGCTCCGACGCCCTGCAAGGCGCGGAAGGCGATCAGCTGGTCCATGGTCCGGGCCAGGCCGGCGAGCGCGGACCCGGCGACGAAGACGACGATCGCGAACTGGAAGACGCCCTTGCGGCCGAGCAGGTCACCGAGCTTGCCGTAGACCGGCAGCCCGACCGTGGAGGTGAGCAGGTAGGCGGTGATCGCCCAGGACATCCTGTCCATGCCGTGCAGCTCGCCGACGATCTTCGGAAGCGCGGTGGCGACGATCACCTGCTCCAGCGCGGCGGGCAGCAGCACCGGCAGCAGGCCCAGGAGGGCCAGCCGCACACGGCGGGGGCTCAGTTCGACGGCCGGAGCCGGTGCCGGGGCGGGAGCGTGCGGGGGTGCCTCGGCCGGTTCGTCGTGCACCAGAGTGATCCCGCCCACGTACCGCTCCCCTCGTCGCGCCGCCGCACTCGTACGCGTGAACCTGCGTAAGGCGACAACTACGGTCAAGCGCGACGAGTTACGGCACGCGGCGGCGGCGCACGGAGATCACCCGAACCGGTGAGGCGGCCAACACCCTTGGGGAGAAACCGCTTTGAGGGTTACTTCTCGACCTCGGCGGCCAGCTTGGCGAGCACCGCGTCGTAGATCCGGCCGAGGCCCTTGGGCGCGAAGGTCCTCTCGAAGAAGCCGCCGATGCCGCCGGCGCCCTGCCAGGTGGTGGTCACGACGACCCGGGACCTGCCCTCGCCGGCCGGGGTGACCCGCCAGGTGGTGACCATGGAGGAGTTGCGGTCCTTCTCGACGAGCTCGCCGTCGGTGGGCTCGCTGACCTCCAGGAGGCAGTCGCGCACGCGCTTGCTGGTGGCCTGGAGCTTCCAGTGGACGAGGGTGCCCTCGCCGTCGCCGCCCTCGCGCACCTCGTACTCGCTGAAGTGCTCGGGCAGCAGCCTCGCGCGCGTGCCGCTGTAGTCGGCGAGGGCGTCGAACACCGTCTCCGCGTCCGCCGCGACGATCCGCTCCGTAGTGGCCTCGACCTGCGCCATCGGGTTCCTCCAGGACATGGGTTCTCGGGGGTCGGGGCAAGCCAACCACCCCGGTCCCCGGCCTCCCAAATCGGGGTGGCGGAACCGATCAGGAACGCGCGCGCACGATCAAGGGAACAAGTGTTCTATTATGCGGCCAGTGCTACCGAGGAGGCGTCATGCGCTGGGAGAACCTCACCCTGGACTCCGGCCACGGCCGGGCCGAGGCCGCGCTGTTCGGCGCGGACGCGGTCGTGAGCCGCACGTTCGACACGCCGGAGTTCCAGGGCATCACCTTCCACGAGATCCGCGCCCGGTCGATCATCAACCGGGTCCCGGGCGCCTCCCGCACGTCCTTCGAGTGGACGGTCAACCCCTACCGGGGGTGCACGCACGCGTGCGTGTACTTCGCTTAATGACCCTATTTACGGCCGGGAGTTTCGATGCTCAGCGCACTGCACGCGGACGAGGCCTGGCGGTCAATGTTGCGCGGGAGCTCACCTCACGAAACACCAGGCGAGCGTCCGGCCGAGAGGGCGGCGGGTCAGGCCGCCTACACCGCCCTCCTCGGGGGCGGCGTTCCTGCCGGCGACCCTGAGGCCGGTCAGTGGCTGCTCCTGCGTGACCGCACGGTACGCCGCCACGCAGGCGGACGAACGGGAGAGCAGCAACCCGCCCCACCGGAGTCTTGCGGAACTCCGACGGGGCGGGCGTTCGAGGGCCCTGAACTGCGAACCTGACTTCGTGTCAGAAAAAGCGTCAGGACTGACGCTGACATATGACCATGCAGCGTCCAACTTTGTCGAGTGCTTCGCGACAACCCGGAATGGATCATCGAACGACGTCGCGAGCTGGGCGAACGCATCGCGGACCTGCGCACCGCGGCCCACTACACCCAAGAGTCTTTCTGCGAGACCACGGGGCTGAGCCGCCGCAAACTGCAACGCATCGAGTCCGGCGAAACCGACCCCCGCTACGGAGACCTGCTCCGCATCGCCGCCGCCCTCGACACCCGCGTCTCCGTCCTCGTCGACTGAGCCCTCAGATGGGGAAGACCCCGCCCATCCGCCACGGGGGAAGCAGACGAGCGGGGCCGATCGTGTGGCGGGCCTGTCGGGACCGCCATGCCGCCGGGTCGGCTACAGGGTGACGGACCAGGCGCCCCGGGACAGGGTCGTCTCCCCGTCCGGGGTGATGGCGACCTGGGCGCCGTACACGGGGAGCCTGCCCTCGCGGTTGAGCCGGTTCCTGATGCGCTCCAGAACGTCCCACAGGCGTTGCGGGCCGCCCTGATGCACCGTCGGCGCGTCGAGGAACCCGCCCGCAGTGGCACGAGCCCACGAACCGTCGGGGTGCAGCATCCACACCGTCCGCTCGTCACCGTCCTGCCGGACGCGGTGGTCGATGCCCGGCATCTCCAGTTCGAGCATCGACATCACGTCCCAGGAGTCAGGCACGTACAGCAGCGGGTACCGGCTGGTCGTCACCTCCTCGCCGTCGGCGTGCTGCGCCGTCTCCCACACGTCCAGGGCCGGACGGTCGTAGTCGTCGCCGTGCCGGGTGCGCATGAACCCCGCCCCGTCCTCGGTGATGCGGCCCACGGCGGAGCCGTCCTCGGTCTTGTCCGCAGTGAGGACCAGTCCCGTTCCGGCGATGGTGGTGACGAGCCGCCCGCCCGGCCTCAGCGCGGCCAGCCAGGACGGTGGCACGGGCCGCACCGACACCGTGGACACGATCCGGTCGTACTGGCCCGGCAGCGTGCCGGTGATGTCGCGGACCTCCAGTTGAGGGTGCACCCCGAGCGCATCGAGCCGCTCCCGGGCCGTGGCGACCAGGCCGGGGTCGACGTCGATGCTCGTCACGCGCTTGTCGCCCAGGCGGCGGCACGCGAGCGCGGTTCCGTACCCGGACCCGGTTGTCACCAGGATTTCGGAGTCGTCGGCGATGACGGCGTGCCGGTACATCTGGACGACGAGGCCCGGCAGGGTGCTGGATGACGTGGGGAGCCCCGACGTGACCATGTCCGGTGAGGCGTCGTCAGCGTGCAGGGGTCCGACCCGCGTCACGAGCGTCCGGTCGCTGTACGCGGCGTGCATCCAGCGCTCGGGATCACTCGCGCCGTCGCGCAACTCCCACTGACCGTCAACGTTCTCCCACCAGCGAGGCACCAGCGTGTGCCGGGGCGTGGTGGCCAGCGGCTCGTGCCAACGGGACTCGGCACGGACGACCCGGGCCGCGAGGTTCCGCGCGTGCGCCTGCCAGTCCATCGCGTCTCCTAGTTGTACTTCGGGTTGCAGGCCGGGGTGCGGCTCGGGTCGCAGTCGTTTGAGTCGGCCGGCGTGCACGCGCCGGTCGGCGCCGCGCCCGGCGACGGCATGCACGAGTCCTCGTCGGGCGTGCAACCACCCGCCACCCGCGGCGGGATGAGCTGCTTCACCTGCCCCCACCGGTCGCTTTCGAATACGGCCTTCAGGCTGCCATCCTTCACCGATCCGGTGGGCAGGAAACGGCCGAGCACGCAGGGCGTGACCGTGCCGTCCGGCATGATCGCGGCCCGTCCGTTGGCGCAGTTTCCGCACAACTCCGACGTAGACGGCAGCAGCTTGGCCGCGTTACCGACACGGCGGACCCGGTCCATGTTGATGTCTTTCACGCCGAGGGCTTCGAGTTCGGCGCGCGCCTCGTCGACCCGCTGGCCGTCGAGGACGTCGACGATGCCGACCTGGACGTGGATGCCGCGCCTCAGCGCCTCGATGATGTTGGCGCGGGTGGCGGCGTGGCTGCCCTTGCGGCCGGTGACGGCATCGTGACCGTCGTCCGTGTCGGCGTAGTAGGACGTGGCCAGGGAGACCCCGGGCCGCTCGAACAGCTCCCAGTGCTCCAGCCGGACCCGGTACAGGTTGCTGTAGACCTGGACGCCGACACCTTGGTGCAGGGCGTGTTCCACCAGCTCCGCGAAGGCCGGGTGCAGGGTCGGCTCACCGCCGATGAACTGGACCTTCGTCACCCCGATGCGGGCGGCTTCGTCGATGACCTTCTTCCAGTCGTCGGCGGTCATCGTGCCGTGCCCCTTGGTCGGGCCGGCTTCGGCGTAGCAGTGCGACGAACACGTGAGCTGGCACCGGTTGGTGATCTCCAGTTCGAGGAAGGTCACACCCGGTTCGGTGTTGGTCGGCGGTTCCAGTACAGCGGTCATGTGGTGCTGCCTCCTGGTGAGAGTGGGATGCGCCAGCGCCCAGCCCGTGGACGGGTGGGAGCCGGGGCGGGAGTCTGGAGACCCGTCCCGTCGGAGGCTTGCGGTCCCCCGACGGGACGGGCGTCTGCGGTGCGACCCTGACCCTGCGGTCGCCGTGGGGCCCCTCACGCCGGGGCAAGGCGGCCGCAGGTCAGCGGCGGCGCGTGGCGCACGCGGCGTGGACGCCACCAGACCGTGCCGCGCCACCAGAGGGGCTGGCGTAGTCGTACGGCTCCCACGGCTCGTCGTCGCCATCGATCACCCGGTTGCACACCACGCACATGCTGATGCCGGTCAGTGCGTCGTAGTGGGTGCACAGGGCGATGACCGACCGGGCGAGCCGCTGCACCCGGGCCACTTCACCCTTCAGCCCCGCAGCCTCCGGCTCGATCAGGCGGCGGCGAGCCTCGGCGACTCCAGCCAGCGCCACCTGAGCGGGCACGTCGTCCCGGGACCGGGCTGCGGCGAGCTCCTCCACCTGCGGGATCAGGTGCTCGACGAAGGTACGGAAGTCCGCCTCGAAGGCCTTGACGTCCTGGTGTCCCAGGAGCGTGGGCTGCTTGAGGAACCAGGTCGCCTGGGTGACCATCGCCACCGTGCTCGGGATGGGCGCCGCCGTCTCGTGGGTAGCGTTCATCGCGCATCCCCCCAAGTACCTGCCTGAGCGTCCGCGAGCACGCTCGCGCCGAGATGCGCCACGTAGGGCCGGACAAGGGCACCGGTGTGCTCCCCCGGCTCATGTACGGTCGAGGTGTACCGCTTCCGGCGGTGGCTGCGGGCGGTAACGAGGCGGGCGCCCCAGACGTCCGGTGACAGCCGGTGAGGAGGCGCGGGACGGGCCACACCAGGGGTGGTGACGCGGCGGTGCCGGCCGGGGGTGCGGGGCCCGAACGGGACCGCTCTCACCCATTCGAGGGCCTGTGATAGGAAGACCACTGTCGACGCTCCTTCGCAGCGTTGGCCACGCCCCGGGACCGGTCGCACGGTCGCCGGGGTCTGAACTGTCATGCATCGAGGTTCCTCGCCTGTGTGCAGTCCTGGGATGACCGGCGGGTGTTACCGAGGCGGTAATACACTCGTTCCTGGTTCCGTAAGGGCGCGATCGAGCGCCTACCATCACTGCGGAAGTTGGCCCCATGGACGCCACCACCCCCGGCCCGCTCGCACCCGAAGTCCTCGAACGGGACGACGTGAAACGAGCCCTGGCAGAGCATGACTTCGCCGCGGCCTTCTCACTCATCAAGAAGTGGGGCGGCCTGTCGCAGAACCGCATCGCCGCGGCCTGCCAGCTCACACCTGGCAAGGTCTCCACGATCATCAGCGGACAGCAGCAGGTCACCAGCTTCGAAGTGATCTGCCGCATCGCTGACGGGCTGCGCATCCCCGGGAACATGGTCGGCCTCGCCGACCGGCCGTGGGAAAGACAGCCCGACAGCCCAGACCCGCCGACGCCGTCGGCCGCACGGCCTTCCGATGACGCCCCCTGGCGTCCGGCAGTGGCCGTGCACTTAGCCGCAGACCTGACACGGAGCGATCTCGTGATGGACCGCCGCGCCGCAACACGCGCCCTGGCAGGCGCCGCGCTATCCGGGGCCCCCTTGCTCGACTCTCTTGAGGGCTGGCTTCAGCCAGCACCACCAGCCGACCGGCAACACCGACGGGGCCGCATCGGACAGCAAGAGGTACACGAGCTTGAGGCGACAGCTCGCGCCTTCCGCGCCTGGGACCACCGCTTCGGCGGCGGCCTGCGCCGCAAGGCGGTCGTCGGGCAACTCAACGAGGTGGCCAGCCACCTCGACGAACACCAGAGTCCAGACGTCGAACAGGGCCTGTTCCGGGTGATGGCCTACCTGGGCGGCACCGCGGCAACGATGGCCTGGGACTCCGGGCTACAGAAGCAGGCGCAGAACTACTACCTGCTCGCGCTGCGCGCGGCTCACGCCGCCGGCGACGTCGCGTTCGGCGCCAACGTGCTGGCCGGCATGGCACGGCAGATGCTGTACCGGGACCGCCCCCAGGACGCTCTGGAGCTCGTGCACCTGGCTCAGAAGGGTGCCGCGAAGGCGGCTGGGCCGCGTGTTCGGGCCATGCTCCACACGCGTGAGGCGTGGGCGTACGCGGCGATGGGGCGCGCTGCTGCGTTCCGCCGAGCCACCGGGGATGCCACTGAAGCGCTCGCCGAAGCGGACGGGAGCGAAGAGCCCTACTGGATCGCGTACTTCGACGACGCTGAGCTGGCCGGCGTCACAGGCGGCCGTCTGCTGGACATGGCACGTGAAGACCCGCATCAGCACGCGGAGGCCGCCGCGGAGAATATCCGGAACGCACTCGTCAACCGCGGCTCCGAGGCGGGACGCAGTCACGCCCTCGACCTGATCGGGCTCGCCGAGTGCCACTTCCTGCTCGGTGACGTAACCGGTGCAGTCGACCACACTCACCGCGCGGTCGATGCCGCTGCCCGGACCCGGTCAAGCCGTGTCCGCGCCCAGCTCGGCCAGCTGTACCCGTACACGGTGGGCCGGTCGTCATCGCGTACGGTCGGCGAGGCGCGGGCAAGGATCCGCGAAGTCCTGTCGAGCTAGAGGAGCAACGTGACAACGATCGCCGTGACCGGGCACATGGACCTGAGCGACGCCAGCGTGCCCCTTGTGCGTGACGCCCTGCGAGAGACGCTGAAGCCGTACGCGGGCGATCTGACGGGTGTCTCGTGCATCGCCAAGGGGTCCGACTCCCTGTTCGCCGAAGTCATCCTGGAGCTCGGGGGCCGCTTGGTTGCGATCATCCCCTCGAAGGACTACCGGCGGAACAAGGTCAAGCCCGACCACGTCGAGACCTTCGACCGGCTCACCGAGGCCGCCGACGAGGTGGTCGTGCTCGACAACGAGACGGCGAACCGAGCGGCGTACGAAGAGGCCAACCGCACCCTTCTCCGCCGCGCTGACCGCCTTGTGGCCGTCTGGAACGGTGAGCCGCCGACCGGGAAGGGCGGGGGTACCGCGGACACTGTCCTGGAGGCCCGCGAAGCCGGCCTCCCGGTCGACGTCGTATGGCCGGACGGGGCGGCACGGGGTTGAGGCCCCGAGCCGCTTCATCGCGCCAGCCGAACGCCGCGTGCTTGGCTTTTCCCAGCGGACGCAGCGGCCAGAGACGGCGCCGAGAGCCGCCCGATGTGCGCAGGTGAAGCCGGGGAGGCCCTCGGCGACGGCGCCGACCGGGGTGCTGGTCTCAGCGGTTGGCGACAGATGATCCGCGAAGGGACCGGCGCCCCGGCACTCATCAGCAAACGCGGCCGCTGGCCGGGCCGCAAGTCCGGTCACCCATAAGGCCGACTGGCGCGGGCGGAAGCTACCCGCTACTACCCGTGGCCGGCGGCCCCGGCATGGGTCTCCAGAGATCACGTCGGCGGCGGTACGGAAGGCGCTGCAAGGAAGTAACCGCCGCCTGCGCACCTGGACGCATCCACCGTAGCCGTGACGCGCCAGGCAGGTACGCCAATAGGCGGCCCTCGCCGCGGACTGCCCCACACTGACGCCATGCCCAAATACGACGGACCGGCGACCATCGTCGCCGGTGACTTGGAGATTTGCGTGGAAGCGCACCTACGCACGCACACGCCAGGTGAGCTCAGCAGCTGGAGCGGCAGCGTCCGGGCGGATCCGAGCGAGGACTTCTACGAGGTCTTGGTCAGCAATGACGTAAAGATCCGGCTGCCTGACGGCCGTACAGGGGACATCATCCCTGGCCGCACGACGGTCGGCTCTGGTCTCCTGCCGATCCACGGGACCGGTCCTGCGCCCTTCTGACATGGCAACGCCCCCCGCCGCCCGAAGGCGGCGGGGGCGTGATGACCTACAAACGGATCAGTTGACGAACAGAGCGATCACCGCGGCAATCAGTCCGCCGATTCCGACTAGGGCGCCGATCTGCGCGAGGGGCCAGCGGCCCTTCTTCAGCTCGGCTACCTCGGTCCGGAGTTCGTCGAGTTCCTTCTCCACGTCGGTGCGCAGCTTGGCCAGGTCGGCGTCGGTGCGGTTCGTGCGCTCGACCAGGACGCCGAGAGTGCCCTTGATCTGCTCCAGACCCGTGTTGATCTCCCCTCGTAGCTGCGCGAGTTCGACCGCGATGTTGGTGGTCGGGTCGGGGGCCGCGGTCATGCCGAGTCCTTCGGCTCCCTGTTCGGCACCGCCCAGGTGACTCCGGCCGCTGCGAGCGCCGCCAGCACCGCGGTGATGCCCTCGGTGCTGGTCAGGGTGCCGTCCTGCGTCGCCGTGCCCAGCGATGCGGCGCCGGCGGCGACGGCGGCGACGACCGCCTTCCAGTAGTGGGAGATCTTCATCGCTCAGGCCTCCGGCTTGGTCACGGTGATGTCAACGGTGAGGCCGGCCAGCTTCGACACGAGCGCGGCCTGGAGCGCGGCGGGGTCGAGCGCGGCGAGTGTGGCCTGGACCTCCTCAAGGCGAGCGACAGCTTCCCGGCTGTGCTCCGCGGTCGTCTGGAGCGTGTACTTCGGCGTCCAGGTCTTGTTCTGCTCGTAGTCCGTGTTGGCGTACGGCGGCCGGGCGGCGGGGATGACGTCCCGGCTCCAGACGCGATCGAGGTCGCCGCCTTCCAGCACGCCTCCCCCGGCGAGCAGCTTCGCCACCACGGCGTCGGCGACCCGCTTCACGTCGTCGTTGGTCAAGGCCATGTCGTCCTCCTCGTCAGAGTTCCAGCCAGCGGGGTGGGTGAGGCGTTCTGCCACGCGGTCGCGCATCGACGCCATGGTGAAGCCGCGCGGATCGACCTTCCCCGGCTGCCACTCCAGGTGCCCGATCACCGACCGTTCCGTCCAGCCGTGGTAGCGGCACACAGCAGCAGCCGCGCGCTCGATCGCCTCCAGCTGAGCGGCCGGCCAGGGATCCTCGCCGTCCCCGAGGTTCTCGCACTCGAAGCCGTAGAAGTGCCGGTTGCCGTCGGTGCTCGCCTCGTTGTCAGCGGGCAGCGGCTGCTCGTCGATGACCGCGCGCAGCACATCGTCGTCGCCCAGGCCCGCGTGGTTGGTTCGGCCGTAGCCGACGAGGTGGACGTGCCCCTCCTTGCAGATCACCCCGTGGCAAAGCGGGCCGGGCAGGTCGGCGTAGCCCGTGCGGCAGATGTCCACCGTGCGGTCGTGCCCGCGGGTCACGGTGTGGTGGATCATCACGCCGTGGACGGGGCCCCACGGACCCTTGTGATTGCGGTTGTGGGACCGCCAGTCGCCCTCTTCGATGACGGTCAAGCCCTCGTCGCGTAGCGCCTTGAGGAAGCTGGTTGCGGGCAGCGGGGTGGCCATCACACACGCTCCGGCCATGACCAGGTGCCGGGCCCGCTGCCCTCGTGGCGGGAGGTGGCCCAGTGGGTGTCTTCACCGTCCAGGAGGACCTTGAGGTTGCAGGCATCAGCGGGGTTGCCGGCGAAGGTCCGTACGACGACGGCCGGATACCGGTCACCCTCGCGGACGAAGTTGCCGTTCACGCCGTCGTGGTGGCGCCGTTGGGTGATGTACCGGGCGTCGTCTTCCGTAAGCCGGTACAAAACGATCCGCCCCGGGGTGGTGGGTTGGGGCATGGCGGTCCTCCTTCAGAGGTCAGGCGGGGATCCACACCCCGTCGCGAACGAAGCCGTGCAGGCCGCAGCACCGCCACAGCAGCGACGGCTCCAGGTGCAGCGGCTCGCGGGACACGAGGGTGTGAGCGCTCGTCCCGGCGGCCACCCATGGACCGTGCACCGTGCGTTCCTCGGGCACGTCGGCGAGAGCGGAGCACCGGTGCCAGAAAGTGGGGTTGGTCTCGTGGGTCAGCCACCCGTAGTAGATGTCGTCGGTCAGCTCGGTCATGCCGACCATTTCCAGGCCGGGCCAGTCGGCAGGCGGGGCGCTGCGGGCCATCGGTCAGCCTCCGAATCAGATGGCGGGCGAGTCACGCAAGCCGAGGGGCACCGGTGCGTCCTACGCGGCGGCTTCGTAGCGGCCTTGGTGATAGAAGATGTCGCCAGCTGCGAGGGTGAAGGGGGCGACGGAGTCCCAGAACGCGGCGCCGGAGGTATCGGGGGCGGACAACTGTCGCAATGAGCCGTTGGCGTGGTTGGCGGTGGACACGATGCCGGTGCCGTGGAAGTTAGTGCTGGTGGAGTCGTCACGCCAGATCACGTGCTGGCTGCGGTGTCCGGACCAGGAGGCGAGCGGGGCTGCGGGCAGGCTGAAGTAGTAGTTGCCCGATCCGCCGCCGTCGCCGAAGGTGGTGGTCGACCCGATGGTGATGCGGTGGAGGTAGTCCACCGTGCGGCCCACCTTCAGGTGGCGGGCGACGATGGTGCCGTTGCCGATCACTGGCTGCGTGCCGGACTCGGCTCCCCATACGAAGGTAGAGCTGTAGTCGGTCCAGGCGCCGAAGAAGCTGTTGAGCTGGTCCCTGATCTCCTGGTTCAGCAGGCTGGCGGTGACGACCTCACCCACGACCCAGGTCCTCGGGCTGAACGTCACTGCGGTACCTCCCGGGCCGGCTCGGCGGTGGATTCAGTAGCGGGGTCGGCTGGCGCGTCGGATGGCGGGTGGCCCCACGGGTCCGGGTCGTCGGAGTGCCACCAGTTCCGCAAGTGCGGCAGCTCCTCTGCCACGCTCGCCTCGGCCGCGTCGACGTCGACGGGGAAGATCAGCGTCACCCAGCCGTAGCCGCACTCGGTGCAGGCGAACCGCGGGTCGACGGGAGTGACGACCTGGGCACTGCCGCAGGGGCAGTCGGCCACCCACCGGTTGTGGTTGATCCGGGCGTACAGGCGCTGCCCGATCAGGAACCCGTCGGGCGGGGTGATGCGCCGCTGCTGGCGCAGCTCGACCCACCGGAACACGCGCTCGGCCGGTGGCACCAGCGCCCACGCCTCCGCGGGCTCGCTGGGCGGCGGCAGGTAGAAGGCTTCGGCCCGTTCGACCGGAATCTGCACGGCGCCTCCCTCAGTAGGCGAGTCGAGTGGTGGAGTCGAGGACGGAGTAGCGGCTGTCGTCGAGGACCCACACGGTGTCGGTCTGCGCCCTTGAGGTGTGGAAGTCGAGGTAGTGGCGGCCCTGGCCGATGGTCTCGGTGTAGCCCTCGATGGTCACGGTCGCGGTCGAGGAGGGCGCCTCGGCCGGGAGCGCCGCCAGCTCCAGCGTGGTGGAGACGTCCGCGTCCAGCAGGGCCCGATAGGTGACCAGCGGCAGACTGTACGCGTCCATCGGAACCTGCCGGATCTCCGACGGCGGGTCCCCGTAGCGGGACACCAGCCAGTTGGCGGCGTCGGTGACCTTCAGGTCCGTGGTCTTGAACAGCTCCAGCGTCTGCGGCTTGGGGCCGTAGGTATCAACGGACGTCTGGTTGACGATGCGCTGGGTGGCGCCGCCCGGCCGGCTCGCCGCCACCGTGTTGATCATCTTCTGGTCGTCGTTGGACAGCTTCACAGTGTCGGTGTCCAAGTCCACGTACCGCAGCGACACAGCCGGGATCGGGTTGTACCGCAGGTCTCTGCTTTGGAGGATCAGCGCTGTCGTCGACCGGGAGGCCAGGAGTTTGCCGGACTCGGTGGTCTCGATCTCCCTCAGGTGCTCCAGTGCGCTTCGACCCAGTGCCTTCTGGGAGGCCACGCCGTCGAACACTGTGCCCTGGGCGGTGACGGTCAGCCCGACGTAGGAGGCGATGCGGGAGGCCCGCGCGGAGGCACTCTCGCCGATGTGCTCGGTGGTGCCGGTGGTGTAATGCGGGCTGATGTCGCTGATGGTGACCGACCGTACGTAGATGGCGAGCTGGGCGATCTGCCCGTTCCACAACCGGCTGTTCTGGAAGCCCCCGACATATAGCTGCCGGAAGTCGGCCGCGCTGGTGGTGACGGTGGAGTACGTGGTGCCGTCGACGAACAGCTCGTCAGCGAACTCGTTGAACACGATGTAGTGCCGGTTGCCGTCGGCCAGGTTGGGGGTTGCCGCGACGTACGACTGCAACGCCATGCCGTCCTGCGCGAACTCGATCATCAGCTTGCCAGTACCAGACTCCAGCGAGATGACCAGCTTGTTGGAGAGGTCCGGCGAGGCGAGCGCGAGGAGGACCCGCCCGCTGGTGCTGGTAGAGAACCAGCACTCGATGCGCAGGCGGAAGTTGACGTTGGCGTCCTGGAATGTCTGGCCGAGGTCGGCCTGCAAGTACTTCCCGGCGGACGCCGACGCCGGGGTGAACACCGGGCAGCCCAGCCCATCGGCGGGCACGGTCCCTTCGCCGAACGTCAGGGTGCCGCCCGTGCCTGCCTGGACGATGGACAGGCTGCCCACCTCCGCGGTGCCGGAGATGTCCCCCGCCGTGGTCGACTCGGACGGCTCGGACAGCGGGTAGTAGGCGGTGGGCTTGTCCAGGAGGATCTCCTGGTTGAGCATCGGCAGCAGCTCGCCGTTCAACCCGGCCCACTTGAAGATGTCCGTGCACGTGATGACGGCCTTGGACAGCTGTCCCTGCCATTCGACCGGCCATTCGTTGACCATACCGACGAAGCGGCCGTGGATCTGCGCCCCATCCAGCGCCCCGAACGCGCTGGCGTTGGAACCCTCCTCCACCTGGACGGTGTCCACCCACACCTGATGCCCGTACTGCGGGTACCCAGCAGGGATGATCTGCACCGTGTGACTGCCCCCCGTAGCAGTGAACGTGCAAGTGATGTGCTGCCACTGCCCGGTGAGGGTGGACGCCCCCCCGGTGCCGATGCCGGTGACGGACAGCTGCACGGCCGGGGCACCGCTTGGAACCCACACGTAGGCGCTGGCGGTGTAGGTGGTGCCGGCCGTCAGCCCGGTGATTGTGGCGCCCACCGCGGGGGCCGGGCTGCCGTTGGAGGCGAGGAGCCGCACTTCGTCGACGTACAACACGTCACTGGTCGGCGGTGTGCCGGAGATGGTGGGCACTAGCCTCGCGTAGACAGCCCCCGTAGGCGCGGTGAACGACGCGTTGAACAGGGTCCAGGTGTTCGCGGTCACCGCAGCGCTGTTGCTGGACGTCGAGATGTACGCGTGCGCTGCGTCGTACCAGTTGACGTTGAGGCCGACCGTCCGCGCGGCCGTGCACCTCAGGTAGCCGTGCGCCCGGTAGGACACTCCGGCGGTGACCGTCATCTCCTCCGACTGCATGCGGGGTGAGGCGGTGACACCGTCGGGGGTGATCTGCGCGGACCAGCTGCCGGACTGAGCGACGGTGATCACCCGGGTCACGGTGGCGCCGCCAGCGCCGGTCCAGGGCGACAGCGCCGTCTCGAACGTCGGGTTGGAGTTGAACGCGCCGCCCCACGTGGCCAGCAGCGAGTACGCACCCTGCCAGGCGCGCGTGGACGACTGGGCTAGGGAGGTCGACGCGTCCGATCCCAGCGCCCACCCGCTGGTGCCAGTCTCGAAGGTGGAGTTGACGACGTGGTTCAGCGCTGAGGCAGCGGAGCCTTCCTCGACCATCACGGCATCTATCCACACCTGGTCACCGGCGGCTGGCGTCGTGTTCGACCTGACGCGCAGAACGTGCTGGGGCGCGGTGGCGGTGAACGTCAGCGTGATCCGCTGCCAGGCATCGTTCACCGTCGATGCTGCGCCCTGGGGGCCGCCGTCCAGAAGGAAGTGCACATGCGTGTCCCCGGTCGGCACCCACACGTAGGCACTCGCGGTGTACGTCTGCCCGATGTCCAGCCCGTAGAGGGTGGTCCACGCGTTCTGGCCGGCGATCCCGCCACCGAAGGTCATCAGCATCGCCTGGCTGCCGTGCTTCACGTGCGTCGCGTCCTGGGCGATGGTCGGGGTGGCGGACGGCGACCAGTCCGTCAGCCCCGACTCGAACGACGGGTTGGTGATCAAGTTTTTGTCTGCGGTGATCGTCCTGACCCGGATGGGCACGTGCCTCTTGACGTTCGGGTGGTACGGGCTCGCTGTCCGATCTGCTGTGAAGCGGCCGTCGCTGTTGTCGAGGGTGAGGGTCATCGTGCCGGGCTGGGTCTCGCTGAGCTCGTTCTGCGTCCCCCGGGTGATGGAGATGCCCTCAGGCTGTTCGACGTACCGGGTGATGTCGGTCCACACCGGGGAGGCTGAGGTGATCGTGTACCCGAACGCCACCTCGGCGCTGATCCGCACCGGCACGCTGCCCTCCCCTCTCGTCGTGTCAGGCGATGCCCAGGTCGGTGCCGCCGTGTGCGCGCTTGAGCTCCAGCAGCGCCTCACGCACCGCGCGAGCCGTGCCCAGCCGGTCGACGAGGACTCCGTCGACGTGGATGTGAATGACCGTCCCCCCACCCCGGCCGGCACCGTTGGCCCGGCCGAAGGAGGGCTGCGCCGACGCCACCCGGCCCGTCACCACGGACAGGGCGCGGTCGAGGACGGGCACCCCGTCGACGAGGCCACGGGCCAGGCCCTCGGTGGAGTAGGCGCCGAGCTTGGCCATGACGGTGCTGGGGCTCTTGATGCCGAGTGCCTTCTTGATCGCCTTCTGCATGCCCTTGGCGATGTCGATCATGAGCTTCTCGATCGACTTCTTCTGGCCCTCCAGCCCCTTCAGGAAGCCCTTGCCCGCGTTCTTGCCAGAGTCGTAGAGGATGTCGGCGCCCGTCATGCCGAGCCTCTTCGACTCCTTGTCGATGGCGGCCTGCGTCTTGTTGATGGACGTGAAGGTCGCCTTGTCCGCCCCGGCGAGCGCGCTGGCGTACGCGTAGCCCTGCTCGGGCCCCATGTCGAGGATCTGCCTCAGGAGGCCCTTGTTGAGGCCGCGCTTGGCCAGCATCTTGATGTAGGTGGTGAACCGGCGGATCTTAGCGAGCTTCTGGGCCAGGCCGCCCTTGATGCCGCCCGCCGTGATCTGGTCGGGTTCCATGCCGAGGTTGGTCAGACCCGCGCCCTGGCGGGCGGTCTTCGTCACCTCGGACGCGTAGCTCTTGGCCTCGGCGATCTGCGCGGCGATCTTGTCCCTCTTGGCGGCCAGGTCGAGGAGCTTCTTCGTCTGCCGGTCGACCATCCGCAGCAGGGACGATTCTTTTCGCCCGCTGAATGCAGCCTTGATGTCCTTCGCCAAGTCCGCCGCAACCGACTTGATCTTGTCGCGGGACCCGGTCAGACCCTGGATGAAGCCCTTGCCGACGTCCTTCGCGAGCGCCGCGGTCTTCTTCGACGGTGAGGCGATCTGGAGTTCCGCCTTGATACCGGTGACGACTGCTGCCGCCATGCGTCGCGCTGCGGCGGTCACCTGGCCGACGCCGCCCGCCATGCCACCGGCCAGGCCGCCAGCGGCTGCTGCACCTGCGCCCGCCAGGCCTCCCCCGCCTCCCGCGAGCGAGCCCAGGCTGAGGCGGCCTTCGTTAACGGCCCGCAGGAAGGCGACGCCGTACTTGGCCACCGACTTGGCCTTGACGACGAACTCGTTCCTGCTCAGCCACGGCGCGAACACGCTGTCGGACGTCTCGGTGCCGGGCCCGTCGACCAGGCCGCCCTCACTGTAGCCGCGGTGCCGGAACACGCTGCCTGTCCACAGACCGCCTGTCGCAGCGTTGGGGCCGCGTCCGCCCTTGCCGGTGTTGATGACGCGGTTCTCAGTGATGTTGATGTAGTGCCGCGTGGTGGTCAGCTTCGTGGAGCGGCTGGGCGGGAGCGAGTTGATCTGCCGCAACGCGGCGGCGATCTTCCGCTGCCAGTCGCGGATGTCTGCCGTCAGCTTCGCTCGCTTGTCGCCCTTGGCCGTCCGCAGCTGCCGCTCGGCGTTCGCGACCTTCGCCCGCCAGTCCGCGACGTCCGCGGTGAGCTTCGCTCGCTTGTCGGCCTTGGCGCCCTTCAGCTGGAGCTCTGCCCGGGCGACCTGCGCCTTCCAGTTGGCGATGTCGGCGGTGAGCTTGGCCCGCTTGTCGCCCTTGGCCGTCTTCAGCTGCTTCTCAGCAGCCGAGATCTTCGACTTCCAGTCGCTGATGTCGGCCTTCAGCATCGCCGTCTTGCGCGGCGTCTTCAGGATCTGGTCGGCAAGCCTTGCGGCCTCGGCCCTGGTGAGGCCCATCTGCTGCGCGTTCTTGATCAGCTCAGCCCGGCCGCGCTCGTAGATGCCGTTGACCGTGGTCCACGACTCGCCGTTCTCGCGCGCCGACGCCGCGGCCTCGTCCGTCCGAGCCGCCAGGTCACTGAGTGCCTGCGCGGCGTTGCGGGCCTTCTCGCTGTTGAGGTTGAGCTTGCCACCGGACATCGACAGCGCGCCGGCGTTGTCCTTGGCCGCCTGGGCGGCAGCGTCGATGGCGCCTTCGAACGCGATCATGCCGCCGAGGCCCTGGCGCTGCACGTTGTTGAGGGCTTGCAGGCTCTGCCGGAGGCCGTCGGCGCTGAGCTTCTGCGCGGCGAGTGCCTGCTGCGTCTGCTGCGCCTGACGACCGAACAGACCCATCGACTGGGCCGCGAGCTCCGCTTCGAACCGCTGGTCGGCCAAAGCGGACTTGTAGTCGCCGAGCTCCTTCCGCAGCTCCCCAGCGCTCATGCCCTGCTCGCGCATGGCCGCAGCCACGCGGTTGAACGCAGCCTCGGCGACGTCGGCCTTCCCCGCCCTCACCAGGTTCGCGAGCGCCTTGTCGACCGCGTCGAGATCGGCTTTCGCTTCCTTGATCGGCGTCGAGTCCATGCCGATCAACGAGGTCAAGAACTGCTGGGCCTTATCGAGGTTGCTGGGGCGGGCCAGCGTGCGCAGGCTGTCGGCCAGCCCCCCGAGGTCCTGGCCGAACGCCTTCGCTGCCTCGCCGCTCGCCTTGCCCGTACGGGCCAGCTCACCGAGCGACGTGGTCAGCCGGTCAACGTCAGGCGGCGCGGACTTCCCGATGTTGGACAGCTTGTACAGGGCGACCGCGAGCAGGCCGATGCCGGTCGCCGCGACCGCGATCCGCGCCGTCGCCGACAGCGCCATGAACATGGCCCGCAGCGTGCCGAGCGTCCCGGACGCGCCGATGGCTGCTGTGCCCATAGCCATGATCTGCGTGCGCGCGAGAGAGAACGCGCCAGCGAGCATCAGTACGCCGGACCGTGTGAGGGTGACGACACGGATGGCGATCGCGATCTGCATCAGCGTGGCGATGAAGCCGGGCGGCAGCGACGCCACGACCCTGGCCGCGGCATTGGCGATCTGGAGCAGGCCGACGCCGACCCCGGACGCCGCTTGAAGCAGGTGGACCGCGGCGATCGCGATCTGCTTGAGCGTGTCGCCGACGAGGGGTCCCTGCTCGCGGGCGAAGTCCATGAACTCGGCGACGCTGCCGCCGATCTCCCCGCTGTCGGCGACGCGCGACAGGTGCAGGATGCCGTTGACGGCATCACGCAGCGAACCGACCGCGAACCGTTCGACCTTGCCCATGAACCGGTCGAAGCCCGGGGTGGACATGCCGCCCCCGACGATGGTCATCAGCCGGTCCAGCTCGTTCGACGCGCCCCGCACCAGGCCGGACGTCTTGGGCAGCAGCGCGGTGAACGCCTGCATGCCCTTGGTGAGGACAGGTGCCGTGTCGTCGGCGAGGTCGTCGGACCATTCGCGGTACTCGCGCTTGAGGACCGTCAGCGCGGCCGCCGCCTCCCGCGTGGCTGGCGGCATCTTGGCCAGCGTCCGGTGCATCTCCAGCTCGGCCTTGACCGCGGCCGCCGAGGATGCGCCGGACTCCTCAACGGCGTCCTGGTACTTCTTCTGCGCCTGCGACGCTTCGGCCAGGTGCCCGATCTGCCCGCCGACCGCCAGCCCGAACGCGGCCACCGCGACGCCGGCGCCTGCGATGGCCCCGGCGAACGGGGCGATCGCTGAGGCGGCGGGAATCGCCGCGCCGAAGGCGGCGAGCTTCTTCTCTGCGCGCTTCGCCGAGTCGCCCGCCTGGTCGAGGACGCGGGACAGGCGATCGCGACCTTCGAGGATGAAGGTCATGGTGGAGGACACCGGGGGTCACCCCCCTTCGGCCTCCTGGGCCTGAGCGGCAGCCGCCTGCGCGGCCTGGTGGCGCTGGACGAAGACGACGGCCTGGTAGAACCGGGCGCGAGGCAGGGACCCGAGCTCAGTCGGGCCGACGTGGAGAACCTGGGCGATCAGGGGCCAGTACTGATCGAAGAGGTCGCCCAGCCGTCCAGCGGGCCGTCGGACGTAGTCGACGCCGTCACCGGCTGGGTGGGCGGCTGGCCTTTTGGGGCCGCCATCTCGGCCAGGGCCCGGTCGACGTCATCCGGGTTGTGGGCGAGGACCCGCAGGTTCTTCGCGGCGTCCTCGATGGCGTCGCCACCGAGCTGGAGCTGCACGCCCTCCAGCAGGTCGAGGATCTCGCCGTACTCCAGGCGGGCCTTCAGCCGCTTCTTCCACTGGGCGAGGCTGAAGTCGGCGAAGCGCAGGCCGGCGGTCTGCCTGCGGCGGAAGACCCAGATGATCGCACTCATCGCGAGGGGCTTCTGCGCCTTGAGCGCGGTCTCGACGTCGTCCCATTCCAGGCCGGTGACCCGCTCGACCTCGGCCGACTCGATGGTGGCCAGGTCGTCGGTGGAGTATTCCTCCACCCGGTCGTCGTGGGTGTAGGAGACGATCACGTGGTGCTCGCTTTCAGCCGCCGAGGCGGCGCTTGACGTCCTCGAGGATGCGCGCCACATCGGCGCGCAGGCGGGGCATGTGGGGGCGGATGGTCCTCCACCACCAGTCCCGCTCGGCGTACTGGTTGACCCACCCGCCGCGGTGCTTGTTACCGAAGGTCGGATGCCTCCACCTGCCGTCGTTGGTGTTCTTCGGCATCGACCGCCAGCCGGGCGGCAGACGGCCCGGGTCGGACCACAGGCGGGCTCCGCCGCTACTGGTCACCGAGAGGCGGATCGATTCGGCGATCGTCGCCCTCAGCGGCGGCCCGTCAGTCTTGGGCCTGCTCCGGCCTTCCTTGCTGCCGGGCCCCCAGATGCGCAGGTTCCGGGCTTTGTTCTGGAGGGCGCGGTGGATGGGCTCGGCGGCCCGCCGGATCCGGCGGTTGAGGTTGTCGCGCAGCTGCGGTCCGCCGGCCGCGTGAAGGCGCCGCTGCAACTCGCCCAGCTGCTGCGTGTTGGTGATCCAGAAGTAGCGCTGCCCCTGAGCCACGAGGTCACCTCCGGTGCCGTCTGATGCGGGGAAGTTGATCGGCGCCCGGGTGCCTAAGACAGGACGCCGTCGCGGTCCTCGCGGATACCGCGTCCAGAAGGTCGATCCGGGGTGCACCTGCTCGGGAGAGCCGGAAGGCTTTCCTGGACTTCTGTCCCGCCGCTGGGCGGGATGCTGGGCGCCCCTACAGCGTCGTGTCGGTGGACATGATCTCGATGGTGAGTGGGGTGTTCGTCTCGTCGTCGTCGACCTCGAAGTTGAAGGTGGCGCCCACGATGCCGGGCCCGTCCACGGTCGGTGTGTCGCCGGTGAAGAAGATCGCCGGGGTCTTGAAGGTGGCACGCTCGTTGTAGGTGGCCTCGATCAGGTCGCCGGTGAAGTCCACCACCATGGAGGTGCCGGTGCTGCCGTGGAACCGGTCGGCGAAGTCGGCCTTGTTCTCGTAGTCGACCTCGACGGAACCGGTGATCTTCGTCCAGTCGTTCAGGAGCGGCTCGCTCTTCTTGCCCGCGTTGCCGAAGTAGAACCGCTCGGTGTCCAGGCCGCGTTCGACCTTCAGAGACCACTTCTTCACGCCGGACACCGACGCCTCGGAGCCGACCGCGCCGAGCTTGATCACTCCCTGGGCGAAGTGGAACGGCTTCAGGCCCGTGGTGTAGCTGGGCGCGACGAGGGCCTGTGCCTCGGACAGTTCGCGGCAGTCCCACTCGGTGGCCACCATCAGGTGACCGCCGGTCTCGCAGGAGAACTCCATCGACTTGACCTTGCAGCCGAGGAAGGTGTGGGGGCGTACGGTGCCGCCGGTGTCCGGGATACCGGCCTGCCAGGTGCAGAACTTGCCCGCCGGGTCCTGCAGGGTGTGGGTCTGGAGGTAGGCCGTGGACGTGGCCTGCTGCACGGGGGCGACGGTGCCGCCCATCAGCAGGTTGATCAGGCGGCCCATGCCCTTGTGGTAGAACTCGCTGGTGAACTGGCCTTCAGCCGCGTGGTGGGTGAGCACCCGGCGCGACTTCCGCTTGAGCATCTTGCCCGCGGCCAGGCCGCCGGCCTGGTTGTAGTTCGGGACCTTCTTGAAGGGGAACGCGTCGAGCGGGTGCCACCGGGTGGGCGCCGCGTACGTCCCGTACGTGGTCTCCACGGCCATACCGAGCGAACCGCCCAGGCCCGAGCCGATCGCCATGGTCAGTCACCTTCCTTCGCGGCCCGCTTCGGCGCGGCCTTGGACTTCGGGGATTCGACGGCCTGCCAGATGTCCTGGCAGACGTACGCGTCGAAGTCGTCGTCGGGGACGGTGACGACCTCGTCGGGCTGGACGGTGCGGTGGCCGAGCCACGGCACGATGCGCGGCTCGTCGGCGGCAAGGCGGATCTTCGCCACGTGGCTCTCCTCAGGGGCTGCCGGAACGGGACGGTCAGATGCGGGCTTCGCAGGTGACGCGGAATGCGACACCCACCTGGGCGCCACGGTCGGTCTGCTGCTGGAGCAGCTGGCCCTGGGTGATCCCGCAGAACAGGACGGCGCCGCCCAGGTTCGGGGCGGACGGGTTGGCGCCGGAGGCGCGCAGGTCCAACTCGCAGGCGGCGAACAGCTCGAACGCGCGTGTACGCCGGCCCTTGATGTCGAAGTCGCCGGTCCACGACTCGGCGAAGCACAGGATGTCGAACCGCTCGTCGCGGGTGTAACCGCCGATGTGCGCGAAGTCCTGCTGCATCTCGGCCGCGATGCCGTTCTCGGCGTTCGGCTGCCAGCCCACGTACACCAGGTCGTGCTGCTTGGTCAGGTCGGCGGTCGTGGGCCCGTCGATGACCAGCACGCCGGGCAGGGCCGCAGTCCAGCGGGTGACGAGCGCGTCGATCGCGGCGGGGACACGGGAGGTCGCCATCTACGCCACCCCCGGGGGAAGTCGGTCGTCCAGGAGAAGTTCGAGCGCCCGGTTGGGGATCGCGAACCCGAGGCCCGGGATCGGTTCGGTGACGGCGTAGTCGTCCATGCCGCCCGGCGCCGGACGGCCCATGCCGCCGCCCTGCGTGCGCCACAGGTGCTGGAGGATGATGCGCCCCGCGTGGCTGATGTGCGCGGAGATGATGGTTCGCCCGGCAACGTAGGTCATCCGCAGCGGGCCGTAGAGGAGCCCGCCGTCCTTGCGGCGCACGATGCCGGTCGCGCCGTCCAGGTCGAGGTCCGCGACCGCGTAGGAGGTGCCGCCGGTGAGCACTGCGGCGACGGTCGTCAGCGAGATGACGGGGATATGGCGCAGCGCCAGCACGCGGGCGTAGGCCCGGTCATGGGTCTCCGTCACGGTGCGGCGGGCGACCGGGCCGACGAAGTACTCCACGGCCTTGGTGGTGGCCTCGACCCAGCCGCGCAGTTCCTCGTCGTGGGTGGTGACGGTGGCGTTGACGTGCTTGCGGGCGTCGGCCAGCGACATGATCAGCGGCGGGTCGGCGGGCCGCACGTCGAACATGTCGGTGTACGCCGAGGCCGGGCCGGTGAACACCCACCGCACCAGGTGCCGCCCCGCCTGGGTGGTCAGGAAGTCGACGGTGTACTTGCCGGTCTGCGCGGGCGGGTTGGTCACCGCTGGGGATGTGGTGGTGCCGTCCGGCAGGGTGATGGTCAGCGTGGCCCCGGTGGCGTTGGTGAGCGTGCCGCCCGGGTCCGTGCTGTCCGCGGTCAGGCGTACGGTGTCGCCGAGGTCGAACGGCACGGCTCACCCCCGCTCAGGTGTGGCTGACCGGGCCGCGGCGCGGCTCGCCGAGCAGCACGACCGCGCCGAGCGTGCCGCCTCCGGTGGCACCGGCCGTGGTGACCGACACGCGCAGGTAGCGGCGTTCCCCGGTGTAGCCGATGACGAACAGCTTGTCGTCGTCGGTGGCGCCGATCGCGGGCTCGGTGCCCTGAAGGTAGGCGTCGGCGACCGCGGCCCATGTGCTGTTGTCGTCGCTGTCCTGCACCTCAATGGTGTGGGTGCCATCGGTGATGGTGCCGGTGTGGACCATGACCATCGCCGAGCGGTGCATGTCGCCGCCGACGTTGCGGTCCACGCTGGCACCGTTGACCGTGGCGTTCGCGGTACGTGACGCGATCGCCAGCGACGCGCGCGGGGTGACGTTGGTGTAGACGGTGCGCTTGCTCACTGCTTGTCCCCCTCCTGCGCGGTCTTGCCGCGTCCGCGGCGGGCCGGGGGCCGGGTGACGGTCCGCTGCTCGCCGGGGGCGGCGGTCGCCTGCTCTACGCCGCGCCGGGCCGGTGCGGTACGGCGAGCGCGGCGCTTGGCCATGTACTCCTCGACCGGCTCGAAGGCCTCGGGGCGCACCTTGTACACGTCCTCCTCGTCCTCGACGAGGTCGCCGACGTGGATGCTGACCCTGGCCCCGCCGATGCGCGTCACGAACGCTTCGTGACACCTGTGAATCGCCATGAGTTGTGTCCTCTCGGGGGACGGGAGCCCGCTGCGGAGCGGGCTCCCGTCAGGTGGGTCAGCCGGTCTTGTCGAGCATCCGGAACGCGCCGTCGTTCACCGAGTCGGCGCCGACGCGGTAGTAGGCGTACCAGCCGCGCTGGCCGGTCGGCCTGCGGTTGGTGCCCACCAGGTGTGGGATGAACTCGACGGTCATGCCCACCCGGTCGGCGATCACGTAGTTGCTGAAGTCTCCGTAGATGAGCACGAAGTTGGACTGCGCCGCACCGATCGCGCCGTCCATGTTCTCCGACTCGTACGCCGGGCGGCCCAGCAGCAGCGGCGGCACGTCCGCGCCGAGCCGCTCCCACGCCTGGGTGTTGGCGTCGGACAGCTGCCGGATGTCGTTGTAGATCGCCCGGTTCCCCAGCCACGACGCCAGGCCCCGGTAGCGGGCCGGGAGCGCGTCGTCCAGCGCGTACACGTCCGCCAGTGCCAGCGACGTGCCCGCGCTGTTCACCTCCGAGGAAGTGCCGGTCAGGGCGGTGACGATGCCGGTCGGCTGGCCGGAGCCGGTGCCGGTGGCGAACGCCGCCGCCTCCAGCGTGTCCTTGCCCTGCGCGAGCAGGCGGCCGACCTCGGCGGTCACGTTCGCCTCGTCCGACAGGGCCTCGATGCTGATCGGCACGAAGCCGTCGGCCTTGTGGATCGGCACCGTGGGCTGCGCGAACGTCGGCGCGTTGTCGCCGGCTTCGGAGCCTTCAGCGGCCCACCGCCACGACACCTCGCCCGCCGAGACGCCGTTCCACACGTCGCCGGTGGCGACGACCTGGCGGGCCACGCGGCGGATCTCGTTGAGGGAGCCCGCCGACGTGATGATCACCGTGGGGTCCAGCTGGAACGGAACCAGGTAGCCACCGGCGGAGTCGGTCAGCGACATGGCCCGCTCCAGGGCCCGCTGCTCCTCCGGGGAGACCATGTGCCCGCGGCCGCGGGCCAGCTTCGACCAGGCCCGCATGTACTCCGGGCTGGACGTGGCCAGGCACAGGCGGGCGATGGTCGACTTGTCGTCGTCCCACCGCTCGATGATCTCCGTGCCCGCCGCGCGGACCGCGTCGTTGGCGCCGGCCATCTTCTCGATCGCCGACAGGGCGCGGGCGCGCAGCTCCTGACCGACCTCGGCCGGGGAGCGGCCGAAGGTGCGGACCTCGGACAGGTCCCAGGGGTTGCGGAAGCGGCGGTCCTCGACCGAGTCCGGGTGCAGGACCGGGTCGAGGTCGTAGCCGTCGCGGGAGTTGTAGGGGGTGCCGCCTTCCACCTTAAGGGCGGCGGGGCCGCGCTCGGTGGCCTGCGTCGCCGAGCGGACCCGCTCCAGGGCGGCCTTACGCTCCAGCTGGCGGCGGTGGTTGTCGACCTCGGCGAACTCGCGGGTGAGCTCGTCGAAGGACTGCTCGTCCTCCGAGGTCAGTTCGTCCTTCTCGCCGAGCCTCTCAAGCTCGGCCTTGATGTCCTTCAGGCGGATTACCGCCTGAGAGTGACTGAGCTCCATCAGTCGTCTGCCTTTGCGCGATGCGCGCAAGCTGCTCGTCCATGAGGCCGGTGATCTCGCGGATCTGGTCCCGCAGGCGGCTGCTGCGCGGAGACGGTGACGGGTGCTCTGTGGCGAGCGGCGCGTCGGGGTTCTGCGGCGGGTGCTCTTCGGTGAGCGGCGCGCCAGGTGTTGCGGTGGTGCGGTCCGCCAGGTGCCCGGTGGCGGGCGGCGCGGCGGTGGCGGGCGGGCCGGGCACCCCTTCGTCGGGGGTGTCGGCTTCGGGGCCGAACAGCAGCGCGCGAGCGACGTCGCGGCGCACGTCCGGGTCTCCCAGGTCTTCGATGCCGGGCTTCGGGCGCGGGATGGCCGCCCGGGCGAGTGAGGCGCGGACCTCGCGGACCAGGTCCCGGTCCTGGCCGATGAGTTCGGCGACGCCGCGGGCGCGCACGTCGACCGAGGTCTGGGTGTAGGCGGGGAACACGACCGGGCCGAGCTCCGGCATCCGCACCTCGATCAGGGTCCGCTCCAGAGGGCCGCGGTCGCCCGGGTCCCACAGCAGGCGGCCCAGCTCTTCGGGCTTGACGAGCTTCCCGGCGTTGTCCCGCCACTCCTCGCGGATCACGGTGAACCGGAAGCTCATGCCCTTGATCGATCGCTCGGCGATCGCGTCGCGTACGGGCTGGATCAGCCAGTTGTCGGACAGGCGGGCGCGGACGTACAGGCCCTGGTCGTCCTCGCTGAGCTGCTCGATCGCGCCGATCGGGATAGAGCCGATGAGCGGGTGCCTGCCGTGGTCGAACTGGAGGACCGGGCTGCCCTCGCGGATCGTCTTGCGGAACGCTCCGCGTCGGATCTTCTCGGTGAAGGTGCCTTCCCACGAGTCGATCTCCGTGGGGGCGTCGAACACCGCGGCGTAGCCCTCCAGGGTGAGGCCGTCGCCCTCGCCGTCCGTGTCGCTGTCGGCGCGCGCGAGTTGGAAGGGGACGCTGCGCAGCAGCCCTTCGCGCGGCGCGGCCTGCATGGTGAGAGCGGTCATCACTACTCCTCGTCGCTGCTCGCGTTGGGGGCGGGAAGGGCGGGCGCCTGGGTTCCGGGCGGCTGGAGCTGGACGCTGAACAGGCCGGTGTGTTCGAGGAGGGACCAGTCCTCGGCGTCGACGGCGCGCTGGACGGAGGCGGGGGTGTACCCGGCGTCGACCAGGGCGCGGATCGTTTGCGCCTGCCGGAACGAGATCTCGGCGGCGTCCTTCCTGTCTTCGCGCAGGAACGGCACGTCACGCGGGTCGTACCAGAGCCGCACCGCGCCGGACGCGGCTTTGCCGGTCGGCCGTACGAGGCGGCGCAGCGTCCCGGCAGCGTTCTGCCACAGCGGGTGAATCGTTCCGTCTGCGAACCGGCGGCGGGCCTGGCTGTAGTTCGAGTACGTGGCGGCGGCCAGGCCCTCCGACAGGCCGACGATGACCGGCGGTACACCGGCCGCTGCGGCGATGCGTGTCTCGCCGGCGCCCTGGACGCGCGCGAAGTCGAGCTCCTGGAAGTTGGAGCCGACGATCGTGACGTCGGCGCCGCCACCCAGGTACAGCGTCTTGCCGGCGTTCTCCGGCCCGCGGTGCTCGGCCTCCATCCGCGCCTTGAACTTGTCCAGGGCGTCCGGCTTGACCTCGCGGTCGAACTTCACGATCACGTTCGGCGTGCCGCGGTTCTCGAGGTAGGCCTGCTTGTGCGCGGACATCAGGTTGTCGCCGCGGACCTCACGCGAGATCGGCGTCATCCACGACATGCCGCGGAACGTGGCGAGCGGGTCGGCACGGGGCGCGAAGTGGGCGACCTCGTCAGGCAGCAGCGCCACCGGTTCGCCGTCGGGCTCGGTGTAGATGTAGCCGAGCCGCCGCCAGCCGAGCCGGCCGCCGCGCATCATGCGCGGCTCCAGCACGATCTCGACCCAGTCGGGGCGCATCCGTACGAGGTCGCCGTTCTCCGGGTCGCCCGTCCAGTAGCTGTTACCGGCGAGGTCGGCGTCCTGGATCATCCGCACCAGCAGGTCCTGCGTGGTGCCGCCCGTCCACGGCTCCTCAAGGGGCCGCAGATCGGTGGTGCCGAACAGCTCGCTGGGGCGGCCGTTGTTGAGGCGCTGCCACTGGAAGCGGACGGCGGAGAACACGTCCTGGCGGACGGCGAGGCAGGCGAAGAGGACGCCGTTCGTGGCGGCCTGCATGGCGTACCCGGCGAAGTCCGCAGGCAGCCGCTCCTTCGCGACGCCGGGCATCGTCTGCTGAGTGCCGACCTGCGGGAACGTGTACGTGTTCCCGCCGTACTGCATGGCCTGGACGTAGTCGTCGATGGTCGTGATCGACCGGCGGGCCGCCCGCCACAGGCTCACCACGACTCCGGCCTCCTGTCATCCTCGCTCGGCTCGGCGACGTCGGCGATCAGCAGCGAGTAGGCGACGATCAGCGCGCCGGCCACGACCAGGGCCACGGGCCCGCCGAACCACTGCCACACGCCTGCGGCGATAAGGCCTCCGCCGGTGAACGTGGCGCCGCGGGCCCGCGCGAGGCGGCTCACCTTCGGCCGCTTCAGCCACGCCGGGCGGCTGACCTTCGGCAGCTTCAGGCGCTTCACCCGAATCCGAACCACGGCTCGACCTCCTCTGGTTCGATCCGTGGCAGCGCCAGGAAGACGGCCATGACCATCGCAATGCACGCGTCGATGTGTCGCTTCGACTTGCCCTTGGACAGGCGCCAGCCGCGGTCGGTCTCCCGGGTCGCGGCGGCGAGTACGTGGTCGGTGAGGATCGGGTCGTCGCCGTGGACGAGGACGCCGTCGGCGATGGCCCGGTAGGTGTCCTGGCAGGCGGGCACCATGTGGCCAGCGCCTTGTGGGAACTCCGCCATCGGCAGGCCTTCATCGGCCAAGGCCTCGGCGCTGCGCTGGAAGTACGCCGGGTCGTAGGCGATGGTCTGGACGTTCAGCGTGCGGTGCAGGTGCCGCAGGTGGTTGTCGACAGCGGCAACGTCGATCGTGGTGACGCCCTTCTTCGGCGTCCACACCTTCGCCCGCACGCGGACCTTGCCGTCGTCGCCGAGCTGCGCGACGACGACCGCCACGCTGTCCTGCTTGTACGCCATGTCGACGGCCACGTGCGCTGGCCGTTCGGGGTCCAGCTCGACGGCGCCCGCGCAGGCCTCCCACGCGCCCGGCGGCAGCCAGCACTCGTCGGCCCTGGTCCACTGCGCGAGGTGATAGCGGCGGAACTCGAACTCGGGGATCTGGTAGTAGCGGGCGACGACGTCGTCAACCCGCAGGAAGGTTCCGGCGGCGGGGTTCGCGGCGATGACCGCCGCGCGCAGCTGCTCTTCGTCGATGAGGTCGTACGCGCCGTCCTGGACGCCGTAGTGGACGAACAGGAACCGCGGGTCGTCGATCTCACCCGCGTTGACCCGGTAGCCGTACAGGTGCTTGCGGCCGGCCATCGAGTCCAGGTCGGAGCCGGGTGTCGTCGTGTTCAGGACCAGGCTGTTGGCCCGCTTCGCCATGCCGTTGACGAGAACCAGGTGCACGCGCTCCTTCGGGCCCGTCCACTCGTGGATCTCGTCGGCCGCCAAGCTGGACGGCCTCTGACCGTCGTTCGTGCCCGCCACCGCGGCGACCCGGTACGCCCGGCCGGGCCCGTTCCGCACCAGGATCTCCGTGTCGTAGACGTCGACGTGGTGCCTGAGCGTGGGGCTCTCGCGCAGGCAGTGCTTCATGTCGCCGAACAGCAGGTCCGCCTGCTCGAACGACGCTGCCGCCACGGGGATCAGCGGCGAGCCCTTCGGCCCGAACAGCGGCGGCCCCAGCAGCTCGAACAGCTGAACCCAGCCCGACAGCGGCGTCTTGCCGTTGCCCTTCGGCACCTCCAGCAGCGCCTCACGGAACCGGCGCTCGCCCGTCTGCGGGTTGTACTCGTACAGCCAGTACAGGAACTGCTTCTGGAAGCGGAGCAGCCGTACGGGCTGACCGAAGTAGTCGCCCTCCCCGTACACACAGTGCTTCTCGATCCAGCGGCAGACGAGCGGCCCATGTGTCGGCCAGCCCAGCGAACGCGGGGCGCTAAGCGGTCTCGCCGCCGATGACGTCCTGACCTGTGACGATGTCGAAGCGGGGGTCGTCGTCATCGTCGCCCCCACTCATAAACTCGGAGTTGAGGTCAGCGATCGACTTGGCCGCTTCACCCAGGGTGACGTTCAGCGAGAGCCGGGCCCGCGGGCTGAGGCCGAACCGGTCCTCCAGCTGGCGCACTTCGCCCTGCGTCACCTGGATGTGCCGCAGCAGCGGGTTGAGGACCGCCTGGCCCTGTGAGCCGGTCACCATGTGCCCGGTCTTCTTCACCGCGGCGTTGCTGCGCTCCAGGTCGTCGTACAGCACGAACAGCCGCTCAAGCGCGGGCAAGTCGCTGACCGGGTCGGCCAGCTTCGCCACCGGCGACGCCCAGTACTCCGCCCACCGATCCCGCGTCCGCTTCAGCAGCCCAGCAGGCGGCGCCGGCGGCTCCGGGACCTCGACGGCCGCCCCGGTGACGACCTCCAGATCCTTCGCCGCGTTACGACGCTGTCGACGCTCCGGGTCCTTCGGCGCTGGTCCTCTCCCCGCCATCAGGACCTCCCGCCTCCGTCCGCAGCACGGGCCTCAGGCCCGCTTCTTCCTGCACCACGCCTTGCCGCAGTCGATCAAATCCGGATTGGCCAACTGGTCGACGAGGTCGCCGCTCTGCTGGGTGGGCGTCAAGCCGAGTTCTTGTTCGAGCTGACGAATCTTCGCGGGCGAGGCCTCGTCGTGGGTGTCGCAGCGCCCAGCGATGCGGCGCAGGATCTTGTTCTTCAAGGCCTTGCGTCTCCTGCCACGTCGTCCGGCCGGTAGACGTCGATGCCGTCCACTCCGGCGAGCAGCACCACGTCGACGTCCGGCAGCCGCTCCCGCAGTCGGTCGGCGACCGTCTCCAGCTGGACCCTGGGCGTGTCGCGCGGCATGCGGACCAGGGCCGTGTCGCCGGGCCGGATGACCGTCACCTCGACGTTCACCCGGACGTTGAGGTCAGCCTGCTTCGCCATGCCTCGCCTACCAATCACTGTCGCCGGGCTCGTATCCAGCGATCCAGAATCCGACGCGCTCGCGCAGGCGACGGACGGCATCCAGCCAGGTCCACCGCCAACGCCGGTACAGCGAGGGCTGCGGCGGGGCCGGGGGTGGCTCCATGCCGGGAGGCAGCCGCAGCCCGGCGTCGAGCAGCTGCTGCGCCGTGACGGGCACATGGACCGCCAGACGCTTCACGTCGCCCAGCTGCGGATCGCTCATCCCGCCCGCTCCTCCCCTGTGGCCTGCCAGTTGCGCAGCACGGTGTCCTCGGGGTCCGGCTCGTACCGGTCGAACCACTGCCGTACGTACTGCTGCCACTCCGGGGGCCGCTCGCTCATCGCCCTCAGCAGGCATGTCTCCTCCGGCCACCACAGCACCACCACCCGCGCCCCGTACCGACGTCGGTAGTGCTCCCGCCGCGCGCGCTCCGGCGCCGTCGAGATGACCCAGCAGCGGCGCACCTGGTGCCCGCCGAGCAGCAGCCGCTCCAGCACCGCGTCCCGCGCCTCACACACGAACGGCAGGTGCGCCGGGATGTGCACGCGGGGCCCCGCGAGGCTCATCGCGGCGTTCAGCGCGTCCAGGTCCAAGACCAGGTCCTCGGGGTCGGCGTGCTCCCGGACGTACGTGTTCTTGCCCGCGCAGGCCGGGCCCGCCACGAGCACGATGTCCAGGCCAGGCACCCTGCGGTCCGCCATCGACGCGCCGCGCGCGGAATTGCAGGAGCGGCACAGCACCCGCAGCTCGCCGGCCTCCGAGCCCCCCGCGCCCGGAGGTACGACGTGGTCGGCCGTCAGGTCGTCGGCCGGGTGCGCCTCGCGCTGCCAGCCGGGGCAGACAAGCCCGTTCTGAGCGACCCAGGCGCGCACCGCATCGGCCCTGCGGATCCGTTCGCGCCGCGTGTACCCGGGCCGCTTCCTCGCCCCCGCCGGGACCTGGCGCGGACGGCCTTCGCCCTGATGGCAGCGGGGGCAGCGGCCGCGGACGGGCTGTCGGCAGCCGGGGCAGATCGTCGGCGGCTGCATGATCACCCACCCGGAAAAAATGGTCGAACCGAGTTCGCAGTGAATAGCGATGCATGGATATGCAATGCATGAGTATGCGCTTAATGCAGTCGAACTCAGTTCGCGATGATGAGAGCCCCAGACCCGTACAGGATTCTCCCGTGGGAGCGAAGCGGGGTCACCGGGAGTGCCGGCTTTCTCGTGGTGGTGGTACCCCCCTCCCCTGCCCGTATGTTGCGCGCTATATCCGTTTCGCCCTGCATTCGGGGCGGTCAGGGGGCGTGGCCGTATGGGTACGCATGGATATGCGCCGCATGATTATGCGGTGATCTATGCGGGGTTGATCCACTATGCAGGGTTATGCACTGGCTATGCGATGGCAGGTGCGGGGCGCTGCGCGCCGCGCTCAGCGGTGGCATGAGGTGGGGCGGTGCGTGCTGCCTGGGCTGCGGCGAGCTGGCGCTTGACACGGTCGAGGTCGGGCTTGGCGTACAGGTGGCGTGTGCGGTGGCCGTCACCTGGGATGGCGGGGGCCAGCAGGCCGCGGTGCTTCCACTGCCGGATGGTGGAGGGGGCGACGCCGGCGTAGGCGGCGGCCTGGTCCGGGTCGAGCAGCTCGGAGGGGCGGAGGTGGACCAGGGCGGAGGCGGCCATGTCACCTCCTGCTCATGCGTCAGCCCCCGTGCGGGGACGGGGGCTGGGGGTCTGTGGTGACACCTGTGGCACTGGCATCAGTGTTACAGCAGGTCACAGCGTTGCGCAAGGAAGGGGGGTTCAGGAGTGCCCCTGCCCCCTTGAAATGGATCACCTGGGCGGGTAGAGCGCCCGGTGGTGCCGCCGGGTCAGACGTCGCCGAGGACTTCCCTGCGTTTGGCCTCGGCCTTGCGGTTGAGGGCGTTCGTCATCCGCACGGCGGTGATGGTGAACGCGATGCCGCCGACGAGGAACAGCACCTGGGTGATGACGCTGACGATGCGGATGTCCTGGGTGGCCAGCGCGATGGCCAGCATGATGAAGCCGCCGCACGCCCACGCAAACCAGATCCTGAACTTCTCGACCCTCACGGCCGTCTGCACGTCTCTGTACTCGGACATCTCGTCCCCCCTGCGGTGGTGATGGTGGACGCATTGTGGCGCGATGTGGGCCAGGGGTGCAGGGGCGTGACGATGTTGTGACGCTGGCAAGAGCCCCTATAGTCAAAGGTGTTGATCCAGTGACCATCGGCCGTCACCCGTGACGCTCCGGGATGTTGGCTCGCTGGAGAGAGTGACCCCCGCGTAGGGTCGAGGCGCCTGCTCTCCGTGGAGGGGGTATGCGGGCGCCAGCGTGCAGGGGCAGGCTCGGAAACCCCCGTGACGGGTCTGCCCCTGCTCGTGGTGCTGCTTTCTCGGCTAGTACTGCAGCCGCAGTTGCTGCTGCGGCTGCAGTACCAGGGTTCGTGATCCCTCTTATGTGTCCCTCACAGGGTCATCTTTCTGCGTCTCGGTTCATCACCGTCTCCCGCCGAATTGCCAGTTATGGACCTCGATATGGTCGTAGTAGTCCGGGGCCAGGACGGCGCGTGCGGTGTCTGCGTCTGGGGCCCGAACCAGCACCGCAGTGCCCAGCCAAGTGGTGCCGTCGTCGGAGAGCAGCGGCCCGTAGGCGATCAGCTCGTCGCGGTCGGGCGGCACGGTGGGGTCGGCGGTCTGTCCTGTGCCGAGGCCGAGCACCAGGTATCGGTTGCCGCCGGTCCGGCCACCGGGGAAGTCCCACATGGTGCGCCCCAGAACGTTCTGCCAGCGGCGCAGCAGCACGTCCTGGTACACGCCGGCCTGGTAGCCGGGCTCGTCGAAGGCGAATGCGCGGGCGGCGGCCGGATCGGGCAGGTCGACTATGTGCACGCTGCCGGTGGGCGTGTCACCGTCGTCGGCGAGGGTCGGGCCGCGGGCGATCATTTCCGTCGCGTACCCGTCCATGTATGACCAGTGCTCTTCCAGCAGTTCCTTGCGCAGTGCGAGGGAGCCGGGCCGGTCGCGGTGGAAGCAGAAGAACTCCATGCCGCAGTCTCTACCATGAGGGCTCTGTCATGAGGCTCCGCCTATTGCTGGAGCCGCAGTCATGGGGGTCGGTGACCGCGGCGGCGGTAGTGGCTGATCCGGGCCCGGTGCTGGTGGCGGCGGCGCCAGCAGGACCAGTGCAGGACGTGTTCGGTGCCGTGCCGGACGGTGTGCGCAAACGTGGCAAGCAGGCGGCGGATCTCGTTCACGCTCAGTCGGATTAAGTCGCGGCGGTGTCCCCCTTTTCGGCGGTGGTGACGCGGATCGCGGTCAGGTGGGCGGCTGCGGCCATGGCCAGGGTGATGTGCCGGTACCAGGCCGGGTAGTGGCGGACCTGGTAGTGGTCAAGGCCGGCTTCGTTCTTGGCGGCCTGGAAGCACTCCTCGATGGCCCAGCGCGCGCCCGCGGCCCGGACGAGTTCGGCGAGCGGGGTGCCGGCGGGGGCATGGGTGAGGTAGTAGGCCCGTTCACCGTCGGAGCGGATCTCCCAGGCGTGCTCGGGCAGCACCGCCGAGACGGTCCGGGCACTTTGCCCGCGCGGCCCGCACCGGTGCGTGTATTTGATCGCCAGCACGTAGCCGAGCCGCCGGGCGGCGAGCCAGGTGCGCAGCACCGGGTCCTGGCCGTAGACCTCATCGCCGCACACCCAGCGAAACGGCACCTTCGCCTCAAGAGCGCGGGCCGGCATCGCCTTGGCCAGGGCTGGCTTGGTGGCGAAGGACACCCGGTCACTGATCTTCGCGTCCGCCCGGCGGGCCTCGTCCTCGATCCAGGTGTTGGGCAGGTACAGCTCCCGGTCGATCAGGGCTCGGCCGGCGGTGGAAGCGTAGGCGAGGAACACCCCGAGCTGACAGTTGTCGATCTTCCCGGAGGTGCCTGTGTACTGCCGCTGCACCCCGGCCGAGCGCAGGCCCTTCTTGATGAACCCGGTCTCGTCCACGACCAGCACACCGTCCTGCGCAGCCAGATGCTCCAGCACGAAGGTGCGGACCTCATCGCGGACCGCATCGGCGTCCCAGTCAGCCTGGTTCAAAAGGCGCTGCATGCCGTCCGGGCACCCCTCGCCGGCCTGCTCGGCCAGCGTCCAGCCGTTCTTTCGCTCCAGCGGCGCAAGCAGCCCGCGCAGATACTCCCGCGCTCGGCGACGCGGCTCCGACCTGCGGAAATGACCGGCGATCCGAGCATGGACCGCATCCAGGCCCGCGGCCCACCGCTGTACCTCGTCGAGCGTGACATCCCCTCCCATGCCCCACTCAACGACCAGGCGGACTCGACAGTCACACCAACTGCGGCTGCAGTACTAGCCGAGGGCCGTGCCGATGGCGAGGCCGATCAGACCCACGGCCACGACGGACAGGCCGAGGGTGGCGGCCTGCTGCTTGGCGACCTTGCTGAGGTACGCCTGCCCGGCGATGGCGGCGATCATGAGGACGGCCGCCTTCTGGTTCTTCGACATCTCTACTCACCTCCCTTCACGTGGAGTTATGGCGCAGCATGACACATGGGTCTGACAATGCCCGGATGCCGGAGGGACGTTGAGGCCTGGCACGATTCGGCGTCCCGACGCCTTCACCGTGGGGGCGGGGGGCGTTTGGTGGTCCAAACAAGCAGAAAACACCCTGGACGAGTTGCGAGGAGGGGAGGCCTCCGTACGGTTAGGAGTTGGAGCACCGACTGTCTCCGTCGATGGAGGTGAGCTGTGGCAGATAGCACGGAGCCTTCCGCCGGGGATCAGACGTCCCGCAGGCTCTCCCACCATCCCTTTTTTGAACGACACATGTCACTCTTAAGGTTTCTGGAGGTTGCTGCTGCTATTTTCATTGCCGGTGCGACGCTGGTGACGCTCATATTCCTCGCCAGGCAAACGGAGGCCGCTCGCCAGCAGGCTGAGGACACCGCCAACCAGGTGTCAGCGGCGAGGCTCGATGGCCTCTACCAGCAACTTCTGAGGTGGGATGAGTTCCGAAGCGCTTCCGATAACAAGCGCATGAACTTGCTTATGACTCAAGTTGACAGCTTTGACGACATCAAAGATGCCGAAGAGCGAGAGCAGTACTATTCTGCGCAGGTCTGGTTCGTCGATTACTTCTCCTACGTATACTCGACTCTTCCAGGGCTTGAAGAATGCGTCCCTGACGATGGACGCTTGACGTTGCGCGGATCCCCCGAAGACAAGGCGAGGAAGTGCGATACATGGATTGCCTGGAGTCAGACAATTCATGACGCGTTCTCTCATGGCCCTACATGTCAAGTGCTCAACGATTTCGAGGCCCTGTACGAAAGGAAGTTCGTGAATGCAATCCGCAAGAGTGGCGCCTGTGTAAAGTAGTAGCTTCTCAGGCCTGCGCACCGGTACGTTCGACCACGGGCCAGTCCGGCTTCCCTTTCCTTCGCGTCATCCTTCAGCGGACCCCTTGGTGCCGGCCCGGGGTTCAACCCCGTCCGGGAGCACCGAGTTCGCGCGGGCCAGCAGGGACCGTGCGGTGTACAGCCGGGCGGTGCTCCATCCGGGCGCCAGCGTACGTCAGGAGCCCTCCGCGGGTCCGGTCCACGTACGTTCCGGGAACGGCTTCTCGGGTCTCCAGTTTGCCGTCATCTGGGCTTCCAGCAGCTCTCTCACGCCATCAGCGCGTGCGGCTCGCAGAGCGGATTCGATAACGAACTGCCGTGCCCATCCGTAGTCTTCAGCAGTGATGGACTCGTCCCACTTGGTAACGATGAAGCGTCTACTCC
The DNA here is from genome assembly GCF_042657145.1 of Streptomyces bullii. Lineage (NCBI taxonomy): Bacteria > Bacillati > Actinomycetota > Actinomycetes > Kitasatosporales > Streptomycetaceae > Streptomyces > Streptomyces bullii. Next base: position 336,413 of record NZ_JBHSNY010000006.1, read on the forward strand.
CGTCATGGTACGCATGGACTCGCGGGGCCATGGCCTTGAAGCGAGCAAAGCCCGGGAAGTCGATTCCCAAGCTGATGACCTGCATGGCTTCCTGTGTCTCTTGGGCGATATCCGAGATCTTGCCCAACCGTGGATGGTCGTGGCGTTTCGGCCCGTCGACTCGGGGCTCGTCGACCCAGTGCAACTTCGGCCCGAACGAGAAGGGTGTCTGTTCCCACCCGATGCTACTGCCGTTGCCGGAGTAATGATCACGCAGGCCTTCGAAGGCGAGGGACAGTCCAGCCATGGCCTGAATGTAGTCGCCGATGTCCGCGTGGGTCTGCGCCTCACCGAGCAGCCGGGCCACTTCCCCCTGAGTCACGAGATCCACCATGTCGATGGCCTCGAAGTCCACGCCGAAGACCATCGGTGTGGCGGTAGTGAAGAACGTCGACACGTAGTCGCGGCACCGCTCGATGGTCTGCGTCGCCGGAACGTTGCCTTTGTGCTTGAAGCCGACCCGTGCATGGTTGAGCCTGTCCATGTCGGTCTTGCCCGGCAGCGCCACCGTGGTTTGCGTCTTGATCTGTCCCCAGTATTCCAGGAAGTCGATCTTCGGGTTGACATTGACACCCAGGTGGCTTGCGGACAGGCCCAGGAAGAGTTCGACGGCGTCGTGGAACTTCAGGACGGCAGTGGCGGATAGAGGATGTGGGCTGCGGCTTGCGTCCACTCCTTCTGCATAGATGTGCTTGACCAGGGCCAACTGCTGAACGATGGTCGGTGTGAGTCTTGGCGCCACGATAACTCCCGGTTTACTAAAGGGCGCTTGGCATCGCCGCAGCACGCCGTCGTCTGCCGCAGCTACGCAGGCGGTGTACGGCCCCCTGGTACGCCTGCCCCTCTCAAGGGCTCACGGGCCAGCGTACGCGTCGGCCCGTCACTCACCGGCCTTGTGGTACGCGCGGCGCCCGGCGAGGGCCTGGGTGACGGTGGCGCCGTTCCAGCGGTGTGCGCGGCCGGAGGTGTCGTCGGGGACGGGCCAGCGGCCCTTGGAGCGGTCGGCGCGGATGGTGGCGGCCGTGACGCCGGTGAGGGCCTCGATCTCCTTCGCGGTGTACAGGCGGCGCGGCTCCAGCTCGACGGCGGGCCGCTCGATGTGCTCGGCGATGACCTGGTCGACGGCGGCCGGGTCGAACAGCAGCTGCTTGCCGCGCTTGCCGATCGGCTCCGGCCACTGAGGATGGCGCGCCCAGGCGTTGCGTACGCGGTACTCGCTGCGGCCGTGGCGGGCGGCGATCTCGGTGTACGTCTCGCCCTGGGGTGTCTCTACCATGATGGTGTCCGTCCCTTGTGGATGGTTGGTGACCAGCGGGGGTTTTGCGGCGGACACTCTGGTGTCTGTGGGCTGCGGCCCGGCCCCCGCTGGTCGTCCCAGCGTGCGGTGAGGCCCCTGGATGGCTGCCAGGGGCCTCGGTGTGTCAGTCCTCCTGGGAGTCGAGCAGCTCGTGGGCCACGATGTGGAGGGCCTCACCGGCGGTCACGAGGTTGATCCTGATCTCCAGGCTCACCAGGTGTTCCTGGAGCTCCAGGTACCTCCCGTACAGGTGGGCTGCGGAGAGCCAGTGGAGGCATCCTCCCCAGATCCCTGCCTGAAGGTCTTCGTCGATCGGCTCGTCCTCGATGAGGTCGACGACTCGGGCGACACCCTCGATCATCTCCGCACCGTGGATCACGTCGTCCACGAAGTCCGGGAGGCGGATCGGGAGCGGGAGGAGCCCGCAGACCCTGGTGATCAGGGTGTAGATCCCGATAATGGAGCGACCCAGGTCCTGGATCTCCCGCTCGGACTCATCAGACATGGTGTCCGTCCTCTCTTGAGTTGTGGTGGTTGGTGAAGGTCTCGGGGTTTGCGGCCCCTCGTTCCTTCTGTCTCCATTATGAACCTTCGTGCACTGCTTTGCAACACTTCTGGCTTGGAAAGGCCCCAACTTTCCGCAAGTGACTCCACCTGACTCCTTCAGGGCAAAGGTGGAGCTGTGTCGTGATGTGCTCGTGATGTGAGGGTCGTATGTATGTTGCTGGACTTCGGGGGTATGCGAGCGCCCTTGCCGGGTTGCTCATGACGAGGGTGGCGGTGTGGCCAGTGGTGCACAAAGACGAGGATCAGCCCCTGGCCAGCCGGCCCATACTGTCTGCGGTCGCCCTGGAGGGCGGGGAGCGGATCGCTGAGGCCCGGGATGCGGCCCGCCGGTTCATGACCGAGGTGCAGGCCGTTCACGGGATCCCGGTCTCAGAGCGTGCGATGGGCTTGGCGGAGCTGGTGGTCAGCGAGCTGGTAACCAACGCACACAAGTACGCGCCCGGCCCGTGCCTGCTGGACCTGGAGGTCCGCGACGGCGCCGTGCAGATCAGCGTCTGGGACACCGATCCGGCCCTGCCGGTGCCCCAGGAAGCCGATCCGCACCGGGTCGGCAAGCACGGCCTGGAGATCGTGATGGCCGTGTGCCGCAGCTTCGAGATCCGCCGCGAGCCAGTGGGCAAGCGCGTCAAGGCCGCGATCGTGCTGGCCGATGATCCCGGCGGGAATCCGGCGGGCCGACTGATGTGACCTCCCTGTATGAATGCTGGTTCCGAACCGCCTGGACCTGCGCTCGGCACGCTCCAGGCAGACGGCACCTGAAGCCGGGACCGTTCGTCGGGTCAGGCGAGTTGCCAGCCGGACAACCGGTGATCCTCACCGACGTCGGCGGTCAGCCGCTTACCGGGCAGGTCGCTCACCGGCACACCGACCGCCGCGGCGATGTCCGCCGCGGGGTAGCGCTCCGGCTCGCCCCGCTCCTCCGGCGGGACATCGGCGACGATCTCAGCCTGGTCGCCGAACAGCAGCAGGACTCGGACAGTGACTCGTTCAGTGGTCATGAGGCCATCATCTCCATGTCGAAGGGAGGACTGCGGGATCAGGACGTCCACGCCACAGTCATCGCACACGCCTCCGTCGGGCAGGTCGCCCGACGTCATGGGAGCGAAGACGCCAACGCCGTGGCAGCACCGGACGCAGTAGAGGAAGCCGGAGCCGGGTGCGCGGTACGCCACGACCTCGGCGGCTTCGCGTGGCAGCGGGCAGCCGTCGTCTCCCCCGGCGCAGCGCATCCCGTCGCGGGTGGCGATGTGGAGGTGTTCGCCGGCCTTCACCGCCTGGTCGACAATCGCCGCGGTGATGGCGCTGCGGCCGCTGAGCTTCGGACGGCTCAGCCCAGCCCATGCGCTGACCCACTCCCGTTGCCAGTCGGCCAGCCGAAGCGGTGCCACGGCCTCATCGATCCACGCGAGAAGCGGGGACGGCGGCTCGCTTACGCGTCCGCGCTCCAGCTGGGCCAGGGCGAGGTCGACGTCGGGGTACGGGCGGTAGTTCACGTGACGGGCTCCTCACCGACGATCTTGCCGTAGCCCTGCTGGGTGAGGGCGAACTTGATGAAGCCGGGGTCGCCGAAGACGCGGACCCGGCACGTGGTGCCGTCGAAGGTGTCGTCGACAACGACGGCGGGGCCGAGCTGCTTGACGGTGGCGTCCAACAGCTCCGGGTTGGCTGTCTCAACGATCAGGTCCGTAGCAGTGCTCATGGTCACGCTTCCTCGTCGTCCGGGCGCGGCGCCTGGTCGCGGAAGACGCCCTCGGCGGGCTCCACGATCATCTCCAGCAGCGGGCCGACGGTCGGCTGCTGCTCCAGCACGGGCCAGTTGGTCGACCCGTAGCTGGAGTGCAGCCACTGCCGGGCGATCACCTCGTACGTGCCGCCCTGCTTCGCGATCGTGTCCCACAGGTGGATGAGGTCGCCGACCTGCGGCGGGTACGGCGTGTGCATCTTGCCGTCGTGGTGCGGGCTGCTGATGTTGATCGGGTCGTAGTGGAACTGGCCGCTCTCGGCTGGGGTGCGGATGTAGAAGCTGCACACGATGGGCTTCAACTGTGGGGCCTTCCTGGGATGAGGGGTTGCTGGTCATGAGGTGGAACGCCGCGCGTGGCGGCCGCGCTGCTCGGAGTTGAAGGCGTTTCGGCAGGGCTGGCAGGCGGACGCTGTGATGTAGCGGTGGGCCCAAAATCCTTCTGGGGTGCCGCACTTGCCGGTCCAGTCGGGGAACGCCTCCGGGTCGTCGATCCGGTCGTCGTCCCACGCTGCGGGCGGCGCCCAGTCGCGCTCGGCCGCGTACGCGCGAGCGCGGGTGATGCCGCCGGGGCTCGCGCCGTGTTCGGCCGGGTCGGCGCGCCACAGGGCGTCGTACATGGCGCGCACCTCGAGGGCCCGGCGCACCAGGACGTGGTCCCGGGCGAGCATCTGGCCGAAGTTGCCGGGGGCCATGCCGAGGTGGGCGGCGAGGTGCTGTTGGGGCCAGCCGACCGCGACCAGGGCTTGGACGCGGCGGCGGGTCCCCAGAGGACTGATCGGGGTGGACGGGGCGAGGTTCTCCAGGGTGGGTTCGACGGCCAGGACGGAAGCGGCGAGGGCCGGCCGAACCTTCTCCTGCGGCGGCGTGCCCCGCTCCGGGCGCCCCCTCAGCACGGCCTGGAGCCGCTTCCGGTCGACGCCCGCGAGGGCCGCGATGCGGCGCAGGCCCATACCGCAGTCCTGGAGGTTGCGGAGGTGGACGCGGACAAGTTCCGCGCTCGTCCAGGGCTGCCAGGTGCCGCGTCGCATGGCGTGGTCGCGGGCGTCGTTGTACTGGGCGACGGCCCAGCCGCAGACGTAGCAGCGACAGCCATCCAGCCGGTAGCGGGCGTAGCCGTGCGGGCGGGTCATGACCGGCCCTGCTCCGTGATGTGGTCGGCCATGGCGCGGATGGCGGCGCGTACGGCTGCCACGTTCTCCCTGGGGGTGTCGGGTCGGCCGCGGATGCCGCGCAGGACGGCGAGGGCCTGGCGCAGCGGCGCGTCGAGGACGAGGATCAGGCGGTCGCCGTCCGGCTCATCGTCCAGCTCGGCAGCGGGCGGCTCCGGCGCGGCCTGAGCGTCGGCCCGGCGGATCGCTTCAAGGTCCCGCAGCACGGTGTCCTTGCTGACGCCGATCTGACCTGCGATCTTCCTGGCGCTGAGCGTCGGGTCCTGCTCGATGAGCTGGCGCACGAGGGCTTGGCGCGTGGCGACGGTCATGGCGGGCGGCTGGCTCACCGGTCCTCCCCCGAGGTGTCGCCGGTGGCGCGCGACGGCGCATCGCCGGCGGCGGTCCGCAGCTCGTCGGCCGCCGAGCCGTAGGCCAGCCAGGCGACGGCGAGCGGCGGCCGGCTCGTGCGCTGCCAGTCGTTCGGGGTGGGGTCCATGGTGCTCACTCCTCGAATTCGGGGAGGCCGCGGGTGTCCAGTCCCATGGGGGACGTGGTGGAGTGCAGGTGGTCGACGGCCGCGCTGAGGAACCTGGCGGCCTGCATGGCGGTGTCCAGGGCGGTGCGCATGTGTTTGACGGCCTCGTCGGCGTCGCCGCCGTCGATGAGCAGACGGCCGTGCTTGTGCGTGTGCAGCACGGGCACGGCGGTCTGGTCGATGGCCTGTGGCAGCATGCCCACCAGGCGCGAGAGGGCGCCGAGGGCGTCGTACGAGGCGCCGGGGAACTCCCAGTCCGCCCGCGTGACGCGCGAGTCGTGGTTGAACTCGCGGACCAGCTCGGCGGCACCGGACAGGTGACGGGCGGGTGAGCTCATGATCCTTCTTCCTTCTGCGCGCGGTCGCGCGCTTCGCAGGGCTGGGTGAGGCGGGCGAGCAGCAGCGGCAGGGCCTCGACGTCGCCGATCTGGCGGGCGTAGGCGATGGCGTCGGTGATCTGCCGCTTGTCCTCGTCGGTGACCCAGTGGGCGATGACGTGGTGACAGGTGGTGTCGCTCACGGCCGTGACTCCGTCTCGACGCTGCTGATGTCGCGATCGGTTACGGCGGTGAAGTGCTGGCTGGTGTCGAGGTACTCGGCGATCAGGTCCGGGTCGTCGCGGAAGAGGCCGCCGAGCAGCTCGGCGGCCTGCTCGTCGCTGATCGGTACCTCGTACGTGGCGGTCTCGGTGACCTGGACGGTGAACATGGGAGTCTCCGGCTGGTGGGCCCGGCGGCGCGGAAGCGAGTCGGTGCGCTGGGCGCAGGTCGCGTGTCCGGCCGCCGGGAGCTCTCGGTCGGGTTACTCGGCGGGCCGCTGCGCCTCTCGGTCGCGCCGCACGGCCTCCTGAATGAGGCGGATGGCGGCGACGCACACCTCGCGGGTGATCGAGTCGTCGCCCCTGTTGTGCTCGATGTGCTCGTAGATCTCTTCGGCGTCGCAGGTGTACGGGAGGTTGGTGTTCCAGTCCTCCTCGACGGCGAAGCCGATGCCCACGGTGGAGAACTTCGGAAAGCCGACGATGGCCTGGCCGTCGGCTACACGGACGCGGTATGCCCAGTAGTCCTCGTTGATCGGCGGGGTGAGCATGCACGGGCCGATGACGGGGGTGGCGTTGGGCTGGTCGCGGACTTCGAGGATGAGGCTGGCGGGCGTGACGGGGTACGGGGCGGCGTTGGTGTCGGCCATGGCAACTCCGGTAGTAGGAAGTGCAGGTGGGAGAGCGCCCGACGGGAGTCGAACCCGCGCTTTGGCCGGGTATAAGCCGGTGCCTCTGCCAGTTGGGCTACGGGCGCTTGGAGTACGTCCGGCCGGACTCGAACCGGCGCGCTGCGGGGTATAAGACCGCTGCTCTGCCACTGAGCTACGGAGGCTTGGCGGGCCGCGCCCCGCCGGGGGGAGTTCGGGGCGCGGCCCCTGGGGTGGCGGCCGGAGGGGGAGTCACCGGCCGCCGGTCTGGTGGCCCGTCAGCCGCTGGCAGCCGAGCGGGTGACGGACTTGCGGCGCACGTGGAACGGGCCGGACAGCTCGCCCCACGGGTCGATGAGCGCGAACCGTGGGTCGGCCACCCCGAACGCGTCCATCGCGTCGCAGATGCCGCAGGTGCACGGGATCGCCAGCCACAGGCCGTGGCAGCACTCGAACGTCCCGTGGTAGAGGACCAGGTCGCCCGGCTCGATCAGGTCCAGGGACCGGAGCAGTGTGTCCGACATGACTCCCCCTTCAGGTGGGTGCGGGCGGTTACGGGTGGCTGCGGACGGGGCCGCCGGTCGGCGTCCACCGCATCGCGTCGGCGCTGGTCAGCCCGACGTACGGCGTGCGGTTGGCGCGGACCACGCGAGCGGGCCGGTGCTCGGCGAAGCGGCCGTACCGGTCCCATGCGGCCGTCAGCACGTGCGCCTCGGACGGCCGGTAGGCCATGACGCGGCGGAACCGGCCGTTGATGAACCGGAACGCCCGGCCGGGCTCACGCCGGTAGGTGTCGCGGTAGATCTCGGCGGCGACCCGGCCGAACGGGGAGCCGTACCGCCAGTCAGCCGGGAGACCGCGCTGTCCCAGGTACTCGGCGACCGTGATCCTGCGGCTGAGCTGGCTGTTCATGGCACCCCCTCGCGGATCACCGGGGCCGTTGACCCGACCCCATGTAAAAGATTGTACGAGGAAGTACGAGTCAGCACAATACACAGCTCCCACTTTCTTTGACTCATTCGCACTGTCCTGACGCCCGGTGGACCTCAACCACCGGGCGTCGCCCGGGACTTGATCACGACGGTTGCGCCGTGCTGTTCGTGGTGAGCAGGTAAAGGCGGTCGCCCTCGTAACGGGCGGGCACGCCGGTCTCCTCGTCGGCGCACTCAGGGTTGGTGCACCAGGCGCGCGGACGGTCGTCCTCGGGGCGGCAGTGGATGCTGGCCTGGCCGCAGACGAGGCAGCGCACCCCCCGCATCTGCCTGGACGGCGACTGGAGACCCAGCACGGTCCGCACGGTGGAATGCCAGCGCCCCACGGTAGACGTCACCTCGGCGACGCGGCCGGTAGCCTCAGCGCCCGCAGAAAGAGCCTTGAGGGCCCGGTCCCACCGCTGCATGTGCGTCGAGCCGCGCAGCTCCATGTCGAGGATCCGGGCCTGCGCCTTGATCGCCGTAGACCAGTGCACCGGGTCCAACGAGGCCGGCGGCCGGGAGCTGGGCGTGGACCGGCCGCCGACCTCCCGCGGCTGTGCGGTGCGCAGGGCGAGGCTGTCGAGCCGGTGGATGAGGCCGGGGCCGCCGTCGCCGGGGTGCTGCTCGTCACCGGTCCAGCGGTCGACGAGGTCGGCGACCAGGCCGTCAAGCGTCTGCATCGGTGGCCTCCTGCAAGTCGAGCCGCTGGAACAGCCAGGCGCCGCCCCGCGCCACGGCCCGGTAGCGGCCGGGGGCGTCCGGTGGGCCGGGCAAGGAGGCGCAGTGCCGATGCAGGTCGCATTGCAACAGCGCGTCGTCCAGGCGTTCACGCAGTGGGTGGCGGACGGTGAAGCCTTCGTCGTCGAACTTCACGATGTGCTCGGTGTCGCGGTCAGCGAGGACCCTGTGCGCCGCGTCGGGTTGGGGGCACTCCAGCCGCGAGCACGTGAGGTAGCCGCCCTCGCCGACGAAGAGCGACGCCCAGCCGCAGGCGGGGCAATGCCCGCGGGTGAAGACGGGTTGCATCAGGTGTCCTCCGTTCGAACGACGATCACGCGGTGAAGGCCGAGCATGTCCGTCAGCTCTGCGATGGGGTCGCGGCGCTCCCAGGCCCCGGTGGGCAGAGGCGCCACGGGGAGCTGTTCGCCGTGCTCGCGCTCGGCGTTGGCGAGCCATGCCATGAGGTCCGGTGCGTCGATGTCCTTCGGCGGCTCAACATCGCGGAGCTGCGGGTGCTGAGCGAGCCGTGCCGGGCCGCAGGTCTCGGCCGCACGCGGCAGCTGGTGCGTGAACAAGCTGTCGCCGGTCATGAAGCCCAGCACGTCGTAGATGCCGTCCATGTGCCGGTGCGAGAGCAGACGTCCGGTGGTGACACTGAGGATGTCGGCAAGGGGGTAGAGCTTGGAGGTGCTCACGGCCGGGTCACCTCCAGGCGCCGGCGGCCGCCGCGTGGCTGCCGGGTGGCGACGACGTGGTAGCCCTCAGCGCGGAGCTCGGTGGTGATCGCGTCGAGCTGGTCGGCCTCGCCGGGCCCGTCCCAGAAGACGTGCACGCGGCGCGGCCCGGCCTGGGCGACGCGGAAGCCGGGGTCCCAGTCGCCGGCCTCGAACTCGCTGAACTCGTGGCCACGGTCGATGAGGAAGCGTTCGACCGATGCGGCCTTGATACGGCGCGCCATGTCACCGCCTCCCCAGTCCATAGCGGCGAACGTCGCGGATCGCGTCGGCGATGTGCGGCGGGTCCGGCGGGACGTGGATGACGACAGTCGTCTTCGCGGTCTCCGCGTCGGCACGCCGTACGGGCGGCCGGTGCTGGCAGGCGCACTTCCAGGACGGGGCCCCGGTCTCGTCGCAGTGGCGGGCGCCGGGCACGCCGTCGGCAGCCTCGGCGCAGGGCTTACAGATCACGGTCAGACCTCCGTGGTACTGGACTGCTGAGCTCGCCTGCGGGCGTGACGGATGCATCCGCAGCGCGGCGGGCAGGACCACCGAACGTGCCGGTTCCGGTGCTTACCCCACCAGTGCCGCCCACGGGCGCACGCCACGGAGCGGATCACAGCGTCGGGCGTGGTCACTTCGGCGGAGGACCAGCAGCGAGGGGAGTCGCGGGGGTCGTTGGTGAACACGTCAGGCCTCCCTGTAGCGGACGGCGAAGCCGGGCAGGCCGAGCCCGAAGTCGGGGTCGGCGGAGGCCGGACGGAGCGGGGCGCGGAGCTCGGTCTCGTCGACGCTGCACATCGGGCCGCTCATCGAGAGGCCCGCCTGGAGCCCGGTCCAGCGGAACGGTTCGTCGCAGTCGTGGCAGTTGACCTTGATGTCGGCGTGGTAGCCGACCACGGTCGGGGCGTCATCGCTGGCCGTGACCCGGTTGACTTCCACGAAGGCGTCGAAGTTCTCGTGCAGGCACGGGCGGTCGGGGTTCGCCATGGTCACACCCCCGTCTCGTGCGGGCAGTCGGAGCAGCCGCCCGGCTTCAGGCAGTTGGCCGGCGCCTTGGCGAGGGCTTCGCGCCAGCGGTCGAAGTTGCTGGGGTGGACGGGCGCGGAGATGTAGCCGACGGTCGTGCGGGTGGGCTCGTCGTAGACACGGCGGAACGCGGCGAGGGCCTCCCGGAGCGCCTGGGCGATGTCGTTGCGCTGGCTGCGCAGCTCATCGATCTTCTCCCCCAGGCCGTCCTCGGCTGTGCCACCGTCGGGGCGCGGGGTGAAGGTGGCGGCGGAGTTGTCGAACTGCACGGTGACCGTGGCTTCGGCGGGGTTGGGGCCGTTGCAGCCGTACCGCTGCCTCTCCGACCGGCCGCGGTGCTTCGTGCAGGGCTGGGCGCCAGGCCCGGCGTAGTGCTGGCGCACGTCGTCCATGTCGTCGTCGGTCGTGTCCAACGTCCCCAGCAGCCCGACGATCCGCCCGATGCCGTCGCCTTCGACCAGGTCGTACGACGGGTCGTCGGCACGCGGGTCACGCCGGATGCGCGCGAACGCATGGTCGGCCGCCGCGCGCCCCTGGTGGGGCAGCAGGTACCCGCCAGTCGCTTGTTCGCAGCGCCCGGCGTATGTGTGCCCCTCGGCGCACTCCTCACCGCAGCGTGTCGTCGGTGAAGGCCGTGCTTCCCCCCTCGTCCACTTCGTACCTGCGGCAGTCTCATGCTCGTCGTGCGGGCCTCGCACAACACATGGGCCACCGCGCACGATGCCGCCCAGCGCGGGCAGAAGGCGCTCGCCGCACTCGGCTGAGTCGTCCAGCTCGTCGCGGAGCTCGGCGCCGGCGGCCCGCACGAGGAACATCGACGAGCCATGAGCGGCCTGCCAGCGGTCGGCGAGCAGGTAGGCCCGGCCCGCTGCGGCCTTGGCGCGGTCCCGCTGCTCCAGCAGCTGGCCGACGATCGGCATGACGGCGTCGGTGTGCTTGGTGCAGTGCTCTTCGGGGCTGGCAATGGACGGCGGTGCCACCCAGGCCTCAAAGATGGCCCGGTAGATCTGCTGATGCAGGTACGCCCGTTCCGCCTCGGGCCCGCACACGTCCGCGGGCACGTCGAACGCCTCGACGATATGGGCGAGGTTCCGGCGGCGTACCTCGATCTCGTCTACCTGGTCCGCCGCGTTGACCTGCTGCTCCGGCTCGGACTGGGCGACTTCAGCGACCACAGGGCCGGACTCGTCCAGGTCGGCGATGACCCTCTCCAGGGACAGGACGGCCTGGTGCACCTGGGTGGTGAGCGGCGAGTAGAACACCTTCGGGTTGCAGTGCAGGGCGGCGTTGCCCTCGTTGGTGGCCGTCAGGTGCTTCTCGGTCCACCGGAGTGCTTCGAGGGCTTTGCCGAGTTCGCGGATCAGATCATCGGCGCGCATCAGCGGCCTTCCTTCGGGTGGTGGGTGGTGTAGAGCGCGTCGATGGCGCGGCAGGTCTGAAGGTCTTCGCGGCGGGCGCGGCAGGCCTCACGCCGGTCCATGAGGTGCTCGAATAGGCGGTGCAGGCCTCGCCAGGCCAGGACCAAGCCGCGGTTGAGGAGCACGGCGCAGAATGCGGCGGCGAGGGCGAGCAGCAGCAGCTGGCGCAGGCTGAGGGTCACCATCACGTGCCGTCCCTGTCCGTGTCGCGGAGGGCGGTCCGCAGGGCGCCGACGGCGAGCAGCAAGCCACTGGTGAGGAAGACGACCGCCCATACCGTGAGCTCGCGGTAGGCGGCGTCGGCCGCGCCGAGCATGCACGCCAGGGACAGCAGCGCCAGGAACCAAGGGTCGGGCAGGTTGATGCCGAGGGCGAGGACGGCGACGATGCCGACGGTGAGGGCGGCCCAGCTGAGCGGGGACATCAGGGTCCTTGTGTGGGTTCGTAGTTGTCGATGGGCGGGAGGGTCGTGATGCGGCTGCGGCGGAGCAGGTCGGAGTCCTGGTCGTCGTCGGCGCAGGGGCAGTAGCCGTACGGGCCGCAGCCGCCGTAGGGGCAGCGCCATTCGGTGGGGCCACTCACAGCGGTCTCGCGACGTGCAGGTTGGCGATCAGTCCGAGCCGGTCACGGGTGTTGCGTACGGCCCGGACGCCGATGCCGAGCTCGGCCGAGATGTCGGGGTCGGACAGACCCTTGGACCACAGCGCGTACACCTGACGACTGCGCCGGTCGGCACGCTTCGTGGCCCGGTGCTTGGCGTATGCCGCCCGGCACCCGTCATCAATGGGCTCACCGAGCCGCAGGTGCCGCCGGTACGCGGACACCGACGGGCACGCCGACGGTTTCCTGCCGGACTTCGCGGGCGCCTCGCCCCGCTCCTTGCGGCGCTTCAGTTCCTCGTTGTACTCGCGGGCCGCGGCCTTGCAGGGTCCGCAGCGGCAGCCCGCCTTGTACGTGGACCGCTTGCCGTGCTCGCGCTCCTCCAGCGGCTTCGTCGCCGCCGGGGGCTTGTCCTCGGCGGGCTCCTGCTTCGGCGCGGCCGGGTCAAGGGCGAACCGCTCGGCGCGGTTGAGGCCGGCGATGATGGCGTCGTCCCGTGCGTGCGAGCTCATGCCGCGTTCCCGGGCCATGACCCACGACTGGCAGTTGAGCAGCGTGGGGCAGGCGAAGCACACCTTCTTCGCTTCACCCTCCCGTGTCGGTTCGAAGAACAGGTCTGGGTCGTGGCGGCACACCGCGTCGGCCTGCCACTCCAGGGGGCGGGCGAGCGTGTCCGGGAACTGTCCGATGTAGCCGCTCATGGTGGGTCACCGGCCGCCGCTGCCCTTGGGCAGCTTGCGGATGCTGGCGCTCGCGCTGAGGCGGCGGCGCACGGCGTCGGCCAGCGTGGGCGACACTCGGAACCGCACGGCCTGGTACGAGGCGGCCTTGAAGGTTTCGCCGGTCTGCGGGTTGCGGGCTTTGCGTGCCTTGCGGCGGTACGGCAGCCAGGTGCCGAAGTTGGTGACGGCGACCTTGTGACCGGAGGCTGCGGCCCGCGTGATGACGTCGAAGACCGTCATCACGGTCTCGTGCACCTGCGCGGGCGGAATGCCGAGGTCGGCGGCCACCGTCTCGATGAGCTTGGTGGTGTTCAGCGGTTCGGTGATGCGGGTGGGCTTCTTCTTCACGGGGTGCTCCAGGTGGGGCGGGGCCGGGCAGCCCCGCCGATGCAGGTCAGGAAGGGGCTCAGTCGTCGCAGTCGTCGATGTCGACGGGCACCGGCACGTACTTGCTGCCGCCGTTGCCCGGCTTGGCAGGGCTGACCGGCTTCGGCTTGGCGGGCGCCTTCGGCACAGCCGGACGAGCGGGTGCGGGAGCGGGCCGCGGGGCCGGCGGCCCGGGCTTGGCGGCTGCTGCCAGCGCCAGCTGGTCTGCGCAGTCGTCGTCCGGCCCGTCGCTACAGGCGGCCAGGGCGGCGAGGACGACGGTCGCGGTGAGGGCGGCCGTGATGGCGCGCAGTCGCGTGGAACGCATGGGGAGGCCTTTCGAGGTGATGCCGGGGCTGGGGCAGATGCAGGGGTACGCGCGGCGGCAGAACGGGCAGACGTTCCTGCTCACGGCAGCAGGCCCTTCGCGCGGGCCGCGGTCAGCCATGTGCCGAACTCGCGGGTGATGCCGTAGTTGCGGTGGAACACGGGCTTTCTCTTCTCTGTGCTGGTGTCCGCCCGCCGCCGGGGCCGGTGTCATCCGCGGCGGCGGGCGGGGCGTGGGGTCAGCTCGGCCTCGGGGCCGGGCTGATCGCGAACGGCGTCTGGTGCAGCGGGATGACCCGAGCGCCGGGCGGGGGCGTTGCGCCGTGAGGCGGCAGCGGCGTGATCCGGCGGGCGTTGGCCAGCTCCGCCTTCAGGGCCCTGACCGTGTCCCGCAGCTGGTCCCTGTCGCGAACCTGCTCTTCGAGCTCGGCGATCCTCAGCCCGGCTTTCTCGACGGCGGCCAGGGCGTTGTCGCGCTGGTCGCGGGTTGCGTCCAGCTCCTCGTACGCGTCGCCCAGGTCGTGCTCCAGGCGGCCGATGTAGTGCCCAGAGCCGTCCAGCTGGTGGCGGGCCAGGAGGAGTTCGTGGCGCATCTCGCTCTTGGTGAGCGTGGCGCGGCGTGCGCCGGAACCGGTGCCGGAGCGCCAGGCGACGACGATGAGGATGAGGCCGACCACGCCGGTGCAGCCGACGCCCAGGAAGACGTACGCGATCACGCCGTACCGCCCTTCGCTGGCTCGCTACCGAAGGGCTGGTCACGATCGAAGCGCGCGCCGCCGGTGGCCTCGCGCAGCATCGCGTCGGCGCCCTCGTTCGCGGCCTGGAGGATGGCGAGCCGCTCGTCCAGGCGCCGGTTGCGGTCTCGCTCGGCGGCCAGCTGGGCGCGCAGCCGGTTGGTCTGGGCGTCGCTGAGTCTGGTGCGCAGGCGGCGCACCCAGCCGGGGGCAGTCACGCTGCACCGTCCTGGATTTCGCTGACGTGCACGAGGTGACCGAGGCCGCGGTCGCATTTGCCATACACGACCTCGTTGTCCGTGGGCAGGCCCCCCATCGCGGAACGCATGGCGTATCCGAGCGAGGCAGGGTGGCCCTCGTAGCGCATCCACGACTGGCCGAAAACCCGGTCGTGCCAGTCCTCAAGGCGGAACTGGATCGGGTCGGTGGTGTCGTAGCTGTACAGGGCAGCGGTGGGCCGGACGGTGACGGTCTGTCCAGCGAGCGGATGTGCGGTGGTGTGCATGTTCAGGTGTCCTTGCTGGTGCGGGCCGCTTCGAGGCGGCGGGAGAAGGCTTCGAGGTCCTCGGTCAGGCCGCCTTCGATGGACTCGCGGTAGTCGCGGGCCTGGAGCGCGGCCGGGTCGACATACCGGATCCACAGATCGGCGCCGTCCTGGGTGAGCCGCACGTCGGCGGCGTACGCCCCAGCTGGGCGGTAGGCGGGAAGGCGGTCCCCGGTGCGGACTTGGAGCGCGGCAGACACCGCGCTGGCCCGGCTGCCGTACGTCCCGGCGAGCACCCAATGCCCGGGCAGCTGCCGGGCCTGGTCGGCGGCGTGCCGGTGGTCGGCTCTCGGCTGGCCCTTGATCCCGCTCACCGGTCGCCACCTCCCGGGAAGACGGCTGCCTGGTCGACGGGGTGGAGTGGCGTGAGCATGCGGTGTCCCTCGAAGGGCTCGCGGGGCAGCAGCTCTCCCTGGCCGGGCGGCGTCGGGATGGGGCGAAGCTCGGGGTCGGGGTCGTCTTCACTGCGGAACTCGGTGCACACGTACTGGTCGGCGATCCCGTACCGGCCGTGCTCGTCGCGCGGCCCGTCCAGGAACTGGGCCGGGGTGCGGCCCACCAGCGTGATCAGGACCAGCGGGCAGCCCTGGCCGTCGTCGCCCTGGCGGGCGGGCTTGTCGTGGATGCAGCGATCGCAGTTCGCGGCCATCCAGCCGTACCCCTCGGTGCCGTTGGAGAACGCGGGCTCGTCGCGGGACTCGGCGAACAGCCGGTCGTAGTCGTCGGGGCTCACAGCTCGTCACCCCGCAGGCATGCGGGCATCCGCACGCGGTGCTCGCGCAGCACCCCAGTGGCGACGTCGTAGTCCTGGGCGCGTGACCAGTTGGCGTGAGGGAAGGCCTCGCGCAGGATGATCGCTGCCTGGTGGTGCAGGCCGCCGTCCCGCAGGGGCACCTCACGCCCGCTCGCGCCGATCACCATGGCCACCCACCGCTTGCCGTCCGGCCAGTGCACGCGGGTGATGCGGACTTCCTTCACGCTGCGGCCGACCAGGGTGTACAGCTGCTGGTCCAACGCGGACCGCGTGGCGGCCGCGGCCTGGAACTCCTTCGCCGTGGTGCTCATGCCTCACCGCCGGGGTGGAAGCAGGCGCGGACGGAACCGAGCAGCTGCTGGTACGCGGCCACGACGTCCGGCGTCCACCGGTGTTCGGGGGCCGGGTGGGCGTGGCGGAACCACTCGTCGCAGACGGCGAGCAGGAGTTCCTCGCGGTCGGCCGGGCGCATGCACGACAGGGCGACCTCGGCCGGGTGGTCGGCCGCCAGGCGCGCGAACGCGTCCTCGAGAGCCGGGTCGTCCAGGACGTGCCGGTAGTCGTGCGGGTGCTCCACCGGGTACCGGCGGCGCAGGGCCTCGAAGTCCACCACTGCCGGGGCGCCCGGCGCGGGGGTGGGGCGGCGGCGCAGGCGGCCGGTGAGCCAGCCGGTCAGCGTGGCGAGCGGGCGGTGCGGGGTGGTGCGACGGGCGATGTGCAACGTTGCGGTCATCGCCATCGCCTCCCTTCGGGATTCAGTCGGTGTCGGTGTGGTGCAGGGCCGCGCGTACGGCGGCGGCCCCGCGCTGGTAGGTCTCGGGTCCGGGCGGGCGCCGGCGGTGGCGCCACGGCTCCGGCAGTTCGGCGAGCAAGTCCGGGGGCTGGGCCATGGGGTCGGCGATCATCTGCGCGACAACGACCAGGACGCGGCCCCAGGTCATGCCCTCGTTCCGGGCCTGGGCCAGGACGTCGCGCAACTGGTCGATGGACCAGTCCGGGCGGCAGGCCTGCGCGAGGGCGAGCAGCTGGCCGGTGGCCGGGCGGGGGACGTCTCTCTCGTCGGTCATCGCTGCCACCTCCTGAGCACGGTCAGCGGGTCGGGCGGTCGGCAGGCGCGGCACACGCCGTGCGGGAGCGGCGTGCGTGAGGGTGCGCGGCAGGCTTCGCACTCGTGCCAGCGGCCGGGCGGGCGCGGGTACGCGGGACGGCGGGGGCCGGGAGGGCGACCCGGCGGACGCTGCCCGTCGGCGGCACGCAGCTCGGCGCACACGTCGCAGCGGACGCCGGTGTGCCAGATCCGGCCCGACTCGCAGGCAACCAGCCCGCAGCCACGGCGGACAACGGCCGCGCCAAGCAGCCACCGGCCCGGGTCACGGATGTCCTGTGTGGCGGCGAACCGGAACTCCAGCCGGGAACGCAGCCGCTCTGGCTCCTGGCCCTCGTCGAGCTGCCGGGCGATCTCCCGCGCCAGCTCCCGCACAACGTACGGCGACAGGCCCGGCAGCAGCGGCTTCACGGGTTCGAGGACTCGCCAGATCCGCGGAGCGAGACTCAGCTCAGGCCCGGCGTACGGGCGGCGGAACGACGGCGGAAGCGGAGGGTTCTCGGCTGCCTCACGCGCGCTACTACCTGAGGTTCGCCTACGGCGGATACCAGAGACGGCAGTGGGCGGATCTTCGGGTGAGTCAGTCTGGTGGTCTTCCTTATACGCGAGGGACCCACACTCAAGATCCCCACCCGATCCCTCGCCAGTGTCCGCAGTCAGCGCGGCGTGAGTCGGCTCGTCGTGGCAGGTGTAGAGGTGGCGGCCGCGGTATCCGGCACGCCGCTCGACACTAATCCAGCCGAGCCGCTCCAGCTCCCGCAGGATGCGCCGCACCGACCGGACGTCGAGCGCCTGGCCGGCCTTCTGCCCGGACCGGTGGCGCAGCACGCGCGCCAGCTCGGCCAGAGTGACGTGCGCCCCTGTCGCGGTGGCGTACGACAGGGCGGCGTACGCGCGCAGCTGGCGCGGGCTGAGAGACTCGGCGGCGCGCGACGGCACCCAAGCCCCGTGCTCACGCCGGGGATTGGTGGCGCGTATGCGGCGTACAGCCGTCCAGCCGTCGCCGCCCGGCCGCGTGCGCCGCTGGCTCGTCAGCTCCACCACGTCGTCGTCCGGCGCAGGCCGCATCAGCTGCGTCAGCGCACGTTCGACAGTGGAGCGCGCCAGGCCGAGCAGGCTGGAGAGGTAGGCGACCCCCGCCTCGCAGCCGGTGTCACGCCGGTCCAGGGCCGCGACCTTCACGTACACGGACACGGTGGAGTCGGCGTAGTGGCCGACGATCACACGCAGCGGCACGCGGACTCGCTGAGGCATAGGGGTCACCTCCCTTCGAGGCGTGGTCGGACTGAGTTAGGAGGTCGTTAGGAGGTGCTCAGCTGTCGTCGCCGCGTGCGCCGTCCAGGGCGGCGGTCAGGCCGTCGGCGACGGTCTTCAGCTCGTGCAGCACCTCGCTGACCGTGAGGTTCGGGGTGTGCAGCACGCGCCGGGCGTACGAAGCCCAGTGGTTCAGCCCGGCCCGCAGCCGGGCCGTCTCCAAGTACGCGAGCTGCCCGCCGGTCAGGCGCAGCGTGGACTCGTCCAACTCCAGCTGGCCTTCGTCGTCGAGGGTTCCCCGCGCCGTGCGCTGGAGGTGCAAGAACCGCAGCGCCTCCCGCACGTACCCCTCCTGCGCCTCGTTGGGCAGCTCCAGGTGCGTGATGCGGACCTTGACCGACGCCTCCTTCTCCGTCCCGGGGGCGGGCTCGGTGCGCTCGATCGCGGCGAACTCTCCGATGAACAGGCGCCGGGAAGCGGGCACGTCGTACACCGGGCGAATGTGCGGCTCCAGCGCCTCCTGCGCCGACGCGCTGACCTTGGCGTCGAACTTCAACTGCGTCACGAATCGGACTCCTTGCTGGGTGTGTTCAGGCGCCAGACGCGGATGACGGCGCCGGGGTGAGAGAGAGCATCGGCGCCCGTCAGGACGTACCTCTTGGCGGCGGACGTGTCGGTGACGACGCTGTCGTCCAGGAGCACGCCCGCGTCCTTCAAGGCGTCCTGCGTCGAGCGGAGCAGCTTGTCCGTGTCGGGCTTGCCGGTCGGGAGCTGCGGCGCGGACGCCTTCACCACGCCCGCGTTGCGGCCGGTACCGTAGTGGCCTTTCGGCCGCCTCAGCGTGAACACGACCTCCAGCAGTACGGCCTCGCAGAGCGGCTGCCACGCCTCGTCATGGGCAAGAGCGTCGAGGGCGGCGTGCTTCACAGCCTCCCGCCACGGCTTGACCTTGGCCGACGACTCGTACATAGCGCCGGCGGCGTTGCGGGTCTTCGACCCCTGGGGGCCCGGGGTGCCGTGCACGGTGAGCATCAGGGCGGGAGCGGTCACGGCGTCTCACCACCGTTCGCCCGCCGGTCCAGCTCGTCGGCAGCGCAGGAGAGCACGGACAGCGAGGTGTCACGGCCGAGGCCACGGATCATGGCGAGGCCGCCGACCCAGGACGACGCGTACAGGAGCACGGCCGCGACGTCGGCGGGAGCGACCCCAGTTGCCGCCACGACGTCCTCTGCGAGACCTGCGGACCACTCGTCGACGGTGCGCATCACGGCCGTGTCTCCCTGCCGCCGGCGGTTCTCACGGACGACGTCGAGGGCGCCCTGATAGGTCCAGTCGTCCTCGCTCATGGCGCGGATGCCGCGCGCGGCCAGCTGTCGCACGGCCTGGTCGATGTCGGGCGTGGTCACGCCTGCTCACCGCCCTCGCTGGTGCTGCCGGGCTGTGCGGGCTTCGGCCAGCTGGGGGCCTGCGTCTGCTGCTCGCCCTTGTCCTCCTGGTCGTTGCGGGCGATGACGGTGCCCCGGATGACGGGCGGGGCGGCCTGGCTGTCGTCCGCGTCGTCGTCGGCCCGGATCAGCTCGGCGAGTTCGGTCGACGTCGGGACGACCTTGACCAGGCGGCGCACGCAGGACTTGGCCCACATGGCGTCGAAGTCGGTGTGCCAGGCGGAGTCCTGCTTGCCGTTGCGCTCCGCCTTCTTGTAGGCGTTGCTGTACTTGTTGCGGATGGCTTCGGCCTGGCTCTGGTTGAGGAGGATCACCTGGGAGCGGCGGCCGTCGATCCACGCAAACGCGTACGCCAGGATCACCTTGCCGCGCTCCTGCTCGGACAGGTCGACGCGTGGCTTGTGGAAGAAGTCCCGAGGGCTCGGCTCAGTCGGCGTGTAGTCCCACTGGTCCTTCTCCCGGATCCACCCGAAGTGGACGCTGTCAACCCGCGGGTGCCGGTACATCAGCTCGATGTAGCCCTCGTACATCGGCTGGAAGGTCGCGGTGTCGCCGTAGGGGATGATCGCTGCCTGCTTGCCGTCGGGCTCCAACCCGAACCGGGCACAGGCGAGGAACGCCTGGTGCACGCTCGCGTGCGTGCACTTCTCCAGATTCGGCATGATGGACAGGGCCACGGACATGAAGTGCGCCCGGTCAACGTGTCGAGGCAGCGCGTCGGTGAAGTACGTCGCCCGGCTCTGGAGCCATTGCAGGGCACTGTCGTTGACAGCGAGGTCGGTAACCGGCGCCTGTTCCGGCTGCTGCTCGTCGGTGGCGGTTGCCCGCTTCACGCGGTCCTTGAGGTCGGACATGGTCATCCTTCCGAGGGCACGCGCAGCACGCGCGCCCGGTACTTGCGGTAGATCTGGGGCTTCTCGTCCGCGAGCCGTTCGGTGTCGACGGTCGGGACCAGGCGGGTGTACTGGGCGGCGAGCTCGGGTTCTGCCTCGCGGAACCGGGCGTGCGCGAACTGGCCGTTCTGCCGCCAGCTGTAGGCCTCCCGGCCACCGATCGTGGCCACCTCAGCGTCACCGGCGAGCTGCCGCATGCGGTTCTCGATCTCGGTCAGCTCGTCAGCCAGGTCGCTGATCTGCTCGCGGAGTTCGCGGCGGCGCTGCTTGATCAGCATCGTCTCCACGGGGTCGACCTCGACCGTGGCTTCCGCGCGGGCATCCCACAGCCGCGCGAGCAGCTCGGTGGTGGCCTCGGAGCCGTCGGGCTTGGGCGGGATGCCGGCCTGCACGTGGTCGTGCCAGAACCGGTCGACTGCGTCGGCGAGCATGGCGCATAGCTCGTCGTCGCGCTCCAGTCGGAACCAGGTCAGGTCGTCGTCGATGAGCCCGGCGACGTAGGCGAATCGGTAGCCGGTGACCGTGAGGTACCAGTGGGCTTGGATGGCGGGCCCGTCGGGGGCCTCGTCGCCGTTCCAGCCTTCGGCGCGGGCGGAGCGCCAGTTGCGGGACTTGCATTCCAGCACGCCGAGCTCGTCCCTGGCCTGGTCGTCGGGGGCGACGGTGAGCCGGTCCGGGTTGGCGATCCAGTGCGGGTGGTCGACGTGCTGGAGCGTGCCGGGCGAGTCGAGCACGGTCAGGCCAGTCTCTTCGGCGAAGAACTCGGCGATCAGGCCTTCCAGGGCGTGACCGCGCCGGGCGGACCGCTCCAGCCGCGCGTTCCGCTCGGCGCGTGCCTGGCCGGTCTTCTCCAGCCAGACGCGCAGGGCGCCGCCGTGGCCGTCCATGCCGAGGATGGCGGCCACGTCCGAGCCGCCGACACCGCCCTGCCGTACGGCGCGCCAGACGTCCTCCGGAGCACCGGCGGACAGCAGCAGCCGCGCAGTGGGGGTGGCCGGGACGGCGGCCGTGGGGGTTGTCTCCGTCCCGGCCGGGGACCCGTTCCGCGCAGGCAGGGTCTCGGGAGCCGGTCTGTCAGTCGGCTCCTCTCCTGCCTTCGCTCCCGCGACGGCCGTGCTCTGTCCGGCGGCGGGTGACGTTGACGCGGAACGGGTGGTCGACGGTTCGCCCGGAGCAGGCTGGGTCTTCGGCGGGTTCAGCGGCGCCTCTCCGGCCTTGGCTCCCGCAACAGCGCTGCGGACGCCTGCGGGTGACGTTGACTCCGGGCGAGCGGTCTGGGACCCGCCCGGCGCAGGCGGGGTCACTGGAGCAGAGGAACGGACGTGCTCCTCTCCTGCCTTGGCTTCCACGGCGGCCTGGTTAGCGACGGCGGCGGCGGACGGCGTTGACGCCGGACGGGTGGTCTTCACGGCAACCTCACCGTCCGGACCGTGATGCCGGGGCTGGGCGCGGTACGGGCGTGCTCGGCGATCTCCCGCATCTGCTCGGCCCAGCTCGGGGACAGCTCGCGTGGTGTCTGTCCGGCCAGGGCCTTGAGCACGTCGCCGTGCACCGTGTCGAGGACGGTCACCGGCTGCGGCAGGGAGCAGAGCTCCAGAAGGCCGAGCGGAGTGTTGTCCGGGTTCCAACCGGTGAACACCACCGGCCCGGCGTACGGCTGGATGGGGGCACCGAACGCGGCGAGCACGCACGAGCCAGTGATGTTGCGCGGGTACCGCTCGGGGTAGAGCAGGCCGACGTCGTTGACCCAGCCGGTCACAGCAAGGCCCGGCAGGTGCACACGCGCCTTGCCCTTGGGACCGAGGAGGGTGTCCCAGTCGGGTTCGCCGTCGTGGTGGGTGAGTTCGCCGTCCGGGGCGATGACCGCGTACCTCATCGACGGCCGCCGATCCGCGCCTTGTTGCCGGGCCGGTTCACGGCCGGGGCGGCGCCGCGCCGGATCTTGGAGACGGGCACCCACACGCGCCAGGTGAGGTCGTACTCGTTGTCCCAGGTGACGAACACCATCGGGGTGTCGAGCCACCTGCCCATGAGGCACACGGCGGTGGGGTGGCCGAAGTGCAGCCCGGGCACGTGCCCCGGCTGGTCCAGGGCCACGGTGCCTTCCCGGCCGCAGAC
The DNA here is from genome assembly GCF_042657145.1 of Streptomyces bullii. NCBI lineage: Bacteria > Bacillati > Actinomycetota > Actinomycetes > Kitasatosporales > Streptomycetaceae > Streptomyces > Streptomyces bullii. Next base: position 358,653 of record NZ_JBHSNY010000006.1, read on the forward strand.
GTGGCGGACGCGGGAGCCGACGGGGAACTGGTCGGCCAGCGCGAGCAACTGGGTGCGCGCGAGTTCGTACTGCGGGCCGTCGCCGACGACGCTGCCCCGGACGTCGAGCGTGCGGGCGCTCATGACGCTTCCCTCTCTGTGGTGTCGGTGGTACCGAGATAGCGGGCACGGACTCGGTGTTCGCCGTCCTCGGTGAAGGCCTCGGCCTCCCACATGCCGGGGGGCCGGAAGGCCTTGAAGGCGCCGGTGCGCAGCCGGTAGGCGCTCTGCCGCGCGGTGGGGCCGCTGTCGTAGACGGCGACGATGCCCCACTCGCCGGGCGTCTCACGCAGCAGTGCTGCGCGCTCCCGATAGGTGTTGCGGATCTTGACGGGCGACGTCCGGTGCGGCACTTCGGGCACGCGCAACGCAGCACGCGGCAGCCACCCCCGCAGAAGGCAGACGGCGACAGCCTGAGCGGCCGTGCGGACCCCGAGGCGATGCATAGCGATCTGCCGGTACTTGTTCACCGTCTTCGCCGACAGGCCCATGTCCCGGGCGATGCCGGGGCACTCCTGGCCTCTGGCGGTGCCGATGATGACCTGGAGATGCCGTTGGCTCAGCGGACACTCGGCGTCCGGCTCCCACTGGGCAAGCGCGGGGGAAGACCTGAGTTGGTCCACTTCGCCGTTGAGCCGGTCGATCTCGTCGAGCAGGAGGCGCACCGTGCGCGCGGCCGGGGCGCCGGGGCTGCGTTCGGTCGCGGCCCGGAGCTGAGCGAGCAGGCGCGGGCTGAGTGCTTCAGAGGCCATGGCGGTCACCGCCCTTGGCCTGCTCCAGCTGCTCGACGCGGCGCCTCAGCAGGCTGATCTCGTTTCGCTGACGGGAGACCTCGCCCACGTAGCGCGGAAGGGCCTCACGGGCGTGGCGGATGAGCTCCAGGACGGGCACCCGCTCGCTGTCGACCCAGGTCTCCAGGAAGCAGATCGGGCCGATCTGGTCGGGCAGGCCGTGCTCGCTGGGCTCGATCTCCCAGGGGCCGTTCGGCGCGGCGGCGACGATCCGTTGTGTCTCCCGCAGGTACTCCGGGTTGAGTGGCTCAGGCATGGCGGCCGTCCTCGGCGTCGAGTGCGGCCAGGACCTGGCGCAGGCTCTCCTGGAGGGCACCGAACGTGCCGTACACGGCGAGCTCGGAGGCGAGGCTGGTGTCCAGCGCGTTGGCCTCGTCCAGTACGCGGCGCGCCTGCTCGCGGGCGATGTCGAGGGGCGGCACGAACGTCGGCTGCCAGGGCATCGGTTCGGTGTGTGCGATGCTGGAGTGCATCGGGCCCACCTCGTTCCTCTCAGGTGATGGGTGGTTGGGCCGAGGGCTCGCCGGGGGCACGGCGGGCCCTCATTGCTGTCAGGCGGCGGCGCGTGCGGGTTGCGGCTCCGGACGCGAATCGGTTCGGAGCAGAGCCCTCAATCCCTCCCGCTGTTCGGGAGTGAAGGGCGGCCAATCGGCGACCATGTCGCGGATGTACGCGTCGAGTTCTTCGCGGCTCATGCCGAACCCGCCTTGAATTGGCGGTCAGCGCCGCACACACGGCACTGCGCGCGGAGGATCCCGTTGCGGTGTCCGCAGTTGTTGCACACCCACAGGCACACGGCCCCGTAAATCCGGGCGCGCATCAGACCGAGCTTCCGGCGGGCTTCGTGGTGGCCTGGTCGTCCTGCTCGGGGAGAAGCAGGTCGCGGACCTCGCAGCCGAGCACGCCGGCGATGCGTGCGAGTCGCTCCAGCGACAGGCCGTGCAGGCCGCGTTCGGCTCCGGACACCAGCTGCTTGCTGCACCCGATCTTGCGTGCGAGGGCGGTCTGGCTCAGCCCTGCGGCGAAGCGGCGCGTGATGAGCGCTTCGGGGTTGGTCTTCGGGCGGCGTTCCATGTGAACGACAGTACGAGACTGTCAAAGACTGTGCAAGCCTCATGGCTGAATAAGTTCGCACAGCGGTGAAGGTTGTGTGCACTCCCTGGCGTACAGCCCAGTACTGTCCAGTACTGTCCAGTAAGGTCTAGCTAAGTACCGAGAGTCAGGGGGAGCCATGACGACACCGGCGGTCGGGACCCCACCCCGACCGGACGCGGCACTCATCCGCACAGCCCGCATGGCCAAGGGCATCAGCCCCGAAGCCGCAGCAGCCCAGATGCGGATCAAGTTCAGCGGTTCACGGTGGCGACAGATCGAGGCCGGCTACCGCAAGGACCTTGCCAAGGAGGTCGAGGCCAAGCCGGAGGTCCTGGCACACATGGCGCTCGTCGTGGACGTCACCGCGGACCGCCTGGAAAACGCGGGCCGCCCGGACGCCGCCGTGATCCTGCGCGAGATCCAGGCCCAGGACGCGCAGCGGACGCCATCGATGCCGGAGGCACTGAGCGCGGCGCCGCCGCATGTGCGCCGCATGATCGAGGCAGCACTGGAGGACGTCGATCCCGACGACCGGGCCGACGTGCTGCGCCAGATGGCCGCCGACTACGAGGCGGTCATGAAGCGCCGCGCCCGGGAGGGCGGGCAGCCTCAACGCCCTCGTCACGCTGGTTAGTTCGACCCGTCAAACGTCTGTAACGTTTAAGTCACGGTCCGCACATATGTACGTGACTGGATGTCACTCCCGACGCACGATGCGTATCCCGTACATGCGCCGACGTGTACGGGGCCCGACGCGCACGCAGCACTGGGGGCTGACATGGCCTTGGTCATTTTGGCGAGCGCGCTCGGCGTGATCATCAGTATCACTGGGGGTCTGTTCTTGCGGCGCCTCCTCGGTGAGCTGGCCGAACTACGCGGCCAGGTAGCCGAGGTCAGGCGACAGATCACAGGGATCGACAGGGAGATGCGCGCCCAGCGAGCCCGTGTGGACTTTCTGAGATACCTGATCGAAAGAGACGACGAGGAGAGAGACGGCGAGGACCAGCCGCAGGAAGCGGCCGTCGCCAACGGCGGCCTTGAACAGCCGCCTGAGCACCACCTTGGGCCGGAGCCGGTCCGGCGCAAGAAACACCTGCGACTGCACCTTGGCGGCGCCATCGCCGCCGCGCTGGTGACCGCGGGCACGGCGGTGCGCGAGGCCGTCCGCGAACATCGCGGCCAGGTCGTCGCCGCGGTCACCGGAACCGCAGTCACCGCCGCAACCATCACCGTCATCACGGTGCAACCATGGGACAACGGCGACTACCGACCGCCGTCCTCCGCACCGACGGCGGCTCCCACACCCGGATACACGCCGCCGCCCGGCCCTGGTCTGCCACAGCCCACCAGGAGCCAGTCACCAACCGCGTCCGTGCCCACGGCCAATGGGAGCGCTTCCTCCGCGCCCAGCGAATCCCTGGCGCTGACACGAAGCGGCTCACCCATCCCGATCGGCAACGAAGCCCCAGCCACAGGACCGGATGCGCCCGGCGCCCGGCCCGCCGAACCGCCAGGGCAGACCCGGGGACCCTCGGCGCACCCCGGCCAGACACGGCGTCCATCCACGCCACCAGGGCAGACACGTTCACCCGGGCCGCCAGCCCAGGTGCCCGTCATGGGGCCAACCGCGTCACCTGGGCGGCCCGATGAACCGCCAGGCGCCGGCCGCGGCAGTGGCCTGTCCACGGGCGTGACTCTTACGCCGCTGATCGATGCCGGGGTATGCATCGTGTGCGGCTAGTCAAGCACCTGAGCAGGTCAGTCCTCTCCTCCTGCGGCGGGATGCACCCGCACCCGCCGCAGGAGGAGAGGCGTCAGGATAGGCGGCGGCCCTTCGGTGTGATCTCAATGGATGTGGGATCGAACTTCCGTCTTCCTGGGCCGGCCGGATGGATGGTCACCGTCATCAGCATGTCGACGATGGCCCGCTTCCGGTCGAGCGGCAGGACGGCCCAAGCCGCCACCGGGTCCTCGGAGTTCACCACGTCACCGAGAACAGCTGCCCGCGCGGGGCTTGTCATCTGATCCTCGATCGCCGCCAGGCGCTCCTTGATGCGCCGCACCGCTCTCTTGAATTCGATGACGTCGGCCTCGTCGTCGTCGGCGAACGCATCGGTCATGTTCTTCAGCCGAGCTCTGAGGACGGCCGCCTTGGCGGACAGCTCATCCATGTCCGGGCGACCGTCATCGAGCAGGAGCCCCGCCGCGTCTTCCTTCAGCAGCAGCTGCGGCACGAGCCCCAGCGGCTCACCCGGCTCCGTGCCTGCGATCAGCATGTCGATCGGTTCCGCGTTGCGCGCGAGATGCTTCACAGGGCCGCGGCACTTGTAGACCCGATCCGGCCCGTTCGGGCTGCCCTTGGAGCCGCGCTGCGCGCTCGTGACAGTGGTGCCGTCGTTGCACACCCCGCACCGGGCGATCCCAGACAGCAGCCACTTGCGGGCGGGCCCCGGCGACGTCTTCCGTGACGGGTCCGTGAGCACGGCGACGGCATGGCGCCACTGGTCCTCACTGACGATCGCCGGCCACTTCCCCGGATACACGGCGCCGTTGTACTCGCGCAGGCCTGCGTACCGCTCGTTCTGGAGTAGGTAGCGCACGGCGTTGTGGCTCCACGGCCTGCCGTTGCGGTTCAGGATCTGCCGAGCGTTCAGGTCGGCTGCGATACCCGACAGGGTGGCTCCGGCCGCCAGCGCCTCATACATCTTGCGGACTTCGGCAGCCTCGCTGTCGATGACCTCGGAGCCGTCCGCCGTGTAGCCGAAGCAGCGCGGCCCGGTCGGGACCTGGCCGCGCTCGACGCGCTGGCGCATCTCGCGCTGCTCCCGCTCCGACATCTGCTCGACTTCGAACGTGTCGACTTCGCCCAGGAGCCCGGCCAGGAGCCGCCCGGCGGCCGTCGTGAGGTCCAGCTCGGGGCCCTTCACGCAGAGCACGCTCACGCCGTGCTGGCGGAGGATCTCGATTCCTTCGGCTCGTTCTCGCCGGTTTCGCCACAAGCGGCCGAGCATGTAGACGATGATGACGTCGACTTCGCCGCGCTGGACGGCGGCCATGAGCCGTTCGTAGTCGGGGCGGTGCTTGCCGTGCGTGGCGCTCCTGTCGTTGTCCCGGAAGCACCGGCCTTCGATGGGAATACCCCGTCTTTGGGCGAGTTCGGTGGTGTCCTCGTGCTGGCGCTCGACGCCATCCTCGTCACCGTCGTCGGCCTTGGAGATCCGCTCGTAGGTGGCGCCCCTCTGAAATGGTGTCACGGGCAGAAGTATAGGTGCGTGTACTGCTTCGCCCGCAAGACGCACAGCTATCTGGACCTGGACACGGGCCTCGGCTTCGACACCCAGATCGTGGTCAAGGTGAACGCCCCCGAGCTGCTGCGCCGCCAGCTCGCCTCGCACCGCTGGCAGGGCGAGCACATCGCGATGGGCACGAACGTCGACTGCTACCAGCGGGCGGAGGGCCGGTACCGGCTGATGCCGGGCATCATCGGCGCCCTGCGCGACCACGCGAACCCCTTCTCCGTCCTGACCAAGGGGACGCTCATCCTGCGCGACCTGGACCTGATCAAGCAGGCGGCGGAGGTGACCGAGGTCGGGATCGCCGTCTCGGTCGGCTTCACCGACACCGGGCTGTGGCGCACCGTCGAGCCGGGCACGCCCGCGCCGGAGCGCCGTCTGGAGGTCGTGCGGACCTTCTCCGAGCACGGCATCGGCTGCGGTGTCCTGATGGCGCCGGTGATCCCGTTCCTGAGCGACGAACCGGCCCAACTGCGCGCCACCGTACGGGCGATCGCCGCGGCCGGGGCCACGTCCGTCACCCCGCTGGTGCTGCATCTGCGGCCGGGCGCCCGTGAGTGGTTCATGGCCTGGCTCGGCCGGCACCACCCGCACCTGGTGCGCCGGTACGAGCGGCTGTACGCGGCGGGCGCCTACGCCCCGAAGTGGTACCAGCGCCGGATCACCCGTCAGGTCCACGACCTGGCCCAGGAGTACGGCATCGGCCCGATGCGGGCCGGTATGCCGCGACGGACCCCGGCACCGGGCCCGCCGGAGCCGCCGGTGTCCGAACCGACCCAACTTTCGCTCATCTAGGAGCGTTCGAGGGCATTCGACGGCCCAACTGGGTCAAAGTTTCGACAGAACACGTTTTTCCGGGGAGGCTTTCCGGGACGATGCGGCGAGGGCCGTGAGCCTCGCGGTCCGCCGACCTCCGTCCCGGGAGGACTCCATGAGAACACGCGCAGCCGTGCTGTGCGGCGCCGCCGTCGTCGTGGCCGGAAGCCTCAGCGCCGTCCCCGCCGGGGCGAGCGCGCCGCGCGCCGCCGATACCGCGTCGGTCGCTAGACCCGCCTGGAAGAAGTGCGGCACCGAGGACCATCCGACGCTCCAGTGCGCGACCCTGAAGGTGCCGCTGAACCACGCCAAGCCGCACGAGCGGCAGATCACGCTCGCACTGACCCGCATCCCGCACACCGCGACGACGTACCAGGGCCCGCTGCTGGTGAACCCCGGCGGCCCGGGCGGCAGCGGTCTCACGCTCGCCGGGGCCGTCGCCTCCTCGCTGCCCAAGGAGGTCGCGGCCCAGTACGACGTGATCGGCTTCGACCCGCGCGGGGTGGGCGCGAGCGAGCCCGCGCTGGACTGCGATCCGGGCCACTTCGCCCCGGTGCGCCCCGACTCCGTGCCGAGCACACCCGCCGTGGAGAAGGCCAACCTGGCCCGCGCCAAGTCCTTCGCCGCGGCGTGCGGCAGCAAGTACGCGGACGTACTGCCGTACATCGACACCGTCAGCGCCGTGCGGGACATGGACCTGATCCGGCAGGCGCTCGGCGCGAGGAAGCTCAACTACTTCGGCTACTCGTACGGGACCTATCTGGGCGCCGTCTACGCCAAGCTGTTCCCGGAGCGGGTGCGGCGCCTGGTGCTGGACTCGGTCGTCGACCCGACCGAGGTGTGGTACGACGTCAACCTCAACCAGGACCTCGCCTTCAACGACCGTCACCGCGCCTTCCTGGCCTGGGTCGCCAAGCACGACGGCACCTACCGGCTCGGCACCGACCCGGAGCGGATCGAGGCCCAGTGGTACGCGATGCGTGCGGCGCTCGCGAAGAAGCCGGCCGGCGGCAAGGTGGGGGCCTCCGAACTGGAGGACACGTTCATCCCCGGCGGCTACTACAACGGCTACTGGCCCTCTCTGGCCGAGGCGTTCGCGGCGTACGTGACCGACAAGGACGCCGACCCGCTGGTCGAGGCGTACGAGAACTTGGGGGCCGTCGACTCCTCCGGCGACAACGGCTACAGCATCTACACGGCGGTGGAGTGCCGGGACGCCGCCTGGCCGCGCGACTGGCGGCAGTGGCGCCGGGACAACTGGGCGGTGCACGAGAAGGCCCCGTTCATGACGTGGAACAACGCCTGGTACAATGCGCCGTGCGCGTTCTGGCCCATTGAGCCGCTGAAGCCGGTGAACGTCGCCAACGGCAAGCTGCCGCCGGTGCTGCTGTTCCAGGCGACGAACGACGCGGCCACCCCGTACGAGGGCGGCGTCACGATGCACCGCCTGCTGGCCCGCTCCAGCCTGGTGGTCGAGGAGGGCGGCGGCAACCACGGCGTCACGCTGAGCGGGAACACCTGCCTGGACAAGCACCTGGCGGCGTACCTGACGAACGGCACGGTGCCGCGCGGCGGCGGTGAGATCGACGCGGTGTGCCCGGCCCTGCCCGACCCGAAGCCGTCCGACGCTGCGTCGACGACCCTGCGCGGCGCGACGCTGCACGGGATGCTCGGCTTCCGCGGGTAGACGCCCCGACAGGCCGTCGGGCGGCGGGCGTTGTCAGCCCCCTGGTCCAAGATGGACACATGAGTGAGCCGACCAGGACGCCTGCCCCCAACGGCGCCGTGCCGCCCCCGCGGCACCCGCATCCCGTCGTGGGCGGCCGCTCCGCCGCCTCCGGTCGGCTCGCCCCGGACGAGCACGGCATACGGGAGATGACGCTCGCCGACTGCGCCGCCGTCGCCGAGATCCGCGTTCGCGGCTGGCAGACCGCCTACCGGGGGCTGATGCCCCGGTCGTACCTCGACGCGCTCAGCGTGAGGGAGGACGCCGCGCGGCGGCGGGAGCTGCTCGTCCGGAGCGACGGCAGCGTGGTGAACCTGGTCGCGGAGCGGGACGGCACGGTCGTCGGCTGGGCGGCGTACGGTCCGTACCGGGACGGTGACGCACCCACCGCGGACGGGGAGTTGTACGCGCTCTACGTCCATCCGGCACGGTACGGCGGCGGCGCCGGGCGGCTCCTGCTCCAGGAGTCCGTGCGGCGGTGCGCCGCCGCCGGTCATGACCGCATGTTCCTGTGGGTCCTCAAGGGCAACGCCCGGGCCCGCCGCTTCTACGAGCGGTCCGGCTTCCGGGCGGACGGCGCCGAGGAGCCCTTCGAGGCCGGCGGCGCCGTCGTGCCGGAGCTGAGGTACGTACGGGAGCTCTGCGCTGCGGACGTCACCTCGGCCGGGGAATCCGCTCCAGCGCCCGCACCGCCGCCTCGGCGAGCGCGGGATGCGCCAGGGCCTCCTTGAGGACGGGTCTGGCCCGGGCGTCCCCCAGCGCGCCGAGCCCCTCCACGCAGGCGAGGGCCACACGCCGGTACGGGTCGTGCGGGCGCAGCCGCCGCTGCAGGGTGGTGATCAGCGCGGGCACGGCCTCCGGGGCGCGCAGCTCGGTCAGCAGCCGTACCGGGTGCAGGGCGTAGGCGACACGGAGTTCATTGGTGGCCAGGGCGGCGGCCGCGCGGGCGGTGCGCGGATCGCCCAGGCGGGCGAGGGCGTACGCGGCGGATGCGCAGCGCGGCGGATCACGGTGGTTCAGCAGCAGGACCAGCGACTCGAAGGCCCGCCGGTCCCCCGCGAGTCCCATCCGGAACGCGGCGAGCTCCCGGGCCCACAGCGGCTGTCCGGGCTCCGTGAGCACCCCAGCCAGTGCGTCGAGGTCATCGGTCGCCACGAGACGGTCGTACGCCGCCGGCCCTCCCGACTCCGCCCGTAAGCGCTCCGTGAGTGATCGCAACTCTTCGTCCATGACACCGAGATTAGAGGCGGTGCGGGCCGCCCGGGACGTACATCACAAACACGGGGGCTGGCGCGCTCGTTACCCGCCAGTTAAGCTCAGACGAGCGAGTTACCCACTCGCACCTCCTCACGGCGGTTTGGTGACGCGGCCGTCGTGAGTGCAGTCGGTTCGGTACCGCAGGTACCGCAGTGCGACTCGGCCTGGGGACAGGGCCGGTCGGACCCGCCGTTGTCCGGGCGTGTGCGCGCCCGGCCCCCGTGCTCGGCCGCGCCGGGCGGGGACCAGCGACGGCACCGGGCGTGTGCGCCAGCAGCCCGGCCAGCACCCGCACTTCCTCACGCACCCGGTGCGCCCTTCGGCGCACCCGGGCGCGCATCCGTCGTCACCCTCATTCCTGGAGTCCCGCGATGGCCACTCCCCTTTCCGGCACGTCCCTGTCCCCGCTCCGGACCATCGCCGTCGTCGGCCTCGGCACGATGGGCACCGGCATCGCCGAAGTCCTGGCCAGGGCCGGCCGCGACGTCGTCGGCATCGACATCAGCGAGGCCCAGGCCGCGAAGTGCGTCGCCGCCCTGGAGTCCTCCACCGCCCGCGCCGTCGAACGCGGCCGTCTGACCGAGCAGGAGCGCGCGGACGTCCTCGCCCGTGTGCGCACCTCCACCGACCTGCGCGCCGCGTCCGACGCCGACCTGGTGATCGAGGTCGCGCCGGAGTCGTACGAGGTCAAGCAGCAGATCTTCCGGGAGCTGGACGGGATCGTGCGCCCGGAGACGATCCTGGCGACCGGCACCAACGCCCTGTCCGTCACCCGCCTGGCCGCCGACTCGGCGCGCCCGGAGCGGGTGCTCGGCCTGCACTTCTTCAACCCGGCCCCGGCGATGAAGCTGGTCGAGATCGTCTCCTCCGTGCTGACCGCCCCGGCCGCCGTCACCGCCGTCACCAACCTCGCCCTGGACCTCGGCAAGGAGCCCGTCGCGGTCGGCGACCGGCCCGGGTTCGTCGCCGACGGGCTGCTGTTCGGCTACCTCAACCAGGCCGCCGCGATGTACGAGGCGAAGTACGCCTCCCGCGAGGACATCGACGCCGCGATGCGGCTGGGCTGCGGACTGCCCATGGGCCCGCTGGCCCTGCTGGACCTGATCGGCATCGACACCGCCCGCACGGTCCTGGAGGCCATGTACGCGGCGTCCCGCGACCGGCTGCACGCCCCGGCCCCGATCCTGAAGCAGCTCAGCGAGGCGGGCCTGACGGGCCGCAAGGCGGGGCGCGGCTTCTACACCTACGAGGCGCCGGGCAGCGGCACCGTCGTGAGGGACGCGCTGACCCCGCTGGAGGGCGCCGACCTGGCACCCGGGCGGCCGGTCCGCTCGGTCGGTGTCGCGGGCTCGGGCACCATGGCCTCGGGCATCGCGGAGGTCTTCGCCAAGGCCGGCTACGACGTCGTCCTCGCCGCCCGCAGCGAGGAGAAGGCGCAGGCCGCCAAGGCCCGCGTCGGCAAGTCGCTGGCCCGCTCCGTCGACAAGGGGCGGATGACCGCCGAGGCCGCCGCGCAGACCCTGGACCGGATCACCCCGACCGGCACCTACGACGACTTCTCCGGCGTGGACCTGGCCGTCGAGGCCGTCGCCGAGGACCTGGAGGTCAAGCGGCAGCTGTTCGCGACGCTGGACAAGGTCTGCAAGCCGGGCGCGGTCCTGGCCACCACCACCTCCTCCCTCCCGGTCGTCGCCTGCGCCCGCGCCACCTCGCGCCCGCAGGACGTGATCGGCATGCACTTCTTCAACCCGGCGCCGGCGATGAAGCTGGTCGAGGTGGTCCGTACGGTCCTGACGGCCGACGACGTCCACGCCACGGTCCGCGAGGTCTGCGGCAGGATCAGCAAGCACCCCGTCGACTGCGGCGACCGGGCCGGTTTCATCGTCAACGCGCTGCTGTTCCCGTACCTCAACAACGCGATCAAGATGGTCCAGGAGCACTACGCCTCGCTCGACGACATCGACGCGGCGATGAAGCTGGGCGGCGGCTACCCGATGGGCCCCTTCGAGCTGCTGGACGTGGTCGGGCTCGACGTCTCGCTGGCCATCGAGAAGGTCCTGCACCGCGAGTTCCGCGACCCGGGGCTCGCCCCGGCGCCGCTCCTGGAGCACCTGGTGGCCGCGGGCTGCCTCGGCCGCAAGACCGGCCGTGGCTTCCGCGAATATGCCAAGCGCTGAGCGCCCCGGCGACTGGTTCCGCGCCGGCGAGGACTGGGGCGGACTGCTCGACCCCGCTGGTGCTCCCCCGCCCTCGGCGGGCGGGGGAGACCCGGTGCATGCGCACCGAGCTGCGCACATGCAGTACGTTCGGGGCATGTCCCAGCCCGCCAAGTCCTCACGTACACCAGCTACGACCGACGCGCCGGAGAGTGCCGCAGGCAGCCGAGCCGCCGCCCAGCGCCTCAAGATGCGCCGGGAGCTGGCGGCCGCCGCGATGGAACTGTTCGCGACCAAGGGGTACGAGGCGACCACCGTCGACGAGATCGCGGCCGCGGCCGGGGTCGCCCGCCGCACCTTCTTCCGTCACTTCCGCTCCAAGGAAGAGGCGATCTTCCCGGACCACGACGACACCCTGATCCGCGCCGAGGCGGTGCTCAACGCCGCGCCCGCGCACGAGCATCCGCTCGACACGGTGTGCCGCGGCATCAAGGAAGTCATGAAGATGTACGCGGCCCGGCCGGAGATCTCGGTCGCCCGCTACAAGCTCACGCGTGAGGTGCCCACCCTGCGCGAGGCCGAGATCGCCTCGGTGGCCCGCTACGAGCGCCTGTTCACGCGCTATCTGCTCGGCCACTTCGACGAGCACGCGCACGACGACGACGCCAACGACGACCCGCTGCTGGCGGAGGTCGCCGCGTCCGCGGTCGTCACCGCCCACAACCACGTCCTGCGCCGCTGGCTGCGGGCGGGCGGCCAGGGCGATGTGGAGGCCCAGCTCGACCACGCCTTCGCGATCGTCCGCAAGACCTTCGGCACGGGGATCATGGCGGGCCGGGCCGCGCCCCCCAAGCCGCCGGCGGCGTCGGTCTCCGGGCAGGGCGAGGTCCTGGTGACCGTGGCCCGCACCGACGCCCCGCTGGACGAGGTCATGCGGACGATCGAGCAGGCCCTCAAGGAGCACTGACCGCGCCCTTCCCCACTGCACCGGCGCCTCTCCCGCTGTGACGACGGCCACCCCACCGGGTGGCCGTTTTGGCATGTCAGGGCACGTTTGCGGGCGTCTCCGAGGGGTCCTTCGATCGATCATCGCTCATTTGTTGCGTAAAGATTTCATCTGAGAGCAAGTTCTGGCACTCAGTGCCTTGTCAGCTGACACGCGGTGTCATACGTTGAAGGAGTCCGGGCGCCTGTCCCAGCGGGCCACCACAGCCCGCGCGCCCCGGACGCCTGCGTCACAGGCAACCTCCCGCGCCACAAAGCGCTGCCGAACAGCACCACCGCCGAACCGACGGCACACCCCGAACCCTCAGCAGCCCGACGTAACCCTCAGCGCCCCTCCCCTCAAGGGGCGCGTATCGCCGGAGGCAACACCGTGACCGTGAAGGACATCCTGGCCGCGATCCAGTCGCCCGACTCCACGCCGGCCGACTTCGCCAACCTGCCGCTCCCCGAGTCGTACCGCGCGATCACCGTGCACAAGGACGAGACGGAGATGTTCGCGGGCCTGGAGACCCGCGACAAGGACCCGCGCAAGTCGATCCACCTGGACGAGGTCCCGGTGCCCGAACTCGGCCCGGGCGAGGCCCTGGTGGCCGTCATGGCCTCCTCGGTCAACTACAACTCGGTGTGGACCTCGATCTTCGAGCCCGTGTCGACCTTCGCCTTCCTGGAGCGCTACGGCAGGCTCTCCCCGCTGACCAAGCGCCACGACCTGCCGTACCACATCATCGGCTCCGACCTCGCGGGCGTCGTGCTGCGCACGGGCCCGGGTGTGAACGCCTGGCAGCCGGGTGACGAGGTCGTCGCCCACTGCCTGAGCGTCGAGCTGGAGTCCCCGGACGGCCACGACGACACCATGCTCGACCCCGAGCAGCGCATCTGGGGCTTCGAGACCAACTTCGGCGGCCTGGCCGAGATCGCGCTGGTGAAGACCAACCAGCTGATGCCCAAGCCGAAGCACCTCACCTGGGAGGAGGCCGCGGCCCCGGGCCTGGTCAACTCCACCGCCTACCGCCAGCTGGTCTCCCGCAACGGCGCCCAGATGAAGCAGGGCGACAACGTCCTGATCTGGGGGGCGAGCGGCGGCCTCGGCAGTTACGCCACCCAGTTCGCCCTGGCGGGCGGCGCCACCCCGATCTGTGTCGTCTCCTCGCCGGAGAAGGCCGAGATCTGCCGGAAGATGGGCGCCGAGCTGATCATCGACCGCAACGCCGAGGGCTACAAGTTCTGGAAGGACGAGAACACCCAGGACCCGCGGGAGTGGAAGCGCCTGGGCAAGCGCATCCGCGAGCTCACCGGCGGTGAGGACGTCGACATCGTCTTCGAGCACCCCGGCCGCGAGACCTTCGGCGCCTCGGTCTACGTCACCCGCAAGGGCGGCACCATCGTCACCTGCGCCTCCACCTCCGGCTACATGCACCAGTACGACAACCGCTACCTGTGGATGTCCCTGAAGCGGATCATCGGCTCGCACTTCGCGAACTACCGCGAGGCCTACGAGGCCAACCGCCTCATCGCCAAGGGCAAGATCCACCCGACCCTGTCGAAGGTCTACCCCCTGGAGGAGACCGGCCAGGCCGCCCACGACGTCCACCGCAACGCCCACCAGGGCAAGGTCGGCGTGCTGTGCCTCGCCCCCGAGGAGGGCCTGGGCGTGCGCGACCAGGAGATGCGCGCCCAGCACCTCGACGCCATCAACCGCTTCCGGAACATCTGAGGAGCGCCGCATGAGTGAGCGTCAGAAGGACCGGCCGTGGCTGATGCGCACGTACGCCGGTCACTCCACGGCCGAGGCGTCCAACGAGCTGTACCGGCGCAACCTCGCCAAGGGCCAGACGGGTCTGTCGGTCGCCTTCGACCTGCCGACCCAGACCGGCTACGACTCCGACCACATCCTCGCCCGCGGCGAGGTCGGCCGGGTCGGGGTGCCGATCGCGCACCTCGGTGACATGCGCCGGCTGTTCCAGGACATCCCCCTGGAGCAGATGAACACCTCGATGACCATCAACGCCACGGCCATGTGGCTGCTGGCGCTCTACCAGGTCGTCGCCGAGGAGCAGGGCGCGGACATCACCAAGCTCCAGGGGACGACCCAGAACGACATCGTGAAGGAGTACCTGTCCCGGGGGACCCATGTCTTCCCGCCGGGGCCGTCGCTCCGCCTCACGACGGACATGATCGCGTACACGGTCTCCCACATCCCGAAGTGGAACCCGATCAACATCTGCAGCTACCACCTGCAGGAGGCGGGCGCCACGCCGGTCCAGGAGATCGCGTACGCGATGTCCACCGCCATCGCCGTCCTCGACGCCGTGCGCGACTCCGGGCAGGTGCCGCAGGAGCGCATGGGCGACGTCGTCGGCCGGATCTCCTTCTTCGTGAACGCGGGCGTCCGCTTCATCGAGGAGATGTGCAAGATGCGGGCGTTCGGCCGCATCTGGGACCGGATCACGCGCGAGCGGTACGGCATCGAGAACCCCAAGCACCGCCGCTTCCGCTACGGCGTCCAGGTCAACTCGCTCGGCCTGACCGAGGCGCAGCCGGAGAACAACGTCCAGCGGATCGTCCTGGAGATGCTGGCCGTGACGCTCTCCAAGGACGCCCGCGCGCGTGCCGTGCAGCTCCCGGCCTGGAACGAGGCCCTCGGCCTGCCCCGCCCCTGGGACCAGCAGTGGTCGCTGCGCATCCAGCAGGTGCTGGCGTACGAGAGCGACCTGCTGGAGTACGACGACATCTTCGAGGGCTCGAAGGTGATCGAGGCGAAGGTGGAGGAGCTGGTCGAGGCGGCGCTCGCCGAGATCGACCACATCCAGGAGATGGGCGGCGCGATGGCCGCCGTCGAGTCCGGCTACCTCAAGTCCCAGCTGGTCGCCTCGCACGCCGAGCGCCGCGCGCGGATCGAGTCCGGCCAGGAGAAGATCGTCGGCGTCAACATCTTCGAGTCGACCGAGCCGAACCCGCTCACCGCCGACCTGGACACCGCGATCCAGACGGTCGACCCGGCGGTCGAGGCCCGGGTGATCGCCTCGCTCCAGCACTGGCGCGACACCCGCTACCAGCCGCCCTTCAACCACCCGCGTCCCTGCAAGGCGCTGGAGAAGCTGAAGGAGGCCGCGCGGGGCACGGACAACCTCATGGAGGCCACCCTGGAGTGCGCCCGCGCCGGCGTCACGACCGGTGAGTGGGCCGGGGCCCTGCGCGAGGTGTTCGGCGAGTTCCGCGCGCCGACCGGCGTGTCCTCCGCGCCGGTGGCCGTGCCCGCCGAGGAGGGCTCCAAGCTGGCCCAGGTGCGCCGAAAGGTGGAGCTGACGGCTCGTGACCTCGGCGTGGGCAAGCTGCGCTTCCTGGTCGGCAAGCCGGGCCTGGACGGGCACTCCAACGGCGCCGAGCAGATCGCCGTCCGGGCCCGCGACGCCGGGTTCGAAGTGGTCTACCAGGGCATCCGGCTGACACCGGAACAGATCGTTGACGCGGCCCTCGCGGAGGACGTGCACGCGGTCGGCCTGTCGATCCTCTCCGGTTCGCACGCCCAGCTGGTGCCGGACGTGCTGGAGCGGCTGCGTGTGGCCGGTGCCACAGATATACCGGTGATCGCAGGTGGCATCATCCCCAACGGTGACGCCGAACAGCTCAGGGCCGCGGGCGTGGCAGCGGTCTTCACCCCGAAGGACTTCGACATCACCGGAATCATCGGCCGCATCGTCGACGAGATCCGGAACGCGAACAAGCTCGACCCTCTGGAGGTCCCCGCATGACCACCGTCAACCGCCTTCGCCCCCGGCGCTCGTGCCTGGCCGTACCGGGCTCGAACCCGCGCTTTTTGGAGAAGGCGCAGGGCCTCCCGGCGGACCAGGTCTTCCTCGACCTGGAGGACGCGTGCGCGCCGCTCGCCAAGCCCGAGGCGCGGCACACCATCGTCAAGTTCCTCAACGAGGGCGACTGGACCGGCAAGACCCGGGTCGTGCGCGTCAACGACTGGACGACCGAGTGGACGTACCGCGACGTCGTCACGGTCGTCGAGGGCGCGGGCCCCAACCTCGACTGCATCATGCTGCCGAAGGTCCAGGACGCCCAGCAGATCGTCGCCCTGGACCTCCTGCTGACCCAGATCGAGAAGACGATGGGCTTCGAGGTCGGCCGGATCGGCATCGAGGCGCAGATCGAGAACGCGCAGGGCCTGAACAACGTCAACGAGATCGCGCAGGCCTCGCCGCGCATCGAGACGATCATCTTCGGCCCGGCCGACTTCATGGCGTCCATCAACATGAAATCGCTGGTGGTGGGCGAGCAGCCGCCCGGCTACCCGGCGGACGCCTACCACTACATCCTGATGAAGATCCTGATGGCCGCCCGCGCCAACAACCTCCAGGCGATCGACGGCCCCTACCTGCAGATCCGCAACGTCGACGGCTTCCGCGAGGTCGCCGGCCGCGCCGCGGCGCTCGGCTTCGACGGCAAGTGGGTGCTGCACCCGGGCCAGGTGGACGCCGCGAACGAGGTCTTCTCCCCCTCCCAGGAGGACTACGACCACGCCGAGCTGATCCTGGACGCGTACGAGTACTACACGTCCGAGGCGGGCGGCAAGAAGGGCTCGGCGATGCTCGGCGACGAGATGATCGACGAGGCCAGCCGCAAGATGGCCCTGGTCATCGCGGGCAAGGGCCGCGCCGCCGGCATGCGGCGCACCAGCACGTTCGAGATCCCGGAGGCGTGAGCGCCATGCAGTTCGGACGCACCTACGAGGAGTTCGAGGTCGGGGCGACGTACAAGCACTGGCCGGGCAAGACGGTCACGGAGTACGACGATCACCTGTTCTGCCTCCTCACCATGAACCACCACCCGCTCCACATGGACGCCAACTACGCCGAGAACACGACGGACTTCGGCAAGAACGTCGTGGTCGGGAACTACATCTACTCGCTGCTGCTCGGCATGTCCGTGCCCGACATCTCCGGCAAGGCGATCGCCAACCTGGAGATCGAGTCGCTCAAGCACGTGGCGCCGACCTTCCACGGCGACACGATCTACGGCGAGACGACCGTGCTGGACAAGTGGCCGTCGAAGTCGAAGAACGACCGCGGCATCGTCCACGTCGAGACCAAGGGCTACAAGCAGGACGGCACCCTGGTGTGCGTGTTCCGCCGCAAGGTCATGGTGCCGACCGAGACGTACATCAAGGAGCGCGGCGGCGAGCAGCCGGGCCGCCCCGAGCTGAAGCAGCAGGAGAAGTAGTCATGGCCCGCCTCGCCCAGACCGCCGGTCTCACCGACGTCCAGCAGGAGATCCTCTCCACCGTCCGGGACTTCGTCGACAAGGAGATCATCCCGGTCGCCACCGAGCTGGAGCACCGCGACGAGTACCCGCAAGCGATCGTCGACGGCCTGAAGGAATTGGGCCTGTTCGGCCTGATGATCCCCGAGGAGTACGGGGGCCTGGGCGAGTCACTCCTGACGTACGCGCTGTGCGTGGAGGAGATCGCCCGCGGGTGGATGTCGGTGTCCGGCATCATCAACACCCACTTCATCGTGGCGTACATGCTCAAGCAGCACGGCACGCAGGAGCAGAAGGACTATTTCCTGCCGAAGATGGCCGCCGGCGACATCCGCGGCGCGTTCTCGATGTCGGAGCCGGGCCTGGGCTCCGATGTGTCGGCCATCACGTCGAAGGCGGTCAGGGACGGCGACGCGTACGTCCTGAACGGCCAGAAGATGTGGCTGACGAACGGCGGAACGTCCTCGCTGGTCGCCGTCCTGGTCAGAAGTGACGAAGGTCACCCCGAAGGCACCGCGCCCCACAAGTCGATGACCACCTTCCTGGTCGAGAAGGAGCCCGGCTTCGGTGAGGTCCGCCCCGGACTGACCATCCCGGGCAAGATCGAGAAGATGGGCTACAAGGGCGTCGACACCACCGAGCTCATCATGGACGGCCTGCGGATTCCCGCCGACCGGGTGCTCGGCGGGGTCACCGGCCGGGGCTTCTACCAGATGATGGACGGCGTGGAGGTCGGCCGGGTCAACGTGGCGGCGCGTGGCTGCGGCGTCGCTCAGCGTGCCTTCGAGCTCGGCGTCCGGTACGCGCAGCAGCGTCACACCTTCGGAAAGCCCATCGCCCAGCACCAGGCCATTCAGTTCAAGCTGGCGGAGATGGCTACCAAGGTCGAGGCCGCTCATGCGATGATGGTCAATGCAGCACGCAAAAAGGATTCCGGGGAACGAAACGACCTCGAGGCCGGTATGGCGAAGTACCTGGCCTCCGAGTACTGCAAAGAGGTCGTGGAGGACGCCTTCCGGATCCACGGCGGCTACGGCTTCTCCAAGGAGTACGAGATCGAGCGCCTCTACCGTGAGGCTCCGATGCTGCTGATCGGTGAAGGTACCGCCGAGATCCAGAAAATGATCATCGGCCGGAGACTGCTCGAAGAGTATCGATTCCAGGGCTAGATGTCCGGATACGGGGTGTTTTCTTGGAGAACAAGATCACACCCCGTCAGCGCTCTTCGGCCGCCGACTCGGCTTCCTGGCTTACCCAGTTGCGGCCCGGAGCCGCTACGATCGCCGGAAAGCCGCCGTCCCCCGCCGAAGCGCGGCATCATCCGCTACGAAGGTCATCCATGCCCCACAGCCAAACCTCTGCACCTCGCGACAGCCGAGTCGGCGTACGCCTCGCGCGCGGAGCATCGCCGTGGCTCCTCCCGACCGTCGCCACCGCAGCCGTCAGCCTGGTCCGCGCCCGCCGCTCGGGTGCCGCCAAGGCCGTCGCCGTTCCCGCCACCGCGCTGGCAGCGGGGATGCTGTGGTTCTTCCGCGACCCCGAGCGTGAGATCGCCCAGGGCCGGGTCATCTCGCCGGCCGACGGTGTGGTGCAGAGCATCATGCCGTGGAAGGACGGGCGGACCCGCGTCGCGATCTTCATGAGCCCGCTCAACGTGCACGTCAACCGCGCGCCGCTGGCCGGCACGGTCACGTCCGTGGAGCACATCCCGGGCGGCTTCGTTCCCGCTTTCAACAAGGAGAGCGAGAACAACGAGCGGGTCGTCTGGCACTTCGACACCGAGCTCGGTGACATCGAGATGATCCAGATCGCCGGCGCGGTGGCCCGCCGCATCGTCCCGTACGTGCCGCAGGGCACCAAGGTCGAGCAGGGCGAGCGGATCGGCCTGATCCGGTTCGGCTCGCGCGTGGACCTGTACCTGCCCGAGGGTGTGGAGGTCGCGGTCGAGGTCGGCCAGAAGACCGTGGCTGGGGTGACTCGCATTGACCGTGATTGATCCGGACACCAAGGCCGGCTGGGTGCCGGAGGCCGACGAGGTGGACGAAGAGGAGGAGATGCCGCTGTCGCTGCGCCTGTCGATAGCGGACACTCTGACTCTCGGCAACGCCACGTGCGGCTTCATGGCGGTGTACTTCACCACCACGGGCATCCTCATCCCGCACCTCTCGGGCGACGACCTGGGCATGGCCCGCAACAGCGCGGCCACGGCCGTCATACTGATGCTGTGCGCGGCTGTCTTCGACCTGTTCGACGGCCTCGTCGCCCGCAAACTGCGGTCGTCGCCGATGGGTGCGGAGCTGGACAATCTCTCCGATCTGATCAGCTTCGGTCTGGCGCCTGCGTACTTCGTGCTCGTGTACGGCATGGTCGCGAGGGACGCGCATGAGCGGGTCGCGGCGGTGGGCGCGATCGTTGTGCTCTTGGCGGTGGTGCTGCGGCTTGCCCGCTTCTCGTGCGTCACCGTGAAGGACGGCACCTTCCAGGGCATGCCCTCGCCATTCGGTGCGCTCACGGTCGTCTCGATCGTGCTGCTCGAGCTGCCGTTCGAGGCGACACTGCTGGCGGTCGTCGGTACCGCCTGGCTGATGGTGAGCCGGGTCGAGTACCCGAAGCCGCGGGGCATCCTCGCGGTGGCGGTGCTCGCCTGGATCGTGTCGGCCATGGGCATGCTGGCGGCGTGGGCGTTCGACGCGCCGGGCGGTCAGGTGCTGCTGCAGACGGGCTGCGCGCTGCAGATCGTCATGGCGGCGACGATCCCACTGTTCGCCACGGCGCGCCGGGTGAACACCTTCCGCGGAAACCGGCGGGAAAGCCGCGAGGCGCGGGCGGCGCAGGTCCCGTAGCTCGGCTTGTCACGTCGCCCGAGGGGCCCGGACCGAATCGCGATTCGGTCCGGGCCCCTCGGGTTTTCCCGCGGCAGCACCTTCATTGCCCTACCGGTCCGGCCGGAGCCGCTCGTACACCGTCACCCGCCGCCCGCGGACCTGCTTGTCCGCCACCGCGGTGAAGCACTTCTGCAGGACGGCGATCTTCTCCCTGTCCCTTTCTGCCGACACCGGCCGGGCCACCTCGGGCGTATCGGTGATCAGCATGATCCGCCGCTGCGCCAGCATCGCGGTCCGTATGCGCTCCGGGCTCGCCTCCTCCCCCTTCAGCGTCCCGGACGCAAAAGGACTCTCCACCAGCGCGATGTCCCGCAGACCGGCGAACGCGGTGGGGGACACCAGTGCGGTGTCGCGGCGGGCCGCCGGGACGAAGACCACCGCGTCGCCGTCCTTCTTGAGCAGTCGCACGTCCGCCGCCACCGCCAGGACATCGTCCACACGGCTGGCCGGGGACCGTTTGGCCAGCGATTGCGGCCACAGTGCGATCACGGCCACGGCGACCAGGGCCGGCACGAGGCATCGTGACACCCGAGGGAACCGCGGCTTGATCATCCGTACCACCGCACCCAGTGCCGCGCCGATCAGCAGGGCCAGACCCAGCATGCTGAACAGGACATAACGGTCCAGGAAGAGCGGCTTGACCAGGGACAGGCCGATCAGGCCGATCTGCGGCGCGGCCAGCAACGGCAGGCCGACGGCTGCCAGCGACAGTCGGCCTGCCCGTGGCCGGTCCAGAAGGGCCCCGAGAGCTCCGATGGCCAGCACGATCGCCGGGCCGATCAGCATGTGCCAGGTCAGCGGTGGGATCCAGGACACCTGCCGGGACTGGGTCAGGGTGAACAGGATCATCGGCAGGGCGGCTGCCACGGCGGCCGTGACGGCCGCCGCCCAGCGGATCCATGTCCCGCGCCCGGTTCTCGTCCAGGCCAGAGTCGCCGCGTGCGCGGGCAGTATCAGCAGCGACAGCCAGTTGAGCAGCGCGCACAGCAGGACCGTGCCGCCGTACGCCGCCCAGTGCGTTTTCCGGTCGCGTCCCTGCAACGCGGTGGTCAGCAGCAGTGTGGAGATGCCGGCTCCTGCCGCGACCAGTGCGTACGGGCGTCCCTCCTGCAGGTAGAACTGCACGGCGGGCAGCAGCCCGAACACCAGGCCTCCCGCCAGGCCCGCCCAGCCGCCGGCCAGCCGGTGACCGATGACCGTCACACACGCCGCCGCCACCGCCGTGGCCAGCACGGAGGGCAGGCGCAGTGTCGTGATGCCGGCCCCGAAGCATGCGAAGAGCCCGTGCATCAGCAGGTAGTAGAGGCCGTGCACGGCGTCTACCTGCCCCAGCATGTGCCAGATGTCGGCGACGGGCCGCCGGGCCACCTGCCAGGTCGCGGCTTCGTCCCGCCACACGCTGTGCTGCCGGGACAGCCCCCACAGGCCCAGGGCTAGGGTCCACAGCACTGGTATCAGCCAGACGGGCAGGCGGCACCGCAGGGTGGTCATGTGGCAGCTCATGGAGTCGTTCAGGTCCTCGGGGTGTGGCGGAGCCGGCCGAAGCCGGCCTCGGGCGTCTGCTGAGACGCCCGAGGCGGGCCGATGACCGGCACGCGGGCAGAGCGCCCAGGCCGGCGGGAGTGAGGTCGGCTGGCGACGCGTGCGGGAGACGCTCACATCGGGATGGCCTCAGGTGCCGGGCCTCGCAGGCGGAACCGGATGGTCGGGCCGAGCCGGACGTGGCACCTAGGCTCGCCAGTCGCGTGCCTGTCGCCCGGCGATCCGAGCAGCCCACAGCCCCATCACGACGGACACGGCGAGCACTACGCTGACGGCGGTCGCCATGAGACCGCCGGGGACGAAGTACGCCATTCCTGGCCGGGCGACCGGTCGTGCGGTCCAGGCGGCGACGACGCACCCCGCCAGTGCGGCGAGCGCGAGCGGCGCGACGATCGCCCAGGCCGCGCTGCTGCGAAAGACGCGGTATCCGCCGGTCAACACGGTCAGCGGCGCCAGCGCCCGGCCCTGGCGCAGGAACTCGGCCTTGCCGGTGAGGCCGATGGCGAGCACGAGGATTGCCGTCCCCAGCACCCCGAAGAGCCGGATCCACCGGCCCTGGTCCCGGTCCGGGATGCCGTCCGCCAGCCACTCCTCGCCGGGAAAACGGACCTGGGCCCCGCGGGGATAAGCCAGGTAGGAGGCTTCCTTGAGGGCCGCGACGGCAGGGACGCCGCCATCGGCCCTCACCACCGCCAGGGTGTTGGTGCTGTGCACGGTCTGCTTGGCCAGCTCGGCCTGGTCGGCGCGCACCACCTTCAGATAGGTGCCGCCTTCCGTGTTCCAGTCGAGCAGTTGCTGCAAGCGCCGATCGAGAGCGGCATCGACGCGGGACGGTGCGGGCGAACACGGCAGCCGAAGGCTCTCCAGAGCCACGCATCCTCCGCTGACCGTGATGGGGCCGTCACCGGCGGTGCGGGGAGGCGCGATGACGACGGGCACATGGCCCTCGGGGAGGAGCTCGAGGTAGGCGGCGGCCTCCCGGGTGGAGACCGTCCCCCTGGGGCCGATTTCGGCCACCGTCCTGTCGGTGGCGCTGAGGATCTCCTCCATTTCGGCGTGGTAGGTCCCGAACATCGCCTGCCAGGCGAGGGCCTGCGCGAAGACGATCAGCGCAACCGTGACACCAGTGACCAGGCGGGCCGTAGCCGCCGGGTAGTGGCTGATGCGGCGGCCCGCGATCAGCGCACCGGCCCACCCCCGCTGTCGCCCGGTCC
The DNA here is from genome assembly GCF_042657145.1 of Streptomyces bullii. Lineage (NCBI taxonomy): Bacteria > Bacillati > Actinomycetota > Actinomycetes > Kitasatosporales > Streptomycetaceae > Streptomyces > Streptomyces bullii. Next base: position 381,740 of record NZ_JBHSNY010000006.1, read on the forward strand.
GCTCCAGGCCTTCCCCGAGCTTGGCCACGACGACGGCCACTGCGGCCGGCAGGGTGAGTACGACGAGGGCGAGGCCGATCCAGCTGATCCATGCCCGGTACTGCGTGCTGTCGCCGGCCAGTTCCGGACCGCGGCCGGCGAGCAGGATCGCGGGCGCACAGAGCATCGCGAGGTACCGCTGTCGGCGCGACCTGCTCGCGTGGGCGGGTCGGGGCCCCTTGGCCCGGCTGGACAGCTGATCACTGATGACGGCAAGGGCCAGCGCCGTCACGATGACCGCCACCGGAGTCAGCAGCACCGGCCAGCCATGCTGACGCACGTCGGCCGACGACGTCAGGTAGCCGACGAGCGGGATCCGGACGTCTACGAACGCGGCCACGGCGAAGAACGGGAGCGAGGCGAGGGCTCCCCACGTCACCGGTCGCATCGCCTCGCCCGCGGCGATCAGGGCGCGGTCGCGCCTCAGCCCGCCCAGGGCGTCGACCAGTGCGGCTCTGCGGTCACGGCCATGCGTCCCGGCACGGAGTGCGGTGGCCAGGAGCACGAGAGACGGTACGAGCAGCAGGCCGACGACGAGGCCCTGGAACATCCACTCGGGCTTGTCGTTGTCGCGCCCCGTTCCCGGCTCCAGGCCTTCAGCCGGCGTGCCTGCCTCCGGCCCGAAACCGACCACGGCCTCGATCGGCGCCTCGGCCTTCATGCCCTGGGCGGGACGGACGTAGGCGAGCCACTCTCCAGGGTCGTCCAGCCCCTCCTGCCCGACCGTGCCCGAGAGCTTTCCGTACCGGTCGGCGATTCCCTCCGCGGCGCCGGCTTTCAGCAGACCGGGGGACAGAACGGCCTCACCCGGTCCCGGCCAGCGATCCACCCCCGGAGGCAGTGGGGCATTCGGCGTGTGCGGCGCGATGAATACGACGGTGTAGATCCGCTGGCCCTTCAGCGCGTCCGAGCCGACCAGCCACAACGTGGCCCGGGTGGCCTGTGATCGCTCTGTCGGCCCGACCGGAGTCCTGGCGTCACGCCGCAGCTCCTTGCCGACGTAGTGGGCGTGCACCATCGCCATCAGGCCCAGGCACAGTGCGACAGCGAGCGCCGACAGCGCCAGGGCCGCGGCCCTGGTTCCGGCCCCCTCCGAGCGCCGGCCCGCGTCGCGCCCTATGCGCAGCAGCCGAAGTGACAAGCCGCCGTGTCCGGCCCCGCTCACGCCTCCACCGCCTCCCGCGCCCGGGCAGGAACCAGCAGGCCGGCCTCAAGACGCAGCACCCGGTCCGCTCGTGCCGCAACCTCGACGTCGTGCGTCACCAGCACCAGCCCGCACGCGCGCCGCCGAGGGAGGCCGAAGAGCAGTTCCGCGATGCGGGCGGTGGCGTCAGGGTCGAGGGAGCCAGTGGGCTCGTCGGCCAGAATCAGCTCGGGAGAGTTGATCAACGCACGAGCCACAGCTGTCCGCTGACGCTCTCCCCCGGAGAGTTCCTCCGTCGTCTCCGCCGGGGGAACGCGTAGTTCGTCGAGCAGTTCCTGCGCCTGGCGGTACCCGCCGACGCGGTCGGAGCGCGACAACAGCGCCGCCAGTGCCACGTTGTCCAGCGGGCTGAGTTCGGGCAGCAGCTCCCCGAACTGGAAGACCGTGCCGATCGTCTCGCTGCGCAGCTTGGCGATCTGCTTGCCCCGCAGCCTCGTCACGTCCGCACCGGCCACCCTGATGCTTCCGCCGTGCGGCGTGACCAGACCGAGGATCGACGAGAGCAGCGTGCTCTTGCCCGAGCCGCTCGGCCCCGTGATCGCCACTGACTCGCCGGCGCTGACACGGAGCTGCAGACCGTTGAACAGGGTTCGGTCCCGGACCGAGTAGGTCAGATCCTGAATGTCGAGTACGGGGCCGGGCGCGGGCCCGGTGTCGGAGTTGCTCACGTGATGTGCCCTCGGATAGCTGTTGCCGCGTCACCGTGCGACGTCGCGGTGGCGCTGCGGGGCAGAGGCGGCCCCCCTGTCCCGCGGATGACGGGCTCTTCCGGTGAGCGTGAAACAGCGCCCCCGAGAATCGTCCCCCGTTGCGCGAGAGAGGTCAGCCCCTCGCGATCGTTGCCGATATTAGGCCAAGGCGATCGGCGGACAAAAGGAAAAACCAAGCTCCTCGGCACGTTCACGTTGCGTCACAAAGACAAATCGGGCCCAAGGACGCCTGAACCCTTATTTCATTGAGGGATCGGCACGACCGGCCAAGAGGAACGCCGAGTGCCGGACATCGACGCCATATGACGCACGTCACATAGTGGAGAAGGCGTGCCGCACTTCAACGCTCCTTCCCGGCAACGAGGTTGCCAGCCTGGCCGTACGAAGGTAGGTAAATCCCCTTACACAGCAAGGAAGTTGCGTGACCACGGAGATTCCTTCCCTCCCCGGCCGAAGCACGCCGAGCGATGCTGCGAGCCCCGCAGGAACCGCGCTTGCCTGCCGTCGGCTTCCGCGTATGATCTTGCACTGGTCGCGAGGAAGGCCTTCTTCTCGCTTCCATGGGGGGCTCTTCAACAGAATCCGCTCGGCGTGACCTGCCTGGCGTTGCCCCGCCCATGGGTGCGTCATATCCGAAGGCCGTCTTCGTGATGACCACCAATCGCAGCCGTTGAGTTGCTGCGTCAAAGGGGAGAATCATGCAGATATCCAGGAGCGCCAAGAAGACCGCGATGGCCGTTGTCCTGCTCGGCGCCGTTGCGGGGGCATCGCCGGCCTACGCCGACGCCGGCGAAGACGTCACGTCCAGGCTCAACCACCACACGAACCCGGACATCCACATCTCTTACGCCTTCAGCTGGCAGTCGTCGGGCAACAAGAATGTCGGCGTGCGCGACGAGAGGGCGGACGGCAACCCCGTCTACTCGGAGTTCGACCGCAAGAACACCAAGGGCCTCCGCCTCTGGAACACCAAGGGCCAGGGAGAGACCACGTACAGCGACTCCTCCACGACCAACTACGTCGTGAAGGTCACCGCTTGCGTGCAGTACGACGGAACCCCGGACAAGTGCGGGCCGGACGACCGGCCCGGCGACGGACGCTGATCCCATGCCCTGTGGAGCAGATGCTGCATCCGCCCACACAGGGCATCCACGCCCCGGACAGCAACTCACCGGCGTTTGAAGGCCGTTGTTTCCTCGGCCGCCTTCGCCTCCGGACCGGGGACGACCCGAACCCGCCCGGCGCGTCGCGTCGGGTCGCGTTCACGTCCTACGTCCTGCGCCGCGTGTGCTCGTTCGGCGCGCTCACGATCGTGTCGAGGCCCGGATGCTTTCCGCATCCGGGCCTCACTCGCTGCACGCGTCGGTCCCTCACCTGCTGCCCGCGGGCGCCGGTACGGCGCGCGGGGCATCCGGGTCGAGCAGGCCCAAACGTCGCGCGTGCAGCAGGGCCGCGGTTCGCTGCGGGACGGCAGCCTCCGGCGCTGCGCCCCGCCGACGGTCAGGTCAGGAAGTCACGCGCGATCGACTCCGCCACGCGTTCCAGGAGAGGCCCCGCCTGGGCCATGGACGTCGCCGGGTCCGGTTCGAGCGCCGACAGGGCGTACGCCCGGCGGATCCCGGCCTGTCCGAGCACCGCCGGCGGCAGGGCCAGCCGTCCGCACACCGCGACGACCTCCTTGTCCGCCGCGCGGGCGGCGGCCGCGACACCCGCCGGTGCCTTGCCGTGCAGGGTCTGCTCGTCCAGGGAACCCTCCCCGGTGATGACCAGGTCCGCGCGCTCCAGCGCCGAGGCGAAGCCCAGCACGTCCAGCATCACCTCGATGCCGGGCCGGAAGCGGGCACCGACCAGCAGCGCGCCGTATCCGATGCCGCCCGCCGCGCCCGCGCCCGGCGAGGCGGCGTACTCCGCCGCCCGGGAACCGACGGAGTCCTCCAGCACCCTCGCGTAGTGGGCCAGCGCCGCGTCCAGCGTCGCCACGTCGTCCGGGGTGGCCCCCTTCTGCGGGCCGTACACCGCGGGGGCGCCCTTCGGCCCGGTCAGCGGGTTGTCGACGTCGCTGGCGAGGATCAGCTCGACCGAGGCCAGGCGCGGATCAAGGCCCGACAGGTCCGCCGAGGCCAGCGCGGCGAGGCCCCCGCCGCCCGGCGCCACCGGCTCCCCGTCCGCGCCCAGGAAGCGGGCGCCCAGCGCGGTCAGCATGCCCGCGCCGCCGTCCGTGGTCGCGCTGCCGCCGACGCCGAACACGATCGTCCGCGCCCCGGCGTCCAGCGCGGCGCGCAGCAGCTCCCCGGAGCCGTACGTGGAGGCCGTGAGCGGTGCGAAGACCCCGGCCGGCAGCCGCTGCAGCCCGCTGGCCTCGGCCATCTCGACCACCGCGGTGCCCTCGCGCAGCGCGAACGCCGCCGTCACCTCGTCACCGAGCGGCCCGACGACCCGTACCTCCCGGCGCTCGAACCCGGCCGCGACCGCCGCGGCCACGGTCCCGTCGCCTCCGTCGGCCACGGGCATCGCCTCGACCCGGAGGCCCGGCACGACCCGGCGCAGCCCGGCCGTCACCCGTTCGGCGACCTGCACGGCCGTCAGCGACCCCTTGAACTTGTCCGCGGCGATGAGCACCCGCTGTGTCACCTGATTTCCCCTCGCTCTCCGGGCCTCGCGCACGTCAAGGCCAGTCGCGCCGCTGTGACCTTAGCCGGAGGACGCACCCGGCGTCATGCCCCCGCCCAGCCCGTGGACCGGCCCGGGAGCCACCGCCACGTGCCGGCGGAGCGCGCCCGGGGTAGACCGGAGCTATGACCGCTGTGGCCACCGACGTCGAGCTCGCCGACCGCATCCTCGGAGGCTGGCTCGGCCGGATCGCGGGCAACATGCTCGGCAAGCCGGTCGAGCAGGGCGAGGTGTGGACCCGCGACCGTATCGACCGCTATCTGCGCCGGGCCGCCGCCCTTCCCCTCACCGACTACTTCCCCGAGCCGCCCGGCGAGGAGGACGGCCTCGACCTGCGCCCGGAGTGGCGCTCCTGTGTCCGCGGCCGCGTCCACGGCAGCTGCCGCGACGACGACATCGACTACGCCGTCCTCGGCCTGCACCTGCTGGAGACGCACGGTTTCGGCTTCAGCACCGAGCAGGTCGGCGACCTGTGGCTGCTGCGGCTGCCGTTCCTGCAGACGTTCACGGCGGAGCGGGCCGCGTACCGGAACCTCGCCAATGGCCTCAAGCCGCCGCTGACGGCGACGTACGACAACCCCTACCAGGAGTGGATCGGTGCCCTGATCCGCGCCGACGTCTACGGCTGGACCTGCCCCGGCGATCCGCGTCGCGCCGCCGCGCTGGCCCGCCGGGACGCGGTGCTGTCCCACACCGGCAACGGCGTGTACGGCGCGATGTGGGCGGCGGCGCTGGTCTCGGCCGCGTTCACCGCGCCCACCGTCCGGCACGCCCTGGACACGGCGCTGACCGTCGTCCCGGCGAGCAGCCGCCTCGCCCGCACCGTACGCCGGGTCGCCTCCCTGCACGACACCCGGATGACCTGGGAGGACACACTCGCCACGGTCTCGGCGGAGACCGCCGGGCTCGGCTGGATCCACACCGTCCCCAACGCCGCCGTGCTCACCGCCGGGCTGTTGTACGGCGACGGCGACTTCACCCGCACCATCGCCCTCACCGTCCGCGGCGGCCTGGACACCGACTCCAACGGCGCGACGGCGGGCTCGGTGGCAGGCGTGCTCACCGGGGCGTCGGCGATCCCCGGTCAGTGGAAGGATCCGCTGGAGGACACCGTACGCAGCGCGGTCTTCGGCTTCGACGGCGTACGGATCAGCGAGCTGGCACGGCGGACCCTGCGGCTGGCCGAGGCGACGGCCTGACCGGCCGGTGCGCGGTGGCCCGGCGCGTGCGCCCGCTCGGCGGGGTCCTCCCCCGCACGCCCCCGTGCGCCCGCCCGGACGGGCACCGGGCCCGCGGCGCGGCTCCGGCCCGCCGTTACCCTTCCTGCATGACCGCCCCTGAGGACACCCAGGACTTCGCCGCGTACATCGCCTCCCTGCCCCGTGTGCTCGCCGGTGCCGCGGCCCTCTTCCGGGACGCCGAGGGCCGGGTGCTGCTGGTGGAGCCCAACTACCGGGAGGGCTGGGCGCTGCCCGGTGGCACGATCGAGTCCGACGACGGTGAGACCCCGAGGCAGGGCGCGCGGCGTGAGACGGCGGAGGAGATCGGCCTCGACCGGCAGCCGGGCCGGCTCCTCGCGGTGGACTGGGTGCACGGCCCGGGCCGGCCGCCGCTGGTGGCGTACCTGTACGACGGCGGGGTCCTCGGCGAGGGCGACTTCGCGGCGATCCGCCTGCAGGAGGAGGAGCTGCTGTCCTGGCGGCTCGTCCCGCGCGAGGAGCTGACCGGGTACCTGCCCGGCGCGCTGGGCCGCCGTGTGCTGGCCGCTCTCGACGTGCTGGCGGACGGCTCGGGGACGGCCGAACTGGAAAACGGCCGCCGCGTGGACTGACAGGCGCCGGTTCAGCCGTCGGAGTCGCGGGGTTTGACGTCCACCTCGCGCAGCGCCTCGTCGCGGGCGGCCACGCGGGCCTCGGTCCGGTGACCGCGCTCGATGTAGTCGCGCAGGACGAGGTGGACGGCGTCCTGGGGGGTGCCGACGCCCGCGAGCACCATGGCTTCCACGACGAGATCGGCATCGAGCGAGACGGTGACCTTGGCCATGGGCGGAGCCTAACACCGGGCGAGCAGCGCGATATCCGTTCGCCCCGCCCGGCCGGCCCGGCCTACCCTCGGCTGCATGAGCAAGCCCCTCGTCGCCCTCCTCAGCGGCGCCGGCATCTCCACCGACTCCGGCATCCCGGACTACCGCGGACCGAACGGACTGTGGCGGCGGGACCCGGAGGCCGAGAAGCTCGTGACGTACACGTACTACATGGGCGATCCGGAGATCCGCCGCCGCTCCTGGCGGATGCGGCGCAAGAACCGGACGCTTCAGGCACAGCCCAACGCGGCGCACCGGGCGGTGGCAGAACTGGAGCGGTCCGGGGTGCCGGTGCGCGTCATCACGCAGAACGTGGACGGGCTGCACCAGCTCGCCGGGATGCCCGCCCGCAAGGTGCTCGAACTGCACGGCACCGCGCGCGGTGTCGTGTGCACCACGTGCCACGCGCGCGGCCCGATGGAGGAGGCGCTCGCGCGGGTCGAGGCCGGCGAGGAGGACCCGCCGTGTCTGGACTGCGGCGGCATCCTGAAGTCGGCCACCGTCATGTTCGGCGAGCGCCTCGACCCCGTCGTCCTCGGCGAGGCCCTCGCCATCAGCAAGGCGTGCCAGGTCTTCATCGCCGTGGGCACCAGCCTCCAGGTCCAGCCCGCCGCCGGTCTCGCCGGGGTCGCCGCCGACCACGGAGCGCGGCTGATCATCGTCAACGCCGAGCCGACGCCGTACGACGACCGCGCCGACGAGGTCGTGCGGGAGCCGATCGGCACGGCGCTGCCCGCGCTGCTGGGCCGCATCCAGGAGACCGGCGCCTGAAGCGGGCCGGCGCGCGGTTCACCGTGACGGGCCGGTCCGCAGTTCCCGCAGGCGGTCGAGGGCGTCCCGGGCCTCGTTCCGCTCCCCCGCCGTGAGCGGGAGCGCCACGGCCCGGGCGAGCGCGGACCGGGCCGTCTCCTCGTCGCCGAGACGCCCGGCGACGTCCGCGCGCAGGACGAGCAGGCGCAGCAGGTGAACGCGTGTGGGTCGCTCGTCCTCCAGGCTCAGGACGCGGTCGATGGTTTTGGCGGCGGCTGCCGGGTCCTCCTTGGAGTCCGCGAGGAGCGAGGCGTGGTGCAGGGCCCGCGCGAAGGTCTCCCGGGGTGCGGGCGGGTGGTGCGCCTCGCCGCCCGTGCGGCGGCCGACGCGGACACAGTTGCCGCCCGGGTCGGTCATGAGGAACTGCCGCACGCCGTACGACATGTCCTTCAGCGGCCCGATGCGCGGCAGCCCGCGGGTCGGGACGCGCCCGTAGCCCGCCTTGAGCCCGGCGCGGAACGCCTCGTACAGCCCGTCGACATCATCGGTCAGGACGTAGCACGTACTGATCGACTCGGCCGGTTCGTAGTGCTTCATCGCGAAGAACTGGAGCTCTGTGCCGCCGCGTTCGACGACCGCGTAGGGATTGGGACTGCGCTGCTGGAACGTCACCTCGAACCCCAGGGCCGTGTAGAAGGCGAGCACGGGCTGCAGCGTGCGGCACGGAAGGATCGGGATGGTCTTTTCGCTGTCCATGCCGCCAATGTAGTCAAAATTGATTAGCACAGGGGCGGGTTGGCGGATCCGGCTCCCCGCTCGAAGTGCAGCAGGCGCCGTTTGCGGTCCAGGCCGCCGCCGTAGCCGGTGAGGCTGCCGTCGGCGCCGACGACCCGGTGGCAGGGGACGATGATCCCGACCGGGTTGCGCCCGTTGGCGAGCCCGACCGCGCGGGAGGCGGCGGGATTGCCGAGGGCGTCCGCGAGGTGGCCGTACGAGCGGGTCTCGCCGTAGGGGATGCGGCGCAGCTCCTGCCAGACACGGCGCTGGAACGGGGTGCCCGCCAGCCGGAGGTCGAGGGTGAACTCCCTCAACTCGCCCGCGAAGTAGGCCCGGAGCTGTTCGACGGCTGCCGCGAAGGGGGTGTCGTCGGGGTCGCCGAAGCTCTCCTCGGGTGGGCGGTGGCGCTGGTCGGTCATGTAGAGGCCGCACAGAACGCCGTCGTCGGCGACGAGGGTGAGGGGGCCGTAGGGGCTGTCGATCACGGTGTGCTGCTTCATGAAACGTCCTTGTACGTCCTCGTACGTCGTCTGTCCCTGTGCGCCCTGTGGGCGCTGTGGTCGCTGTGGGCCCTTGTGCGGGCTCATGGGGGGAGGAAGTTGATCGGGTGGCTGTCGGTCGCCCACAGGTACTGGACCGCGTAGGCCCGCCAGGGGCGCCAGGCCGCCGCGCGGGCGGTGAGCGCGGCGGGCGTGGACGGCAGGCCCAGTTCGCGGGCGGCGCGGCGGATACCGAGGTCGGTGGGGAGGAAGGCGTCGGGGTCGCCGAGGGCGCGCATGGCGATGACGTCGGCCGTCCAGGGGCCGAAGCCGGGCAGAGACAGGAGCGTGGCACGGGTGCGGGGCCAGTCGCTCTCCACGCCCAGGCCGAGGGAGCCGTCGGCGAGGTGGCCGACCAGGGTGGCGAGGGTCGTGCGGCGGGTGCGGGGCATCGCCAGCGTGTCGGGGTCGAGGGCCGCCAGGGCCTCGGCGGACGGGAAGAGATGGGTGAGGCCGCCCTCGGGGTCGTCGACCGGTTCCCCGTGCGCGGTGACCAGGCGGGCCGCGTGGGTGCGGGCGGCGGCCGTGGAGACCTGCTGGCCGAGCACGGCCCGGATCGCGAACTCGGCCTCGTCGACCGTACGGGGCACCCGTCGGCCCGGCGCCTTGTCGACCAGGGGCGCGAGGACCGGGTCCGTGCGCAACTGGTCGTCCACCGCCACCGGGTCGGCGTCCAGGTCGAGCAGGCGGCGGCAGCGGCTGATGGCGACGGGCAGATCGCGCAGGTCGCTGAGGGTGAGCCGGCAGCCGATGTGGTCGGGCCGCGGAGTCAGGGCCACGATGCCGTGGCCGTACGGCAGCCGAAGTGTGCGCCGGTAGGCGCCGTCCCGCCACTCCTCCACGCCGGGTACGGCGGTGGCGACGAGGTGGCCGAAGAGGTTGTCGGGGTTGAGGGGGGCGCGGAACGGCAGCCGCAGCGTCAGGGCGCCCGGGGCCGCCGCGGTGTTCTTCGGGGCCCGGGCCCGCAAATCGCTCGGGGAGAGCGCGAAGACCTCGCGGACGGTGTCGTTGAAGGTGCGGATCGAGGAGAAGCCGGCGGCGAAGGCGATCCGGGCCATCGGCAGGGTCGTCGTCTCGACGAGCAGCCGCGCGGTCTGGGCGCGCTGGGCGCGGGCGAGCGCGAGCGGGCCCGCGCCCAGCTCGGCGAGCAGCTGGCGTTCGACCTGCCGGGTGCTGTAGCCGAGCCGGGCGGCCAGACCGGGCACGCCCTCGCGGTCCACGACACCGTCGGCGATCAGCCGCATGGCACGGGCCACGAGGTCGGCGCGCTGGTTCCACTCCGGGGAGCCGGGGCTGGTGTCCGGGCGGCAGCGCTTGCAGGCCCGGAACCCGGCCTGCTGGCAGGCCGCCGCGCTGGGGTGGAACACCATGTTCTCGGGCTTGGGCGGCACCACGGGGCAGCTGGGCCGGCAGTAGATGCGGGTCGTCAGGACGGCTGTGAAGAACCATCCGTCGAACCGCGCGTCCTTGGACTGGACGGCGCGCACGCAGCGCTCCGTGTCGGTGTGCATCCCCATCTGCATGGATCCAGCATCGGCCACCGGCCACACCGCGTCCGGCGAGAATCCGACATCGACCTTCCGCGTGCTGGCACGGCCCGGATCCCCCCCGGCACCCCCGCGCCCCCAGCACCCGATTGATTTGCATGAAAGATCATTCATGTGTCTCGGGGTGACCGGTAGGATGTCTCCATGGGTCATGGAGCCGTCATCCCCGCGCAGGACGCCCCCGAGCGCGTACGCCTGGACGCCGACAACGTCGCGAAGGTCGCCACCACGCTCCAGGCTCTGTCCACCCCCTCCCGCCTGCTGATCCTGGCGCGGCTGCGCGAAGGCCCGCTGCCCGCCACGGAGTTGGCGGCGGAGGTCGGCATGGAGCAGTCGGCGTGTTCGCACCAGCTGCGGCTGCTGCGCAACCTCGGGCTCGTGGTGGGCGAGCGGCGCGGCCGGTCGGTCGTCTACGCGCTGCACGACCACCATGTCGCCGAGCTGCTCGACCAGGCCGTCTACCACGTGGAGCACCTGCGGCTGGGCATCAGCGACACCGCCGAATGAAACGTCTTGCTCCGCTCGGCCGCCGTACGGCTCGGCGACGGCCGGGAAGGGAGCCCTTCCCGGCCGTCGGGACCTGCCTGGGGCGGGGATCCGCCTACTCCGTGGCCGTCGGCCGGCGTGACAGCGCCGTCGCCCGGTCCACGTCGGTCAGCGGACGCAGCCGGTAGGTGTACGTGTAGTCGCGGTTGGCGAACAGCTTGTACTCGTCATGGGTGTGCGCACCCCAGCTGTTGTCGCCGCCCACGCCCATCTGCCGGTGGTTCACGCGCAGGACGACCTCGTCGCGCGGGGTGAGCTGGTAGTCGTGACGGACCCCGGACGACAGGTCCTCCGGGGTGAAGTACGACGCGTTGATCTCCAGCAGCGGTTCGCCGGAGACCAGCAGGCCGACGCCGTCGCGGTCGGTCAGGGCGGCCCAGCGGACGTCGGTCTTGTTGCCGTTCTCCTGCGGCCGGATGTAGGGCGTCCACTGTTCGGCGACGGTCCCGGAGTACAGGCCCACGTCGGTGCCGTTGTTGCGGTCCCAGTGGTTCTCCTCCGGGCCGCGGCCGTAGAAGTGCAGCCGGTCCAGGCGGCGCGGCAGGAACAGCAGGGTGCCGACCTCGGGGATGTACGGCAGGTTGGACGCGCCCGGGTGCAGCGTGTTCTCGACCTTGATCTCGCCGTTGCCGAAGACCGTGTAGGTGACGCTGTACGTCGACTCCGTGCTGGTGGGCAGCGTGCCGCCGACCTTGATCTCCACGGCCCGGTCACCCAGCGGGCTCACACGCACGTCCGTGACCTCGCGGCGGGCGCCGGCGTCGCGCCAGGTCTGGTTGCGGGTGTGCTGGCCGTTGCCCTTGTCGTTGTCGGTGGGCGCCCGCCAGAAGTTCGGCACCGGCCCGGAGCTGAACAGGGTCCTGCCCGCGACCTCGTACGAGGTGATGGTGCCGCTGCTCTTGTCGACGGTGACGGAGAAGCCCCGTCCGGTGACGGTGACGGCCGTGTCGCGGTCCTCGTGGCGCAGCGCGGGGACGCTGTCCAGCGGCACGGGGGTCACGGCCGGGCTGCCCGCGTCGAGCGGGAGCTGCTGCCCGGCCACCTCGAAGCCAGGCTTCGCCCACGCGGTGGTTTCCCTGGTCGTGAAGGACAGGTTCAGGAAGTACTCGGTGCCGGGCGCCGGACGTGCCGGCAGCTTCACGGGCACCGTGATGTCCTTGCTGGTCAGCGGGGCGACGTTCAGCTGGTCGCGGGTGAGTTTTCCGCGCTGGACGACCTTGCCGTCGGCGACCAGGGACCACCTTCCGTCGAACTCACGGAGGTTGGTGAACAGGTACTCGTTGGTGAGGGTGACAGCGCCGGGTCCGCCCGAGGCGGGGGCGGCGTTGATCGCCTGGTAGATCCGCTTGACCTCGGCGGCCTTGCCCGTGTGGCCGCGGTCGGCGGTGACGATGCCGTCCGCGACGAAGTTGCCGTCGTTGGGGTTGTCGGCCCAGTCGCCGCCGTACGCGAAGAAGGTCCTCTCCTCGGGCCGCTTCTCGGTGAACCCGACGGTGGCCGCGTCGAACCAGAACCGGACGCCGTCGTCGCCGGGGCCGCGGCCGTCGGAGGCCAGTTCGGCGGCGGTCAGGGCGCGGGCGTAGACGCGGGCCCGGCGGAGGGTGCCGCTGAACTCGCGGGTCCAGTTGTCGGCGTCGGTGGCGAGCGCGAGGGGCGCGGTGGTGCTGCCGGGCCGCCGGGTGGTGGTCCGGGTGGCTTGCACGGCTCCGTCGACGTACAGGGTCAGGGTGCCCGCGTCCGCGTCGAAGACGCCCGCGACGTGGTGCTCGCGGCCGGTCCAGTCCGCCGGCAGCGCCCAGCTCGCGGTGACCCACTGACCGCCGCCGTGGATGAAGAACTCCAGGGTCTTGTTGGTCTGCTTCAGGGCGTACTGGGTGTCGCCCTTGGCGATGATGGGCTGGTGATAGCCCGTCACGTGCGGGGTGACCCAGGCCTCCAGGGTGAGCGAGCCGGTGAGGTCCAGGCGCGCGTCGCGGGCGAAGACGGTGCCGCCGGTCAGGCCCTTGGCGCGGTCGAAGGTGCCGCCGGGGGCGAGGATCTCGCCGCGCAGCCCGCCGGGCCCGGACTCGGTGAACACCTTGCGCGTCGGGGTCGGCCAGCTCAGGGCCTGGTCGGCGAAGTCCCAGATCCAGCCGCCCTGGAGGACGTCGTAGCGACGGACCAGGTCCCAGTACTTCTTGAAGTTGCCGTTGGAGTTCCCCATCGCGTGGGAGTACTCGATCATCACATACGGCCGGGTGTCGCTCGTGTCCTTGGCGCGGGCCTCGACGCGTGAGGGGCTGTCGTACATCTCGGAGCGGATGTCGCTGATGCCCGGGCGGTCGTCGCCCTCGTACTGGATGACACGGGTGGGGTCGTACGAACGGATCCAGTCGTACATGGCGTTGAAGGTGGTGCCACCGCCCGCCTCGTTGCCGAGCGACCAGATGACCACCGAGGCGTGGTTCTTGTCGCGGTGCACCATGTTCTGGGCGCGCGCCACGCACGCCTCGGTCCAGTCGGCGTGGTTGCCCGGGTACTCGCCCCGGATGCCGTGCGTCTCGACGTTGGCCTCGTCGACGAGGTACAGGCCGTACTCGTCGGCGAGTTCGTACCAGAGCGGGTTGTTCGGGTAGTGCGAGGTGCGGACGGAGTTCATGTTCATCCGCTTGATGACCTTGATGTCCTCGACCAGGTCGGCGCGGGTGAGCGCCATACCGCGGTCGGGGTGCATCTCGTGGCGGTTGGTGCCGCGGAAGGAGACCGGCTTGCCGTTGATGCGCATCAGGCCGCCCTTGAGCGCGAACTCGCGGAAGCCGACGCGGTGCGAGAGCGTCTCGATCACCTTTCCGGCGGGGTCGCGCAGCCGCAGGACGGCGGTGTAGAGGTGGGGATGCTCGGCCGACCACAGGCGCGGCGAGGGCACGGCCTTGGACGCCTGTACGGTCCTCTCCTCGCCGGCCGGGACGTCGGCGGCCTGCTGCAGCGGCCGGGGCCAGACGGGGTGCCCGTCGGAGTCGTACAGCATGGTGTCGACGGTGTACCGGCCGCCGCTGCCGCCGTCGTAGTCGCGGACGCTCGCGGTGACGTGGAGCTCCGCGGCCGAGTAGTCGTCGCTGAGCGGGGTGTCCAGCTTGAAGTCGCGCAGGTGCACGGAGGGCGTGGAGTACAGGTAGACCGAGCGGAAGATGCCGCTCAGCCGGATCATGTCCTGGTCCTCCAGCCAGTCGCCGTCGGAGTAGCGGTACACCTCGACCGCGATCTGGTTGGTGCCGGGCTTCAGGTGCTCGGTGATGTCGTACTCGGCGGGCGTGAAGGAGTCTTCGTGGTAGCCCACGAGTTCGCCGTTGATCCACACGTAGTGCGCGGACTTGACGCCCTCGAAGTGCAGGAAGGTCCGCCGGCCCGTCCAGCCGCGCGGGACGGTGAAGGTGCGGCGGTACTGGCCCACGGGGTTGTAGCGGGTCGGCGCGGCGGGGGGCTGCGGTTCCTCGCCCAGGCCGTTGGGGCCCCAGTACGGGTAGGTGATGTTGACGTAGATCGGGAAGTCGTAGCCGTGCAGCTGCCACACGGAGGGGACCGGGATGGTGTCCCAGTCGGAGTCGTCGACGTCGGTGCGGTAGAAGTCGGTGTCCCGGTCGTCGGGGCGGTCCGCGTAGGCGAACTTCCACTTCCCGTCCAGGCTCAGCCGGTACGGGGTGCGGGTGCGGTCGGCGGCCAGGGCCTGTCTGACGTCCGCGTACGGCATCAGGGTGGTGTGCGGGGGTTCGGTGCCCACCCGGAAGGTGGCGATGGCGCCGTTCCACTCCGGGGATGCGTCCGCCGCCGCGCGCCGGCCGGCCGCGTGCGCCGCGGCGGGCGAGGCGGACAGCGCGAGCGCGCCGAGCACGGCGGCCGATCCCTCCAGCAGACGACGGCGGCTGACGACCGGCCGTTCGGGACGGACGGGCCGGTCGTCGGATGACACGTGCGGGTGCGGCATACCGTGGCCTTCCTCGGTTCGACAGGACGCTGCACGGACTGAGGGCACGTCAGGTGGTAGCCGCAACAGACCGTCGCGCACGGGGTGTTGCTGTCGGGGCGGATCACAACGGATGGTGACGGAGGCAACTGCTGAGCCAGCCACACCCTAGAACTCGAACACAACCGAAGCAATGACCCCGTGGGAGTTTGTGCGTTCCTGATGGTTCGACAAGCGGCCGACGGACCTTCCGGGGTGTCAGCTCTCAGCGAGGAAGGCGAGCAGCGCGCTCGTCAGCTGCGCGGGGGCGTCGAGCGGGACGAGGTGACCGGCCTCCGGGACGGGCCTGAACCGGGCGCCGGGGATCAGGCCGGCGAGCTCCTCTCCCTTGGAGTTCGGGATCCAGGTGTCCTCGGTGCCCCAGCACACGGTGACCGGCAGGTCGAGCGTGGGATACAACGGCTGGATCTCGTCGGTGTGGCGCTGGTCGGCCTGCGCGATCTGCCGGTAGAAGGCGGACTGGCCCGACGCACCCGTCCACGGCCGGACCAGGGCGTCCAGGACGGCGGGGCGTAGACCGGCGTGGCTCGCCGATGTGACGTACTCCTGCACCAGCGCCCGGTGCAGCGGCCCCGGCAACTGCTCGAAGACATGGCTGTGCCCGGCGGCCAGCCGGAAGAAGGGGGAACCACAGGGCGCCAGCGCCACCGCGTCCACCAGCGCGAGCCGGCGGTAGCGGGCCCCGTGCAGCAGGTGGGCGCGCAGCGCCACGCACCCGCCGAAGTCGTGGGCGACGACGGACGGTTCCGCCAGGCCCCAGTGCGCCAGCAGCTCGGCGAACACCTCGCCCTGCGCGCGCAGCGAGACGTCCTGGCCCGGGGCCATGTCGGAGGTGCCGTACCCGGCCATGTCCCAGACGAGGACGCTGCGCCCGGAGGCGGCGAGCGCGGGGGCGACCTCGTGCCACACGTACGACGAGAAGGACGTGCCGTGCAGCAGCACGACCGGCTCGTCGCGCGGATCGCCGAGCCGGCCCCAGCGGACGGTTTCCGACGCGGTGGACAGACTCTCCCGCAACTCCCAGTCGGCCAAGGCCGGACTTGCTCTCGTGCTCGCTGCTCGGGCTCGCGTGTTCGCGTGCCGCGGGTCTGCATCCCGGGCTGCCGCGTTGGGCGCCTGCCCCAGAACGGGCGTCGTACACGGTGAGCCGGGCCCCTGTGGACGGGCTCCGGACGGTCAAGTCCGGGGCGTGTCAGCGCAGTTGTTCCGCGAAAGCCTCGTAGGCCCGCTCGTCGAAGAGGACGAACCTGACCTCGTCGACCGTCGTGTGCGCGTCCCGTACCGTCTGGACGGCGATGCGCGCGCCGTCGTCCATCGGCCAGCCGTAGACGCCCGTGGAGATCGCGGGGAACGCGACCGTCCTGGCGCCCAGTTCGTCGGCGACCCGCAGGGAGGACCGGTAGCAGGACGCCAGCAGGTGCGAGCGGTCCTCGCTCTCGCTGTGGACGGGGCCGACGGTGTGGATCACCCAGCGGGCGTCCAGGTCGCCCGCGGTGGTGGCGACGGCCTCGCCGGTGGGCAGGCCCTTGCCGTAGTGCGAGGCACGGAGCTTGCGGCACTCGTCGAGGATCGCGGGGCCGCCCCGGCGGTGGATCGCCCCGTCGACGCCTCCCCCGCCGAGCAGCGAGGAGTTGGCCGCGTTGACGATGGCGTCGACGGACTGCCGGGTGATGTCGCCTCGCACAAGCTTGATCGTCGGCGTGGTCATGTCTGCCTCAGCCTCCTCCAGACGGCCTTGGCCGCGTTGTGTCCCGACATGCCGTGCACGCCGGGGCCCGGCGGGGTGGCCGAGGAGCAGATGAAGACGGCGGGGTGCGGGGTGGCGTACGGGGACAGGGACAGTTTGGGCCGCAGCAGGAGCTGGAGCCCGGCTACCGCGCCGGAGGCGATGTCACCGCCGACGTAGTTGGCGTTGCGGGCGGCGAGTTCGGGCGGTCCGGCGGTGGCACGGGCCAGGACGCGGTCGCGGAAACCCGGGGCGTAGCGCTCCAGTTGGTGTTCGACGGCGTCGGTGAGGTCGCCGGTCCAGCCGCTCGGAACGTGGCCGTACGCCCAGAAGACGTGCTGGCCGGCCGGGGCCCGGGTGGCGTCGACGACACTGGGCTGCACGGTGATCAGGAACGGCCTGTCGGGCGCCCGGCCCTCACGGGAGGCCGCGTGCAGCGCGCTGCCGATCTCCGCCTTGCTCGCGCCGATCTGCACGGTGCCGGCGACGCGGGCCTCCCTCGCGGTCCACGGCACCGGGCCGTCCAGCGCGTAGTCGATCTTGAAGACGCCGGGGCCGTAGCGGTAGCGGTCGTAGTAGCCGCCGAAGCCCGCGATGCGGGCCAGGGCGGTGGGTGAGGTGTCGAAGACGTACGCGCGCGCGGGCGGCAGATCGTCCAGCCGCTTGACCTCGTAGCCGGTGTGGACGCTGCCGCCGAGGTCCTGGAGGTAGGACGTCAGGGCGTCGGAGATGGCCTGGGAGCCGCCGCGGGCGACGGGCCAGCCGCGGGCGTGCGCGGCGAGGGCGAAGACCAGGCCGATCGCGCCGGTGGCGAAGCCGCCGAGCGGGGCCATGACGTGGGCGACGAGCCCGGCGAACAGGGTCTTGGCCTTCTCGTCGCGGAAGCGGCGCATCAGCCATGTCGACGGGGGCAGCCCGGCCAGGCCGAACCGGGCGAGGGTGACCGGGTCGCGGGGCAGCGCGGTGAGCGGCAGGGACATGAAGTCGCGGACCAGGGTGTCCCAGCGGTGCAGGAAGGGTTCGACGAGCCTGCGGTACGCGCCCGCGTCCCGGGGGCCGAAGGAGGCGGCCGTCTCGCCGACCGAACGGGACAGCACGGCCGCGGTGCCGTCCGGGAAGGGATGCGCCATCGGCAGCTCGGCGTGCAGCCACTCCAGGCCGTGGCGCTCCAGGGGCAGGGCACGGAACGCGGGTGAGTTGATGCCGAGCGGGTGGGCGGCGGAGCACGGGTCGTGGCGGAAGCCGGGCAGCGTGAGCTCTTCCGTGCGGGCGCCCCCGCCCACGGTGTCACGGGCCTCGAAGACCGCGACGGAGAAGCCGCGGCGGGCCAGCTCCACGGCAGCGGTCAGTCCGTTCGGCCCCGCACCCACCACGACCGCATCGAGCATCGACGGCACCTTCGGACCCCTTCGTCAGCCGATGGCCACTGAGGATCAGGATATGCCGGAGGGCTGACAACGTCCGGCGGAGGGGCGGGCGCAGGACTGGTCCGGGCGCGGGCGCAGGACGGGGGCGGGCATAGGCGGGGGCGGGGCGGCCGGATGCTGCCGGGGCGGGGGTCGCGTGGGGGGGCGGGGCGTCCTCCGGACCGGACGGTGGCAGGACGGGAGACCGATGAACGGCGGGGCGACCTCCGGACGGAGGCGGGACGGGAGACCGATGAACGGCGGGGCGACCTCCGGACGGAGGCGGGACGGGAGACCGATGAACGGCGGGGCGACCTCCGGACGGAGGCGGGGATGACCCGGTGGGTGGCGGGACGGAGGCCGGTGAGTGGCGGGACGGAGGCCGGTGAGTGGCGGGACGGGGCCCGGGTACGTGCGAGTGACTCCGGCCGTCGAGCGGGCCTCTCCCCACCCGGGCACCACGTCCCGCCCCGCGCTGTCACTCGGTCGCGTGCGGTACCGAGCTCGCCAGAAGGCCCGCCACCCGTCGGGCCGTGGCCGCGTCGCGGGCCGTGGTGAACGGCAGGGCGTTGCCGCCGGTGATGCGGAACGGCTCTCCCGTGCGGGTCAGGTGGGCCCCGCCGGCCTCCTCGACGAGGAGCAGGCCCGCCGCGTGATCCCAAGCCGCTTCCCAGGAGAAGGCCGTGGCGTCCATCTCGCCGCGCGCGACGGCGAGGTACTCCAGGCCGGCCGAGCCGCAGGAGCGGGGCGCCACGCCCTGGGTGCGCA
Source organism: Streptomyces bullii (assembly GCF_042657145.1). NCBI lineage: Bacteria > Bacillati > Actinomycetota > Actinomycetes > Kitasatosporales > Streptomycetaceae > Streptomyces > Streptomyces bullii. Next base: position 400,505 of record NZ_JBHSNY010000006.1, read on the forward strand.
GGCCGAGCAGGGCGCGCTTCTGCTCGTCCGTCGTGTAGTCCGGGTGGGAGGTCGCCACGCGCAGGTCCCGGCCGGGTTCCGGCGCGCCGGAGCGCAGGCGTTCACCGTCGAGGAAGGCACCCTGGCCCCGTACGGCGGTGGCGAGTTGGTCGCGGGCGGATGCGTACGTCCAGGAGGCGAGCAGGACGCCGCCCTGCGCCAGGGCGACGAGAGTGCAGAACCCGGAGTCTCCGTGCACGAACTGCCGTGTGCCGTCGACCGGGTCGACGATCCAGACCGGCTCGGCGCCCCGGATCGCCTCGTACGACACCGGATTGGCGTGCACCGCCTCCTCGCCGACGACGACCGAGCCGGGCAGCAGCGCGGTGAGTGCCTCCGTGAGGTACAGCTCGGCCTTGCGGTCCGCGTCCGTCACCAGGTCGTGCGGCCCGGCCTTCTGCTCGACCTCGTCCGCGGCGAGCTGCCGCCAGCGCGGCATGATCTCCTGGGCGGCGGCCTTGCGGATGGCCTCCTCCACGTCGGAGGCGTGTCGGGCGAGAAACTCGTCGATGGTTTCGCTGTCTTCGATCATGTCTCCATGAGAGCACGCGCCACTGACAATCCCCACCCGGCCGGTGCACTCCGGGTGGAATCGGGATGAAGAAGGTACCTGGGCGTACGTCAGCGTGCGTCAGCGTCCGACCGCGTACCCCTGCATGCCGCGCGGGTTCGCCGCCGCGGAGAGGATGCCCGTCCCGGGGTCCCGGGCGACCGCGCACAGCCGCCCCTCGGACCAGGGGCCGCCGACCGTCACGTCGTGACCGCGGCGCCGCAGCTCGGCGACGACCGCCGGGTCCGTGCGGGACTCGACGGTGACGCTCCCGGGACGCATGCCGCGCGGGTAGAAGGAACCGGGGAAGCTGTCGTTGTGCCAGTTCGGGGCGTCGATGGCGCCCTGGAGGTCAAAGCCGCCGCGGACCGGTGCGCGCAGCGCGAGCGCCAGGAAGAAGTGCAGCTGCCACTGGTCCTGCTGGTCCCCGCCGGGTGTGCCGAAGGCCAGGACCGGGCGGCCCTCGCGCAGGGCGAGGGAGGGCGTGAGGGTCGTACGGGGGCGGCGGCCCGGTGTCAGGGAGTTCGGCAGGCCCTCCTCCAGCCAGGTCATCTGGAGCCGGGTGCCGAGCGGGAAGCCCAGTTCGGGCACGACCGGGTTGGACTGCAGCCAGCCGCCGCTGGGCGTGGCGGCGATCATGTTGCCCCAGCGGTCGACGACGTCGAGGTGGCAGGTGTCGCCACGGGTGGTGCCGTCGGCGGCGACCTCCGGTTCGCCCGGCACCGGGGAGGCCGGGCTCTTGGCGACGGTCGGCTCACCGATGCCCAGGGCTGCGGGGCCCGCCGGGGCGGTGCCCGCCACGCGCGCGTGCGCGCACAGCCGCGGGGTGCGTCCGCCGGGGCTGCCGGGCCGGAGCTCGCGCGAGGCCGTGTCGCCGACGAGCGCGCGGCGGGCGGCGTTGTACTCGGGCGACAGCAGGTCGTCGAGCGGCACGCCGGCCGCGTCGCCGTACCAGGCCTCCCGGTCGGCCATGGCGAGCTTGCAGCCCTCGATCAGCAGGTGGACGTAGTCGGCGGAGCCGTACGGGGGCAGTTCGTCCGGGAGCAGCGCGAGCTGCTGGAGGAGGACCGGGCCCTGGCTCCAGGGCCCGGCCTTGCACAGGGTCCAGCCGTTCCAGTCGTACGTCACCGGCGTCTCGTACGTCGCCGACCAGGCGGCGAGGTCGGCGGCCGTCAGCGTGCCGGTGTGGCGCTCGCCGCTGGTGTCCATGGTGGGGCGCCGCGCCTGGCGTACGAGGGCCTCGGCGATGAAGCCGGTGCGCCACACCTGCCGCGCGGCCTCGATCTGCGCCTCCCGGTCCCCCGCCCCGGCGGTCTCGGCGAGCAGCCGCTTCCAGGTGGCGGCGAGCGTGGGGTTGCGGAAGAGCTCGCCGGGACGCGGGGGCCGCCCGCCGGGCAGGTAGACCTCCGCCGAGGAGGTCCATTCCGTCTCGAACAGCTCGCGCACGGTCTCCACGGTCTCGCCGACGCGCTCCACGGGCGCGTGCCCGTGTTCGGCGTATCCGACGGCGTACTTCAGGACGTCCGCGAGGGACTTGGTGCCGTGGTCGCGCAGCAGGAGCATCCACGCGTCGAACGCGCCGGGGACGGCGGCGGCGAGCGGCCCGGTGCCGGGTACGAGATCCAGGCCGAGGTCCCGGTAGTGCGCCACCGTGGCCCCGGCCGGTGCGACGCCCTGCCCGCAGAGCACCCGCACCTCGCCGTCCGCCGGGGCGAGCAGGATCGGTACCTCGCCGGCCGGACCGTTGAGGTGCGGTTCGACGACGTGCAGCACGAACGCACCCGCCACGGCGGCGTCGTACGCGTTGCCGCCGTCCTCCAGCACGGCCATGGCCGACTGGGAGGCCAGCCAGTGGGTAGAGGACACCATGCCGAAGGTGCCGGAAAGGGTGGGTCGGGTGGTGAACCGCACTTCTCACCTCGCTGTGTACGCCCGCCAGTCGGTCCGATCGGCGCCCTGGTACCGCCCTGGATCCGCATCCCCCCGGGGACGGTCCGGGACGGTCGCCGCCGCCGGTGGCCCGCCACCTGGGCGGCCGGGCTCGGCTCCCGTTCACCTGATCGGTCTGCAGCCTAACGATCGGACGGTGACCGCGCCCGAACGCGGTCGGAGCCCGCGCTCGGGCGCGGGCTCCGACGGTGGGGGGATCGTGACGGGCCGGGCGGAGGTACGGTCGGGTCAGTGCGCCTGGAGCCCGGCCTGCTGTGCCTCACGCGCGGCCCGTGCGCGCTGGGCCTCCGTGTGCGGGAAGATGTGGCGGTTGTCGACGCTCCACTGGATGGACTCGTCCCCGCGGGCGGTGGTGCCGGAGAAGCGCGGCGCCACCTGCTCGGCGAGCAGGGCGTAGCTGCGCTTCGTCTTCTCGAAAGACGCCCAGTTCATGGCGTAGACGAGGAACGTGCCGAAGCCGCCGGTCTGTTCCTGCAGGCGCTCGATCGCGGAGACGGCGTCCTCGGGGGATCCGACGATGGCCAGACCCTGCTCGACGCCCGCCTCCAGTTCCCGCGAGGAGGCGACCCCCTCCATGCTGGCGGCGACGTCGAAGCCGGCGGCCTTGCCCCAGTAGCCCCAGAGCCACTCGGAGAAGCCCTCCCGTACATCCCGGTACGCCTCCTCGCGGGTCTCGGCGATGTACAGCGGGACCACGACCCGCCAGGTGCGACGGTCCATCGTGGTGCCGTGCTCCTCGGCGGACTCCTCGGCGTACCGCCACTGCTGAGCCAGGTCGACGGCCGGCAGTCCGGGCGGCGGAGCGCCCCAGGACACCAGGCTCAGGCCGAACTGGCCCGCGACCTTCGGGCTGTTGGGCGTGCCGATGCTCGATATCGCCATCTCGATGCCCGGCTTGCTGTAGCGCGGCAGCTGCATCTTGGCGTCCTGGAGCACGAACCAGTCGGTCTTGGCGCTCACCCGCTCCTCGCCGTTGACCAGCTGCTGCACGGCCGGAATGGCCTCACTGGCCATCCGCTTCAGCTCGTCCTGCTCCACCCCGAACATGTGGGAGTCGTTGGGGGTGGCGCCGGGGCCGACGCCGAGGATGTAGCGGCCCCGGGTGAGGTGGTCGAGCATCAGGGCGCGGGTCGCGACGTTGAAGGGGTGGTGGAAGGGCAGCGGGACCACACCGTTGGCCAGCTTGATCTGCCGGGTCCGCTCGGCCGCGGCCGCGATCATGGTCTCCGGGGCGCCGATCGTCGGCCAGGCCAGGGAGTGGTGTTCGCCGAACCAGCACTCGTCGTAGTTCAGCTCGTCCAGGTGCTCCACGAGCTGGAGGTCGCGCCGGATGGTCAGGTGCGGGTCCTGGCCCGGGGCGTGCAGGGGGGAGAGGAACACTCCGATTCCGCTGTGCACAGTGGTCTCCTTGCCTGAGGCGGGACTGCGGTTGACGAAAGGACGGGGACGGGGCGGGGACGGGGGGAACGGAAGGAAGGGCGATTCAGCGACGGGGGGACTTCAGGACGGACCGGAGCATCCGGCGCCGGGTGCGCGGCGCCGGATGGGCGGCGGTCATGATCCCTGGCGCACGCCCGGAATGCTCAGCACCTGCTCGATGCGCTCCTCCAGGGTTCCCTTCACGATGTGCACCGGAATGTCGAGCGACTCGACCGTGTCGAGCATCAGCTGGTCGGACAGCGTCCGGAAATGCTCGCTGATCGGATCGTGGCCCTCCGGCAGCGGAAATTCCACGGGGCAGTGGACGAAGACGTCGTAGGTGACGCGGGCGTGTTCCTTCGCCAGCAGGGCGAGCTGGTCCACGACCTCCTCGAACACCCGGGTGCGGGGCGCGCGGACCGCGTCCTGGAGGGTCACCGACGGTTCCGGGTGCCGGCCCACGGCGAGCCGGACCTTGCTGTACACCCACTCGTGGAGCACCGAACCGTCGGACAGGAAACCCTCCTGGAGTCGGGCCTCGTCGACGGCGCGCTCCGTGAAGCGTCGCACCGCGAGCTGGATCAGTTCCGGCTCGTTGGTCTCCTCCAGCGCCTTGCGGGCACCGCCGGCCGGGTCGCGCATGGCGCTCCCGTGGACCCGCTCCAGGCCGAGTTTCTTCGACAGCTCGGTGGTGAGTGTCGTCTTGCCGTTTCCGTAGGCGCCTACGAAAGCGATCCTCACGTTTCCCTCTCCGTTTCTCTGTGACGGCGTGAATCCGGTTGTCCGCGGTGCCGTGAACCCGGTTCTCTGCGACGCCGTGAATCCGGTTCTCTGTGGCGCCGGAACCCGGTGTTCCTCGCGATGCGACGAGATCGCTCAGGCCGCGTCGGCCAGGCGCTCCAGCTCATTGCGCGTGTCGATCTTGGCGTACTCCTCCTCGGCCCGGGCGATGGCCTCCTCGATGCTCATCACGGGCCGGAATCCGAAGATGTCGGTGATCTTCGCAAGCCGCTCGGGAATCGTGCCGCCGACGATGTGCACCGGGATCTCCAGCTCCTCCAGGGTCTTGAGCAGCAGTTCCTCGGCGAGCACACGGAACCGCTCGTTCACCGGCCGGTGGCCGTCCTCGACGATCGGGAACTCGATGGGCAGGTGAACGAACGCGTCGTAGTTCTTCTTGGTGTGCTGCTTCGCCGGAATGGCTATCTGCTTCATGACTTCGGCGTAGAACCGGACCTCGTCGGTCATCTCGACGTTGTCCAGGTCCACGGATTCGTTCGGGTTGATGCCGACCTTGACGCGGACGGTGGCGTAGGACCACTCGTGGAGCGCGGAGCCGTCCGAGATGTAGCCGTTGGGAAGGTGGCTCTCGGCGACCGCCCGACCCTGAATCCGCCGGGTGATCAGCATGATGAGCTCGGCGCCGTTGCACTCCTCCAGGGTCTTACCGGGGAGCGAGATGGGGAGGAGTTCCCGCATGGTCGGGGCAGAGGTGCGCGGGATTCCCGTGAGGTGCGAAAGCGCCATGCTGGTGATCGTCTTACCGACGGAGTAGGTGCCGGAAATGGACAGGTTCATTTCTGCTCCTCTTGGGGTCCGTGACGGGTGAGTCATGGCGACGTGCCGGGAATTCCCATCGCCCGACCCATGACGGAATCATGGCAACCGCCGCCGGGGGGACCCAGACTCCAAACTCAACAGCGTCGCCGAACCCATCACCACAGACACGCTTGGCGTCACCAACACGTCGGCGGGAGGCGCCAGGTGACGAAAACACGGAGCGGGGTCCCGGCGCACGCCGGGACCCCGCAGGGAAAAGAACACATCCGTGGAGAACGTCGGTGGAGAACGTCGCTGCGGAAGTGCCGCGAGCCAAAGGGGTCGGACGATCAGGCGACGTCAGGCGTTTCAGGCGTTCTGCACCAGGCCATCACGCCATCGGACATCAGGCCGTCACGCCACGATCTGGTACTGCCGCGCCCGCACGGCGGACTGGTCGCCGCGGTCGACGCTGGTGACCACGGCGGTGAAGACGGTACGGCCGTCCTGGAGTCCGTCGACCCGCTGGCGCCGGCGCCCCCACTCGTCGACCTCGGGCTCGTCCGCGACGATGGCGCAGGGCAGGTCGAACTCGACGTAGCGGTGGAACGAAGTGTCGAACGCGATCGGGACGGTGTCCCGGGGCGCCGCGGCCCGGGCGGCCTGGCTCACCGCCTCCAGCAGGACCATGCCGGGTACGTGGTCGTGGGGGTGGTCGAAGAGCACGGGGTGGGTGGTGTCGGTGCGCAGCAGCCATCGCCGCGGTGCGCCGGTCGCGCCCTGCGCGGGGTCGGCGGGGTCGGCGGTGAGCACCACGTCGCGCGGGTCGGTACGACCCACCAGCGCGGGATCGATCGCGGGTCCGGGCGGCAGGGAGCGGGCGAAGGCCTCGCGGGCGTCGGCGTACGGGCCGCGCAGCCGGTCGTAGAGTGCCGGCGGGTAGGCGGTGTAGCGCACCTCGGCGGTGCCCAGGGGCATGCCGTCGCGGGTGGCCCGCACCCGCGCGGTCAGCCGGACCAGGCCCGACTTGCGGCGCTCCACATCCTCGTGGTGGATCGTCAGGTCAACGGTGGCCGGTTCCGTGCCGATCGACATGGCGTCCGGCCGCACCGTGCTGGTCAGCGTCTCCCAGCCCATCCGGTGACCCATCGGTACCCCGAGGCCGAGGTGGCAGGTCACGGCCAGCGACTGCCGGACGCTCTCGGCGAAGAGCAGGAGGCCGTAGTCGGGGTGCGGACCAGGGGTGTAGAACGCGTGCCGGCACGGCCAGCGCACCGTCACGGCGTCGGTGTGCTCCCCCTCCGGGTGCCAGTCCGTGACCAGCACTTCCGTGAGGTCGACCTTGCCCGCGTACCGCTTGGGGTCGGGGGCGGGGAAAGAAAGATCGACAATTCTTCGCGTGGTGCCCGGAGCCATCCGATTCCTCCGAAAGTGTCGACGCGATGGTTGCCGTGACCCATCCAGGGTCACGGGCGCCACGACCGGTAAGATAGAGAATATTATTTTTTTTGTCGAGGGAAGGAGCCCTCATGGCCGAGGTGCAGGGCAAACGGCAGGTCAAGCAGGAGCGAGCGGTCCGTACGCGGGCCGTCATCGCCCGTGCGGCCGCCGAGGTGTTCGCCGAGTGCGGCTTCTCCGGCGCGAGCGTCACCAAGATCACGCAGCGGGCCGGACTGACCCTCGGGGCGATGTACTTCCACTTCGAGGGCAAGGAGGCCCTCGCCCGCGAGATCGTGCGCGGCCAGCCGGAGCGCGTGGCGCCGCCGCAGCCCTCCGAGGGGCTTCAGCGTGCGATCGACATCACATTGACCTGGGCGCACCAACTCCTTGAGGATCCCTACCTGTTGGCTGGCGCTCGTCTTGTCATGGAACAGGACCTGTTCATCAGCCCCGCGGAGAACTCGCACCAGCAGTGGACACAGGTGTTGGCCCAAGACCTCGCCGTCGGCCGGCGTGAGCGCGAGATCCGCGCGAACGTCGACGTCAACTCGGTGGCACGGCTGGTCGTCAACGCGTGTACCGGCGCACAGATGCATGCCCACCTGGAGAGCGGTCGTCAGGACCTGCCCCAGCGAGTGAGGGAGATGTGGAACGTGCTGTTGCCATCGATCGCCACGCCGAGCGCCATGAAGAAGATCGTCCTCGACGACTCGCGCGGGAAGCCCGCGTGACGACGCGCGGGGCACTGCCCGTGGAATCCGCCGACTCCCCCCGGCCCCCGGTCGTCGTCACCGGTGCCACCGGCGCCGTGGGCCGCCATGTCGCCCGCCTGCTCGCCGAGTCGGCGCCGGCGCGGCACACCCTGGTGGTGCGGGACCCGGACAAAGCCGCCGCGCTCGGACTGCCCGGCCCGGTGGTGCGGGCCGACTACCGGGACCGCGGCCGGCTGCGCGAGTTGTTCGAGGGGGCCGACGCGGTGTTCGTCGTGACGGCGGACCCGCGACGGCCCGAGGACGACGAGAACATCGTGACCGCCGCCCGCGCGGCCGGGGTGCGCCATGCCGTGAAGCTCTCCTGGCTCGGCGTCACGGACCCGGGCGCGGACGACCTGGTCGCCCGCTGGAACCGGCGCAGCGAGGAGCTGCTGCGGGCGAGCGGCCTGTCCTGGACGGTGCTGCGCATCCGTACGCCGATGTCGAACGCGCTGGCCTGGGCCCCGTCGATCCGTACGGACGGCGTCGTGCGGGCCTTCGGCGGAGCGGCGCGTACGGCCTGTGTGGATCCCCGGGACGTCGCCGAGGTCGCGGTGCGGGCGCTCACGGAACCGGAACACGCCTCACGAGCCTACGCGCTGACGGGGCCTCAGGCGGTGTCGCCGCGTGAGCAGGTCGACGTACTCGCCGGACTCCTCGGCCGGACCCTGAAGTTCGAGGAGCTCACGGCGGACGAGGCCCGTGCGCGCTGGAGTCGACGCTACGGGGACCGGATCGCCGACGCCCTGCTGGAGGGGGCCCGGCGACGCGCCGGGGGCGCGGCGGAACAGGTCGACACGACCTTGGGGGAACTGCTCGGCAGGCCGCCCACGGGCTTCGCCCGATGGGCCGCCGACCATGCCGGGTTCTTCGGCTGAGCCACGCCCGGCCCAACGGGGGCCTGGACGGCCTGTGCCACGACCAGCAGGGGAATCGGGATCAAGTGGGAGGGGACGCACGGTGCTGAAGGGCAAGACCGTCATGATCACGGGGGCGTCGAGCGGAATCGGCGCCGCCACCGCCCGGTACGCCGCCGCCCAGGGTGCGGCGGTGGTGCTGATGGCACGCCGCAAGGACAAGCTGGAGAACCTGGCCGAGGAGATCACCGCCGCGGGGGGACGGGCGCTGCCCTGCCCGGGGGACGTGACCTCGGACGAGGACGTCCGCAGAGTGGTCGACAGAGCCGTCGACTCCTTCGGTTCCCTGGACGCCGCGTTCAACAACGCGGGATGGGGAACCGCGGGCACCCGGCTGCACGAGCTGCCCGACGACGTCTACGACCGGATCATGGACGTCAACGTACGGGGCGGGTGGAACTGCCTGCGTCACCAGATACCGGCCATGCTGGCCGCCGGGAGCGGTGGCTCCATCGTCAACACGTCCAGTACGGCGGGGCAGTTCGCCACCGGCGCGGTGGCGCCCTACGTCGCCGCCAAGCACGCGGTGATCGGTCTGACGAGGGCGGCCGCCGCCGAGTACGGCGACCGGGGGGTGCGGGTCAACGCCCTGGTGGTAGGCACCACGCGCACGGAGCTCATGGAGGAGGTCGTCCGGCGGTTCCCCGAGGTGGAGACCCACGGGGTGGCCCGTGCGATCCAGCGGCGCATGGCCGACCCCCTGGAGATCGCGCAGGCCGCGGCCTGGCTGCTGAGCGACCAGTCGTCCTTCGTCACCGGCGCGGCGGTTCCGGTGGACGGCGGCTGCAGCGCGGTCTGACCACCCGGCCGGCCCGGCAGGGCCACGGACGCTCAGCGCGCCGCGCCCCGCGTCCGTGGCCCGAGCTGCGCCGGGTCGGCCACCCCGGCCAGCACCAGGTCCCAGACCGCGCCGAGTGTGTGCCGATGCTCGGGGCAGCCGCCGTCCGGCCGTGCCGCCTCCTCCAGACCGGACACCAGGTAGTGCGTCAGCAGGGCCATGACCTGGGGGTCGACGCCGGGGCGCAGCTCGCGCTCCTTGCTCGCCTGCTCCAGCAGCTCGCGCACGCGGGGCAGCCAGCAGTCGTGCCAGTCCCCCTGGTCCAGGGTCCGCTCCCGGGTGAGGCGGCCGGCCGCCCGTACGGTGGCCTCCTCGTGCAGCAGCCGGGCCAGGACGTGGGTGATGGCGATGACCTGCTGGAGCCGGCGGCCGTCCCCGTCGTGCGCACGGGCCACCGCCGTGCGGGTGAGGGCGGAACCGTGGGCGTGCACGGCCTCGGCGAGCGCGAGCTTGGTGGGGAAGTGAAAGGTCAGCGCCCCCATGGTGACCCCGGCCGCCGCGCTGATGCGCTGGAGTGACGTGCCGCCGTATCCGTACAGCGAGAACTCCGCCGCGGCCGCCTGGAGCAGACGCTGCCGCGTCCGCTCGGCCCGCTCCTGAGTGACCATGGCTACCGGCCTCCGCACGTTCGATGGACTGCCCCTGGGTGGGTGGAGGGACGGGCCGGGCGCACGGCGGACCGGTGGAACTGCCGTACGGGCCGCGGCGGCTCGGACCGGCCCGCGCCCTGGCTCTGCGCGCCCGGGCGGCCCGAGGGCCGTCCGCGGCCTGCGAGTTGAGATGACAACGTGCCTTTCCCAGGTGGTGGAGCAGCTTCGTCGGGACGGGCGCGGACACACCGCTGAACCCGCCAAACAAAGATAGCGTTCACTATCATTTAGCGGCGGATGACCTTCCGCGCAACCCCGGCGCAGGTCACGCCACGAGTTCGGCGTGAATCGGACGGCGGATCACCGCCGCGAACCGAGCGGAGGCGGGAGGGCCGGGGCCTCGGCCCGGCGTGCGCGGGTGGCGGTGCGGGCACCACCGTGCGCGGACGGCGGCCGACGGCACCACCGTGCACGAGCGGCGGCCGACGGCACCACCGCGCGGACAGTGGCGACGCCGCACTCCCACCGGTGAGGGTGCGCGGGGCACGAGCGACACCGAAGCCCGGGCCGGACAAGCGGTGCGATCCCCGCCCGCAGCCCCCCCTTGCCACCCCTTCGCCGAGGAGGGAGCCATAGGGACCCTCACGCGCGCGCGGCGGGAGTCCGGGAACCGTGGCGTCGACGGCAGGCCCCGGAAGGCCCCCGGCGAGGAGCCGTTCACACCGTCCGCCACCTGGGAGAACAGCCCGGGAACACCCGACGCCCGGCGCCCCGGGGCGACCCGTTCACCTGGCCCCGGAAGGTTAACCTTCGGTAAAAAAACATAGCGAGCGCTCTCTTCTCTCCAGAAAAAAAATATCGTTCTCTATGATGTTGGGAGCGCCGCACACGCAGGGGGCGCCAGCGTTGACCACGGAGGGGGTTTGCCACGATGACTGGTCCTGGATCTCCGGCATCTGGCGTAGCGTTGACAGTGATCGACCGTGAGCGCCGGGACGCGGACGCCACCACCCGCCAGCGGACCGCCTCGGCCCTGGCCGCCACCAAACCGGCCGACCTGAAGTTCGCCGAACTCGGCAGCTTCCTCGCCGCCCGCCGCGCCGAAGTCACCCCGGAACAGGTCGGGTTGCCCGGCGGCGGTTCACGCCGGCTGACCGGGCTGCGGCGCGAGGAGGTGGCGATGCTGGCCGGCATCGGAGCGTCCTGGTACGCGTGGATCGAACAGGGGCGGGCCAAGAACGTCTCCCCCGAGATCCTCGGGGCCATCGCCCACGTCCTGCAGCTGGACGAGGCGCAGTGCCTGTACGTGATGCGGCTCGCGGGCTACGCGGCACCGCGCCGGCCGAGAGCCGCCGCCGAGAGCGACCAGCGGCTCCACAGGTCCATCGTGGCCGGCTATCTGCCCAACCCGGCGTACTTCATCGACCGTTACTGGGACATCACGGCGGCCAACAGCACCGCCGTGCGGTTGCTGGGCATCGACGAACCGCATCCGAACTACCTGGAGATGCTGTTCCTCGACCGGCGCGCCCGTGACCGGTTCCCGATGTGGGAGCGCGACGCGGCCGAGGCCGTGGCCCGCTTCCGTTCCCAGAGCGGCGAGTTCCTGGGCGATCCCCGGCTCGCCGCCCTGGTCGGTTATCTACGCGAGTGCAGCCCGGTCTTCGCCGACCTGTGGGAGCGCCACCGCATCAGCGACGGGTCGAGCACCAGCCAGGTGCTGCGCCATCCCGAGCTGGGACAGGTCGCGTTCACCCAGGTCGGCCTGGATCTCGCGGTCCGGCCCGGAATGCAACTGGTCCTGCTCAGCCCGCAGTCGGGCGGCACGGCCGACCGGATCGCCCACTGGGCCCGGGAGGCCGAGCCGGCCCTGGCCGCCGCCGGTCTCCGGGCCTCGGCCTGACGCCCGATGCCGAACCCGACCCCGATGGCGCTCCCGATGCTGACTTCGAAGCCGGTGCCGCTCCCGATGCCGCACCCAGTGCCGATCCCGCTGGCGGTCCCCTCAGCCGGTGGCCCGCGCCAGCAGGTCCCGCAGGTTCACCTGCTCCTCCTCGGTGAGCCTGCCGATCGGCGAGTCGATGCGCAGATGCCTGATGACCTCCTTGCGCAAGGCGGCCCCTTCTGGGGTGAGGTGCAGCAACTTGGCGCGCCGGTCGGTCGGATGCGGCCGTCGCTCCAGCAGGCCCATGGCCTCCAGACGGTCGGCGACGAACGTCGCGTTCGACGCCTCGCAGTGCATCCGCTGGGCCAGCTCCCGCAGGGTGCGCGGCTCGGGCAACTCCCGCAGGGCGACGGCCTGGGCCGAGGTCAGGCCCAGCTTGTCGGACACCTGCCGGGTGTGGCGGTCGATCGCCTGCGCCAGGGCGTTGACCAGGCTGCACACGTCGCTGTCTGCGATACGGCCGGATGAAGTGGACTGCGCCATGCAGCCATCGTACCCGGCCGCCGTCGCAGACAATCCGATCAGTTTCTACGAGTTCACACTATTCGAGGTCGACCCACCCTTGCGGAGCGCCTCGGCCACGCCCTATGGTCTGGGCACATAGTTCGAACTATTAGTATCCGAGCTAGAACGGCTGCTCGGTCGCCGGGTGCGCGGGTCGACGCCCGGGGCGAGCGCTCCTCATCCCCAACCTTCCGCTCCATCCAGAGAGGTACGGAGAGAGTCATGACTTCGTCGGGTTCCGCACGCCACAAGGGGTTAGTCCTGGCGGCGCTGGCGCTGGCGCAGCTGATCATCGCCCTGGACTACAGCATCGTCTTCGTCGCCCTGCCCGACATCGGCAGCGGCGTCGGCTTCTCGGACCAGCAACTGCAGTGGGTGATCGGCGCGTACGCCGTCGCGTTCGGTGGTTTCCTGCTGCTCGGCGGGCGCATGTCCGACCTGCTGGGCAGGCGCCGGATGTTCCTGACCGGCCTCGCGCTGTACGCGATCGCCTCCGTCATCGGCGGTCTTGCCACCACACCCGGCGTCCTGGTGGCCGCCCGCGCGGTGCAGGGCATCGGCGGCGCGTTCCTCGCGCCGGCCACCCTGTCCCTGCTCACCACCACCTTCGAGGAGGGCTCCGAGCGCAACCGCGCCCTCGGCGTCTGGGGGGCGACCGGCAGCAGCGGCATGGTCGTCGGATCGCTGCTCGGCGGCGTCCTGACCCAGGCGTTCGGATGGGCCGCGGTCTTCTACGTCAACGTCCCGCTCGCCGTCGGCGTGGGACTGCTCGGACTGCGCGCCATCCCCGCCGACCAGCCGGTCGAGCGCCGGCAGGGCTTCGACCTGCCCGGCGGCATCACGATCACCGGCGGTGCGCTGCTGCTGGTGTTCGGACTCGTCCAGGGGCCGGAGAGCGGCTGGACCGCGCCGGTCATCCTGCTGAGCTTCGTGGCCGCGGTGGCCCTGATCGCCGCCTTCGTCGTCATCGAGTCGCGCAGCGCCGACCCGCTGGTGCCGCTGCGGGTCTTCTCGTACAACAGCCTGCGCCTGGGCTCCATGATCACGTTCATGTTCATGGCGACGTTCGGCGCCAGCGCGTACTTCATCACGCTCGCGCTGCAGACCGTGCGCGGCTGGAGCGCCCTGGCCACCGGCCTGGCCTTCATCCTCCCGTGCGCCTGCATCCTGGTCGGCTCCATGATCGGCGGCAAGCTCGCCACCGCCATCGGTGTCCGCAGCACCCTGATCCTCGGTCTGGTCGTCGGCGCCATCGGTACGGCGGTGTTCGCCGCCTTCCTGGGCAACGGCTCGACGTACGCGCAGATGGCCCCCGGCATCGTGATCTTCAGCCTCGCGCAGGGCGTGATCTGGACGGCCATGTTCTCCGCGGCGACCGCGGGCATCGAGGAGCGGCTGCAGGGACTGGCGTCCGGCCTGGCCACCAGCGGCCAGCAGGTCGGCGCCGCGGTCGGTCTCGCCGTCCTGGTCGCCGTCTCCAACGCGGTGACGGGCTCCGACCCCGCCCCGGCCGAGCTCTCCGAGGGGCTCCAGGCGGCGACGTACACCTCGGCCGCACTGATCCTGCTTACCGTCGGCCTGGCCCTGGGACTGCGCAAGCCGCGTGCCGCGGACGTGCCCGAGACGGTCCCGGTCGAGGCTCCCGTCCGGGCCAACGAGACCGTCTGAGTCCACGGCCCGGGGACCGGACCCCCGTCGGCCCCCGGGGCTTCCCTCGCCCCGCGCCGCGGGGCCGTGAGGCGCAACGCCGGTGCGGCGCACCGGGGTTGCGCCTCACGCCGGTTTCGGTGTCGCGTCTCCCCGGTGCCGTGCCCGTGCCGGACACCGACGCGGGCCGGAGCCCCGTCTCCTGGCGCCGCCCACCCCTCCCCCACACGCCGACGGCTCTCCAAAGCCGCCGTCCGCGCGCCCGACGGCGGTGCGTGGACCCTGAGTTCACCAAGACAGGAGCACCATGACGCCAGCCACGGGGCCCAACGCCGCCCCGTCGCCCGTGCTGCCGTCCCTGCGGCTGGGCGAGCACACCGTCACCGTCGTCCCGGACGGCTCGGTCCAGCTGCACCCGCTGCGGTGGCTGCCCGGCTCGACCGCCGCCGACTGGGCGGGCGACAACGCCGGCCTCCTCGACGGGCAGGGCTTCATCGAGGCGCCCATCGCCGCCCTGCTCGTGGAGTACGGCGACCGGGCCCTGCTCGTCGACAGCGGATTCGGACCGCACGACATCGCCGCCGAGGACACCATCGACACGATCGGGGCGCTACGCGGCGGAGGACTGCCGGCCGCCCTCGCCCGGCTGGGCCGCAGCCCCGCCGACATCGACACCGTGGCCTTCACGCATCTGCACGACGACCACGTCGGCTGGGCCTTCCGCGCCGGACCGCCCGGCGAACTCCCCTTCGCCGAGGCCGCCTTCGTGGCGTCCGGCGACGAGTGGGCCGCCTGGTCGATGCCGGAGGGCTTCGCGCCGCGCACCCGGACGGTACGCACCGGGGAGGAGGTCTTCCCCGGCGTCACCGCGTGGGTCACCCCCGGGCACACACGCGGCCACACCTCGTACGTGCTCTCGGCCGGCGGACGGCGGCTGATCGCCTTCGGCGACGTCTTCCACACCGCCGCCCAGTTGGCCCGCCCCGACTGGCAGGTGTCGATGGACGCCCTGCCGGAGGACGCGGTGCGCACCCGGCGGGCGATGCTGACGGAACTGGCGCGGCCGGACACCGTCGCCTTCGCCAACCACTTCGGACAGGGGCAGCTGGGCCGGCTGACCACGACGGATGACGGGCCCCGCTGGACGAGCCTGCCGGATTAGAAAATTCCACGACAAAAAAGCGGGTCCGGAACTGGAATTTCCAGTTCCGGACCCGCTTTTCCTTTCCTGGATTTCCCCCCGCACCCGAATCCGCCCGGACCTGTTGGTGGGGGCAGCAGCATTCTTGGTGATGGCGTCGGCGAAGCCGGTGACATTGAAGTCTGGGGCGCCGCGAAAGCCACTGCGATGATTTTTCGCACGAGCCGGAACTTCGCCGCGCACCGGATTCTCCCGGCGCCGCCTCCCTCCCCCAGCCTCGTCCTCAGGAGCGTCACGGACCATGAACCGCACGCGAGTCGCCTTCTTCGACGTGGACGGCACCCTGACCACCGCCCCGAGCATGTTCCGTCTCCTGGCCTACTACCTGGCCGCCATGGGCCATCCACCCCGCGCCTACCAGGAACGGATGCGCGAGCTCAAGGCGATGGCCGCGCTCGGCTGCTCCCGGGAGGCCACCAACCGCGCCTATTTCACCCACCTCGCGGGCGTCGACGCCGGCGTCCTGACGCGCGTCGCGCAGGAGTGGTACGCGGCCGAACTGGCCACCGGCGGCTTCTACCACGAGCCCGCCGTGGCCGAGCTGCGCCGCCACCGGGAGCGCGGCGACCACGTCGTCCTCGTCTCCGGCTCCTTCCCCGCACCCCTCCGCCCCATCGCCGCGGACCTGGGCGTGGACGAGGTCTGGTGCACCGAGCCGGAGATCGTGCGGGGACGTCACACCGGCGAGCTCGCGGGTCCGCCGATGATCGGCCGGGCCAAGGCCGACGCCGTCATGAACGTCCTCCTGCGGCTCGGCGCCACCCGCGCCGACTGCGTCGCGTACGGAGACCACATCTCCGACCTGCCGCTGCTGGAGGCCGCCGGATCCGCGGTGGTCGTCGGGGGCGACCGCCGGCTGCGCACCTCGGCGCGCATCCACGGGTGGCCGCTGCTGCCCGGCACCCCGCCCGCTCCCGAGCCGCCGCTGCCGCCGTCGCGGACCGGCGCGGGGGTCTCCTCCCCCACCCCCTTTTGCCACCCCGCCCATCCCTTTCACCCATCCGCCCGTTACGAGATGCCGGAGAGCGCATGACTGCGTGGTTCTTTGAACGGATGCACAGCTTCGGTGACGCCGACGCGATCGTCTTCGACGGCAGAAGTCACAGCTACGCGCGGCTGCTGGAGCTGACAGAAGAGTGGAGGACGTTCCTCGACGAGCACGCCGTACGCGCCGGGGAAGTCGTCGCGCTGGAGGGCGCCAGCAGTGTCGAGGCGTGCGCCGGCCTGCTCGCCCTGGTCGACCGCGGCGCCATAGTCGTCCCCCTGACACCGCTGCCCAGCGCCAAGCGGGACGAGTTCCACGAGATCGCGGAGATCGAAGTGGCCATCACCCTCGGTTCCGGCGACGGCGACCGTGCCGTCCGGCGCACCGGCCGCGTCGCCGGTCACGAACTGTACGGGCGGCTGCGCGCGGCGGGCACGCCCGGGCTGGTGCTGTTCAGCTCGGGCACCACCGGCCGCAGCAAGGCCACCGTCCTCGACTTCGCCAAGGTGCTGGGCAAGTACGGCGAGGCCCGCAAACCCCGGCGGACCCTCGGCTTCCTCAGCCTCGACCACATCGGCGGCATCAACACGGTGCTGCACACGCTCAGTCAGGGCGGTGCGCTCGTCACCATCGCCGAACGCACCCCGGACACCGTGTGCGAGGCGATCGCCGCCCACCGCATCGAGGTCCTGCCCACCACCCCCACGTTCCTCAACATGCTGCTCATCTCGGGCGCCCACACCCGCCACGACCTGAGCACCCTGCGCCTGATCACCTACGGCACCGAGCCCATGCCGCTCGGCGTGCTGCGGCGGCTGCACGCGGCGCTGCCCGACGTCCGTCTGAAGCAGACGTACGGGCTGTCCGAACTGGGCATCCTGTCCACCCGGTCACGCGACGACGACAGCCTCTGGGTCAAGCTCGGCGGGGAGGGCTTCGACTACCGGATCAGGGACGGCATCCTCTGGATCCGCTCCGACATGGCCATGCTCGGCTACCTCAACGCCCCCGCGCCCTTCGACGACGAGGGGTACTTCAACACCCAGGACATGGTGGAGACCGACGGCGAGTACGTCCGCATCCTCGGCCGCAAGTCCGAGATCATCAACGTGGCCGGGGAGAAGGTCTATCCCAGCGAGGTCGAGAACGTCCTGCTGGAGATGGACCTGATCGCGGACGCCACGGTCTCCGGCCGCCACAGCCACATCACCGGCCAGGTCGTCCAGGCCACCGTGAAGCTGACCCGGCCCGCCGACCCGCGTGAGGTGGCCCGGCGCGTGCGCGCGTACTGCAGCGAGCGCCTCCAGGCCTACAAGGTGCCGCTGCTGGTCGAGGTCTCCGACGACGACCAGCACTCCGAACGCTTCAAGAAGATCAGGAGCGCGGCGTGAACGCGGCCCACGACCCGTCCGGCGGGCCGGGCGGCGGTGACGTCGCCGTCGTCAGCGGCGGCAGCCGGGGACTGGGCCGGGTCCTGGTCGAGCGGCTGCTCGCCGACGGCTGGCGGGTGGCCACCTTCAGCAGGAAGCCGAACGAGTTCACCGAGGCGACGGCCGAGAAGTACCAGGACGCCTTCCACTGGGCGGCCGTCGACCTCACCGACTCGGCGGCGGTGCGGCGCTTCGGCCGCGACAGCGCCCAGCGCTTCGGCCGGATCGACCTGCTGGTCAACAACGCGGGCGTACTGCGCCAGGAACTGTTCCTGACCACCCCGGCCGGCCGTATGGACCACCTGGTCGACGCCAACCTGCTCGCCCCCGCGCACCTGGCCCAGGTGTGCGCCCGGGTCATGATGCGCGCCGGCGGCGGCAGCATCGTCAACATCTCGTCGATCAACGCCATACGGGGCTACCGGGGCGTCGCCGTGTACGCCGCCGCGAAGGCCGGCCTGGAGGGCCTCGGCCGCAGCCTGGCCCGGGAGTTCGGCCCCCTGGGCATCCGGGTCAACACCGTCACCCCGGGCTTCTTCGACAGCGAGATGACGGCGGACGTCACCCCGCACAACCGCGAGAAGATCCAGCGCCGTACTCCGCTGGGCCGCCTGGGGACCGCGGAGGAGATCGCCGACGCGGTCCTCTTCCTGGCCTCGCCCCGGGCGCGATTCATCACCGGACAGACACTCGTCATCGATGGAGGCATCACATGCTGAACGGCACGCAGGCGCAGGACACCGACGTGCGCGAGATCATCAAGCGCGAGATCGACAGCGTCCTGCTCAACGACGAGCCCGACGCGGGCTACGCGCTCGACGATCCGCTGCTGACCGCGGGCCTCAACTCGCTGCTGCTCGCCCAGCTGCTGCTGCAGCTGGAGACCGCACTCGGCGTCGACCCGTTCGGCGAGGAGCGGTCCATCACCGACGTCCGCACCGTCCGCGAGCTCATCGACGTCTACGAGGCGGCGATACGGGCCCGGTCGGCGGGGGTGTGACCGTGGGCACCCGCCAGGAACTGCTGCTCCGGTCGATCGACGACTACCTCGGCCCGAGCGAGACCCGCTTCTTCTCCCGCGGCTACCAGCGCGCCGAGTACCGGGTCGCCGACGTCGTCGTCACCCCGGCCGAGGCCCCCGACGCCGGGGTGCGGGCCACGGTCGACGTCGGCTACCCCGCCGACTGGTCGCGCAAGAAGGACGGCACCGACCTGCGGCCCCACCTGAGCACCGTCGACGCCCTGGTGCTCGGTGCCCAGCTCGCCGAGCTGCACCTCGCCCACGGCTACGGGCTCGACGGGCCGGCCCGTACCCGGATGCGGCTGCGCAAGGTCGTCCTGCGGGCCGGCGGCGCGCCCCAGGAGGACCTGACGGGCATCCCGCTCGCGGCCCGCCTGGTGCGGACCGAGGAACTCCCCGGCCGGCCCGCCCGTTTCCTGTCCGTGCACGACTGCACGGTCGGCAGCCTGCGCGTGCGCTGCGAGACCGAGCACGACATCGTCACCCGCGCGCTCGAGGAAGCGCGCCACGAGAATCTGGACAAGGCCCTCGGCCCGAGCGAACAGCGCTTCTGGGGCGGCGGGTTCAAGGACCGGCGGCACTTCATCCGTGACGTACGGGTCGATCTGGAGGCGCACGCGGCACGGGCGGACGTGCACTTCGCTCCGGAGCTGCGGGGCGGCCGCGAGGGCATCGAAGGCACCGGCCAGCCGTCGGTGTCCCTCATCGACGCCTTCGTGGTCAACCTCCAGCTCGTCCAGGTCCTCATGTACGAACTGGACTCGATGAACCGGGCCGAGAGCAACACCCTGTGGATGATGCAGACGGTGCTGGAGGCCGCGCCCGCCGTGACACCGCTGCCCGACCGGCCCGACGCGCCGATCACCGCGCGGGCCTCCCTCACCGGCAAGCGCCTGCTGCCGCTGCGCGGCGGCATCTGGCGCAGCGTCGAGATCCAGGGGGAACTGGCCGGCATCGCGCTGCGCTGCGGATTCGCCCACGAGCTGCCCGAGCGGGTGGCCGCCGCCGCGAGCTGACGACCGGCCCGTGTCCCACGGCGCCCTCACGGTGCGCCGCGGCGTCCCGGGCACGGCGGCCTCAGGGGCTCACGCCCGCTGTGGCGGCCCACCGGTGCCCGGTACGCACGCGGCGCGCCGCGTCCCGACCCCCGTTCGACCACCTTGGACCTAAGGCTCCGACATGACCGTGGATCAGGCCCTGCTCGACTGGTTCCGTACCGGCCCCGACGCGCGGGCCGCCGTCGATGACGACCTCCCCGCCGACCTCTCCTTCGACATCGCTCCGCCCTCCCGCGCCGCTCTCGCGGCGGCGGACCCCGGTGAGCGGGAGCGCCTGCTGGGCGACTACCTCTGCCAGGAGGTCGGGCGCGTCCTGCGCTGCCCGGCCGACGCCGTCGACCGGGACCAGACGATGACCGACCTGGGCGTCGGCTCCATGACGGGGCTCGAACTGCACCGCCGGATCCGGGCGGCCCTGGGCGTCGCACCCGAACTCACCACCATCCTGCGCGCCGAGAACACCCAGGTGCTCACCCGGCACCTCATGGGACTGCTCGGCACGCCCGAGGCAGGAGCCGACCCAGCGTGACACTGCCGCTCCCACCCGACCGAGGCGCCGACCTGTGGCTGCTGCGCCAGCCCCGGCTCGGCACGTGCACCGGCGAGCTGGACCTGTCCGAGCTGGACGAGGCCGAGCGGAGCCGGGCCGGCACCTGCCGGCGCGAAGCCGGCCGCCTGCTGTACACGTCCGCGCACATCGCCCTGCGCCGGCTGCTCGGCGCCTACCTGGACACCGAGCCGCGCCGGCTCCGGTTCGGGCGGGCGCCCTGCCCGTGCTGCGACGCGGCGCACGGCCGGCCCGTCCTGCTGTCGCCCGCGTCCGCGCTGCACTTCTCGCTCTCCCACAGCAACGGGATGGCTCTGATCGGGGTGTCGACCGTGCCGATCGGCGTGGACGTCGAGAAGGTTCCCACCGGTGAGACCGCGCGCGTGTGCGTGCCCGCGCTGCATCCCGACGAGCGGGCGGAGCTGGGGTCCGGACCCGACGGCGTGGACACCGTCGCGTTCGGGCAGTTGTGGACGCGCAAGGAGGCGTATCTCAAGGGCATCGGCACCGGTCTCGGCCGTGACCTGTCCGCCGACTACCTCGGCGCCGACAGCGCCCGGCACCCCGACGGCTGGACCGTCTTCGACGTGCCCTGCGGCCCCGGCCACACCGCGGCCGCCGCCCTGGGCGACGCGAGCCGGGCCGATCTGCTGAGGGTGCACTGGATCCCCATGGACTGCCTCTACAAGGAGGACCCCGTGCCGCTGACCAAGCACGACACGTTCCTCGGCGGACTGGCGGCCTGAGATGCCGGTGTACGACCTCACGCCAAAGCCCCGTGGTGAGCCCTGCCTGACGCTGGTGCTGCTGCACCACGCGGGCGGCTCCTCGCGGGGCTACGCGCCCTTCGTGCCCCATGTGCCGCGCGAGTGGCGGGTGCTCGGCGCGGACCTGCCGGGCCGGCTGCTGGACCGCGGCGGCCGGCGGTGCCACACCGTACGGCAGGCCGTCGCCCATCTGCGCCAGGTGCTGCGGCCCGAACTCGCCGGCCGGTACGCGGTGTTCGGGCACAGCATGGGGGCCCTGCTCGCCTTCGAACTGGCGCGCGAGCTGGAGGCCGAGGGCCGGGGCCCGTGCTGGCTGGGCGTCTCCGGCAGCCCCGCGCCCCGGGCCTGCGGTGCCGCGCGCCGGGCGGGCCGGCTCGGCGACTGGCCGGCGCACCGCGTTCTGGAGTACGTGCACAGCCTGGGCGGCACTCCGGCCGGCACCGGCGGCCACCGGGCGCTCGCCCAGCTGGTCGCACACACCGTGCGCCAGGACTTCCTGCTCGTCGACGGCTACGAGTACGTCGACGGCCCGCCGTTGCGCAGCGCGCTGTCGGTGTTCGGCGGCGCCGACGATCCTCTCGCGCCCGCGCATCTGCTGGACCAGTGGTCGGCGCACGCGCGGCACCCCCTCGCTCCGCACATCTGGCCCGGTGGGCACTTCTACCTCTTCGACCACGCCGAGGAGGTCTGCGCCCGCCTGGTGGCCGGCTGCCGGGCGCAGCTCACCGCCGGCGGCGTGTGACGACCCGTCCGGACCGGGGCCGTCGCGCCGGCGGCGGGAACCGGTGGTGCTCCACACCGAGCGACGGGTGCCGGTCCGGCGGAACGAGCCGGACCGGCACCCGTCGCTGGGCTTCTTCGTCATCCGTCGGCCGCCGCCCGGTGACCGAACCGGGCCTCGCTACTGGCGGACACCGGTCTGGGCGGCCCGGGTGATGCGGTCCAGGAGCCGGTGGTGCTCCACCGCGTGCGCGAAGTCGGGGACGGTCCTCGTGCCCTCTTCGATGTCGGCCCGCAGCCGCGCGTACGCGTGCGCGACCGCCGACACCGGCTCGCTCACGCCCGGCACGGTGCTGTACCGGTCGGGGACGGGCAGCACGGACAGCTCGGTGTCGGTGCCCCGGGCGCCCCGGATCTCGTACTGCCCGAACTGCAGGTGCCCGGTGCCACCGGTGACCACCAGGTCGCCCTCGGTGCCGTTGATCTCCCACAGGAGGTTCGTGGAGCGGCTGGAGCCGCCCCGGTAGTGCAGGGAGGCGACGGCGCCGCTCTCCAGCTCGCCGGAGACCGCGATCTGGTCCTCGGCCGTCTGGATCAGGGTCTCGCCGGTCTCCGGGACGCGCACCTCGCGCCGGCGGGTCGCCGTGGTGGCGCTGACGGTGGCGAAGCCCGACAGGCACATGGTGAGGGCGTCGAGCGTGTGCCCGAACGGGATCGTCATGAGCGTGGCCCCGTTGGCGCGGTCGGTGGTGTAGGCGGTCCTTGAGGCCACCACCGGTCCCCAGCCGCCGCCGGAGCCGACCAGCGTCGTGGACAGCACCTCGCCGACGTACCCCTCGGCGATCAGGTCGCGCAGATACCGAACGGCCGGGGCGGAACGGGACTGCAGGCCGACGGCGGTACGGACGCCGCGCCGCTCGGCCAGCGAGGCGAGCTCCTCGGCCTCGGCGGGTCCGGTGGCCAGCGGCCACTCGCTCAGCACCATCGTGCCGGCCTCCAGCGCCGGCACGATGAGTTCACGGTGGCGGGGCACCTTCACGGCGACGACGACCAGGTCGATGTCGTCGTGGGCGGCGAGTTCGGCGGCGTCGGTGAACGCCAGCGGCACGTGGTACTTCTCGGCGGACCGCTTCGCGGCCTCCGGCGTGGAGGCCGTCAGACCGCGCAGCTCGAACCCCTCGACGGCCCGCAGGGCCGGCAGGTGCCCGCGCGCTCCCCAGCCGCCGTCGGCGCTGAGTCCGACGATGCCGACCCCGAGGGGCTTGAGGGAACCGGTGCTCTGTGTCATGGAAGGCGTACCTACTTCATGTCGGTCGTACGGGAACTGAGGGAAGTCCAGGAGATCGAGGAAGACGAAGAAGACGAAGAAGACGAAGAAGACGAAGAAGACGAAGAAGACGAGGAAGACGAGGAAGAGCGGAGAAGCCGAAGGGTGCGGAAGGGCGCCGAAGGGTGCCGAGCGGAACCGAGGGGTGCCGTCCGGGCCCGAGGCCCGGCGGCACACGGGAGCCGCGGGGCCGGGTCAAGCGGCCAGCCGCTCGTAGGACCCGCGGTAGAAGACCAGCGGCGCCCCGTCCTCCCGGCTGCTGAGCCGGTGGACACGGGAGATGATCACTTCGTGGTCCCCGGCCGGATACTCGGCCTCCACCGAGCACTCCAGCCAGCCGATGGCGCCTTCCAGCACGGGGGTTCCGGCCGGCGTGGTGGTCCAGCGGACACCGTGGAACTTGTCGTCGCCGCTGGTGGCCAGTCGTGTGCTGACCTCTCGCTGGCTCTCGCCGAGGATGTTGACGCAGAACCGCCCGGCGGTGCGGACCTGGGGCCAACTGGTGCTCGTCCGCGCGATGCAGAACAGGACGAGTGCCGGGTCCAGGGAGACCGAGGTGAAGGAATTCACCGCGAGACCGACCGGTGCCGAATCGCTGTTCCGCAGCGCGGTCACCGCCACGACTCCGGTGGTGAACCGGCCCAGGGTGGCGCGGAATTCCTCGCGGGTGACGGGGGTGGAGGAAACTGTCGGATGCATGGCCGAGGCAGGAATACCCGTGGCGGGCGTAACTGGCGATGGCATGCTTCCAGCATTGGGCCGTCATTCGGCTAAGGCCAGTGCGTACTCAACATATTGGCGACGCCAACACCGATTCGGCCGGCTCTCTTCCCGGGTGAACGGAACGGACGGATGAACGGAACGGACGGATGAACGGAACGGACGGATGCCCGCGCGCCCCGCTGACCCGTCACGACCCATCAAATCCCCCAGAGAGGGCGATAGATGGCGATTCACTCCGAAACCGGGAATCCCCCGGTGAGGCACCGTCACCGCCCATGCACGCCCATGCACGGAGCGAGTTCGCACTTCCGCCCCACAGAGACTCATGTGACACTGTCGTCCCGTCCGCAGTGCGGACTCCTCCGCACCGTCCGTCCCCCACGAGAAGTGCGCCGTGCGTGATCTTCCCCTGCCGCTCGCTCTGACCGCGCGTCTGTCCCCGGTCGCCGTGCTCGCCGCGGCGGGCTGGGCGCTGTCGTCCGGACCGCTCGCCGCGCCGCAGGCCGCCGAGCACACACCGACCGAGACCGCGACGACCGGGACACAGTCCGCGTCCGCGCCGTCCACGGAGGCGGTGTCGAAGACGTACACCAAGGCTCCCGCCCCGTGCGACAGCCTGGCCCAGAAGACGATCAAGTCCCTGGTCCCGGGCGCCAAGACGGCCGGGAAGGAGATACCGTCGACGGACTCCGAGCTGCGCCGCACCTGCTCTTGGAACGCGCTCGAGGGATACGAGTACCGCTGGCTCGACGTGTCGTACGAGATCCTGGAGTCGGACGAGGCGGCGCAGAAGTCCTACAAGGCGCGCACCGAGGAGAAGAGCGGCGGAGGGGCGGTCCCCGGTCTCGGCGACTCGGCGTACTCCGTCGTCAACCTCACCACCGAGGACAAGCAGGAGACGCGCGAGGGCCTGGTGCTTGCGCGCGCGTCCAACGCGCTGGTGATCGTCACCTACAACGGCAGCGACTTCGAGACGAAGAAGGCGCCCAGCACGGACGAGATCAACAAGGGCGCCATCAAGGCCGCCAAGGAGGCGGTGGCGGCGCTGGAGGACGGCCGGAAGGGCTGATCCCTTCCGGCCGTCCTCCCGCACGCGCAGCCCGACGGGTCACACGGCGGCCCGGTCCCGGCCCCGCGCGAGCATGAGCACCAGGTACAGCACCATCGACGTACCCAGGCCCACCGCCCAGCCGTAGTCGGCCAGGTCCGCGAGCGCCGGGATGGGACGGCCGTCGATCAGCGGCTTGAAACTGGCACCGCCGACGGCGAGGACACCGCCCGCCACGAAGGCGACGACGGCCCGCCAGTTCCAGCCGCCCGCGTACCAGTAGCGGCCGCCCGCGCGGTACAGGTCGACGAGGTCGAGCCGGGTGCGGCGCAGGATCCAGTAGTCGGCGATGAGGATGCCGGCGACCGTGCCGAGCAGTCCGCCGACCAGGCCGAGCCAGGTGAAGATGTAGCCCTGGGGGTCCGAGTACAGCTTCCAGGGGAAGATCAGCACGCCGAGCACACAGGTGGCGAGCGCGCCCGCCCGGAAACTGATCCGGCGCGGCGCGATGTTGGAGAAGTCGAAGGCCGGGGAGACCAGGTTGGCCGCGACGTTGACGGAGAGCGTCGCCACCAGCACGGTGACCAGCGCGAAGAGCAGCCCGACGGTGTTGTCCGTCTTCGCGGCGAGCTGCACCGGGTCCCAGATCGCCTCGCCGTACACGGCCTGCGAGCCGGAGGTGACCATCACGGACAGGAACGCGAACAGCGTCATGGTCGTCGGCAGGCCCAGCGCCTGGCCCCACGTCTGCGCCTTCTGGCTCTTTCCGTACCGTGTGAAGTCCGGGATGTTCAGCGACAGCGTCGACCAGAAACCGATCATGCCCATGAGAGCCGGGGCGAACAGCGTCCAGAAGTCCGCGCCCCAGCCGAGCTTGGAGGGCTGGTCGAAGAGCGGACCGAAGCCGCCGGCCTTGTCGCTCATCCACCACAGCATCACGAAGGCGCCGACGAGCACGAAGGGCGCCGCCCAGTTCTCGAAGCGGCGCAGCGTCTCCATGCCCCGGTAGATGATCGCGACCTGGAGTGCCCAGAAGAGGGCGAAGGACAGCCACATGGTCCAGGCGTAACCGCCGACCTCGGCCGCGTCGGTCCAGCTCTCCCCGACGAGCTTGCCGGCGAGGAAGTAGATGGCCTCACCGCCGATCCAGGTCTGGATGCCGAACCAGCCGCACGCCACCAGCGCCCGGACGACGGCCGGGAGGTTGGCGCCCCGGATGCCGAACGACGCGCGGGCGAAGACCGGGAAGGGGATGCCGTAACGGGGCCCGGCGTGGCCGGTGAGCAGCATCGGCACCAGCACGATCACATTGGCCAGGGCGATGGTGAACACCGCCTGTTTCCAGTCCATGCCGACGGCGATCAGACCGGAGGCCAGGGTCCAGGAGGCCGTGTTGTGGGCCATGCCGACCCACAGCGCGGAGAAGTTGTACGTGGTCCAGGTGCGCCGGGCGACGGGGACCGGCAGCAGGTCCTCGTTGGCGTAGGGACCGGTCGGCGCGGGGGCGCCCGGGGCGATCT
Organism: Streptomyces bullii; assembly: GCF_042657145.1. Classification (NCBI taxonomy): domain Bacteria; kingdom Bacillati; phylum Actinomycetota; class Actinomycetes; order Kitasatosporales; family Streptomycetaceae; genus Streptomyces; species Streptomyces bullii. The sequence goes on from NZ_JBHSNY010000006.1 coordinate 426,982, forward strand.
CCACCCGGCCGTCGGAGAGGGTGACTTGGGTGGTGGGTGGTATGGCCGTGGGAGCGGTGTCGGTCATGGGCAGGCCAATCAGGGGAGGTGGGACGGGAAAGGCCGTGCGGGCGGCGCCGAGGGGGGTGCGCTGTGGGGAGCGTCCCAGGGCCCCCTTCCCGGGCCGACGGGAAGGGGGAGTTCGTAGGGGCGGGTAGCGAAGGAGCGGGGATTCGGAGGAGAGGGAGTTCGGAGGGGCGGGAGTTCGGAGGGGAGAGGGCGGGATTCAGCCGTTGACGGCGGGGATCACCCGGGACCCGTACGCGTCGATCACGGCCTCCTGCGCGTCGTGCATGTCGTAGACCGCGAACTGGTCGACGCCCAGCGCGCGCAGCGCCTTCAGCTTCTCGATGTGCTGCTCGACCGGCCCGATCAGGCAGAACCGGTCGACGATCTCGTCGGGCACGAACTGCGTGTCCGGGTTGCCGCTGCGCCCGTGGTGGGCGTAGTCGTAGCCCTGCCGTGCCTTGATGTAGTCGGTGAGCTCGTCGGGCACCTGGGAGGAGTGCTCGCCATACTTGGCGACCAGGTCGGCGACGTGGTTGCCGACCATCCCGCCGAACCACCGGCACTGCTCCCGCGCGTGGGCGAGCGCCTCGGGCGAGTCGTCCTCGGTGACGTAGGCCGGGGCGGCCACGCAGACGGTCACCTCGCCGGGGTCCCGGCCGGCCGCGACGGCCGCGTCCTTCACGGCCTTGACCATGTACTCGGTCAGGTACGGGTCGGCGAGCTGGAGGATGAACCCGTCGGCCTCCTCGCCGGTCATCTTCAGCGCCTTGGGACCGTACGCGGCCATCCACACGGGGAGTCGGGCGCCGGGCTTGATCCAGGGGAACCTGACGACCGTGCCGCCGCCGAGGTCGGCCTCCTGGCCGCTGCCCAGCGCCCGGATGACCTTCATGGCCTCGCTGATACGGGCGAGGGTGTTGGGTTTGCGGCCGGCCACGCGCATCGCCGAGTCGCCGCGGCCGATGCCGCAGACCGTGCGGTTGCCGAACATGTCGTTGAGGGTGGCGAAGGTGGAGGCGGTGACCTCCCAGGTGCGGGTGCCCGGGTTGGTGACCATCGGGCCGACCGTCAGCTTCGTGGTGTTCGCCAGGATCTGGCTGTAGATCACGAACGGCTCCTGCCACAGCACGGCGGAGTCGAAGGTCCAGCCGTGGGTGAAGCCGTTGCGCTCGGCGCGCTTCATGAGGCTGACGACCCGCGAGGCCGGCGGGTCGGTCTGCAGGACGAGTCCGAAGTCCATCGGGGCCGCTCCTAGTCGAGGTACTGGCAGGTGGAGCGCGGGGTGTAGACGCCGTGACCCGCGCGTCCGGTGTACTCCCGCTCGCTGATGACGAGTTCGCCGCGCGAGAGCACGGTCTCGACGCGGCCGGTGACGCGCTTGCCCTCGTACGCCGAGTAGTCGACGTTCATGTGGTGCGTCTCGGCGGACATGACCTGCTCGGCGTGCGGGTCGTAGATGACGATGTCGGCGTCGGCGCCCGGCGCGATGGTGCCCTTCTTCGGGTACAGGCCGAACATCCGCGCCGGGGTGGCGCAGGCGATCTCGATCCACCGGCGGCGGGAGATGCGCCCGTCGACGACGGCCTGGTGGAGCAGGTCCATGCGGTTCTCGACGCCCGGCAGACCGTTGGGGATCTTGGAGAAGTCGCCGCGGCCGAGCTCCTTCTGCCCGACGAAGCAGAAGGGGCAGTGGTCGGTGGAGACGACCTGGAGGTCGTTGGTCCTCAGGCCCTTCCACAGCTGCGCCTGGTGCTCGCGCGGCCGGAGCGGAGTGCTGCACACGTACTTCGCGCCCTCGAAGTCGGGCTCGGCGAGGTTGTCGGTGGACAGGAACAGGTACTGCGGGCACGTCTCGCCGAAGACGGGCAGGCCTTCGTCGCGCGCCCGGGCCAGCTCGGCGACCGCCTCCATCGCCGAGACGTGCACGACGTACAGCGGAGCCCCCGCCACCTGCGCGAGCCGGATGGCGCGGTGGGTGGCCTCGGCCTCCAGCAGCGCCTTGCGCACCTCCCCGTGGTACCGGGGGTCGGTCTCGCCCCGGGCCAGTGCCTGCTCGACCAGCACGTCGATCGCGATGCCGTTCTCGGCGTGCATCATGATCAGTCCGCCGTTCTCGGCGGAGCGCTGCATGGCGCGCAGGATCTGCCCGTCGTCGGAGTAGAAGACCCCCGGATAGGCCATGAACTGCTTGAACGAGGTGACGCCCTCCTCGACCAGCAGGTCCATCTCCTTCAGCGTCTCCTCGTTCACATCGGAGACGATCATGTGGAACCCGTAGTCGATCGCGCAGTTGCCGTCGGCCTTGGCGTGCCAGGCGTCCAGGCCCTCGCGCAGGGCGTGCCCGACGCTCTGCACCGCGAAGTCGATGATCGTGGTCGTACCGCCCCAGGCGGCGGCCCGGGTGCCGGTCTCGAAGGTGTCGGAGGCGAAGGTGCCGCCGAACGGCAGCTCCATGTGGGTGTGGGCGTCCACGCCGCCCGGGATGACGTACCTGCCGGTGGCGTCGATCACCCTCCCCCACCCTTCGGGCGGGGGCGCCCCCGTCTCGCTTCGCTCGGCGGTGAAGGCCTCGGCGGCCGGGGTGCCGGAGGCGGCGAGGGCGGCGACGCGGCCGTCCTCGATCAGGACGTCCGCGTGGACCTCGTCGGACGCGGTGATGACGAGGCCGCCGCGGATGACGGTACGACTCATGCTCCCTCTCCTGCCGTGGTCGGTTCTGGTGACGTACGGGTCCGCCCGGTGCCCGCCGGGTCGGCGGGCACCGGGACGGCGGTCAGGGTGCGGTCAGCGGCGCGTACGCTCCCGGCGCGCGGTCGCGGTAGAACTGCCAGCGGTCGCGGACCTCGCGCAGCTTGGCCATGTCCAGGTCGCGCACGACGAGCTCGGTCTCCTTGTCGCTCGCCACCTCGCCTACGAACTGCGCCTCCGGGTCCACGAAGTACGACGTCCCGTAGAAGTCGTTGTCGCCGTACTCCTCGACGCCGACCCTGTTGATGGCGCCGACGAAGTACTCGTTGGCGACGGCCGCCGCCGGCTGCTCCAGCTGCCACAGGTAGCCGGACAGGCCGCGGGAGGTGGCCGACGGGTTGAAGACGAGCTCGGCGCCCGCGAGGCCGAGGGCCCGCCAGCCCTCCGGGAAGTGCCGGTCGTAGCAGATGTAGACGCCGACCTTGCCGACCGCCGTGTCGAAGACGGGCCAGCCGGAGTTGCCCGGACGGAAGTAGAACTTCTCCCAGAAACCCCTGACCTGCGGGATGTGCGTCTTGCGGTACTTGCCGAGGTAGGAGCCGTCCGCGTCGATCACCGCGGCGGTGTTGTAGAGGACGCCGGGCTGCTCCTCCTCGTACATCGGCAGGACGAGGACGATGCCGTGCTCCGCCGCGAGCGCCTGGAAGCGCTCGACGATCGGGCCGTCCGGGATCCTCTCGGCGTACTCGTAGAAGGCGGGGTCCTGGACCTGGCAGAAGTACGGCCCGTAGAACAGCTCCTGGAAGCACAGGACTTGAGCACCCTGGGCGGCCGCGTCGCGCACCGCCTGCTCGTGTACCTGGATCATCGACTCCTTGTCGCCGGTCCAGGCGGTCTGGAAGACGGCGGCACGGATCACTCTGCTCATCGGGACCTCCGGTCGCTCGGTGTGCGGCGAGCCTAGGAAGTCCGGAAGGCGGCTTTGAGTTGCACCGTGTCACGTCTGCGGGTGTGTGGCGTGCCACTGTGTCACCTTCGCCCGGCCCCATGTTTCACCACCGTTTTCGCAGGTCGTCCCGTGTTTCACTGCTGTTGCACGCCGGGCTCTCACCCCTGTTGCGCGTCGTGCGCGAGGAGCGCGATGTGCACCGAGGCGGCCTGTTCGAAGTCGTCGAGGTCCACCCCGAGCCGGGCCTGTATGGCCTCCAGGCGGCGGTACAGCGCGGGCCGGGAGACATGGTGGAGCTGCGCGGTGCGGGACTTGTTGCGGCCGGTGGCCAGGTACGTGCGCAGCACGGACAGCAGATCTTCGCCGGACCCGCGCAGCAGCCCGTCCAGCTCCCGCTCCGCGAAGGACTGCACGTGCGGGTCGTCCCGCAGCAGCCGGATCAGGCCGCGCAAATGGACGTCCCTCAGGCGTACGACGGCCGGCAGGTCGAGGGCCGCGGAGGAGTCGGCCACGGCGTCCGCCACGTGCTGGGCCTCGCGCAGTCCGGCCGGTACGTCCTCCCAGGCGGTCCGGGCGTCGGCCGCCGCCACCACGGTCCGCGGCGCCCCCGCCTCCGACCTCAGCCGCGCCGCGAAGTGGGCGGTGAGCGCCGTGGCGTCCTGGTCCGGGGCGAGGCTGAGCAGCACGGCGGTGGCCGCGTCGGCGAGTTCGGCGACGATTCCCGGCAGTCCGAGCAGGCGCAGCACTCGCTCCAGTTGGGCCGTCTCCCTGCCGCGGACGACCAGCGGGACGAAGGTGCGCCGCCCCACCGGCAGTCCGGCCGCCCGCGCCCTGGGCAGCAGCTGCCGGGCCGGTACGACGCCGCTGACCAGGTCGGTGAGCAGGCTCTGCGCGGACTGCTCCTCCCAGGAGCAGGCGGAGTTGCCGCCGAGCATGCGGTGCAGGACGAGGGCCTCGGCGGCTCGGTCGGCCAGCAGCCGCCCGGTCGCGGTGTCGCCGCGGTAGCCGCACAGCACGATCCGGCCCCACCGCTCCCCGCGCCCGCCCAGTTCGGCGCGGATCCAGCCGTCGCCCTCGTTTCCGCCGGCCTGCCGGGCGATGCGCTCCCAGTCGCGCAGCACGTCGTCCACCGCCGGCCGCTCCCCCGCCGTGCCGAGGACGCGGTGGGCGAGGTTGGTGACGACGACGGGGCAGCCGCTGTGCCGGGCGACCTCGTCGAGCAGGCGTTGCAGCGGGGCCCCGGCGGTGATGAGCGCGGTGAGTTCGGTGCGTACGGCCTCGGACAGGCTCACGGCGGCGAACTTCCGTCGCACCAGCCGGGACTGGACCTCCTCGGTGAGCTGGGCGAAGGGGAAGGGCCGGTGCAGGACGACCATGGGCAGCCCGCACCGCTCGGCCGCCCGGCGCATCACCGCCGGCGCGGAGGGAAAGGCGCGGCCGAGTCCGAGGACCACGGCCGCCGCGTCCGCGCGGTGCAGGGAGCGGATGTACTCGGCCTGCATGTCCTCGTGCCCGGCGAGCAGCACGCCGGTGGTGAGGACCATCTCGCCGCCGCTGAGCATCACGCCGACGTCCGCGGCCTCGGCGACGTGCACCCAGCGCACCGGCCGGTCGAGATGACCGGCCCCGGCCACCACCTCGGGCTCCCCCGCGAGCACCCGTTCCAGGGTGAGGACCTGCCGGACGGACAGGGCCGGTTCGAGGGGCTCCCAGGACTCCGAGGTGGTGGTCATGGCGGTGTTCCCTTGTTCACATGGGGTCTACTGGATGCTCCTCAGAGCGCTCTCGAGGATCTCGGCGCCTTCCTCGGCCTCCGCGACGTTGAGGGACAGCGGCGGGGCGACGCGCAGGGCGCTGGTGTTGTGGCCACCGCCCTTGCCGATGAGCAGGCCGCCGGCCCGGGCCGCCTCCAGCACGGCGGACGCGGCCTGCCAGTCGGCCTCGTCCGTGCCCGGCCTGGTCAGCTCGATCCCGATCATCAGGCCGCGCCCGCGCACCTCCCGTACGTGCGGCACCTGCGCGGCGGCGGAGCGGATCCGCTCGATGAGCATGCCCCCGACCCGCCGGGCGTTGCCCTGCAGGTCGTGCTCCAGCAGGTAGGTGAGGTTGGCGAGCCCCGCGGCCATCGTGATCTGGGTGCCGCCGAAGGTGGAGATGCTGTTGGCGTCCAGGCAGTTCATGATCTCGGAGCGGGCGACGACCCCGCCGATGGACATGCCGTTGCCGATGCCCTTGGCGAAGGTCATGATGTCCGGCGGCCCGCTGCGGCCGTGCGCCTGCCAGCCCCAGAAGTGCTCGCCGGTGCGTCCCCAGCCGGTCTGCACCTCGTCGGCGATCCACAGGACGCCGTGCTCCTGGAGCACCTCGCGGAAGGCCGCGTACAGGCCGTCCGGCGGGGAGGTGAAGCCGCCGACGCCCTGGATCGGCTCGGCGATCAGGGCGGCGGGCGGGCGGGTGTGCCCGAGCAGGTCCCTCAGGTCGTCGACGCAGGCCGCGATGAAGTCGGCGTCGCTCAGCGCGGCGTACGGGCCCCGGGTGCGCACCCCGCCGTGCACGTACAGCGTCTGCAGCGGGGACAGCGAGGTCGGGGACCAGCCCCGGTTGCCGGTGATGCCGACCGAGCTGAAGGAGCGGCCGTGGTAGCTGTTGCGCATCGCCAGGATCGTGTTGCTGCGCCGGTACGTGGTCGCCAGCAGCAGGGCGGTGTCGTTGGCCTCGGTGCCGGAGGTGGTGAAGAACACCCGGGCGTCCGGGATGCCGCTCAACTGGGCGATGCGTTCGGCGAGTTCCACCATCGGCCGGTTGAGGTACAGGGTCGAGGAGTGGATGATCCGCCCGGCCTGCTCGCTGACCGCCTTGGTGACCTCCGGCAGGGCGTGCGCGGTCATGGTGGTGAGGATGCCGCCGAAGAAGTCGAGGTACTTGTTGCCTTCCGAATCCCAGACGTGGCGGCCCTCGCCGTGGGTGATCTCGATGGGCTCCTCGTAGTAGAGGGCGAGCCAGTCGGGGAGCACGGCCCGGTGGCGGCCCAGCAGGTCGTTGGTCACGGCTGCACCAGCCCTTCGTAGGCGTCGGGGCGGCGGTCGCGGTAGAAGGCCCACTGCTGCCGCACTTCTTCGATGAGGTCGAGGTCCAGGTCGCGGACCACGAGTTCCTCCTTGCTGTCGCTGGCGACGTCCCCCACGAACTGCCCACGGGGGTCGACGAAGTAGCTCGTCCCGTAGAAGTCGTTGTCGCCGTACTCCTCCTGCCCGACGCGGTTGATCGCGGCGACGAAGTACGCGTTGGCGACGGCCGCCGCCGGCTGCTCCAGCCGCCACAGGTGGGAGGACAGGCTCCGGTGGGTGGCGGACGGGTTGTACACCAGCTGGGCGCCGTTCAGGCCGAGCTGCCGCCAGCCCTCCGGGAAGTGGCGGTCGTAGCAGATGTAGACGCCGACCTTGCCGGCGGCGGTGTCGAAGACGGGCCAGCCGAGGTTGCCGGGCTTGAAGTAGTACTTCTCGCGGAAACCCTTGATCTGCGGGATGTGATGCTTGCGGTACTTGCCGAGGTAGCTGCCGTCGGCGTCGATCACGGCCGCGGTGTTGTAGTAGAAGCCCGGCTGCTCCACCTCGAACACCGGCACGACGATGACCAGGCCGGTCTCGCGCGCGAGCGCCCGCATGCGCCGCACGGTCGGCCCGTCGGGCACCGGCTCGGCCCAGCGGTAGTGCTCCGGCTCCTCGACCTGGCAGAAGTAGGGGCTGTTGAAGACTTCCTGGAACCCGATGATCCTCGCGCCCCGCCGGGCCGCCTCGCGGGCGTGCTCCTCGTGTTTCGCCACCATGGACTCGGTGTCGCCGGTCCAGGTGGCCTGGACCAGAGCGGCACGTACGACGTTGGCCATGAGCTGCTCCTTCGACGCGACGTCAGCGCCTCTACGCCCGTAGAAACAGGCCGTAGAGGGACGAACGTAAGCCTCCGCGACGGGCTTGCCAAGACCATCGTCGCCGACCCGCTGAGTCGTTCGTGTTTCGCACCCCTGACGGGTGAGTCGTGGAGCCGGTGAGAGGCGGCCGGTCCGGGGGCTCAGACGGAGAAGCCCGCGACCCGCAGCGCGTGCACCAGGTCCCAGTACCGTTCGTCCGTGACGCCCCGGGCGGCCTCCAGCAGCAGCGGTACGAGCTGCTGCGGGCCGGGCTCGGCGCTGCGCGCCGCCTCCTCCGGGGTCCGGACCCGGACGTAGGCGTCGAGCAGCGCCTGCACCTCGCGGCGGCGGCCCTCGGCGACGAGCTCGAGGACCGCCTCCCCGATCTCGTGGGCGGGCCGCACCACACCCTGCCGCAGGATCTGCTGCCCGTCCTCCGGGCGCCCCGCCGCGGACAGGGCGTCTGCGGCTGCGACCAGCCGGTCGGCCGGCAGCGAGGCGGCCTCCCACAGCAGGGTCGCCCAGTCGGCGCCCAGCCCCGCGCGCCGCATCTCCGCGGCGAGCAGCGGGAACCGGGCCGCGGGCCAGTACGCCACCTCCACCAGCAGGGCGTGCGCCTCGCCGCTGCGCCCCTCACTCCGCAGCCGGGCGAGCGTCTCGACGGTGTCGAGGACCTCGCGCCGCTCCCCCGCCTCGGGCGTCCCGCCCGACGTCGCGACCGGCGTCACCGCCGGCTTGATGGTTTCGGCGGGCTCGACGGCACCGGCCGCCCCGGTCCCCTCGGCGGCCCCGGCGAACCGCGCGCCGCGCGGGGTGCGTCCGGTCGCGGGAGCGGGGGCGGGCAGGCCGGCCGCGGCCACGGGGGGCACGGCGACGGGCGCGGCCTCCTCCTCGGCCATCCCGGCGAAACGGGCACCGCCACGACGGCGCTTGCGCTGCTTGGGCACGGGGGCGGGGTCCGGCTGCGGGCCGGCGAACGGGGGCTCGGGCCGCGGGGCGGTGTGTTCCCCGGGGGCCACGCCTGCGGCGGGGCGCTCGTGGAGACCGGTCACCCCGCCACCGGCCCGCCGCGTCTCGTCCCAGCCCCCGGCGCCACCAGGCCCGTCCGCCCCAGGCCGTGCGCCGTACCGGGAGGGGCGGTCGGGCAGCGCCCCGCCGGCTTGGTCGGGGCCGGGCCGTTCCCCGTACGGGGCAGCGTGCTCGGCGTCTGCGGGGGCTGACCGCTGTTCGGCGTGCTGGTCGCGGTGCTGTCCCTGAGCGGGGGGCACGTCGCGGTCGTGGGGGTGTCCGGGGGTTCCGGCCGGGCCCGGGCCGCCCGGCTGAGTGCCGTCCGTGCGGAAGCGGCCGTCGGTTCTGAAACCGGCGTGCTCGCGGTGGATCTGCGCCACCCGCTGCGCTCGCCGATCCAACTCGGCCATACGGGCACGCAGTTCGGCGCACCGCGCGGTGGCGCGCTCGTGGTCGTCGCGGGCCCACGCCAGGTCGAGGCGGAGGGCGTCGGCCTCCTCGCGGGTCGCGGCGGCGGCGAGCGACCGGCTCAGTTCCGCCTGCCGTTCGGCCGCGTACCTCTGCTCGCGGAGCATGACGTCGAGCCGGTCCCCGAGGGCGTCCCGGCCGCCCGGCCGGGCGTCGTACGCGGCGAGCGCGGCGGCGTGCAGGCCGCGCGCCCGCTCCTTCTCCTGCCCGGCGACCTCGGGCCCGTACGCCGCGGCGAGATCCTGCAGCAGCGCCTCCACCACGTCCCAGGGCGGCACCTCACGGCCGTCGAGGCAGGCCCGCATGCCGTCGGGGTCGCGCTGCCAGAACACCCCGCACCAGCCGCCGCCTTGGTCGAGGCGCGCCAGCAGACCGTCCAGATAGTCCGTGAACTCCCGGATCCGCGCCGGGAGTTGATCCACTGCCATCGCTCGACTCCCGCCTGACCGGATCCCTCCGGTCCGTAGGCAACACCAGTCGTGTTACAGCGCGGCTACGAGGAGTTTTCGAAGTGGACGCAGGAGTCTCCGCCCAGCCCGGCTCCGCCGGTGACGTCACACGCCCGCGAGCGCGCACCGCCCGGCCAGTTCGTCCATCGACAGCCCGAGCGCGCGGGCCAGCGCGGCCACCGTGAAGAAGGCCGGGGTGGGCGCCCGGCCCGTCTCGATCTTCCGGAGGGTCTCGGCGGAGATGCCGGCGCTCGCGGCGACGTCCGCCATGCTGCGGTCGCCGCGCGCCTCGCGCAGCAGCCGCCCGAGCCGCTCGCCGCGTTCGCGCTCTTCCGGGGTGAGAGGGGTGCGCACCATGCCGCCCATTCTAATACCGGTATAGTAATTGGCATGGTGGAGCTGAAGACGGACACATCGATCGACGCGATGCACGAGGCGGGCCAGGTCGTCGCCCGGGCCCTGACGGCCGTACGGAGGGCCGCGGACGTGGGCGTCTCCCTGCGGGAGCTGGATGAAGTGGCGCACGACGTGCTGCGCGAGGCGGGCGCGACCTCACCGTTCCTCGGCTACAAGCCGTCCTTCGCGCCCACGCCCTTCCCGGCCGTGATCTGCGCGTCCGTGAACGACGCGATCGTGCACGGCATCCCGACCGGCTACCGGCTGCGCGACGGCGACCTGCTCTCCGTCGACTGCGGCGCCGAACTGGGCGGCTGGGTCGGCGACTCGGCGATCAGCTTCGTCGTGGGCCGCCCGCGCGCGGCCGACCTGCGCCTGGTCGAGACCGCCGAGCACGCCCTGGCGGCGGGCATCGAGGCGGCCGTCGTCGGCAACCGCATCGGGGACATCGCCCACGCGATCGGCTCGGTGTGCCGCGCGGCGGGCTACGGCGTCCCGGACGGTTTCGGCGGCCACGGCATCGGCCGCCGTATGCACGAGGACCCGGCGGTCCCGAACGAGGGCCGCCCGGGCCGGGGCCTCCCGCTCCGCCCCGGCCTGGTGGTGGCGATCGAGCCCATGCTCATCGCCGGCGGCACGGACGGCTTCCACGCGGCCCCCGACGGCTGGACCCTCCGCACGAACGACGGCACCCGGGCGGCCCACGTGGAGCACACGGTGGCGATCACGGAGTCCGGACCCCGTGTCCTGACAGCCCGGGAAGAAGCCTGACAGGGCGCGGAAGACCGCGCGCGGAGCCACGACGGATCCGCACCCGCGCGACGACATCGAGCCCTCTTTCGTACAGGCGTTCCACGACATGCCCACCGATACAGAACGTGTCATCGTGGCATGAGCGAGCCCGAACGGGGTTACCCGCCCCGGGCACGTCGACCAGCGAAGGAACGGATGACGATGACGAGCGGTTTCATCGGCCCGGAGGGCGACCCCTTCGCAGAATTCCTCGCCCGCTTCTTCGGCGGACCCCGCCCCCGCCAGATCGACATAGGCCGGCTGCTCAGTCAGCCGGCCCGTGAGCTGGTGCGCGGAGCTGCCCAGTACGCCGCCGAGCACGGCAGCCGCGACCTTGACACCGAGCACCTGCTGCGCGCCGCGCTCTCCACGGAGCCGACCCGCAGTCTGCTCAGCCGGGCCGGCGCGGACCCCGACTCGCTGGCCTCGGCGATCGACGCGCGGTCCGGGCCGAGCCAGCACGCCCCGGACAACGCTCCGCCGCCGACCTCGCTGTCCCTGACCCCGGCCGCCAAGCGCGCGCTGCTGGACGCACACGAGATGGCCCGGGCGCGCGGGTACGGCTACATCGGCCCGGAGCACGTCCTCAGCGCCCTGGCCGCGAACCCGGACTCGGCCGCCGGGCACATCCTGAACGCGGCCCGTTTCGCGCCCTCGAACCTGCCCCAGGAGACACCGGAGGCGGCGCCGACGCACGCCGAGCGGCCCCGGCCGACGAACACGCCGACCCTGGACAAGTACGGCCGTGACCTCACCGACCTGGCCCGGCAGGGCCGGATCGACCCGGTGATCGGGCGGGAGCAGGAGATCGAGCAGACCGTCGAGGTGCTCTCCCGGCGCGGCAAGAACAACCCGGTGCTGATCGGTGACGCGGGCGTCGGCAAGACCGCCGTCGTGGAGGGACTGGCGCAGCGCATCGCCGACGGGGACGTGCCGGACGTCCTGACCGGGCGGCGGGTGGTCGCCCTGGACCTGACGGGGGTCGTCGCGGGCACCCGCTACCGGGGCGACTTCGAGGAGCGGATGAACAACATCGTCGACGAGATCCGCAGCCACTCCGACCGGCTGGTCGTCTTCATCGACGAACTGCACACCGTGGTCGGCGCCGGGGGCGGTGGCGGCGACGGCGGGTCGATGGACGCCGGCAACATCCTCAAGCCGGCGCTGGCCCGCGGCGAACTGCACGTCGTCGGCGCCACCACGCTGGAGGAGTACCGCCGGATCGAGAAGGACGCGGCGCTGGCCCGCCGCTTCCAGCCGATCATGGTGCCGGAGCCCACGCCCTCGGACGCGATCGAGATCCTGCGGGGCCTGCAGGACCGCTACGAGGCCCACCACCAGGTCCGCTACACCGACGAGGCGCTGGTCGCGGCCGTGGAGCTGTCCGACCGCTACCTCACCGCCCGCCACCTCCCGGACAAGGCGATCGACCTCATCGACCAGGCCGGCGCCCGGGTGCGGCTGCGCGCCCGCACGAAGGGCTCGGACGTACGGGCCATGGAGCGTGAGCTGGAGCAGCTGATCCGGGACAAGGACCAGGCGGTCGCGGACGAGCAGTACGAGCAGGCCACCCAGCTGCGCGACCGGATCGCCGAGCTGAAGCGGCGGCTCACGGAGGCCGGCGGCGACGGCGAGGTCGACGAGGGCCAGGACCTGGTGGTCGACGCCGAGGCGATCGCCGAGGTGGTGTCCCGGCAGACCGGCGTCCCGGTCAGCCGGCTCACCGAGGAGGAGAAGGACCGCCTGCTCGGTCTGGAGGAGCACCTGCACCAGCGGGTGGTCGGCCAGGAGGAGGCGGTGCGCGTGGTCGCCGACGCGGTGCTGCGTTCGCGTGCCGGGCTGGCCAGCCCCGACCGGCCGATCGGCAGCTTCCTCTTCCTCGGGCCGACGGGCGTCGGCAAGACCGAGCTGGCCCGTGCGCTGGCCGAGGCCCTGTTCGGCAGCGAGGACCGCATGGTCCGCCTCGACATGAGCGAGTACCAGGAGCGGCACACCGTCAGTCGCCTGGTCGGCGCCCCGCCCGGGTACGTCGGGCACGAGGAGGCCGGGCAGCTCACGGAGGTCGTACGGCGGCACCCGTACTCGCTGCTCCTGCTGGACGAGGTGGAGAAGGCGCACCCGGACGTCTTCAACATCCTGCTCCAGGTCCTCGACGACGGGCGGCTCACCGACGCGCAGGGCCGGACGGTGGACTTCACCAACACCGTGATCGTGATGACCAGCAACCTCGGCTCCGACGTCATCACCCGGCGCGGCGCCACGCTGGGCTTCGCGGCGGGCGGCTCCGACGCGGACGAGGAGGCGCGGCGCGAGCAGATCCTGCGTCCGCTGCGCGAGCACTTCCGGCCGGAGTTCCTCAACCGCATCGACGAGATCGTGGTCTTCCGCCAGCTCACCGAGGAGCAGTTGCGGCAGATCACCAACCTGCTGCTGGACCGCACCCGCCGGCTGCTGCAGGCCCAGGGCGTGTCGGTCGACTTCACCGACGGGGCCGTGGACTGGCTGGCGCGGCGCGGCTACGAGCCGGAGTACGGCGCCCGTCCGCTGCGCCGCACCATCCAGCGGGAGGTCGACAACGAGCTGTCCCGGCTGCTGCTGGACGGCCGTGTCAAGGAGGGGGCCCGGGTCACGGTGGACGTCGCCGACGGACAGCTGGCGTTCCGCACCCAGGAGACGCCCACCGCGGAGCTGTGACGCCCGCCGGTTCCCGGCCGGGGCTGGGCGTCGACGCCCAGCCCCGGCCGGAGGCGGTCACGACGCCGGTCGTACCACCATCGCCGAGCCGCCGCCCCGCCGTACCTTCTCGGCTGCGGCGAGCCACTTCCCGCCCGGCAGCCGCTGCACGGCCGTGGCCGCACCGATCTCAGGGTTGAGCCGGAAGGAGTGCCCGACGGCCTCCAGCCGCTTCCTGAGATCGCTGTCGTACAGACCCGGTTCGAGCTCCGTCTGGGCGGCGTTGCGCTGGCTGGCGCGCGGCGCGGCGATCGCGTCGACGAGCGGCAGGCCGCGGTCGAGGAAGCCGGTCAGCGTCTGCAGCACGGTCGTGATGATGGTGGCGCCACCGGGTGAACCGAGCGCCACCACCGGCTTGGCGTGCCGGTCGAGCACGATCGTCGGCGCGATCGACGAGCGCGGCCGCTTGCCCGGGCCCGGCAGGTTCGGGTCGTGCACGGCCGGGTTGGCGGGGGTGAAGGAGAAGTCGGTCAGCTCGTTGTTGAGGATGAACCCGCGGCCGGGCACGGTGATGCCGCTGCCGCCGGTCTGCTCGATGGTGAGCGTGTAGGCGACGACGTTGCCCCATTTGTCGGCGACCGTCAGGTGCGTGGTGCTGTCGCCCTCGTACGTCGTCGGGGCCGCCGTGCCGCCTGCCCCGCAGGGCGCGGGGTCGCGCGGGTCGCCGGGCGGGAGCGGGCTGGTGAGCACCGCGTCGTCCTTGATGAGGCACGCGCGCGAGTCGGCGTACTTCTGCGACAGCAGTTCCTTCGTCGGTACGTCCTCGAAGGCGGGGTCGCCGACCCAGCGTCCCCGGTCCGCGAAGGCGATCCGGCTCGCCTCGATGAAGCGGTGCAGGTACCGCTCCTGGCTCGCTTTCGCCAGGTCGGTCCGCTCCAGGATGTTCAGCGCCTCACCCACGGTCGTGCCGCCGGAGGACGACGGCGCGATGGAGTAGACGTCCAGGCCCTGGTAGGAGGTCCTGGTCGGGGCCTGGAGCCTGGCGCGGTAGGCCGCCAGGTCCCGGACGGACAGGTCGCCGGGCCGGGCGTTCCAGCCGGAGGACGGGTCCACCGGGGGTTTGTTGACCGTGTCGACGACGTCCCTGCCGAGGTCGCCGCGGTAGAGGGCGTCGACGCCCTTGCGGCCCAGCTCCGCGTAGGTGCGGGCCAGGTCGGGGTTCTTGAAGGTGGAGCCGACCACCGGCAGCCGCCCGCCCGGCAGGAACAGCTCGGCGGTGTCGGGGAAGTACCGGAACCGGGTCTCGTTGGCGGCGGTCTGCGCACGGAAGGTGGCGTCGACGGTGAAGCCGTCGCGGGCGAGCCGTTCCGCGGGCTTCAGGAGCGGACCGAGCGTCCGGCTCCCCCATCTGTCCAGCGCCGTCTGCCAGGTGGCGGGCGTGCCCGGGGTGCCGACGCTCAGGCCGCTGCTGACGGCCTCGGCGAACGGGAGGGGTGTGCCGTTCTCGACGAAGAGGTCGCGGTCGGCGGTCAGGGGCGCGGTCTCACGGCCGTCGACGGTGTGCACCGTACGGGACTTGGCGTCGTAGTAGACGAAGTAGCCGCCTCCGCCGATGCCGGCCGAGTAGGGCTCGGTGACGCCGAGCGCGGCGGCGGTGGCGACGGCCGCGTCCACGGCGTTGCCGCCCTTCCTGAGGATCTCGATCCCGGCGGCGGAGGCGTCCGGGTCGACGCTGGCGACCGCGCCGCCGTAACCGACGGCCACCGGGGTCTTCTCGACGGGGCCCGTGTCCGGCGTGGGTGGCGCCGCCGCCCCCACCGACACCACGGCGGCCGAGACCGCCAGGACCGCCAGATTCCGTGCGACAGGACGACGCATCCGCACCTCCAGCAAAAGGACGTCCGCGCAGCTTAGTTCATCGGCATGGCCTCGTCAGGAACCTCGGGTTCGAACACGGGTCCAGCAACGCCCGCTAGCATGCGCGCCCATGAACGACGACGTGCGCAACATCGTCCTGGGTGTGGTGGCGGCGGGCATCAGCGCCACGCTCGGCTGGCTGACCCGCACCTACCTGTGGAAGCGGAAGCTCCGGCGCAAGCAGGCGTTCTTCGGGCTGCCCGACAACTCCGAGTCGCTGCTCGTGGTCAACCGGGGCGCCGGCGGACCGGAGTTCGCGGTGATGCGCTACGACGTGTTCGCCCTGCTCGAACTCGCCGCGCTGATCAAGGACTGCAACGCCCACGCCCAGGTCCTCCCGCACGACACGGCGCGTCAGGGATTCGGTGAGCGCACGGAGTTCTGTGTGGGGGGTCCGGCGTCGAACCGCCGCATGACGGCGCACCTCGCCTCCCTGCTGCCCGGTGTCCGGGTGAACGTCGACTCCGAACCCGGCCCGGACCGCGGCGCCTTCCAGATCGGCCCGGAGCGCTACCGCCTGGACGTCGGCAAGGAGGAGTACGTCCTGATCGCCCGGCTCACCGCGGGACAGAGCGCGACCACCCGTCCCGTCTTCCTCTTCTGCGGTCAGACCTCGATCACCAACCAGGCCGCCACCCGCTACCTCGCCCGCCACCACGAACGCCTGTCCCGCAGGTACGGCGGCAAGTCCTTCGTCCTGCTGCTGAAGGTGATCAACTCGCAGGCCTACGGCCCGGACGTCGTCGAACTGGTCGCGGACGTCACTCAGGCGGCGCAGAGCCCGCTGCCGGCCGCGACGGCCCGCACCTCCCACCGGGCCCCCTGACCTTGTCCACACGTCAATGATCGTCACCGGCACGTGCGTTGCGACGGGGTCACCGATGGCACGGACCCGAGGTCACCTTCTGGTCACGCGACGGCCCCACGCGTGCGCGGCTCGGTCCGGCTGCACACCACCCCCACCCCGACCAAGGAGAGCGGCACCCCCGTCGCCCACCTCCACGACGGGGGGGCCGCTCGGCCTCGGCAAGCTGGTCAGCACCGCACCGTCCACGTTCCACGGGCGAACGCCCGGTGCACCGTCCGCCGTTGACCGGGAGCTGTACTCCGCGGCCCACGACGTCCCGGCCGGGCACCGTCCCGCCCTGGTCGTCGACACGGTCGACCCGCTCTGCATCGAGCACAACCCGTCCGGCGCGCAGCTGACCTTCTCCTCGCCGGCGGACGACCCGTCGTACGTGTCGGTTCCGCTGCGCGAGCAGTGATCTCCGGCTGCCGCCGGACGGGTCTGGCCGATGTGAACCGCCGCCCCTCGCGGTCGAGGGCCGTGGGGGGCACCCCACTCGGCGACGGCATCCGGTGTCCGCAGCGACCTGGTCCGAACCGGTCGAGCGGTACGCACATCCCGGCCGGACCGGCCAAGTCACCATCGTCCGACGGGATGAAGGGCACATCGTAGTCGAGGCCCGGTCAGGCGGGATGCCCCGCGTCGTCCCCGTTCAGTCGTCCCCCCGTTCAGTGGTGGAGGATCTTGGAGAGGAAGTCCCTGGCGCGGTCGCTGTGCGGGTCGGTGAAGAACTCGTCGGGGGTACGGTCCTCGACGATGCGGCCGTCGGCCATGAAGACGACACGGTTGGCGGCCGACCGGGCGAAGCCCATCTCATGGGTGACGACGATCATGGTCATGCCCTCGTTCGCCAGCTGCCGCATGACCTCCAGGACCTCGTTGATCATCTCCGGGTCGAGGGCCGAGGTCGGCTCGTCGAACAGCATCACCTTGGGGCTCATGGCCAGGGCGCGGGCGATGGCCACCCGCTGCTGCTGACCGCCGGAGAGCTGCGCCGGGTACTTGCTCGCCTGGTCGGCGACGCCGACGCGCTCCAGCAGCTCACGGGAGCGCTTGACGGCGTCCTCCCTGCTGCGCCCACGGACCTTGACCTGCCCCAGCGAGACGTTCTCCAGGACGGTCTTGTGGGCGAAGAGGTTGAAGGACTGGAAGACCATGCCGACATCGGCGCGCAGCCGTGCGAGGGCCTTGCCCTCCTCCGGCAGGGGCTGCCCGTCGAGGACGATCGTGCCGGACTGGATGGCCTCGAGCCGGTTGATCGCCCGGCACAGCGTCGACTTGCCCGACCCCGAGGGGCCGATGACCACGACCACCTCCCCCCTGCCGACGCTGAGGTTGATGTCCTGCAGGACATGCAGCTCCCCGAAGTACTTGTTGACGTCACGCAGCTCGATCAGCGGATCGACGGCCATGTTTCAGCCCTACTCACTCTCAGCTGTGTGGTGGTTGCCGCAACGTATCCAGGCAAGATCGCGCCCGCTCCGCGACACGCACCTTCCGGGCATTAGCCGTATTTACGGCAAACTTATCGAACTGATGGTTCATGCCTCCGCGACCTCCGCGTAGAGCTGGGAGAGCTCGGGCACACCGCTGGCGGCCCACTCGTGCCCCGAGGCCACGACGTCGAACTCCCGGCCCGAGGCGAGCCGCACGACGGGCTGACCGTCGGGCCAGATCTCCCAGGCGGCGCCCGGCACGGTCCGCACGATCACGGTGCCCAGGTACAGCCCAGCGTCGTTGCCGAGCCAGAGCAGGCTCTCCTCGTCGTCCCGCCAGCGCGGCAGCAGCTGGTCGAGCGCCTCCAGCGAGGCCACGGAGTCGTCCAGCCGGACGCCCGCCCGGGACGCCTGGGAGCGCAGCAGTTCGCACTCGGCGAGGAGTTCCGCGAGGCCCTCGGGATCGGGGAGCCCCAGCTTCTGGCGCCGGTTGCCCAGGAAAGGGATGTTCATACGCCCAGCGTGTCATTCGTACCGCCATATGCACCACAGGCGCGCGCGTGCGGTCGGTTCCGGTCGAGTTCACGCCGAGTTCGCGCATGGCTCGTTGACCGGTCCCCGGAGCCTCCCTAACTTCACTAGGCGCTTGTGTCGCGGCTGTCCAGTCGGCGGGAGGAGTCGGCCGTGCGCCGAAGTGTCCGGGACATCACGGTTGTGCTGGCCCTGTTGGCGTCCCTGGTCTCGGCGGGGTCGGCGCGGGCGGCCACCGAGGACAGGTCCGTGCCGCAGCCACTGGAGCGGCTCTTCGACAACACCGCCGTCAGCGACGACGCCCGGCCCGGCGAGGCGGACTTCGACGGCTCGGGCGCCTCGCTGTCGGCGCGGGACCTCGCGGCGGCGGGCTGGACGCCGGGCCGCGTCCTCACTGTGCAGGGCGCGCGGCTTACCTGGCCGCTCCGGCGGCCGGGCGAGCCGGACAACGTGCGGGCCGCCGGGCAGGACGTGCGCGTCACCGGCCGCGGCGACGCCCTCGCCTTCCTCGTGGCGGGCACCGGCGACCCCGACGGCACCGCGGGGACGGGCACGGTGTCGTACGCCGACGGCGCCCGCTCGGCGTACCGCCTGAGCGCGCCCGACTGGCGCACCGGCCCGCTGGCCACCAAGGCAGTGGCGCTGCCGCACATCAACACGCCCGGCGGCCAACTCGCCGAGCGGGCACGGCTGTACGTCGTGACGGTGCCGCTGGTGCCGGGGCGCCGGGTCGTCTCGGTACGGCTGCCGAGGGCCGCCGGGATGCATGTGTTCGGCCTGTCGGTGCGGCCCGCCGCGCCAGGCTGGACGGGCAGCTGGGCGGCCTCGACGTCCGGGTACACGGCTCTCGGGCCGTGGACGGGCCGGACGCTGCGGCTCGTGGTGCACAGCTCCGCCGGCGGGCCGCGGGTGCGGGTGCGGTTCGACAACACGTTCGCCGGGACGCCGGTGCGGATCGGGAGCGCCACGTTGGCGCTGCGGGCGTCGGGCGCGGCGGCCCGGGGCGCGCCGGTGCCGTTGTCCTTCGGCGGTGCGCACGGCGTGGAGATACCGGCGGGGGCGCAGGCCTACAGCGATCCGCTCGGTTTCGACGTGCCCGCGGACAGCGATCTGCTGGTGAGTCTCCACCTGCCCGGCACGGTGCCGGCCGCGCCCGTGCACCGGCTCGCGCTGCAGCGGTCGTACCTGAGCGAGCCGGGCGATCACACGGCGGACGGCTCGTCGGCGCCGTACACCTCGGTGCTGACGACCTGGCCGCTGCTCGGCGGAGTCGACGTGGGCGGCGGGCCGGGGTCGGTCGTGGTGCTCGGGGACTCGATCACCGACGGAGACCGGTCCACGGCGGACGCGAACCGGCGGTGGCCCAATGTGCTGGCCGCACGGCTGCTCGCCCAACGTGTGGTACCGCGCTATGGGGTTCTCAACCAGGGGATCTCGGGGAACCGTGTGGTCACCGACCGGTACCCCGGTGACGGAGTCTCCACGGACACCGCCGGGGTCAGCGCCCTGCACCGCTTCGACCGGGACGTCCTCGCGCAGACGTCGGCGCGTACGGCGGTGGTGTTCGAGGGCGTCAACGACCTGCGGTGGGGTGCGCCGGCCCAGGAGGTGATCGCCGGGCTGCGCGAGCTCGCGGCACGCGGTCACGCCCGGGGGCTGCGGATGCTGGTGGCGACGATCCTGCCCTGCGAGGGCGAGGCGCGGTGCACGGCCGCCGTGGACGCCGAGCGGATCGCGGTGAACACCTGGATCCGGGAGAACGACGACTTCGACGCCGTGCTCGACTTCGACGCCGTGGTGCGCGACCCGGAGCACCCGGCGCGCATGCTGCCCGCGTACGACAGCGGGGACCACCTGCATCCCGGGGACGCGGGGCTGGCGGCCCTCGCCGAGTCGGTCGACCTCGGGCTGCTGTGACGGCCGCCGTGCCTCCCGGCCGCTACACGTCCAGGTCCACGACCACCGGCGCGTGGTCCGACGCGCCCTTGCCCTTGCGCGCCTCACGGTCGACGAAGGCGTCCTCGACCGCCTTGGTGAACGGCTCGTTGGCGTACACCAGGTCGATGCGCATGCCGCGGTTCTTCGGGAAGCAGAGCTGGCGGTAGTCCCAGTACGTGAAGGGGTGCTCGTACTTCAGGGGCCGCGGGACGACGTCGGACAGGCCTGCCTCGCGGAGGGAGGCCAGGGCGGCGCGCTCGGCGGGGGTGACGTGGGTGGAGCCCTCGAAGGCGGCCCGGTCGTAGACGTCGTCGTCGGTCGGGGCCACGTTGTAGTCGCCCATGACCGCGAAGGGGCGGCTGCCGCCCGCGTCGCCGGCGACGGCTGCCCTGAGGGCCTCGATCCACTGGAGCTTGTAGGCGTAGTGGGGGTGCTCCACCTCGCGGCCGTTGGGCACGTACACCGACCAGACGCGGACCGGGCCGCAGGTCGCGGAGATGGCGCGGGGCTCGACGACGCCGTCGAAACCGGGGTCGCCTGGCAGGCCCTTGACGACGTCCTCGATGCCGACGCGGGAGAGCACCGCCACCCCGTTCCACCGGCCGGTCGCGTGCACCGCCGCCTCGTACCCCAGCTCGCGCAGTTCGTCGAACGGGAACTGCGCCTCGGCGACCTTGGCCTCCTGGAGGCACAGCACGTCGGTGCCGCTGCTCTCCAGCCAGGCCAGGAGCCTCGGCAGGCGGGCGGTGATCGAGTTGACGTTCCAGGTCGCGATGCGCATGCCTCACAACCTACCGGGCGGGTCCGACAACGCGGTCCCCGCCCGGTGGACCTCACACCTCGACGGACTCGCCCGGCGTCAGACGCAGGTGTTCCGAGCCGCCCAGCTGCCCGATCTGACGGTCGTAGATGGGGCGGGCGAGGTCGGTGAGGAGGGCGTCGTGGATGTCGTAGGCGCGCTGCGGCCCGACCTCGCGGACGTAGTCGATGACCTCGGAGATCTTGTTCCAGGGGGCCATGACCGGCAGCATCAGCGTCTCCACCGGCTGGTCGGGGAGGGTCAGGGCGTCGCCGGGGTGGAAGACCTTGCCGCCGTCGATCAGGTAGCCGACGTTGGTGATGCGCGGGATGTCCGGGTGGATCACCGCGTGCAGCTCGCCGTGCACCTGCACGTCGAAACCGGCGGCGGTGAAGGTGTCGCCGTGGCCGACGGTGTGCACGCGGCCCGGGAACGCCGACGAGATCTTCTCCGCGACGGACCTCAGCGTCCAGATCCGCGCGGCCGGGTTGTTCTCCATCGCGGCGCGCAGCCGGAACTCGTCGAAGTGGTCGGGGTGCTCATGGGTGACGAGGATGGCGTCCGCGCCGAGCGCGGCGTCCTCCTCGCTGAATCCTCCCGGGTCCAGGACCAGCGTCTGCCCGCCCTTCTCGAGGCGGACGCAGGCGTGCGACTTCTTCGTGAGCTTCATGGCTCCATCCTGGCCCGCGCCCTCGGCGGATGTTCACTCCTGGGGGGTGGTCTCCTCGCGGATGACCTGCTGCGCCACCTTGAACGCGCTGTTCGCGGCCGGTACGCCGCAGTAGACGGCGGCCTGCATCAGGACCTCCTTGATCTCGTTCGGGGTGAGGCCGTTGCGGAGGGCGGCTCGGGTGTGGAAGGCGAGCTCCTCCAGGTGACCTCCGGCGACCAGGGCGGTGAGGGTGACACAGCTGCGGGTGCGGCGGTCCAGGCCGGGCCGGTCCCAGATCTCCCCCCAGGCGTAGCGGGTGATGAACTCCTGGAAGTCGCCCGAGAACTCGTCGGCCTGCGCCAGCGCCCGGTCGACGTGCGCGTCGCCCAGCACCTCGCGGCGGACCTTGATGCCGGCGTCGTAGGGATCGGGCCGGCCCTGGGTCTGCGGCGGTACGACGGCCGGGGCGATCTCGGCGACGGGCCGGGGCTGCGGGGGCGCGGCGGACAGGACCGGCTTGACGGCGGCCGCGGGCAGGGCCGTCTGGCCGGTCGAGGAGTCGAAGGCGGGCTGCCAGGCGGTGGAGAAGTGACGGAACAGGAGGTCGGTGACCGCGGCGGGCTGCTCCACCGGCACCAGATGGGAGGCACCGGGGACGACGGCGAGGCGGGCGTCCGGTATCCCGGCGACCAGGGTGCGGGCCTCGGCGGGGCCGGTGACCTGGTCGTCCGAACCGACCAGCACGAGCGTGGGCACGCCGACGCGCGCGAGGTCCGCTCGTACGTCGAAGGAGGCGAGCGCCTCACAGGCGGCGATGTAGCAGCCGGGGTCGGTGGTGCGCACCATCTGCACGGCCCACTCGGTGATCGCGGGCTGCGCGGCGGCGAACCCGCCGGTGAACCAGCGGTCGGGCGCCGTACGGGCGATGGGGTCGAGGCCGTTCGTCCGTACGATCACCCCCCTCTGCCGGAACTCGTCCGCCGTGCCGAAGCGGGGCGAGGCGGCGATCAGCGCGAGGGAGGCCAGCCGCTCAGGGTGGCGCAGGGCCAGCTCGATGCCGACCGCGCCGCCGAGCGCGCAGCCCGCGTAACCGAAGCGGTGCACGCCGAGGCCGTCGAGGGTGGTGAGCAGCCGAGTGGTGAGATCGGCGACCGAGCCCGCCGGGTACGCCGGGGCGCCGCCGTGCCCCGGCAGGTCGAACCGGAAGACGCGCCACTGCTGGGTCAGCTCGGGGACCTGGCGGTCCCACATGTGCCAGGTGGTGCCGAGCGAGGGACCGAGGATGAGGACCGGGGCGTCTTCCGGGCCGTCGAAGCGGTACTGGAGGGCAGGGGTCGTCGTCTCACTCACCGCTCCACGCTAACCGCCGGTTTCGGCGACTCCGTCCCTGGGCCCCTGATACCCGCACCCGCCCGCCGGATATCACCATGGAACGCTCACGCGATCTTCACCGAGTGCCGGACGTTTCGTCGCAGCGTGGCGGCCCCGTCACAGATCGCCCGGTATGCCGAGCCCGGTCAGGGCGCCGACCGGGTCCAGGTCGGGGGTGCCGCGGGGCCACCAGTCGTCGTGGCCCGGCTCGGACTCGTACGCGTACCACAGGCCGTCGCGGCCGAGGCGGAGCTGGAGATGGCCGCGCGGGTGGGTGAGGCGGTTGCGCCAGGGGCGGAAGGCGGGCAGGTCGGCGGCGAGCAGCAGGGGACGGGCGCGGTCGAAGCGTCCGGCCGGCGGGTCCCAGGGTTCCTCCAGGACGGTGAGGCCCTCCAGTCCGCCCTGCCGCCAGGCGGCCACCGCGCGCGCCAGCTCGGCCGGGGTGCGGTCGGCGGCGGAGGCCAGGGCGGCGTAGAGCGCACGGGTGCCGGCGGTGAGCCCGGACCCGGGGCGGGCCGCGGCGAGGCGGACCGCGTCCTGCCACAGCGTGAGCCGCCCGACCGGGTCACGGCCGGTGGTGAGCAGGGCGTGGGCGCGGGCGGCGGCGTCGGTGGCCAGCTGGTCCAGGGCGAAGGGGTCCGGTCCTCCGGGGGCGGCTGGGTACGCCGGGGGCTGCTCGGGGTGCGGCGGAGCGGGCAGGGGCGCCGGGAGGGGCGGGAGGGTGCGAGGCGCGAGGGCGTCGGTGGCCCGGATGCCGGGCAGGGGCGCGGGTTCCTTGTCCTGCGCGGCGCGGGCGGCTCGGGTGGCGCTGCGGCGGGACAGGGCGTCGAGCAGGTCGCGTTCGCCTCGGCCGCGCAGCAGGAGCAGGACGAAGGGGTCGGCGTCGAGCAGGCGGGCGGTCTGGTAGCAGAGGGCGGCTGCGTGCTTGCAGGGGTGGCCGGTGTCCGGGCAGCTGCAGCGCGGGGCGAGGTCGCCGGGGCCGGGCAGCAGGGGCACGCCGCAGTCGGCGAGGGAGTGGGGCATCTCCTTGTCGAGGAGGGCGGCGATGTGTCCGGGCCGGTCGGCGGCGGCGTCCAGGAACCTCTCCCACTCGGCGTCGTCCAGTGTGCGCAGCCGCACCTGCACGCGGTACGGCCGGGGGCGGCTGCCCCGGACGTACGCCAGGACGAGGCCGGGCGTCACGGTGATCGCGTCCACATGCCCCTGCTCGGCGTACCCGCGGCCTCGCGCCAGCCGCTTGGCGTCCAGGGCTCCCTCCTCCAGCGCGGTGACCCACGCGTTTCCCCACCAGGTCTCGGCGAAGCCGGCGTCGCCCGACGAGCGGGGTGGGAAGGCCGGGAAGGTACGGCGGAGGTCGTTGTCGCGGTCCGGGGCGGCCATGGTGCGCGGGACGCGAGGGGTTGCGGGGGCAGGGGCGGGGGTGTGAGCGGTGCCGGGACTGGGAGTCGCTGCGGGAAGGGGAGTCGGGCCAGGGGTGCGGCCGTGCGCGTGCGGCGCGGTGTCCGGTGCGTCGGCGGGTTCGGGCGCCTCGGTGCCCGGGGAGGCCGGACCCTGCTGTCCCGCCGCCTCGTCGCGGTCGGGCTCCTCCGCTTCGGCGGGCATGCGGAAGGCGCCGGCCAGCAACTGACGGAGGTCCCGTGCCCGACTGCCGGTGGGACGGGCGGCTCGGGCGGGCCGGGCGGGCCGGTCCTGGGGACCAGGCCGGGAACGGGGAGCGGCCAGCGGCGCGGAAGGCCTCGCCGCGCCATCATGCCGAGCGGTTTCCGGCGCAGGGTCCGGCGGCGGCACTGGGTGCCTGCTCCGGGATTGGTCCGACCGGCCCCCCGGCGCCGCATCCGCCGACTCGTCCCGCGCAGCATCGGCCAGGCCGTCTCGTGCAACACCAGCCACACTGCCTCGCGCCGCATCCGCCCGGGCACTCCGCACCGCATCCGCCGAACCGCCCCGCGCCGCCTCCGCCCTGGCATCCGGCACCACATCCCCCGAACTCCGCGCCACAGCCGCCGAACCGCCGCGCATCGCATCCGCCCGGGCACTCCGCACCGCATCCGCCGAACCGCCCCGCGCCGCCTCCGCCCGGGCATCCGGCACCGCATCCACCACCGACGTGAACCCGCGTTCCCCCGACGTGACCCCGGGCGCCTCAGCGGGCGCCTGGTACGCGGCCGCCGGGGCGTCCGGCTCGGGGTCCGCCGCCTGGCGGGCGTGTCGTGCTGCTACCGCCCTGCGCAAGGCCTCGCGGGCCACGTCGCCCGGGCGGGGCGCATCGGCCGCAGGCGGTTCGGGAGGCGTCAGGTCCGGGGCCGGGGTCGGCTCGGCCGGTCCGGGCAGCGGGCGGGCGTCGGGCGGGGTGGTCTCTTCGCGGGCCGCCTGTTCCCGGGCCGCTCGCAGGGCGCGACGGGCCTCGTCGGCGGGGCGGCGGGTCATGGCGTCCTCCGCAGGGAGACCAGATCGGACAGCTCACGGTCGGTCAGTTCCGTCAGGGCGGACTCGCCGGAGCCGAGGATGGCGTCGGCCAGGGCCCGCTTGGACTCGAGCATCTCGGCGATGCGGTCCTCGACCGTGCCCTCGGTGATGAGGCGGTGGACCTGGACCGGCTGGGTCTGGCCGATGCGGTAGGCGCGGTCGGTGGCCTGTTCCTCGACGGCCGGGTTCCACCAGCGGTCGAAGTGGACGACGTGTCCCGCGCGGGTGAGGTTCAGGCCGGTGCCGGCCGCCTTCAGGGACAGCACCAGCACCGGGGTGGCACCGCTCTGGAAGCGGTCCACCATGCGTTCGCGTTCGGGGACCGGAGTGCCGCCGTGCAGCAGGTCCGCGGGGACCGCGCGGGCCGCCAGGTGGGAGGCGATCAGCCGGGCCATGCCGACGTACTGCGTGAAGACGAGGGCCGAGCCGTCCTCGGCCAGCAGGGTGTCCAGGAGCTCGTCGAGCAGCGCGAGTTTGCCGGAGCGGGCGGCCAGCCGCTCGGCCCGGGCGTGCTCCTCCTTCAGGTACAGGGCCGGGTGGTCGCAGATCTGCTTCAGCGCGGTGAGGAGCTTCAGCACCAGGCCCCGGCGGGCCATGCCCTGCGCGGTCTCGATGGCCAGCATCGACTCGCGCACCACCGCCTCGTACAGCGCGGCCTGTTCGCGGGTGAGCGGGACGGGGTGGTCGGTCTCCGTCTTGGGCGGCAGCTCGGGGACGATGCCCGGGTCGGACTTCTTGCGGCGCAGCAGGAAGGGACGGACCAGGCGGGCCAGGCGCTCGACCGCCTCCTCGTCCTCGCCGTTCTCCACGGCGCGTGCGTGCCGGGCGCGGAAGGACTTCAGGGGGCCGAGGAGCCCGGGCGTCGTCCAGTCCAGGAGTGCCCACAGTTCGGAGAGGTTGTTCTCCACCGGTGTGCCGGTCAGGGCCACGCGCGCGGGGGACGGGATGGTGCGCAGTGCCTTGGCCGTGGCGGAGTAGGGGTTCTTCACGTGCTGCGCCTCGTCGGCGACGACCATGCCCCATGTGTGCCCGGCCAGGGCAGGTGCGGCCGAGCGCATCGTGCCGTAGGTGGTGAGGACGAAGCCGCCGTCGGCGTCGTCCAGGGTGCGCTCGGGGCCGTGGAAGCGGCGCACGGGGACGCCGGGCGCGAACCGGGTGATCTCCCGCTGCCAGTTGCCGAGCAGGGAGGCCGGGCAGACCACCAGCGTCGGCTCGGAGCGGGCCCGCTTGAGGTGCAGGGCGATGACGGTGATGGTCTTGCCGAGGCCCATGTCGTCGGCGAGACAGCCGCCGAGGCCGACGGAGGTCATGAGGTCGAGCCAGGCCAGGCCGCGCAGTTGGTAGTCGCGGAGGGTGGCGTGCAGGCCGGGCGGGGGTTCCGCGGGCCGTACCCCGGCGGTGAGGCGGTCGCGCAGGGTGGCCAGCGCCCCGGTCGGCACCGCCTCGACCATCTCGCCGTCGACCTCCGCGCTGCCGGTGAGGGCGACGGACAGCGCGTCGACCGGGTCGAGCAGGCCGAGGTCGCGTTTGCGGGCCTTGCGGACGAGGGCGGGGTCGACCAGCACCCACTGGTCGCGCAGCCGGACGACCGGGCGGTGCGCTTCGGCCAGGGCGTCCATCTCGGCCTCGGTGAGCGGGTCGCCGCCGAGCGCGAGCTGCCAGCGGAACCGCAGCAGGTCCTCGCTCTCGAAGAAGCCGGTGCCGTCGGTCGCCGAGCCGGGCGCGGGCCGTACCACCGCCGTCGCGGACAGGTCCTGGGCCAAGTCCCTCGGCCAGTGCACGGCGACCCCGGCGGCGGCGAGCCGGGTGGCCGCGACGCCCAGCAGGTCGCCGAGCTCCTCCTCGGACAGGGCCAGCACGTCGGGCACGTCCTGGTCGCAGAGCCGGTCCAGGGGCGGCCAGACGCGGGCCGCCCGGCGCACCGCGAGGGCGGCGTCCACGCGTGCGCGGGGCCCGAACGCGTCGCCGGAATCGCCGGCCCACAGGGTCGCCGCGTCGACCACCAGCGTCGGGTCGGCGAGGCTGTGCACCTGCACCACCGCCGCGCCCGCGGTGCGCGCCGCGTCCGGGTCGGTGTCGAACAGGTCGTACGCCGACAGGTCGAGGCGGAGCGAGATCCGCACGCCCGCGTCCATGCCGGCGGCGACCTCGGCGGCCCAGTCGTGGGCGCCGGGCAGGTGTTGCGCCTGCCGCGCGGCGAAGGGCCTGCCGGACGCGTACGGGGCGGCCGGGGTGCGGGGCAGGGTATCGGCGACCGCGTCCAGGAAGGCGCGCATCAGCGCCTCCGGTTCGGGCAGCCGGATCGGGCCGGGGCCGGGCAGCGGGACGGCGTGGCCCTCGTGCGGGAGGGCGGCGGCCACCGCGCGCAGGTGCGCGATGTCGTCGGGGTCCAGGGGGCCGGCGCGCCAGGCGTCGTGGCCGGTGGCCGTCAGGCCGGGCAGCAGCCGGCCGCGGGCCGTCAGCCGCAGGGCGTGCAGCGCGGCCGCGCCCCAGCAGGCCGTCGCGGGGTGGGCCGCGGGGTCGTGGCGGGCCCGCACCAGCAGCGGCAGTGCCTCGCCGAGCGGGAGCGACCGGGCCGGGGCGGTCCGTCGTCGCACACCGGAGCCGTGCCGTCGTACGACGGTGAGCTCGGTGTCATCGGCGGGCAGCGCGCCGCCGTCGGGGTCCCAGAAGGCGATCCGGCCCTCGCGCGGCAGGGGCGCGGGCAGGAACACGGCGGCGAGCCGGACGGGGACCTCCGACTCCGCGGTCTGCGTGGTCTCCACGGCCTCCGCCGTGCCCTCCGTCCCGCCTGTCCGCTCGGTCATCGCGGCCGTGCCGCTCATACGTCCTGTCACCTCCCGCCCGTGTGCCGGATCAGACGTCTTCGACTCTACGGGCGGGGTCTGACAATCGACTCCGGCGGCCGGTCGGGGCGGGCCGGCTCGGCGCGCGGCCCGGATACGCAGGCCGGGATCAGGGCACCGTGCGGGAGACGACGTAGACCCACGGGTAGCTCGGGTTCGTCATGTCTACGACGATGTCGTGCGTCGGGGCGGGGTTCTTCTGCCGGTGCACCAGGCCCCACCACGCTCCCGAGTCCGCGAACCGCCAGCCGCTGACCCGCTGGTCGCGGGCGCCGATGGTGATGTCGCCCTCCTTCAGCTGCTCCCGGTTCACGCCGACGCTCGCCAGGTAGGCGTCCAGGCCGGCCGCGCTGGTCTCGAACTGGACGTAGAGGCGGCTGGTCTTCCAGTTGTTGGTCTCGTAGTACGCCACGTGCCAGGCCGGATGCGGTATGGGCACCTGGTACAGGCGGCGCTGCAGCTTCGACGGCCAGCCCTCGGTCAGGCCGGTCGCCGAGTACTTGGCCTCCTTGTCCTTGCCGCTGGCGCGGCTCTGGTTCGCGGAGATCACCAGGTATCCGGCCGGGATGCCGATGAGCAGCACGATGATCAGCAGGGTGAGCGCCCTGCGGCGGATCATGTGGCCACGGTCCTCGGCCGGTCGCCGGGGCCCGCCCGCGGAGCCGGACGGGCGCGGCAGGATGTTCGCCGTCACAGCGACTCCCGGGTACTGCGGCGGGCCTGTGCGTACCGCTCGTAGCGCTCGTACCGCTCCACCCGGCGGCGCTTGGCGCGGCGGAAGCGGCGGGCGACCAGCCGGGCGAGGTCGGCGGCGCCGACCATGCCCGCCTCGGGGCCGAGCTGGGCGCGGACGATACGGGCCTCGGGGCGGTAGCCGCGGCCGGTGAGGTGGCGCTTGAAGGCGTCCCGCGCGGGGCCGATGAGCAGGTCGTCGGCGGCCGAGACACCGCCGCCGATCACGAAGCAGGACGGGTCCAGGGCGGCGGCGAGGTTGGCGATGCCGACGCCGAGCCACTGCCCTATGTCCTGGAGCAGCTCGGTGCACATGGCGTCGCCCTCGCGGGCCAGCTCCGTGATCATCGGGCCGGTGATGTCGGAGATGTTGCCCTTGACGTGCTCGATGATCCCGTACGCCACCGGCGAGTCGGCGGCGGCCAGCTCGCGCGCCTCGCGGACCAGGGCGTTGCCGGAGCTGTACTGCTCCCAGCAGCCGCGGTTGCCGCACGGGCAGCGGTGGCCGCCGGGCACGACCTGCATGTGCCCGAACTCGCCGGCGACGCCGTACTTGCCGCGCTTGACCTGGCCGTCCTCCAGTATCGCGCCGCCGATGCCGGTGCCGAGGGTGATCATGACGAGGTGGTCCTCACCCCGTCCGGCGCCGAAGCGCCACTCGGCCCAGGCGGCGGTGTTGGCGTCGTTGTCCACGAGCACCGGCACCGAGAGGCGGCTGGCGAGGCGGTCGCGCAGGGGTTCGTTGCGCCAGGACAGGTGGGGGGCGAACAGGACGCGGTTGCGGTCGGCGTCGACCCAGCCGGCCGCGCCGATCCCGACCGCGTGCACGTCGTGCCGGTCGGACAGGTCCAGCACCAGCTCGACGATGGTGTCCTCGACGACCTTCGGGCTCTTGGACTTGTCCGGGGTCTCCGTGCGGAGCTTCTCCAGGATGTTGCCGTCGGCGTCGACGACGCCCGCCATCACCTTCGTACCGCCGATGTCGATGCCCACCGTCGGCACCCGGGGTGCGGTGAGATGGGAGCGGCGCTCCCTCGTGCCCACCGTGCGCAGGACGGGAGCACGGCGGGAGCCGATGGGGGCGGTGAAGTCGCGGTAGGTGCTCATCGCCGCCGATTCTGCCTCACCGTGACGCTGAGTGCTGCGAGGGGCAGCGGCGGGGCGCTGCCGCGCGGTGCCGGGTGCGGGTGCGTGCGAGCAGGAGCGGACGGTCACGCGCCAGGGGGCGGGGTGCGGGCGCTGGGTGATCAAGACAACACGGATGTCCCGTGCCGGTGGTGGTCAGGACCGGACGAGCAGCTGGAACTCGAAGGAGTAGCGGGACGGCCGGTAGGTGTGGGTGCCGTACTCCACCGCGCGACCGGTGTCGTCGAACGTCACGCGCTGCATGGTCAGCAGCGGGGCGCCCGCCTCCTCGGCGAGCCGCTCGGCCTCGGCGGCGGTGGCGGCGCGGGCGCCGATGGACTGGCGGGCACTGTGCAGGGTGATCCCCGCGGCCCGCATCAGGCGGTACAGGCCGGTCGCCTCCAGCTGCCCGGTGTCCAGGTCGATGAGGCCGGGCGGCAGGAAGTTGCACAGGTACGCCATCGGCTCCCCGTGCGCGAGCCGGAGCCGCTCCACGCGGTGCACCTCGCTGTCCTCGGCCACGCCGAGGGCGGCGGCGACCTCGGCGGACGCCGGGACGACGGTGTTGACCAGGACCTTCGTGGCCGGGCGCTGTCCCGCCGCCTCCAGGTCGTCGTAGAGGCTGCTGAGCTCCAGCGGGCGCTTGACCTGGCTGTGCACGACCTGTGTGCCGACACCGCGGCGGCGTACGAGCAGGCCCTTGTCGACGAGCGACTGGATGGCCTGGCGGACCGTCGGCCGGGACAGGCCGAGCCGGGCCGCGAGCTCGATCTCGTTGCCCAGCAGGCTGCCGGGCGTCAGCGTGCCGTGCTCGATCGCGGCCTCCAGTTGCTGGGCGAGCTGGAAGTACAACGGCACGGGAGAGCTGCGGTCCACGCTCAGCTCGAGCTGCACGGTCGGGTCGACTTCTGGTTTCGGCACGGCCTGAGCGTAGCTCCGAGCGTTGTTGACGGGAAGTTGTGAAGTTCGGTTGTCCGGACATGCAGATTGACAGGGGCGTGCCGCGACCGCAGTTTGATTCCATGCGCATCGGGGTCATCGGTACGGGCCGCATCGGCACCATCCACGCGAACACGCTCAGCAGGCACCGCGACGTCGGCTCCCTGATCCTCACGGACGCGGACGTCTCACGGGCTCAGGAACTGGCGCACCGGCTGGGTGAGACGGCGGCGCCGGGAGTGGAGGAGATCTTCCGGTGGGGGGTGGACGCCGTGGTGATCACGACGGCGACGTCGGCCCACGCCGAACTGATCGGTCGGGCAGCACGATCGGGGCTGCCGGTGTTCTGCGAGAAGCCCATCGCCCTCGATCTGGCGGGCACGTTACAGGCGATCAGCGAGGTGGAGACGGCCGGAACGGTGCTGCAGATGGGGTTCCAGCGGCGTTTCGACACCGGGTACGCGGGGGCGCGTGAGGCCGTACGGTCGGGGCGCCTCGGGCGGCTGCACACCGTGCGGGCGCTGACGAGCGACCAGGCGCCGCCGCCGGCCGCGTGGCTGCCGCTGTCCGGCGGGCTGTTCCGGGACACGCTGATCCACGACTTCGACGTGCTGCGCTGGGTGACCGGGCGCGAGGTGCTGGAGGTGTACGCCGCCGGGTCCGACGCGGGGCCGGCGATGTTCCGTGAGGCGGGTGACGTCGACACGGGCGCGGCGCTGCTCACCCTCGACGACGGCACCCTCGCCACGGTCACCGCCACGCGGCTGAACGGCGCGGGGTACGACGTGCGCATGGAGCTGGCCGGGGAGCTCGACCAGATCGTCGTCGGGCTCGACGACCGTACGCCGATCGCGTCCACGGAGCCGACCGGGCCGCCGGCCGCGGACAAGCCGTGGACCGGCTTCCTGGAGCGCTTCGGGCCGGCGTACGAGGCGGAGCTGAATGCGTTCGTGGAGGTCGTGCGGGGTGAGCGGGCCAACCCCTGTGATGGTCGGGAGGCCCTGCAGGCGCTGCGCGTCGCCGAGGCCTGCGAGCTGTCCCGCCGGGAGCGCAGGCCCGTACGGATGGGGGAGATCGCGGGTGGGGCGGCGCAGGGGCTGGCGTAGCCGCTCAAGGCGACACGGTCAGTGCTCCTCCTGTTCCTCCTCCAGCAGTCCCGCGTCGTAGGCGAGCAGGGCGATCTGGACGCGGTTGTTGAGGTCGAGTTTGGCCAGGATGCGCGAGACGTGGGTCTTGACGGTGGCCACGCTCATGAACAGGGCCGTGGCGATCTCCGCGTTGGACAGTCCCCGGCCGACCGCGACGGCGACCTCGCGTTCGCGGTCGTTGAGGGTCGCGATCCGCACACGCGCGCGCGTGCGCCGTGTGTCGGCGGTGGTGCCGGCCGCGTGCCGCATCAACTGGCGGGTGACGGTGGGCGACAGGACGGGGTCCCCGGCCGCGACCCGGCGCACCGCGTCGAGGATCGCGGCGGGCGAGGTGTCCTTCAGGACGAATCCGGCGGCTCCCGCGCGCAGCGCCCGCAGCACCTGTTCGTCGGCGTGGAAGGTGGTGAGCACAACGACCTGAGGGGCGTCCGCACGGCCGCGCAACCGCTCGGTGGCGGCGAGGCCGTCCACCGTCGGCATCCGGATGTCCATGAGGACGACGTCCGGGCGGGTGCGGTCGACGAGCGCCTCCACCTCGCCGCCGTCCCCGGCCTCGCCGACGACCTCGATGTCACCGGCGCCGCCCATCATGAGGGACGGCCCGGCCCGCACCAGGGGATCGTCGTCGACGAGGAGCAGCCTGATCGCAGTCATGGGGGTTACGTAGTCACGTTGTGCCCGGCGCGTGACGCGGACGGCGGGCCAACCGGTCTGGGGCGAGGGGCGGTTGGCCCTGGGGACTGCCGGTCCGCTAGGCGCGCAGCCGCACGCCGTAGAGGGTGCGCAGGCGGTGGATCTCCCACCAGACCACCGCCGTGACCGAAACGGGGCCGCCGATGACGGCGAGGAGCTGGATCACCGGCGGGCCGGGCGGCAGGCCGCCGGCCAGCAGGCTGATCACCCAGAACTCCCACACCAGCACTCCGGTGAGCAGCGCGGGCAGCGCCGCGTGCACGGCCGCGGTGTTGAACGCGGTGCGGACGGCGGGGCCGGTGGCGAAGCCGAGGAAGAACAGCACCCACAGGAAGGGCAGGACCACCGCCACCGCGAACCACGGGGTGGTTCCCGAAGTGCCCGAGGAGGTCGTGCTGTTCTGTTCGAGCAGGGTGATCGCCACGGCGAACAGCGGTACGGCGGTCACGGCGCCGATGTACCACAGGGACGACCGCAGTGCGGCGCGCATCCGCGGGCGCATCTCCGCCCGGGTCCGCGGCGACGCCCACCGGAACAGCAACGCGATGATCACGGGCGCGCTCAGCAGCAGCAGCACCGGGGTGACCACGAGCCGCATCATGTACAGCTCCTGCGCCTCGCTGATGTCCTCCGGCTTGCCGTACACCGCGAGCAGCAGCACGGACATGGCGGCCGCGGTCCACGCCCGCGCCTTCTGCACACGGGTCACCAGCGGCTCCTCGATCGGGCGGGGTCCGCGCGGCGGGAAGAGCCGGTGCGCCCTGCTGCGGGCCGAACGCGCGAACACGTAGCACGCCATCAGGGGCAGGACCAGGGTCCAGGTGCAGGGGAACAGCAGCAGCGCCCACGAGCAGCCGTGGATCCGCGCCCGGCCACCGCGCAACAGCACGCGCAGCGGGGGCCATTCGGCGCCGCGCAGGTCCCGCAGCATGCCCCACAGGGAAGTGCTCGGCCGCGGCGGGGGACCGTACGGATACGGGCCGGGCGGCGGCTGGGGCGGGTAGGGCTGCGGGGGGTACGGCTGGGGCGGCGGGTAGCCGTACGGCGCGGGGCCGGGCTGGGGCGGAATGTGGGGACCGGTGGCCGGGGGCGGCGGATACGGTCCTCCGTTCGGTGGCCAGGGCGGCGGCTGGTACGGGTTGGCGGGTCCCCCGAAACTCACTCTGCGGTTCCTTCCGTGACGCGCGGTGCTGAAGGCTGCACCAACATCAGCCATCACTTCCTCCAAGTCAACGCGCAGCGCCCCAGGGGGACATGGGAGTCGCGCGCCGACGCCCGGCATGCGCCCCGCAAACGCCCTGCCCGCGACCGGCGTCCCTGGGAGGATCACGGCATGCGCACCCTGTACGCCCTGTTCGTGGGCATCGACGACTACCCCGGCGCGCCCCTGCGGGGCTGCGTCAACGACGTACGGGCCGCGGAGAGTTGGCTGCGGCGGTACGACGGTCTCGACACGCGGATCCGGACGCTGCACGACGAGCACGCCACCCGCGCGGCCGTACTGGCGGGCATCGAGAGCCACCTCGGGCGCGGCGGACCCGGCGACACCGCGCTGCTGTGGTTCAGCGGGCACGGCAGTCAGAGCCCCACCGACGCGCCGAGCGAGGCCACCGGCTGGTCGCAGGCACTGGTCTGCCACGACAGCCTCGGGGTGGGCGGGCAGCCCCTGCTGCAGGACACCGAACTGGGCGCGTTCCTCGACCGGATCGCCGCGCGCGGCACCCATGTCGTGGCGGTGCTGGACTGCTGCCACTCGGGTGGCGCGACCCGTGGGGACGCGACGGGCGGCGCCCCGGGGACCGTCCGCGGTGTGCCGTGGCAGTCCTGGTGGCGGACGGACCGGGCTCGGGGCGGCTCCCGCGACGGTGGTGGAACGGGGCCCGAGCCGCGCCGGCACGTGCTGCTCGCCGCGTGCCGGCCGCAGGAGCGCGCCCACGAGCACGTTCTCGACGGCCAGGTGCGCGGCTTCTTCAGCCACGCCCTGCTGCACGCGCTCGACCTGCTCGGTCCCCAGGCCACGTACGGGGCGGTGCACGCACTGGCCGAGGGGCGTGTGCGCGCGCTGAGCCGCGCCCAGCATCCGGAGCTGCGCGGCCCTGAGGACGGGCGGGTCCTGTTCGGGGACCGGCTGCCCACTTCGCCGTTCCTGCTGCGGCACACGACGCAGGGCTGGGAGGTCAACTGCGGTGCCGTGCACGGGCTGCGGGCCGTCGGCGCCGAGTTCACGCTGCTCGGCGGGCCGGGCACCGTGGTGGTGCGGGAAGTGCGCCCCGAGTCGGCCCTGGTGGAGCCGGTGGGCTGGCGACCGGGAGCGGCGGACGAGCAGTCGGTGCACGCAGTGACGCCCTCCGCGCTGGCGTTCCCCCCGGCCGCGGTGACGCTCACCGGCGATCCGGACGCGGTGCGGCTGGTGTCGCAGGCCGTCGCCGCCGTGCCCGTCCTCGCCCTCGGCGGTGAAGGGCTGCCGCTGCGGGTCGAGGCCGGGCGGGGGCGGGCACGGGTGTCGGGGGGCGCCGGGCACCCTGTGCCCGAACTGCCGCTGCGCTCGCCGGCGGACGCGGCGCGGGTCGCCGGCTGTCTGGCCCACCTCACCCGCTGGCATCACATCCGGGACCTGGTCAACCCCGATCCGCTGCTGTCGTCGCTGGTGCGCGTCACCGTGACGGGGACCTCGGTGGGTGACGTGCGGTACTCGGCCGACGGCGAGATCGTGTGCGCGTACACCCCGGACGGCCGCGAGCCGCAGGTGACGGTCCGGGTCCACAACGACTCCGCAGACCCGCTGTGGTGTGTCCTGCTGGATCTGACGGACAGTTACGCCTCGTCGCCCCACCTGTACGAGGGCGAGTTCGTCGCCGGCGGCCGGACGGGATGGGCGCGGCGCGGTGAGCCCGTCTGGCTGCGGCTGCCGCCGGGACGGGCCCTGGTGCGGGGCGCCTTCACCCGGGACTGGCTGAAGGTGATCGTGGCCGAGAACGAGCTGAACCTCGCCCCGTTCCGGCTGCCCGCCTGGTCCGCCGCCGCCCCGTCCGCGCGCGACGGCGGGGCGGCACCGCCCGGCGGGGGCGGGCTCCTGCGGCTGACCGCCGCGTCCGCGGCCCGGGACGCGGGCGGCCCGGCCCCCCGGGTGGGCCGCTGGGGCACCGCCCAGGTGGTGGTGCGGACCGAGATCCCGTGACCGGGACTCCCCGTGGTCACCAGCCGAGGTGGGTGAAGCCCGCCCACGCGGTCAGGTCGTCGCCGCGGATGTGCCGTACGCGGGCGCACAGGTGACCGGGCATGCCGGGGGGCGGTTCGCGGCGGTCGTCCAGCATCCACAGCTGGGCGGCGCGCAGGGCCTGTCCGGGCGGCAGTCCATCGCGGCTCAGGAAGTGGTGGGTCATGTACATCAGCAGCGACGTCGCCTCGTCGGGCACCGGCCACAGCGAGCCGATCACCGAGCGGGCGCCCGCCACGAGGAACGCGGTGGACAGGCTGTACGCCTCGTCGTAGCCGCGCCCGGACACGTTGGTGCGGCAGGCCGCCAGCACCACCAGGTCCAGGCCCCGGTACCGGGGCTCCCCCTCGGTGAGCTCCTCGGCTGCCAACTCGCCTCCGGACAGGGCGAGATAGGCGCTGTGCCGCTCCCTCTGACGCACCACACCGTGGCAGGCCAGGTGCAGCAGACCGCCCCGCTGCCGGCGCAGCCAGCCGGTGACGGCGGCGGGTGTGGCGGTGCCGGGGCCGAGGAGGTCGCCGTGCGGGTGGAAGACCCGGTGGATCGCCTCCGCCTCCTCTCCGGCGTGGTGCAGGTCGCGGGTCGGATCGCCGACGACGAGCGCCTGCCGGGCTCCGGCGGCGGGCCGTGCGGCCACCTCGCACAGCAGACGGGCGGAGGGCAGGTAGGAGAGGTGCGCCTCTTCGCAGGCGTGGCGACGGAAGCCCCGGCGGCCGGTCAGGCGGGCCGCGTGCCAGGGCACGGCGCCCAGGGCGGCCATGGGCACCAGGATCACCGAGGGCACCCTGCCGTAGCCGCGGGGCAGTTCCGCGAGAAGCGGCCGCATCACGGTCGCACCGGCCCAGTCGCACAACCGCTCCAGGGCGGCGCGGCTGTGGTCGGGGCGCGGGACCGGGCCGGGAGCGGTGTCGGCGGTGGGCGGGCCTCCGGCGTCACGGCCGGGGGTGCCGGAGGCGCGGTAGGCGGCGAGCGGGGGCGCGTCGAGGGTGAGGTCCGGCAGTTCCAGGGTGCGGGTGCCGCCGTCGGCGGTGACGAGGAGCGCCGCCCCGGGGATGTGACGCGCACGGCGGAACAGCTGGTCCCCCGGGCTGGGGGGCTCCACTTCACCGGGCAGCAGGTAGACCAGCGCCGAGGCGCCCAGCGCGCGCAGGGCTTCGCCGATCTCCTCGGGGGACGGTGCGTCCCAGGAGCCGCTCCCGCAGGGGTGAGGCGGCCAGGGCCCGCAGGACGCGGTGGCGCAGCCGGCTGGAGCGGCCGGTGGAGAGGAAGCCGCCGGTCAGCAGTGCCGCCTCACCGCCCGGTTCGGGCGTCGCCGTGTCGCCGGACTGCCGCCACTCGTCGGCGAGTTCCGCCTGCCCGAGCGCCGTCAGCAGGTCCGGCACGGTCGCCGACACGGTCGCCGCGTGCAGCGCGAGGGCGCGTCCCGCGTCGAGGGCGCGGACGGCCTCGGTGTGGGCGCCGTCGGCCAGGCACCAGCGGGCCACCTCCGCGGCCTGCTCGCCCGCGAGCCGGGCGGCGGCCGCCGCGTGGGCCGTACCGGACTGCAGCAGGACGCTCCACGACGCGGCGCGCAGCGACTCCAGGCCGATGCGCCGGGCCTCGTCGTGGTTGGCGCGCCGTGCGCGGGAGCGGCGCGGCTGTGCGTCGCCCCGGTGGCGGTACGCCCGTGCGAGGGAGAGGCCGGTGACGCCCCACAGGGAGTGGTGCGGGCCGGCGGTCAGCCGCCACAGGTGCCTCAGCCAGGCGATGCCCTGGTCGAGGTGGTGTGCGCGGGTGTGGGGCGGGGCGATCTCCAGCACGGCGAGGGCGCAGTGCGCGGTGCCGAGCCCGCCGGCGTTGCGCAGCCACCGGTCGTCGTCGGGTTCGAGCAGTTCCAGGGCGTCCTCGAACAGCCGCATGCCGTCGAGGGCGGCCTGGTGGTCCTGGGTCATCAGGGCCCTGCCGACCTGGCTGTGACCCATCTCGCCGAGCTGGTGGGCCCGGATGTTGCGCGGCAGCGCGGCGGTCTGGCGGCGTACCTCCTGTACGGGGATTCCGGCCGGCATGCCGTCGACAGCGGTGGCGAAGCTGCCCGTGCGCTGCGCCCGCAGCAAGGCCAGGCCGGTGGTGGCGGCCTCCAAGTTCGACTGCATCGTCAGCCGGTCGGCGTGGTCGGGCGGGAGTTGGGCGAGGACGTCCTCCAGGGCCTGGATCTGCTCGCCGAGGAGCGCCTCGTCCCCGTCCCGGACGGCCTGGTGCATGCGGAGCGTGGCGAGCTGTCCGGCCATGAGGATCCGGGTCTGCTCGTCGAAGACCGGGGAGCCGGTCAGACGGGCCAGGTCCGCCACGGCCGCGTCGAACTCGTCCTCGCCGCCGGTGGTCTGGGCGAGGTGGGCGCGCAGCCCGGCGTACTGCCAGTCGACGACGTCGCGCATCGGGCTGCCGGGCGGATGGTGGGAGCGGTCCTCCTCCAGCCGGGTGAGCGCCGCCCGCAGGTCCGCGGGGTCGGTGATCTGCTGCATGCCGTGCCAGCCGCTCGCGGCGGTGGTCAGACCCTGCCAGTTTTCGTCGGCCGGCCCGTACTCCCGTGCCGCGCGGCGCAGTTCGTCCTCACGGCCGAGGTCGGTGACCGGCTGGTCGTAGTGCAGCATCGGCAGGATGCGCAGGATCTGCCCGGCCCGCAGGCCCGAGGGCATGGTGCCGACGGGCAGTTTCCGCCAGTCCGCGTAGAGCCTTTCGTAGGCCTCCGACGCGGTGGCGCAGCCCAGGCGGTCGAGGACGAGAGCGCTGATCCGGGAGGCGTCGCGGCCGTCGAAGCCGTGCTCCCGCGCCAGGACGCGGATCTCCCACAGCAGCGCCTCCAGGTCGTACGTGTCCGGCACCCGTCACTCCTCCCGGTCCCGCTGTCGCGGCGCGGTCCGTGTCCGGTACGGCGCCAGCACGCCGTTCAGCCACGTCTCCCCCTCCTCCGTGCCGAAGTCGACGCACGGCGCGCCCGTCGGTTCGAGCACGGGTGCCTCACCCCGGTCGTCGAAGAGGATCGCCACACGGTCGGCGGGTTCGCGTTTCGACGGCCTCGAACTGCGGGGCACCAGGCGACATGGCCCATGATCGGGCTTCCGATTCACGGGCCACAAGGGCAGCGCGCAGCACGTGTGCACCCTACTGGGCGTCCCGCCCCGCGCGGAGGGCGACGGCCGGTCGTCACCCGGTCGGGAACGGGTCGGTTCGCGGCCCACCCGTCCGCCGTCAGTGCCACGGCAGCCGCGCCCGCACCTCGAACCCGCCGTCCCCGGTGTGGCCGTGCTCCAGGGCGCCGCCCGTCAGCGTCGCCCGTTCCGCCAGGCCGATCAGGCCCTGGCCGGAGCCGGGGACGGGCGGTACCTCGCCCTCGGGGCTCGGGTTGCGCACGGTCACGGTGACGCCGTCGCCCGGGGCGCCGGTGACGGACACCGTGACCTCCGTACCGGGGGCGTGTTTGCGGGCGTTGGTGAGTCCCTCCTGGACGATCCGGTAGGCGGTGCGGCCCACGGAGGCGGGAACGGCCGGGGGATCGGTGACGCGGTTGTCGAGGGTGACCTTCATTCCGGCCGCACGGGACTCGGCGACGAGGGTGTTCAGCGCGGCGAGCGTCGGCTGGGGGCGGCCCGCGTCGTCGGGCTCCCCGGCGCGCAGGACGCCGATGATCTCCCGCAGGTCCTGGAGGGCCTCGTGCGCGCTCTCGCGGATGACGCCGGCCGCCCGCGCGATCTCCTCACGGGGCGCGTCGGGCCGGAACTCCAGGGCGCCGGCGTGCACGCTGAGCAGTGTCAGCCGGTGGGCCAGGACGTCGTGCATCTCCCGGGCGATGGCCTCGCGGGCCAGCCGCTGCGCCTGTTCGGCGCGCAGCCGCGCCTCCGTCTCGGCGCGCCGGGCCCGGTCGCGCAGGCTGAACACGAGTTGCCGTTTGGACCGTACGAACATGCCCCAGCCGACGAGCGCGGCGGTGAGCAGCACGCTGACCGCGAGGCCGACCAGGAAGGGCAGGTCGGGGTCGGGGCGCAGCCAGTAGTACAGCGGGACCAGCGCGAGCTGCGCCCCCGCCACCCAGGCCACGTCCCGGAAGGGGCGGTGCACGACGAGCGTGAACAGGGAGATCGGGGTCACGCCGCCCGCGGTGTCC
Source organism: Streptomyces bullii (assembly GCF_042657145.1). NCBI lineage: Bacteria > Bacillati > Actinomycetota > Actinomycetes > Kitasatosporales > Streptomycetaceae > Streptomyces > Streptomyces bullii. The sequence goes on from NZ_JBHSNY010000006.1 coordinate 467,158, forward strand.
GAGACGGGACTGAGGGGGACCATCGCACGGCCAGCCCGAGCGGCCAACGGCGGCGCAGCCAGACGGCGGCACAGGCGAGCGCGCCGATCCACTGGTCGACGACGATCAGCGCGTACGGCAGATCAGGGTTGTCGGGGAGCGCGTCGGCGGACAGCACACCCACGACGACGGCCAGCAGGAAGCAGGAGAAGTCGACGACCCAGTCGCGAACCGTGCGCCGGGGGCATGGCCCCAACTGGCCCGTGCCAGGGTCGGGTTCGTGGAGCAGGGCGGACGGGAAGAACCATCTGCGCCCCGTGAACACCGGGGAGATCTGCGCCGCCTTGTCACCGCTCACGGCCGACAAATCTACGCAGCCGCGCCCCGCCCGCCTCTGCGCACGCCGGATCACCGACCAACGTCGCACCCGTGTGCAGACTTTCGGCGCGGCGGGGTGCCGAGGACAGCGACCTTCCGTCGTGCGGGCCCCCGCCCCGCGGCCGATGCGCGTGAGGTCTCCTCGAGGCGGCGGTCTTTCCCATGAAGCAGGTGCTGGAGATTCCGGGATGCATCGTCCTGGTGCAGGGCGTGGCGGGCCTGGTGCATGAATTCACCGACGGAACTGGGGTTTCGTACACCGGCTGGACTTCCTCGACGGTTACGAGATCTACGCGAGCGTCACCCTGCTCGTGCTGGGCCTCGCCCTGTTCGCCGCCGCCGAAAGCCGGAAGTCCCGCTGAGGCCGGAAGTCCCGCTGAAGCCGGGGGTTCGGGGTCCGGGACGGGTGTGTGGCCGGCCGTGCGCTCGCCGACTGCGCGCTCCGCCAGGACAACCGCCCGCGACAACTGGCCGCGTTCGCAGAGGACTTGACAGAAAATCCACACACTTGACATTGACATGCCACTGTCTACGCGCGTCATCATGAGGTCATGAGATTCCCCCCACACATCACTCGCATCGGCGCCGCAGCCGCCGTCCTGTCCGCCCTCCTCGTCGGCGGCACGGTCACCGCCGCCCCGGCGGCCGCGGCAGTCGGCAGCATCTGCTACGGCGACCTGCCGTCCCAGGCGCACGACACGCTCGAACTCATCGAGCAGGGCGGCCCCTACCCGTACGCCCAGGACGGCACCGTCTTCCGGAACCGGGAAGGCATCCTGCCCGGCCAGCCCTCCGGCTACTATCACGAGTACACCGTCATCACTCCTGGCTCCTCCACACGCGGAGCTCGCCGCATCGTCACCGGCGAGGAGAACCAAGAGGATTACTACACGGCCGACCACTACGCGTCGTTCGACCTGATCGACTACGGCTGCTGAGCCCGAAGGTCACGGTCGGCACCAAGGAACGATGCGACCAGCTGGAGGCCCGGTCCGCGTTCAGCCGGACCTCCAGCTCCCGCCGGGGAACCGGTGATCGGCTGCCGGTGGGAACGGCGTTCTGGCCGCGCCGTGCGGACGCAGCGGCTTGTCGCGTCCGGCTAGTTGCGTCCGGCCATGACACCGCCGTCGACGTCCCAGACCGCGCCGGTGACCCAGCCGGCCCGGTCCGACAGGAGGAAAGCGACGGTGGCGGCCACGTCGTCGGGGGTGCCGGTCCGGCCGAGGGGGTGGAAGGTGTTGAAGCCGTCGAGGGCGGAGTCGACGTCCGCCTTGGGGATGAACTCCTCGTAGATCGGGGTGCGTACGACGGCCGGGGCGACGGCGTTGACGCGGATGCCGTGCGGGGCGAGTTCCATCGCGAGGTGCTGGGTGAGGGAGTGCAGTCCGGCCTTGGCCATCGAGTACGCCGACGAGGGTGTCGCGGCGACGGCCTGGTGCGCCCACATGGAGCCGATGTTGACGATGGCGCCCTTCGCGCCGCGGTCGATCATGGTGCCGACGACGGTCTGGGTGAGGAAGAAGAAGGCCCGGTTCATGGCCTGGTAGCGGTCGTAGTCCTCGGCCGTGTGCTCCAGGAAGGGCTTCGGGGCGAAGACACCGGCCGCGTTGACGAGGAGGGTGGCGTCGGCGTGCTCCTCGGTGAGGACGGCGCGCAGGCGGTCGACGGCCGCGGGGTCGGCCAGGTCGGCGGCGAGGCCGACGGCCTTGCCGTGCGTGGACAGGGCGGCCGCTGCCTCGTCGGCGCCCGACTGCGTGCGGCCGGTGACGACGGCGCTGCCGCCCGCGTCGAGGACGTGACGGGCGACGGCGTGTCCCATGCCGCTGGTGCCGCCGATGACGACGGCCTTCCGCCCGGTGAAGTCGGGGGTGGTGCTGGACATGTGGTGCTCCTGTTTCAGGTGGGTTCCCCGGACGGGCTGCCCCGACGGGAAAGCGCGTCCGGTGTGGCGGTCAGGCGTAGGGGTCGAGGACGAGGTAGCCGTCGACGCGGCTGAGCCGGTCCGAGGCAGGGTCGTCCGGCAGCGGGTGGCCGAGGTTTTCGGCACGGACCTCGCTGATCCACTGGTCGTGCTGGTACTCGTGATTGATCAAGGCGATCAGCAAGTGGGTGGCGACGACCGTGAGTTGGGTGGGAGCGCCGACCTTGCCGCCCGCGATGTCGCCGATGCGGGCGTGGACGCGTGCGGCGACGGTGTCGCGGAACGCGGTGAGCCGTTGGACCGTGGGCAGAGCGCCGCGGAACTTCTCCGGGTTCGCCGAGTCCATGAGCCCGTCCAGTTCCGGGTCGGGGCTGGGCTCGGCCGCGGTGAGGTTGCGGATCATGAAGTGGGCGACGTGGGCCTGGTGGCCGAGATGCCAGCCGATGGCGCTGGAGTTCTCGTGCGGGCGCCAGGTCACCTCGTCCGGGGTGAGGTCCATCCACAGGTCGTCGGTGTAGGCGCGGGCACGGTCGTACTCGCGGAGCAGTGCTTCGAGTTCGTGCATGACTCCACCTGTCGGTGCGGTGAGGAGGTCGCGGGTCGGGAGGAGGGGGGTGGGTGCACAGCCGGGTCGGGCTTCGGGTTCGGGCGAACAGTTCGGGTTCCGGTTCGGGCGCCGCGCCGGCCCGGTCAGCGGCGAACAGTGCGCGGGTGCCTCCGGGCGGTGGGCTTCATTGATCCGGCGGGCGGAGGCCGTCACCGGCCTCGGTGCGCGGTCGAAGCCTCGGTGCGCGGTCGCGCACGCTCCCGGGAGCGGTGGCCCGGGTGCGGAGATGTGCCAGGCGCCCTGGGGCGGTGGCCAGGCGGGCGCTGCCCTGAGCCGAGGGGCTGTGGGAGGTCTCAGACGGTTGCGTGGCGGACCTGGACGTGCTGCTCGTCACGGATCAGAAATACGCCATGGCTATGCCTCACTCGATCGGCAGGAAGGGGCGGAGCGGTACGTGCCGCCGCAACGTGCCTGCCACGTTAGGCATTTCATGCGGGGTCCGGTAGAGGGTCCCGTTGAATCTGGCGATAAGCACTGCCTATGGCTGACGGGCCGCTGCCAGGCTGTCGGCAAGGCGGAGGAGATCGGCGCTGAGGGGGGAGTCGGCACTCCACACGGCTTCGAAGGAGATCTGCACCTCGCGGCCCTGGTTCGTCAAAGGCCGGTGGGACACGTCGGGCGAGGTGAGCTTGGAGCGGGGAACCATCGCCGAGCCCAGGCCCAGCTTCGTCCAGTCCTCCAGGACCTGGTAACTGGCGGCTTGCCCCGGATAGGTGCGCAGGGGCAGCTCGTTCGCCCGGAAGAGCTGCGTGGTGAACGTGGTCAGGCCGCAGGTGTCCGGGACGAGGATGAACTGCTCCTTGCCGGCCTCTTCCAGTTCCAGCGGCGCGTCCGCGGACTCGGGGCCGGCGGACTCGGGGCTGACGACGACGATCGGCTCGACGTCGATGACCCGGTGCTCGAAGCGCGGCATCGCGGCCACGGCCGGGATCAGGATGATGTCGAGCCGGCCGGCCAGCAGACCCTCCCGCAGGTCATGCATGTTCGCCTCACGCAGCACGAGGTCGCGGGGTACGGGCAGGTCGCGGACCATGCTGAACGCCCGGGCGACCAGGTGCGAGCCGATCAGGGGCGAGACGCCCATGCGGATCTTCCGCTCACCGGGTTCGTTCAGTCGCCGTGCCTCCGCCGCGACGGCGTCGAGCGCGACAAGGGCCCGCTCGATCAGCGGGAGGATCCGGGCGCCGAACGCGGTCTGGGTGACGCCGCGCGGCGACCGGTCGAACAGCTTGCCGCCGAGGCGCTCCTCGAGCTTGGCGATCCCGTTGGACAGGGCGGGCTGCGTGACGCCGTAGGCGCGTGCGGCGGCGCTGAACGACTTGGTCTCGGCGACGGCCTGTGCGTAGCGGAGTCCTTCGAGGTTCAGGCGCTCGGTCATAGCCATGCCTTATCGCTCCATTCACCGATGTCCCCTACCGGGCCCGCTGTGCTCTACCTACGGTGGGGGCTCTGCCGACGCAGCATAACCAGCACCTATACACATCGTGTTTTAACGGGGGCCGTCGCCAAGGTCGTCGCCCACTACCCCTCCGCCTTCTGGCGGGAGTCAGGGCTGGCCGGAGCGGCATCCAGCAGGACCGGCCCGCTCCAGGAGCTGCACGACATGTCGGGACCCGGCGGACGGCCGCCGCGCTCTTCGGGTTCGCGCACGCGCGCACTGTCCGACCCGGATTCGACCAGGCCGTCATCGCCCAGCTCGCCCAGCTCTTCGGCCCGGCCGCGGCCACCCCCGACGCGCTGTACGTGCGGAACTGGAGCGCCGAGCGGTGGACCGCTCCGTCCACCGTGCAAGACCTCGCCGACCACTCGCTCTTCGGCCACCCCCTCTACCAGCGGCCCTCGCTGGACCGCCGACTGCACTGGGCGTCGACCGAGACGGCGACCGACCACGCCGGACATATCGAAGGTGCGCCGGCAGCGGGAGAGCGAGCAGCACGGGCCGTATTGGAGGCGCCCGGCGGAACGGACAGCCGCAGCGTCACCGTCCCCACCGCAAGCCGATAGGCCCCCCGGACGGGCGTACGGCGCGATCGCGTACGGCATCGCACCGTCGCCGTACGGGCGGCGGCTGCCACCGTCGGCTGCCGGCCCCAGACCGGCGAAGCCGCCTCGGATGCCGGCGACGGGACGTCAGCCTGCCGCCCGGCGTCCCCACGCCGTGCCCACCAGTACCAGCGCGCCGCCGAGCAGCCCGGCCGCGCCGAGCCGCTCCCCGCCGATCAGGATGCCGGCCCCGGCGGCCCACAGCGGCTCGGTGCCGAGCAGCAGGCTGACCCGGGACGGGGAGGTGCGGCGGACGGCCCACATCTGCACGAAGAACGCGAACAGTGTGCAGAAGGCGGACAGGAACAGCAGCCCGGCCCACTCCCGCGCCCCGAACTCCCCGGCCGCTCCCCAGGGCGTGGTGTCCGCGCCGGCCGACAGGACCGCGAACACGGCGAGAGCGGCGCCGAGCTGAACGGTGGTCACGGGCAGCGCGTCGGCGCCCCGGAGGGCCTGGGCGCGGGACATGACCAGGACGTGGACCGTGCGGGCGAGGGCCGCGAGCAGCATCAGCAGGTCGCCGAGCGCGGGGCGGGTGAAGCCGCCTTGCTGGGTGAGCAGGACGACGCCGAGCACACAGAGGGTGGCCGCGCCGAGGAAGGCGCGCGCGGGACGGGTGCGGGTGACGGCGGCCTCGGCGAGCGGGGTCAGGATCATGGTGAGGCTGATGATGAGTCCGGCGTTGGTCGCCGAGGTGTGCACGACACCGTACGTCTCCAGCAGGAAGATACCGCTGAGGATCAGCCCGAGGAGCCCGGCCCCGCGCCACTGCGCCGCCGTCAGCGCGCGCAGCGAACGGCGGGCCATGACCGCCAGCACCGGCAGGACGAGCGCGAACCGCAGCACCAGGACGGCGATGACGGTCCGCGCGGTGGTGATGTCCTTGGCGGCGAGGTAGCTCGCGCCCCAGGCCACGGCCACGAGCAGGACGGGCAGGTCGGTGAGCCAGGCGCGGCGGGGCGCGAGGGCGCCGGGTACGGCGATCGACGACATGGCGACGGTCTCCAGGGCTGGGGCGGGAGTGGAGACGTCGGCGGCTCGCACAGGGCGCGATCACCGTACTCGGGCCGGTGGGTGGCGACTACGGGTTTTCTTCGGCGGCTACATGTTCTCGGGCAGGTCGTACGTGCCGTACTCCGGCCGCCCCGCCAGGTCGTACGACTGGACGGAGACGCCCGCCGCGGTGACGTGTCCGCCGGTGTGCCGGAACGCGGTGGGGACGGCACCCTCCGGGAAGAGACGGCGGCCCGCGCCGAGCACCACCGGGAAGGTGAGCAGGTGGACGGTGTCGATGAGGTCCTGGGCCAGCAGGGACTGGGCGAGGGCGCCGCTGCCGTGGATCTGCAGCTCGCCGTCGGTGCGCTCCTTGAGGGCCGTGACCTCCTTGGCGAGGTCGCCGCCGACGACGGTCGTGCCCGCCCACTGCGGGTCGGTGAGCGTGGTGGAGACGACGTACTTGGGAAGGGCGTTCAGCCTGCCCGCGATCGGGTCGTCGGGGTCGGTCACCTTCGGCCAGTACCCGGCGAAGATGTCGTATGTGACACGGCCGAGCAGGAAGGCGCCCACCCGGTCGAAGACGTCGGTCACGAAGCGCAGGAAGTCCTCGTCGCCATAGGGGACGCTCCAGCCGCCCTGGTCGAATCCGTCGCGGGTGTCCTCGTCGGGTCCGCCGGGGGCCTGGTAGACGCCGTCGAGGCTGACGAAGGTGGTGAGGACGAGCTTGCCCATGGGGGTGCCTTCTCTCGGGCTCGCGGTGGGGTCTGTTGTCATCAGGTCAGACCCCACCGGGCCCCGCAACTCATCGCCCCCGGGTGGATCCGTTCCGGCTTGGGGGCTCGACGTCCGTTGCCCGCCAGCCGTCGGGCCCCGCGCCCGCTGGGATGGAGGCATGACTTCTCAGGGAACTCTCGAAGGCAAGGTGGCTCTCGTGACCGGCGGCAGCCGGGGCATCGGGGCGGCGACGGCCCTGCGGCTGGCGCGGGAGGGCGCGGACGTCGCCCTCACCTACGTCAGCGCCCAGGACGCGGCCGAGGACGTCGTACGGGCCGTGGAGGCGCTGGGCCGCCGCGCGGTGGCCCTGCGCGCGGACGCCGCGGACGCGCAGGAGGCGGACGGGGCCGTGGAGCGTACGGCCAAGGCGCTGGGCGGGCTCGACGTGCTGGTGAACAACGCGGGCGTGGGCGTGCTGGGGCCGGTGGAGACGCTGTCGGTCGCCGACGTCGACCGGGTCCTGGCGGTGAACGTGCGCGGTGTCTACCTGACGTGCCGGGCGGCGGCCGTGCGGATGGGGCCCGGGGGCCGGATCGTCACCATCGGCACCTGTATGACACAGCGCGTGCCCGGCCCCGGCGGAACGCTGTACGCGATGAGCAAGGCGGCGCTGACCGGCCTGACCAAGGCCCTGGCCAGGGAGCTGGGGCCGCGCGGGATCACGGCGAACCTCGTCCACCCGGGTCCCATCGACACCGACATGAACCCGGCGGACGGGCCGTACGCGGCCGGGCAGGCGGCGATGACCGCGCTGGGCCGCTTCGGTACGGCGGATGAAGTGGCGTCCACGGTCGCGCACCTGGCCGGGGCCGCGTACGTCACCGGCGCGGAGTTCGCCGTGGACGGCGGGCACGCGGCATGACGCACGAGGCGGCATGACAGAGGAGGCGGCACGGCAGGCGGCGCACGCCGCCCGCCGTCGCGTGGGTCGCACCGGCGCTGTCCGGCCGGTGCGGCTCTCGGGTCGGGGGCCTCGACCCCTAGGTCTTGCGGCTCAGCCGCCCAGTTCCCGGTGGCGGGCGGTCAGTCGGGTCGTGCCCTCCTCGGTCAGGGATCCGAACAGGCGGAGGCGGGAGATGCCGCCGTCGGGGAAGATGTCCACGCGCGCGTGCGTGCCGACGGCGGGCTCCGGCAGCACGAAGCGGTGGTTGGTGTCGGGCTGCAGGCGCGTGCGGGGCAGGATCTCCAGCCAGTCGCCGTCCTCGCCGTCCCGCACCGACACGGACGCCCAGCCGGCGCTGTTGCCCTTCAGGTACGCCGTGTCGATCTCCAGGGCGCGGATCCGGGACCGGTCCACCAGCCGGTAGCGGATCCAGTCGTGGCCCTGGTCGCGGCGGCGCCGGGTCTCCCAGCCGTCGTCCATCTTGCGGGAGCGGCCCGGCTGGATGGTGTGGGTGGCCGGTGAGTAGAACAGGTCGGAGGCGTCCTCCACCCGGCCGCCGTTCTCCAGGGCGACCACGTCGAAGGTCCCCAGGGCCTCCAGCCACTTCGGGTCGGGGACCACCTCGCCGTACACGCGCAGGCGGGCGATGCCGCCGTCGGGGTGCTGGTTGAGGCGCAGGTGGGTGAAGCGCTGTTCGACGGCGACCTCGAAGCCGTTGGCCGCGTGCCCGCCGACCGGGGTGCGCGGCACCAGGGTCGTCCACTTCACGTCGTCCGACAGCAGTTCCCGCGGCGACGGGGAACCGGGCACCGAGGTGCCCTCGACCGACACCGCCTGCGGGTAGTTGCCGCGGAAGTGGGCGGTGTCGACGACGATGCCCCGGACGACACCGGGGGCGCCGAGGCGGATCAGGGCCCAGTCGTGGTCGTCCGCGGTCGGCCAGGCGTGCTCGGCGGAGGCGCCGCGGCGGCGCCGGGTCTCCCAGCCGTCCATGACCTTGCCCTTGTGCCCGAAGTGCTCGGGGTCGAACTCGGCGCGCTCGGGCACCAGCAGGTTCTCGCGCTGGGCGAAGAACTCGTCGTTGGCGGCGATGACTGCGGCGCCGAGCCGCCGGTCGGCGAGGTTGGCGTACTGGGTGAAGGGGAAGTCGGCGGTGCGGTAGTCCGCGTACGGGTCACCGCCTCCGTAAGGGTTCGCGTCGCCGGTGAAACGAGCCAACGAGGAGTGCTGCTGCGCCGTCACGGTGATCAGGTCCTGCCTTTCGGGAGTCGGCCGGTGGGAGTGGAGGTCGCCTGGTGGGGGCGGCCCTCAGGAGGGCCGGGTGAGGAGCCGCCCCTTCGGCTCGGTGAACGTGCCGTCCGCGACGATGCGCTGCCCCCGCAGCCAGGTGGACTTCACCACGCCGTACAGGGTCCGGCCCGCGTACGCCGTGACGCGGTTGCGGTGCTGGAGGGCCGCCGGGTCCACGGTGAAGGTCTCCTCCGGCGCGACGACGGCGAAGTCGGCGTCACGGCCCGCCTCGATGGCGCCCTTGTGCCGCAGGCCCACCAGTTCGGCCGTCCGCGTGGACATCCAGCGGACCACGTCCTCCAGGCCGTGGCCGCGTCCGCGGGCCTCCGTCCACACCGCCGCCAGGCTCAGCTGGAGGCCGGAGATGCCGCCCCAGGCGGTGGCGAAGTCGTCGGTCTTCAGGTCGGCCGTGGACGGGGAGTGGTCGGTGACGACGCAGTCGATGGTGCCGTCCGCCAGCGCCTGCCAGAGCAGGTCCTGGTTGGCGGCCTCCCGGATGGGCGGGCAGCACTTGAACTCGCTGGCGCCGTCCGGGACCTCCTCGGCGGTCAGGGTCAGATAGTGGGGGCAGGTCTCGACCGTCAGGCGCACGCCCTCGGCCCTGGCCTCGGCGATCAGCGGCAGCGCGTCGCTGGAGGACAGGTGCAGGACGTGCACGCGCGCGTGGAGGCGTTTGGCCTGCGCGATGAGACCGGCGATGGCGGTGTCCTCGGCGTCACGCGGACGGGAGGCGAGGAAGTCGGCGTACCTGGGGCCGCCGTGCTGCGGGGCGGCGGCCAGGTGGTGCGGGTCCTCGGCGTGCACGATCAGCAGGCCGTCGAAGGCGGCGATCTCCGCCATGGAGCGGGCGAGCTGGTCCTGGTCGAGGTGCGGGAACTCGTCAACGCCGGACGGCGACAGGAACGCCTTGAAGCCGAAGACGCCGGCCTCGTGCAGCGGCCGCAGGTCCTTGACGTTATCGGGCAGGGCACCGCCCCAGAACCCGACGTCGATGTGCGCCTTGTCGGCCGCGACCTGCTGCTTGACGCGGAGGTTGTCGACCGTCGTGGTGGGCGGGAGCGAGTTGAGCGGCATGTCGACGAGGGTCGTGATGCCGCCGGCCGCCGCGGCGCGCGTGGCGGTCCAGAAGCCCTCCCACTCGGTGCGGCCGGGGTCGTTGACGTGCACGTGGGTGTCGACCAGGCCGGGCAGCACCACGTGGTCGCCGACGTCCTCCAGGCGGGCGCCGGCGGGCACCTCGGCGTCGTGGGGCAGTACGGCCGTGATCGTGCCGCCGGCGACCGCGACCGACGCGGGCCGCGTCCCCTCGGGAGTGATGACGCGCGTCGAGCGCAGCACCAGTTCAGCGTCGGACACCCGAACCCCTCTCTCAGCCGCTGTGTCCCGGCTCACGGGATGTGGTTCCACATGACGGAATTCAACGTTCTGTTGAAGGAGTCTTCACTCCCGCTCCCGCGCCGTCAAGGGCACACTTCTTCCAGGCACACCCGACGGCCGCACTCTGGACGTTTCCACAAAGCGGAATTAATATTCCAGCAACCAGAACGTAGCCACACACAAGCCGGGGAGTCAACCGACTGCCGGGTAGGCTTCTGCCCTTCTCCGCCAGTCCCGAAAGGAACGCGCCGTGCCGACGTCCAGCGCCAGCACCACCGACTCCGCCCGGTCCGCCAACGGCGGCGTCCAGTCCCTGGAGCGCGCCTTCGACCTGCTCGAACGGATGGCGGACGCGGGCGGCGAGGTCGGCCTGAGCGAGCTGTCCGCGAGCAGCGGGCTGCCCCTGCCGACCATCCACCGCCTCATGCGCACGCTGGTGGCCTGCGGATACGTACGCCAGCAGGCCAACCGCCGCTACGCGCTCGGCCCGCGCCTGATCCGGCTCGGCGAGTCCGCGTCCCGGCTGCTGGGCACCTGGGCGCGCCCGTATCTGGCCCGCCTGGTCGACGAGACCGGCGAGACGGCGAACATGGCGCTGCTGGACGGCGACGAGATCGTGTACGTGGCGCAGGTGCCGTCCAAGCACTCGATGCGCATGTTCACCGAGGTCGGCCGCCGGGTGCTGCCGCACTCCACGGGCGTGGGCAAGGCCCTGCTCGCGGGCTTCCCTCCCGAGGAGGTGCGCGCCCTGCTCTCCCGCACGGGCATGCCCGCCGCGACCGACAAGACGATCACCACGCCGGAAGGCTTCCTCGCGGCGCTGGAGGACGTACGCGCGCAGGGGTACGCCATCGACGACAACGAGCAGGAGATCGGAGTGCGCTGCCTGGCGGTGTCGGTGCCCGACTCCCCCACGGCGGCGGCCATTTCGATCTCCGGTCCGGCGGGCCGGGTCACCGAGTCGGCGACGGAGAAGATCGTGCCGGTACTGCAGCAGGTGGCCCGCGAGCTGTCCGAGGCGCTGGCGAGCCAGAGCCCCGCGTGACGGCGTCACGGCACCAGGGCCCGTCGTTCGGATCAAGCCGCGGACGCGCAGCCCGGCACGCGCGTGCGCGGCGCCGACGAGTGCGGTCGCTTCCCCCGCGACCTGCTCTGGACGACCGCCCCGCTTGCCAGGACACGTGACTCTGCGGGAAGCCGGAGCCCCGGACCGGCCGCACGGCCCACCGGTACCGCCCTTCCCCGCACCCCGGGCCGTGACGGCACCCGGTCCTGACCGCTGTCCTGACCGCGTGGCCGCCTACCCCTGCCCGCGCACCGCGCCCCCGAAGAGGTCGATGGCCCGGCGGACCTCCGACAGCCCCGGGGACAGCGCGCTCACCGAGCCGATCGCACCGGCGATCAGCAGCAGGGAGCGGCGCAGCCGGGGAATCTCCGGGCTGCCGCCGACCGCCAGGGCGTCCAGTGCGGCGAGTTGCTCCTCGGCGATGCTCCGGTCGGCGAACTCGCCGGGGTGGGCGGCGAGTTCGCGGCGCAGCCGGGACACGGCGGAGCGCAGCTCCGTCACCCGTGGATCCTCGCCGCCGGTCGCAGGCCCCTGCCGCCTCTGCTCCACGCTCCGCAACACAGTCCTCCCCCTCCGCACGCCGTCGTGCGCGTTCCCTTCCGACGCCTCTCCCCCGCCCCGGGCGTTGGCCGGACGCCCGGACTGGTCGGTGCAGGGCGCCAGTTAACGCCACCCCGGCCACCCCGCGCCAGTCCATTGCGTCATCGAGTTGCTCCGCTGCGTGACATCGCAGCCCAAGGCCTCCCTGTTTCCGCGCCGCGCGCCCCTTGCCGAGCCGTGCGGTATGCAGGACCCATGACGACACACGACACCGGCGCCGTGACCGGGCTGCTGCTCGCCGCCGGAGGCGGACGACGGCTCGGCGGACGCCCCAAGGCACTGCTCCGGCACCGGGGCCGACCGCTCGTGGAGCACGCGGTACGGGTGCTGCGCGCGGGCGGCTGCGCGCGGGTGCACGTGGTGCTGGGGGCGCGGGCCGAGGAGGTGCGCGCACGTGCGGAGCTGGGTGGGTGCGTCCTGGTGGAGAACCCGGACTGGCCCGCCGGCATGGGTGGTTCGCTGCGGGCCGGACTCGCCTCGCTCGCCGGTACGGGCGCCAGGGCGGCGCTGGTCTCGCTGGTCGACCAGCCGGGCATCGGCCCCGAGGCGGTCGCGCGCGTGCTCGCCGCCTACGCGTCCGAGGCATCCCTGGCCTGCGCCGCCTACCACGGGGTGCGCGGCCACCCCGTGCTGTTCGGCGCCGCGCACTGGGCCGGCATCGCCGCGACTGCGACCGGGGACCGGGGGGCACGCGCCTATCTGAAGCAGCACGAGAAGGACGTGGCGCTCGTCGAGTGCGGTGATGTGGCACAGCCGTACGACATCGACACCGAAGCCGATCTCGCCCACCTGGAGTGAGCGCCGTGGCACCGAGCGCCACCTTGCCTCGACCCGGAGAATCTCGACGTCAACAAACCATTGAACTTCCACTATGAGGAAACTAGTATCCACTGCTCAGAAGCGCCCGGCTGCTCCGCGGGCGCTGCCCGCCGTATCCGGGAAGACTGGCACCCGGTGCCACGCTCGCTGAAGACCGCTCGCTGAAGGAAGTGACTGTTCATGTCCGCACCAGCGCCGTCCCCGCTGGCCATCGTCGACGCCGAGCCCCTGCCCCGGCAGGAGGAGGTCCTCACCGACGCGGCGCTCGCCTTCGTGGCGGAGCTGCACCGGCGGTTCACGCCCCGGCGTGACGAGCTCCTCGCCCGCCGCGCGGAGCGCCGCGCCGAGATCGCCCGCACCTCCGCCCTCGACTTCCTCCCGGAGACCGCCGCGATCCGCGCCGACGACTCCTGGAAGGTCGCCCCGGCCCCGGCCGCGCTGAACGACCGCCGCGTCGAGATCACCGGCCCCACCGACCGCAAGATGACCATCAACGCCCTCAACTCGGGCGCGCGGGTCTGGCTCGCGGACTTCGAGGACGCCTCGGCGCCCACCTGGGAGAACGTCGTCCTCGGCCAGCTCAACCTGATCGACGCGTACACCAGGAACATCGACTTCACCGACCCCGGGTCCGGCAAGTCGTACGCCCTGCGCCCGAACGACGAACTGGCCACGGTCGTCATGAGGCCCCGCGGCTGGCACCTGAACGAGCGTCACCTCGTCGACGCGAACGGCGCCCAGGTGCCCGGCGCGCTCGTCGACTTCGGCCTGTACTTCTTCCACAACGCCCAGCGCCTGCTGGACCTGGGCAAGGGCCCGTACTTCTACCTCCCGAAGACCGAGTCGCACCTGGAGGCCCGCCTCTGGAACGACGTGTTCGTCTTCGCGCAGGACTACGTCGGCATCCCGCAGGGCACCATCCGCGCCACCGTCCTGATCGAGACGATCACGGCGGCGTACGAGATGGAGGAGATCCTCTACGAACTGCGCGAGCACGCCTCCGGGTTGAACGCCGGCCGCTGGGACTACCTGTTCTCCATCGTCAAGAACTTCCGGGACGGCGGCGCCAAGTTCGTCCTCCCCGACCGCAACGCGGTGACGATGACGGCCCCGTTCATGCGCGCGTACACCGAACTCCTGGTCCGCACCTGCCACAAGCGGGGCGCGCACGCCATCGGCGGCATGGCGGCCTTCATCCCCTCCCGCCGTGACCCCGAGGTCAACAAGGTCGCCTTCGAGAAGGTCCGCGCCGACAAGGACCGCGAGGCGAACGACGGCTTCGACGGCTCCTGGGTCGCCCACCCCGACCTGGTGCCGATCGCCATGGAGTCCTTCGACAAGATCCTCGGCGACAAGCCCCACCAGAAGGACCGCCTGCGCGAGGACGTCGACGTCAGGGCCGAGGACCTCATCGCCATCGACTCCCTGGAGGCCAAGCCCACCTACGGCGGCCTGGTCAACGCCGTCCAGGTCGGCATCCGCTACATCGAGGCCTGGCTGCGCGGCCTCGGCGCGGTCGCCATCTTCAACCTGATGGAGGACGCGGCCACCGCCGAGATCTCCCGCTCCCAGATCTGGCAGTGGATCAACGCCGGTGTCGTGCTCGACAACGGCGAGAAGGTCACCGCCGACCTGGCCCGCAAGGTCGCCGCCGAGGAGCTGGCGAACATCCGGGCCGAGATCGGCGAGGAGGCCTTCGCGTCCGGCACCTGGCAGCAGGCCCACGACCTGCTGCTCAAGGTCGCCCTCGACGAGGACTACGCGGACTTCCTGACGCTGCCGGCGTACGAGCAGCTCAAGGGCTGAGTCTCACGCTGAACGGTCCGAGTGGCCCAGGGACCTGCCCGGGGCCACTCGGTCGCGTACGGCCTTCTTCACGGCCGTCGGCTCCGGGAAGCCCTGCTCCCGGCGGTCCCACACCACCTCGCCGTCGACGCGGACGACGAAGACGCCGCCGGTCCCCGGTTTCAGGGACAGCTCGGCCAGTTCGGTCTCGAAGGTCGTCAGCAGCTCCTGCGCCAGCCAGGCGGCGCGGGGCAGCCAGCGGCACTGGGTGCAGTACTCGATCTGGACGCGGTGCTCTTCCGTGGCGTCCGTGGCCTGTGTGGCCTGCCTGCCCTGTGTGGTCATCCCAGGTGTACCGCCCAATCCTGTTCCGCGGCCGGCTTGCCGTGCAGGTCCGGGACCCGCTTGAGCCAGTCCGGCCGGCCTCGCTGCGTTCGCGCCGCCCGCCGGGCCTCCTCGGCGGCGAGTTCCTCCCCGGAGGGGAAGTCGGTGGGGAGCCAGGACGCGGAGGCCCGCACGCGCGCGTGGAGGTAGCCGACGTAGGCGTCCCGGACCCCGTCGGCCGTGGTGAAGCCCGGCTCCTCGGCGAGCCAGGCGTCGGGGACCTCCGCCACGATCCCGCGCAGCAGCTCCTCGGTCACGCGGGGCGCCAGTTCGGCGTCGGCGGCGCGGACGTCGGGCCCGTAGCGGCCGAGGGCGTGGTGCCGGAAGTCGTACGCCTTCTGCGGGGCCGAGGTGTCCCAGCGGTGGTGGAAGACCAGGGCGGCGCCGTGGTCGATCAGCCACAGGCGCGGGGGCGCCGTGCCGAACGTCGGCCAGACCATCAAATTGGAGCTGTGGACCGTGCGGTCGACGTTCGCGGTCAGGGCGTCGAGCCACACGATCCGGCCCGCCTCCAGCCGGTCCACGGGGAAGGACTCGGCGACCTTCGGCGTAAAGTCTTTGGCGCCCGGCAGGTAGTCCATGCCGAGGTTGACCCCGGCGCTGGACGCGTGCAGGTCCCGGACCTCCTGGTGCGGCTCGTGCTCGGCGATCGCCGGGTCGAAGTGCACCAGGACCAGCTCCGGGAAGCGCAGCCCCAGGGCGCGGGCCAGCTCGCCCACGATCACCTCGGCGACCAGCGCCTTGCGGCCCTGAGCGGAGCCGGTGAACTTCACGACGTACGTGCCGAGGTCGTCGGCCTCGACCACTGCGGGTACGGAGCCGCCCGACCTCAGCGGGGTCACGTATCGAACAGCGGTCACGTCGCGCAGCACACCGGCCAGGGTACGGGAGGCCCCGGGTGCGCTGATCGTATTTATGGGTGGGGCGGCGGTGCGGCCAGCGGGTTCGGCAGCGGCAGGTAGCGGGCGTCGGCGCCGTCCGCGCCCGTCCAGCGCAGCAGCAGGTTGGTCTTGCCGGGGAGGGTGGGCGCGGTGAGGAGGGCTTCGGCCTCGGGCAGGCCGTGGCGGCTCAGTTCGCGGCGTGCGGCGGGCCACGGGTCGAGGCCGGGATGGCGTTCGGCGAGGGCGCCGGCGACCTCGGTGAGATGGTTGACGACCAGGCAGTACACCAGCCGCTCCCAGCCGGCCCGGCGGGTCACCTCCGGCAGCAGTTTCACGCCCTCGGCGTCCCGGAACAGCGCCTGCACCGGCGTGCCGCCGGCGTCGACGGCGACGAGGGTGTTCTGCAGGTGCGCCTCCAGGACGACGCCGTGGTCGGCGAAGGCCCGCAGGGCCGGCGGGACCACCTGGGCCAGGTACGCCTCCCACCAGGACGCCGGGTCGGCGGCGGTGCCGAGCGGGCTGCCGGCGAAGCCCTCCACGAGGCCGGCGGCGAGCAGCGGCGTGGCGCCGGGCCGCACACGGCCGGCGAAGCCGTCGCGGACGATGACGGCAAGTTCCTCGAAGGCGAAGTCCGCGGTGCGGTAGCCGCGGTCGCTCAGCCAGGCCGCCGGGCCGCCGTCCAGGGCCCGGGCCGTCGCCGCGTCCGTCCGACGCAGTCCGAGCAGGTCGTGGCGCCACAGCCGGCGGATGTCGTTGGTGATGCGGACGTCCAGGCTGACCTTCAGGAACAGGTCGTGGTCGGGGGCGTACAGGGTGCGGATCGCGGCCGTGGGCCAGACGTCGAACGTGGTCGTGCCCAGCCGTACGAGCCTGCCGTCCGCGAACGCCTCGGCGAGGCCCCGGCCGGCCAGGGTGAGCTGCCAGGGGTGGGCGGGCAGCAGCCGGTAGCCGGGCGGGGCGGTGCCGAGGGCGTCCAGGGCCGAGGTGTCGCCCTCCTCGGCGACGGTGTCCTCGCGCAGACCGAGCAGCGTCAGCGGGAACCGGGCGTGCGCTTCGGGCGCGTACGGCAGCCACCCGGCGGCCGGGCCGCCGCCGCGCGCCTTGGGGGCGGGGTGGTGGGTGTGCCCGGTGACCAGGGACTGCTCGGAGCGCAGGTAGGGGTCTTCGGGCGGGGTGGCGCGGGCCCGGGCGGTCAGCAGGGCGGCCACGGCCTCGCGGCTGTCGATCATCTCGGCGGGCAGTTCGTGGTTGGACACACCGGTGTACCGGCGCAGTTCCTCGGCGACGAGCTTCACCAGTTCAGGGTGGCCGACGCGGTGCCAGGCGCCCGCCCGGTACAGCTCGGGCTCGGCGGGCCGACGAGTGCCGCGCACCCGCAGCAGACGGCCCCCGCCGGGCAGCCGGTACACCCGGCGTTCGTCCGGTGCCCCGGACGCTCCGCCGGCTCCGGTTACGGCGCCGCGGACGCCCCCGGGCCCCTGGCCCGGCACCGGCTCGGCGACCTCCCGCAGCAGGCAGTTCAGCAGCGGCGCGGCCGCGTACGCGTCGGCGCGCTCGGCGACGCCGGCGCGGGATGCGGCGTCGTCGCCGGTGGGCGGGGGCATGAGGTCCAGGCGTTCCACTTGTTCCCTACGGTCGCGTCCGGGCGGGGATGATCAGTATGTCGCTCGTCGTCCCTCCCCCGTGACGCCCTATTCGTACCCGAGGAGCCCGCCCGTGCACCGTCCCTCCACCGCCGAGGCCGAGGTCGCCGACGAACTCGCCGCGGTCCGCCCCGAGCTCGTTCCGGGGTACGCGGCCGCTCTGCCCGGCGCCCGTGCGGCCGTGCTGACCCGTCTGTGGCGCGGGCTGGCGCACGAGCCGCTGCCGTGGCTGGCCGGCCGCGCACCGGGCCGGGACGGGCTCGTGCTGCGGTTGTCCGACGGCCGCCGGCTGTACGGGCCGCACCCGGATCCGTACGCGACCGACGCGTACGTCACCGTCGTACGGCTCGACGAGGTGGCTTACGACGATCCGGCGAGGCTGATGACGGACCTTGCCGTACCGCACTCGGCGGGTTTCGCCGCCGAGCTCGGGCACAGCGTGGCGTCGCTGGCGCTGTCGCGGGCCGGGCGGCGCTCTCCTGCCAAGGAGTGGCCCTCGACCGACTGGGAGTGGGAGCAGCGGGTGGTGGACGGGCATCCCTTCCACCCCACCTGCCGGTCGCGGCCCGGTTTCTCGGTGGCCGAGCAACTGGCCTACGGGCCGGAGCACGGGCCGGTCGTGGAGCTGGGGCTGGTGCCGGTTCCGGCACGGGAGTGCCTGGTGTCGGGGGTGTGGCCGCAGGGACTGCGGGACGGGCGGCGGGTGGTGGTGCCGGTGCATCCCTGGCAGGCGGGGCACGTCCTGAAGCGCGCCTGCGAGGAGCGGATGGCCGCGCATCCGCTGATGTCCCTGCGGACGCTCGCGCTGCCCGGCGGGCCGCATGTGAAGACGGCCCTGAGCGCCCGGCTGACGTCGTCGGTGCGGGACATCTCCCTGCCGTCGATCGCCGCCTCCGCGGTGCTGTCCGACTTCGGGCAGGCGCTGGCGGCCCGCGCGGACGGCCTGCTGCACGTCACCCGCACGCTGGGCGCGGCCGCGGCGGGCTCCCCGGATCTCGCGGCCGTCCTGCGAGAGTCGCCGCAGGCCTACGCGGCGGCCGGGGAGCGGGTGGCGCCCGTGGCCGCCCTGGCGACGACGGACCTGCCCCGATCCCCCGCCTGGCCGGCCGCTTTCGCGCGCCTCGCCCTCACGGTCGGGCTGCGCCTGCTGGAGCTGGGCGTGGCCCTGGAGGCGCACGGCCAGAACCTCCTGGTGGTGCTGTCGCCGACGGGTGACCCGCTGCGGCTGGTCTACCGGGACCTGGCCGACATCCGCGTCAGCCCGGCCCGCCTGGCGCGGCACGGCGTCCCGGTCCCCGCGCTGCCCGTCCGCATGGTCACGGACGACGAACGCGTGCTGCGCCGCAAGCTGTTCGGCTCCCTGGTGGCGGGGTCCCTGGCCGGCACGGCGGGCTCGGGCCAAGCCCTGCGGGAGGCGCTGGAGACAGCCGTACGGGACCTGCCGCGCACCCCTGACCTGGCGGCACTCCTCGACGATCCCCTGCCGGCGAAGGCACTGACCCTGATGCGGATGTCACCGCAGACGGCCGGGGACCTGTGGGCGGAGCTGCCCAACCCCGTGCGCTGGAAAGCCGGTTGAAGAAGGCCCGTTTTGGATCACGGCACCGCCGCTCCGTAAGATCCGCCGATGATCACAAGAACACGGCTGGCGGCCGGGGCCGGTGCTCTGCTCGCCGCGTTGGCGGCCGGGCTCGCCTTCCCGGCCGGGGCGTCCGCCGGTGAACCCACCGGCCAGGACGCCCCCAAGGTCGACCTCGTCCTGGATGTGAGCGGTTCGATGCGGGCCCGGGACATCGACGGCCGGTCACGGATGGCGGCGGCGAAGCAGGCGTTCAACGAGGTGCTCGACGCCACGCCCGAGGAGGTCCGGCTCGGCATCCGCACCCTGGGCGCCAACTACCCCGGGGACGACCGCGAGGAGGGCTGCAGGGACACCGCTCAGCTCTACCCGGTCGGACCGCTCGACCGCACCGAGGCCAAGACGGCCGTGGCCACGCTCACCCCGACGGGCTGGACGCCGATCGGCCCCGCCCTGCTGAAGGCGGCCGACGACCTGGACGGCGGCAACGGCTCCAAGCGGATCGTGCTGATCAGCGACGGCGAGGACACCTGCGCCCCGCTCGACCCGTGCGAGGTGGCCCGCGAGATCGCGGCCAAGGGCATCGGCCTGACCATCGACACCCTGGGCCTGGTGCCCGACGCCAAGCTGAGCCGGCAGCTCAGCTGCATCGCCGAGGCCACCGGCGGCACCTACGCGTCGGTCGAGCACCAGGACGAACTCACCGACCGCGTCAACGAGTTGGTGGACCGGGCCGCCGAGCCGGTGGTGACGCCGGTGGCGGTCCAGGGCGCCGCCGAGTGCGCCCGGGCACCCGAGGTGAAGTCGGGCCTGTACACGGACCGCGAGGAGTTCGGGCAGCAGCGCTGGTACCGGGTGGACGTGCGGCCCGGCCAGGAGCTGCGCGCCTCGGTGAGCGTGGCGGCCGACCGTGCGGTGCACCCGGACTACGGCGTGCTGCTGCGGGCCGTCACGGTGCACGGCCGGGAGATCGTACGCGGGGAGGCGGCCGGCAACGGCCGTACGGATGTGATCTCCACCGGGCTCAGGTACCCCAAGCCCGACCGTGACGCGCAGGACGCCCCCGCCGAGACCGTGTGCCTGGCGGTCACGAACTCCTTCTCGGCGGCCTCCGGGGTGAAGACCACGCCCGGTCTGCCGCTGGAGCTGACCGTGGACGTGGTGGACGGCCCCTCGCAGGCGAGCGACGTGGCCGCGTTCGGCCTGGGCCGCGGCTGGTGGCTGCTCGGCGCGCTCATCCTGACCGGCTTCCTCGCCGGTCTCGTCCGGGGCTGGCTGTCACGCTGGCGGGTCGCGGTCTGGAGGACCAACTGATGCGCATGACACGGATGCTCGGCGCTGCTGTACTGGCGCTCGGGCTGGCCGCGGGTCCCGCGGCGGCCGACTCCTCGCCGTCGCCGAGCGCCTCGGACGACGGCGCGGCGCCGACGAGGGCGGGTACGTCGTTCCGTACGGCCACGGAGATCGAGCAGGGGCAGCGGGCCACGGCGAACGGCTCCGCGGGCGACTACCTGTACTGGTCGTTCCCCGCGGACGCCGGGCAGCGCCCCACCGTCCGGGCCACGGTGGAACTGCCGAAGACGCACGCCGCCCAGACCTGGCAGATCGACGTGTACGACGGGCTGCGCCGCCGCCAGGCCTGCCAGTACGGGGCGCAGACCCGCACCGCAGCGGCCGGGGTCTCGTCGCTGGAACTGGCCTGCGTGCTGCGCACCGTTCGGGCCTGGTCCGAGCCGTGGGCCGACGACCCGCTGCCGGGCACGTACTACATCCGCCTGACGGTCGTGCACGTGCCGGCCTCCGACCTGGGTTTGCCGGTCGGCACCGAGGTGCGGGTCGGCTCCGAGGACCTCGGCGGCGCGGCGGCGGTGGACGGCTCACTGGCGAAGCCGCTGGTTCCGGGCGTCGCGGCGAAGTCCGAGCGGAGCGAGCGCACTTCGGCCGCTCTGGCGGACACCGACCCGGAGGACGGCTGGGCGTCGGGCTGGTGGTCCGACCGCTGGGTGTGGACCGCGGTGGGCGGTGTGCTCGCCGCGCTGGCGGGAATCGCCGGGTACGCACTGACCCGCGGCCCGGGCCGGCCGTCGCGGATGCCGCCGGGGGCGTGACACACCGTCGGTCAGGCCCGCTGCCCGGCGCAGCGGGCCTCTTCGTCGACCGCCTGCCGCGGCGGCTTCCCCTGGGCGGCGCACGCCCTTGCGACCACCCTCCCCGAGCTGTGCATCTGTCGGCGCCGCCTCGGCAGTCCGCGGCCCCTGGCGCGCGGGCCCGGGGGCCACGACCGCCTCCCCGGGCGGGCCTCACGGCTGTCACCCCCGGCCCGCGGACCTCCGGGCTACCCCTCCCACAGCGCCTTGGCGAGCACCCCTTCCCCGGTCACCTCCACCCGCCCGTCCCGCACCGCCTGGACCAGGGTCAGCTCACCCCGGCTGATCGCCGTGCACGTGTCGGTGTCCAGGACCAGTCGGACATCGGGCTCCGAGGGGGCGGGTCCGTCGCCGTACACGGGGCCGTTCTCGGCGCCGGCGTACAGGTGGAAGTCGCCCTCCTCCAGGCTGACTTCGACCACGCCCGGCCCCTCCAGGGCGCGCAGCAGCGGCAGCGCGAACCAGTGGGCACGCACCGCGTCCGTAGGCCGCCGCTCCCCCAGCTCGGGCTGTCCCCACTCCCCCAGCGCCTGGAGCACGGGCAGCAACTCCAGCCCCCGACAGGTCAGTTGATAGACGTACGCCGCGCCGGGCGGCGGCAGCCGGCGCCGGGTCGCGAGGCCGTCGCGCTCCATGTCCCGCAGCCGCGAGGCCAGTACGTCCGTGCTGACGCCCGGCAGGTCCGCGTGCAGGTCCGTGTAGCGACGGGGGCCGGCCAGCAACTCCCGGACGATGAGCAGGGTCCAGCGGTCCCCGACCAGGTCGAGGGCGCGGGCGACGGAACAGTACTGGTCATAACTTCGGCGAGCGCGGGGTGACATGCGACGCAGTCTAGACATGTTGTTGGACTTTCCAAGCGCACACTTGGTAAAACCAAGCAACACCAGATACCGAAGAGGTGGCGGCGCATGGAGTTCCGGCAGTCGAGCAAGCTCAGCGAGGTCTGTTACGAGATCCGCGGTCCGGTGATAGAGCACGCCAACGCACTGGAGGAGGCCGGCCACAGCGTGCTGCGGCTCAACACCGGCAACCCTGCGCTGTTCGGCTTCGAGGCGCCGGAGGAGATCCTCCAGGACATGATCCGGATGCTGCCGCAGGCGCACGGCTACACGGACTCGCGCGGCGTCCTGTCCGCCCGCCGGGCCGTCGCCCAGCGCTACCAGACGCTCGGCGTGGAGGTCGACGTCGACGACGTCTTCCTCGGCAACGGCGTCTCGGAGCTGGTCTCGATGGCCGTACAGGCGCTGATCGAGGACGGCGACGAGATCCTCGTCCCCGCGCCGGACTTCCCGCTGTGGACGGCGGTGACGACCCTCGCGGGCGGCACGGCGGTGCACTACCTGTGCGACGAGCAGGCCGAGTGGTACCCGGACCTGGACGACATGGCGTCGAAGATCACGGACCGTACGAAGGCCGTGGTCATCATCAACCCGAACAACCCCACCGGCGCGGTCTACCCGAAGGAGATCGTCGAGGGCATCCTCGACCTCGCCCGCCGCCACGGCCTGATGGTCTTCGCCGACGAGATCTACGACCAGATCCTGTACGACGACGCTGTGCACCACTCGGCCGCCGCGCTCGCCCCCGACCTGGTGGTCCTCACCTTCTGCGGCCTGTCCAAGACGTACCGGGTGGCCGGCTTCCGCTCCGGCTGGCTGGTGGTCACGGGTCCGAAGCAGCACGCGAAGGACTACCTGGAGGGGCTGACCATGCTGGCCTCCATGCGGCTGTGCGCCAACGCGCCCGCCCAGTACGCCATCCAGGCCGCGCTCGGCGGCCGGCAGTCCATCCGCGAGCTGACCGCGCCGGGCGGGCGGTTGCGCGAGCAGCGCGACGTGGCCTGGGAGAAGCTCAACGAGATCCCCGGCGTGACGTGCGTGAAGCCGAAGGGCGCGCTGTACGCCTTCCCTCGCCTCGACCCCAAGGTGCACAGGATCCACGACGACGAGAAGTTCGTCCTGGATTTGCTGCTGCGGGAGAAGATCCAAGTGGTGCAGGGCACGGGCTTCAACTGGCCGGCCCCCGACCACTTCCGGATCCTCACGCTGCCGTACGCGGACGACCTGGAAGCGGCGATCGGGCGGATCGGTCGGTTCCTGAGCGGGTACCGGCAGTAGCGCGGAGCCGACCCGGGGCGGGCAACGCGGCAGGAGCGGGGGCCGGACCGGGCGGTGGGCCACGGGTAGCGGCAGGAGCGGGGAGCCGCACCCGGCGGCGGGCTCCTGCGGGCACGGTCGTCGCGCGCCCGGTGTCAGACCCGGATCGTAGTCTTCGCCTGAGACGACCGCAGCACCGCCGCCGGTGCGCCTCGTCCGGGAAAGGAGCACGCCGTGACCCGACCGCCCACCGCCGCGCAACGGCGGGTCATCGACGCCGCCGACCCCGTGACCGGGCGTCTGAAGGGTACGGAGGCCCAGCTCGCGGCGCTGGTGAAGCGGGGTCTGGCCTTCCGGCACCCGCGGCCGCCGCACGACCACTTCCTGACCCCGGCCGGACACCGGATACGGAAGGCCGGGCATGAGCCGGGAGAACCGGCGGCGACCGCGGACACGGGGGTGTTCGCCGCGCGGGCCGGCGGCGAACGGACGCCCGTGGACTCCGGCCCGGCCCGCCGGCGTGAGGTGCACAGCGCCTGGCAGGGCCTGCTGGAGCTGCGCCGGATGACCAACCCCGACGGGTCCGTGGACCGGCCGTGCGGCTGGGAGCGGACCCACCTGGTGCAGGCCGCCGCGCTGGCCCTGGAGGCGGCCGGCCACCGCCCGGCCGGGCCGGACACGGAGGGCTACCGGGTGCGCGCCACCCCGCAGCCGGAGGCCGTCGCCGTGTACGAGCCGGACGGCGCGACCCTGGGGGCCTGTGCCGCGACGCTGGAGCGGGCCGGATGGCAGGTCGGCGAGCACACGGAACCCCGGACGAGGGAGCGCTATCTGCTGGCTTCCCCGCGACGGATGTAGCGGCCACATGTCAGGATCAGTTCAACCAGCAACCGTGGCACGAGAAGAGGAATCCGTGAGCGAAGAGTTTTCCGTTCCGGTGACCGTCCGTGGGTACGAGACGGACGTCCAGGGGCACCTCAACCAGAGCGTGTACCTCAGCTACGCGGAACACGCCCGCTGGTCGCTGCTGCGGGCCGCGGGGATCAGTCAGGGGGGTCTCATCGGCAGGGGCGTGGGCCCGGTCGCCCTGGAGACGACCATCAGCTACCGGCGCGAGTTGCTGGCGGGCGACGAGGTGGAGGTGACGTGTGGCTTCGAGTGGGGCGAAGGCAAGACGTTCCGCATCCACCAGACGATCCGCAAGACGGACGGCACCGTCGCCGCCGAGATCACGGCGGTCGGCGGGCTGATGGACCTCAAGGCACGGCGCCTGGTCGCCGCCCCCCGCGAGTACTTCAAGGAACTGGCGGCGGACCCGGGCCCGTTCGGGCTCTGAGCATCCAGGCACTGTCGGCCCGCGCGGCGAGCCGCACCGGCGGGTCGCCCGACCGGGCACGGAGCGGGTGACGGCCACGGCGCAGGGGTACCGGCCCGCGTCGCCTCGCCCACGTACGACCGGCGTCGGCACCCGCATCCCCAGTGGGCTGAGGCGCGGGGCCCCCGCGCACCCGCCGTGTGGGGTGCGGGGCGGCCGGCCGGTTCCGGCTCAGGGTGTGGCCGGTGCCCGGGTCGCCCCGGTGATCTCCTCCCCCGCCTCCATCGGATGTGTCACCTCGTGGGCGTCCCGGCCGCCCCTGCCCAGGTGGTTGAAGACCAGGTTCAGCAGGACCGCCGCCACGCACCCGGTCGAGATGCCCGAGTCGAGGACGATCTTCGCGGTCTCCGGGAAGGCGTGGTAGAACTCCGGCGCCGTGATCGGGATGATGCCAACGGCCAGGGAGACCGCCACGATCAGGACGTTGTTGTCCCTGTCCAGGCCGGCCCGGACCAGGGTCTGGATGCCGCTGGCCGCGACCGAGCCGAACAGCACCACGCCCGCGCCGCCGAGGACCGGGCGCGGTACGACGGCGATGAGCGAGGCGGCCATGGGGCACAGGCCCATCAGGACCAGGAACGCGCCGCCGGTGGCCACCACGTAGCGGCTGCGGATCCTCGTCATGGCGACGAGGCCGATGTTCTGGGCGAAGGCGCTGCACATGAAGCCGTTGAAGACGGGGCTGACCGCCGAGCCGAGGGTGTCGGCGCGCAGGCCCGCCGCGATGGTCCTCTCGTCCGCCGGGCGCTCGACGATCTCGCCCAGCGCCAGCATGTCGGCGGTGGACTCCGTCATCGAGACCACCATGACCACGCACATCGACAGGATCGCGGCCAGTTGGAACTGCGGGGCGCCGAAGTGGAACGGGGTCGGGAAGCCGATCACGTCCGCGTCCGCGACCGGCGAGAAGTCGGTGGCACCGAAGGGGATCGCCACCAGCGTGCCGGCGACCAGGCCGAGCAGGACGGCGATCTGCTTGACGAAGCCACGGGTGAAGCGGCGCAGGAGCAGCACGATGACGAGGGTGCCGGCGGCCAGGCCCAGGTTGGTGGGTGAGCCGTAGTCGTCCGCCGAGGGCGCGGCGCCCTGCGCCCAGCCGAAGGCGACCGGCAGCAGCGAGACGCCGATCAGGGTGATCACCGTGCCGGTGACGACCGGCGGGAAGAAGCGGACCGCCTTGCTGAAGAAGGGCGCGGCGAGGAAGCCGAGGAGGCCGGCCACGATGACCGCGCCGAAGATGACCGGCAGCGCGTCGGACTTGTCGTCGGTGGAGGCGACGATCGCGGTCATCGGGGCGACGCCCGCGAAGGTGACGCCGTTGACGAAGGGCAGCCGGGCGCCGATCTTCCAGATGCCCAGGGTCTGGAGGAAGGTGGCCAGGCCCGCGGTGAAGAGGCAGGCGCCGGTGAGGAAGGTCAGTTCGGTGGCGGTCAGGCCTATGGCCGCGCCGACGATCAGGGGTGGGGCGACGACTCCCGCGTACATGGCGGCCACGTGCTGCAGGCCGGTGGTCGCCATCTTCACGGCGGGGAGTTTCTCGTCGACGGGGTGTACGGCTGGATGGTCGGCCACGGCGGCTCTCCTCCGGTCGGTTGCACGGCAGCGGGAAAGGGCTGCCGTGGGTTTCAGGGAGGTGGTGCGGGTGGTCGTGCGGGACCGGGTGACGGAGACCGTTCCGGGGCACGCGCGTCCACGCGCGCCCCGGAGACGGCCGCCATGAACCCCGCTCGGGTCCACGGCCACCGGCCGGGAGCCGTCCCTCCCGGCCGGAGATCAAGTGCCGTACCTCGACTGCCTTGCTCGGATACGGAGTTACTGTGCGGCGATCCTCGCCAGCCGCTGTGCCTCGTCCCGCGTGGAGCGGGCGATCGCGTCCCCGTCGACCGTGAGCAGACGGCCGTGCTCGACGATCTGCCGTCCGTTCACGAAGGAGGCGGTGACCGGGGCCGCCGCGCCGAAGACCAGCGCGGTCACCGGGTCGGCGATGGAGGCGTGGGCGAGGGTGTCCATCTTCCACAGCACCAGGTCGGCGAGCTTGCCCGGCTCCAGGGAACCGGTCTCGGCGGCGCGGCCCAGCACCTGGGCGCCGCCGTAGGTGCCCAGACGCAGTGCCTGGCGGGCGTTCAGGGCGGCCTCGCGGTGGGCGCCGAGGCGGTTGATGAGCAGGGCGTTGCGCAGCTCGGTGTGGAGTTCGCCGGACTCGTTGGACGCGGTGCCGTCGACGCCGAGGCCGACCGGGACACCGGCCCTGAGCATGTCCGGGACGCGGGCGATGCCGGCCGCGAGACGGGCGTTCGACGACGGGCAGTGCGCCACACCGGTCTTCGTACGGGCGAAGGCGGCGATGTCGGAGTCGTTCATGTGGACGCAGTGCGCCATCCACACGTCCTCGCCGAGCCAGCCGGTGGACTCGAAGTAGTCGGTCGGGCCCATGCCGAACAGCTCGTGGCAGAACTTCTCCTCCTCCACGGTCTCCGATCCGTGGGTGTGCAGGCGGACCCCGAGGCGGCGGGCCAGTTCGGCGCCGTCCCGCAGCAGTTCCGTGGAGACGGAGAAGGGCGAGCAGGGCGCGACGGCGACCTGAATCATCGCGTCGAAGGAGGCGTCGTGGTGCTGCCGTACGGTCTCCTCGGTGGCGGCCAGCGCGCCGTCGAGGGTCTCGACGGCGAAGTCCGGCGGCAGGCCGCCGTCCTTGACGCTGCGGTCCATGGAGCCGCGGGCGAGGGTGAAGCGCACCCCCGTCTCGCGGGCGGCGCGGATGATCGCCCCGGACAGGTCGCCGGAGCCCTGCGGGAAGACGTAGTGGTGGTCCATGGCGGTGGTGACGCCGCCGCGGGCCATCATCGCGAGCGAGCCCTGGGCCGCCGCGTACACCATCGGCTCGTCGATGCGCGCCCACACCGGGTACAGCGCCACGAGCCAGTCGAACAGGTTGTGGTCCGTGGCCAGGCCCCGGGTGATCCACTGGTAGAAGTGGTGGTGCGTGTTGATCAGGCCGGGGGTCACGAGGTGCCCGGTGGCGTCGATACGGCGTGCGACGTTCTCTAGGCCCTCGGGGGCCTTGCCCGCGCCGAGCGACTCGATGCGGTTGCCGGCGAGCACGACGTGACCCGAGGCGTACTCGGTGTCGTTCCCGTCGACGGTCGCGATCGCACAGTTCTCGATGACGATGCGCCGGTCTGCTGCCATGGTTCGTCCTTTGCGCTGAGGTGGAGGGGGCACGGCAGGACCCTGGGAGGTTTGAGTGCCGTGGCCGGAGAAGCGGGTCCCCCGGCCACGGGTGCCGAAAGAGGGAGAGGTCAGAGGTTGGTGAGGTCCACCGGGATCTTCGCCTCGCAGCCGTCCCGGAGGATCGTCGCCTCGATCAGGCCGTAGGGGCGGTCGGCGGCGAAGTAGACCTCGTTGTCGTTCTTCAGCCCGAACGGCTCCAGGTCCACGAGGAAGTGGTGCTTGTTCGGGAGGGAGAAGCGGACCTCGTCGATCTCGCTGCGGTGGTCGATGATGCGCGCGCCCATCTGGTACAGCGTCTGCTGGAGCGACAGGGAGTAGGTCTCGGCGAAGGCCTGGAGCATGTGCTTCCTCGTCTGCTCGTAGGACTTCTCCCAGTTGGGCATGCGCTGCTCGTCGTCGGTCCAGTTGAACCGCCAGCGGCCGGAGACCTGGGTGGCCAGGATGCGGTCGTAGGCCTCCTTGAGCGTCGTGTACTTGTCCTTGACGTAGCCCCAGAACTCCGAGTTCGTCGAGTTCATCACGACGAGGTCCTTCAGCCCGGAGACGACCTCCCACCGCTCGCCGTCGTAGGTGATCTGGGTCAGGCGCACCTCCTGGCCCTTGCGGACGAAGGAGTGCTTGACCTCGTCGGCGCCGATGAACTTCGAGTTGGCGTCGGAGGTCTCGATCCGCTCCCAGGCGTACTCCTCGATGCGGATGCGCGCCCGGTGGATCGGCTCCTGGCTGGTGACGAAGTGCCGGGCGAGGTGGATGCCGAACTGCTCGGCGGACTCGATGCCGTACTCCTTGGCGAACGCGTACACCGTGTTCTTGGTGGTGTCGGTCGGCAGGACGTTGGCGTTGGAGCCGGAGTAGTGGACCTCGTCCATGTCGCCGGAGAGGGCGACGGAGACGTTCAGGTCCTTGATGTGGTGGGTGGCGCCGTCCCGCGTGATCTTGACGACTCGGTTCTCGGCCTTGCCGTACTGGTTCTGTCCCAGAATGGTGGGCATTGCTCGCTAGCTCCCTCGGTATACGGAGTAGCCGAACGGGTTGAGCAGCAGCGGTACGTGGTAATGCTCGCCGGGGTTCACGGCGAAGGTGATCGCCACCTCCGGGAAGAACACGGCACCGCTGTCCCGATTCGCGGGGGCGTCCTGCTGCGCATCGGCTTGCTTCTTCGCGGTTCTCTCGAAGTACGGCTCCACGGCGAAGTCGAGCCGTACGTGGGTGGTCCCCTCCGGGAGGGCCGGGAGATCCTTGCACCGCCCGTCCGCGTCGGTCGCGGAACCGCCGAGCACCCGCCAGTCCGCCTCCCGGCCCCCGCGCGCGGCGAGCTGGACGGCGACGCCCTCGGCGGGGCGGCCGGCGCTGGTGTCCAGGATGTGCGTGGACACGGATGCGGTGCTGCTGGTGCTCATGCTGCTCAGTCCTCTTCGACGAGTCGGGCGAGCCGGATACGGTTGATCTTGCCCAGTTCGGTGCGGACGATCTCCCGCTCCCGCTCCGGCGGGTTGCCGATCCGTTCCCTGATCGCGTCGCGCATCTGCTCGCCGGTCCTGCCGGTGGCGCAGACGAGGAAGACGTGGCCGAACCTCTCCTGGTAGGCGAGGTTCAGTTCCAGCATCTGAGCCTTGAGCTCCTCGGAGGCGCCGGCCATGCCGCGCTGTTCCCGGGCCGAGGTGGGGTCGCCGGGCCTGGGGCGTCCGATCGGCGGGTGCCCGGCCATCGCCTCCTGGAGGTCCGCGGGGGTCAGCTCGGCCACGGCGGCGTCGGCGGCGGCGTACAGATCCTCCAAGGTGGCGTAGGGGCGGGCGGCGACCAGCCGCTTCCCCCACGCCGTGGAGGCGCACACCTCGTGCAGGGCGGCGAGGGCCGCGCGGTCGTCGAGGGCGTTGAAACGGGCCAGGCCCGGCGGCGTGGAAGTGGACGTCACGGGAGCCTCCGTGGCCGGATACGGCCTTCGTGCTGAACGGGCGTGGCAGTAGCTAACGCCCTTCGGCGACACCGCGTCAACACTTTGTTGAAAATTCGGGGGCCGTCGGAATCCGGGCCCGTCCGGGTCCGGGCCGTCGGAGTGAGGAGGCCCTGTGACCGGGGCGCTCGCCTCAGGCCTCCTTCTGGCGGTTGAGGTAGTTGTAGACGGTGAAGCGGCTCACCCCGAGCGCGCTCGCCACGGTCTCCACGCCGTGCCGTACGGAGAAGGCGCCGCGCGCCTCCAGGGTCCGTACGACCTCCTGCTTCGCCTTGCGGTCCAGTTCGGACAGCGGTCTGCCCCTCTGGCGCTCCATGGCGGCCAGGATGTGGTCCAGGGAATCCGCGAGCTGCGGCAGGCGTACGGCGACGGCGTCCGCGCCCTCCCAGGAGAGCACGACGTCGTCGGGGCCGGCCTCGTCCGGCGGGACCATCTCCCCGCCGATCGCGTCGACCAGGGGCTTCACGGCCGCGATGAACGGCTCGTCACCGGCGCCGGTCACCGGTCGCCCTCCTCGACGACGTTGACCTGGAGGGAGATCCGGGTGGCCCCGGCCTCCAGGGTCTGGCGCAGCAGCGCGTCCACGGCGGTGAGCACCACATCGGCACGGCCCTCGGCGGTGTTGCCGAACGGGCCGACGTCCACCGCGTCCAGTTCCGCCGCCTCGATGACCTCACGGGCCACCAGCGCGTGCGCGGGCGCCTCGTCGAGGTCGAAGGGCTCGGTCGTGAACTCCACTTTCAGTCGCACTGTGCCCCCATGGCATCTGCTCTGACCCGCGCGTGCCGCCGGGTCCGCGATCGGGACCGGTCCGGCCCCGGCCGCTTGGGGAGACCTTAACGGACAGCCGTACGGTCCCGGCTTCCCGGAATTTCCCCGCCCAGGGCTCCCCGGGGCTCCGCCGCGCCACAGGGCCCCCTGCCGCACCGCCCCTCTCGCCTCCGCCCGGATTTCCCCTGTTCGGCGCGACGGACCCGCCGCCCCTCCCCGTAGAGCTGACGAGAGCAGCACACGAGGAGGGGACGCGAACGTGGCAGGGCACAGAGTCAGAGGGGTCAGGGCTACGGTGATCACGGCGGCCGCGATGGCGGCGCTGACGGCCTCGCAGGCACCGGGGGCGCTCATGGCGCGCGCCTCGGCGCCGGTGCGGCCGGCACCCGCCGAGGACGGGCCGAGCGTGTCCGGCGACAGCCCGTACCGCACCGAGCTTCCGCCGCTCAGGGCCGAGGGGGCCGGAGCGGCCGGAGGGGACCGCACAGGGGGAGACGCCGTGCCGGCGGGTGCCGCACTGCCGGCGAGCGTGTTCGCCGCCTACCGCGACGCCGAGGAGGAACTCGCCCGCACCGCGCCCGGCTGCCGGCTGCGGTGGCAGCTGCTGGCCGCGATCGGCCAGGTGGAGTCCGGGCAGGCCCGGGGCGGCAGGGTGACCGCGGACGGGACGACCGTGACACCCATCCGCGGTCCGCGGCTGGACGGCGGCGCCTTCGCCGTCATCCGGGACACCGACGGCGGCGCGTACGACGGGGACGCCGTCTACGACCGCGCGGTCGGCCCGATGCAGTTCATCCCGTCCACCTGGGCGCGCTGGGGCGCGGACGGCAACGGCGACGGGCGCGCCGACCCGAACAACGTCTTCGACGCGGCACTCGCCGCCGGGCGCTATCTGTGCGCGGGCGGGCGGGATCTGTCCGTTCCGGCCGAACTGGACCGGGCGATCCTCGGCTACAACCACTCGACGGAGTACCTGCGCACCGTCCGGGCCTGGTACGCGTACTTTCTCACCGGGCACCGGGTGGTGCCGGACGGGTCCGCGAAGCCCACGCCCCCGGCGCGCCCCGAACCGTCGCGGCCGGCTCCCACGCCGAAGCCGGACTCGTCCGCCCGCCCGAGCACCTCCGCCCCGTCCCGGACACCGTCCGCGCCCGCCTCGCCCACGCCCACCCCGACCCGTCCGGCGAGCGAGCCGCGGGAGTCGCAGTCGCCCGAGCCACCCGTTCCGGACCCCGGTCTGGACCTGCCCGGTGACGGTCTGCTGCCCGGCGACGGGCCTCTGACCGGCAACAGTGTGGACTCGATGGCCTCCGCCCCCTCCACAACTGCGGCTACCGGGCGGTAATGTCGCGCCCCGCCGGACAGCACGTAACCGGCGGGTGAGCGCGAAGGGGCCCTCATGGCGACGGACATGCCTGCGAAGACGCGAGCGGCGCACGAGCGCTGGGAGCGAATGTGGAAGCACCGTGAGCAACTGCTCAAGGTGGCCCGGCGCCGCTCGATGAGCCTGGAGGACGCCGAGGACGCGGTGCACGAGGCGATGCTGCGTGCCGCGGAACGCCCTGACCTGGACGACGAGCGTCTGGCCGCCTGGCTGACGACCGTGACGATGCGGCTGTGCGTGGACCGGTACCGGCAGGTCAACCGCGAGGCCGAGGTGCGTCACAGTCCGACGCTGGTCGCGCCGGGTCCGGTGCCCGTGGAGGAGGCGGTGTGCGACCGGGCCGAGGCCCGGTGGCTGGCGGTGCGCAGCGGTGAGCTGCCTGCCCGGCAGGCCGAGGCGCTGCGGCTGAAGTCGCAGGACCTGGACGTCGGCCAGGTCGCCGTGGAGATGGGGCTGAGCTACCGGACCGTGGAGTCGCTGCTGGCCCGGGCCCGGCGCACGCTGCGCAACTCCCTGGCCGGGACGCTCGCCTTCGCCCTGTTCCTGTGCGGGCGGGGGCGACCGCGGGCCGGTGGCAAGGCGCAGGCCGTGGCGGCGGCCTCGACGGCGGCGACGCTGGCGGTGGCGGGGCTCGTCCTGCCGTCCGCCCTCGACGGACACGGCGGCGACGCGACGCCGCGGCCGCCCGCGTCCCGGGGTGTGGAGACGCTGGGGCCCGACGGCACCGGCCGGGCGGGAGCCGGTGCGTCGCACGTCCCCTCGCCCGGGTCATCGGCTCCGTCGGCCTCCCCCACGGACGGTCCGCTGCTGCCGCTGACCCTGCCGTCACCGCCGTCGCTTCCCCCGCTGCCGGAGGCCGAGGTCCCGCCGCTTCCCGACGTGACCGACGTGACGGACGTACCCGCCGTGCCGGAGCTGCCGCCCGTGCCGGACCTGCCGACGGGGTCGGCGGTGCCGGACCTGCCGACCGCCCCGTCGGTTCCCTCGGCCCCCTCGGCCCCGTCGGTGCCGTCGGTTCCCTCACTCCCCTCGGGCCAGGGCACCCCCGCGGTACCCCCCGCCCCGCTGAAGGCGTCCCCCACGAGCACGCCGGCCCCGGAGCTGTCCCAGACCCAGCCGTGACACGCCGCGGCGTTGCCGCCGGTGACACGGCCGCTGCCCGCCTGCCCCCCGGCCCGCGGACCAGCCGCATCCCCACCGCGAACCGCCTGGGTCCTCGACCGTAGATCGACCGCATCCCCACCGTGGACGGTGAGTCCCGACCCGTGGCCCGTCCACGACCGCCCGACGACCCGGCGCTCCCGCCCCTGGCCCGTCCGCGACCGCCCGACGACCGGCCGCGTGGCCAGCCGCAACCCGAGCGCATCCGACCCGCGACCCGCCTGCATCCCCGCCCTTAGGCCGACCGCATCTCAGGTCTGAGCCCTGACCCGCGGCCCGTCCGCGACCGCCCGTAGACCGGCGGCGCCCCCGCCCGCGCTCCGGCCGCCTCACCCTCCGTGAGCCCCCTGCACCCCGCCTGCAGAGACCGGCCGTGTCCGACACGCAGCCCGTCCACGTCCGCCCGGGCGCCCCTGCCCGCGCCCGTCCGCGACCCGCCTGCATCTCCCGGCCGCACACCGGAGCCAAGCCACAACCCGCGCCCCGTCCACGACCGGCCGTAGACCGGCGGCGCCCCCCCACTCATGCCCCGGCCGCGTACCTGTCCGTGCCCCGCCTGGGTCCCGACCGTGAGCCGGCCGCATCGCCCCCGCGCCCCGCCCGTGAACCGGCCGCGTGGCCAGCCGCAACCCGAGCGCATCCGACCCGCGACCCGCCTGCATTCCGACCCGTAGGCCGACCGCATCTCAGCCGCGCCGCGCCCGCACCCCTACCCGGCGCCCCCTCACCACCTCCCACCCGCAAACCCGTCCGAAAAAAATCTGTTCCGCCGCGACGGACGCCCCTGCCCTCCCCGTAGAGCAGATGTCGGAGCTGCTCCCGTGGGCGAAGGGTGAACCGGATGGGTGTCGAGATCTGTGTGGAAGGGCTCACGAAGTCCTTCGGTCACCAGGTCATCTGGCAGGACGTCTCGCTGACGCTGCCCGCCGGGGAGGTCTCGGTCATGCTCGGCCCCTCGGGCACGGGCAAGTCCGTGTTCCTCAAGACGCTCGTCGGACTGCTGAAGCCGGAGCGCGGGTCGATCACGATCCAGGGCCGGGACATCACCAAGCTCCGCGAGCACGACCTGTACGAGGTGCGCAAGCTGTTCGGCGTGCTGTTCCAGGACGGCGCGCTGTTCGGCTCCATGAACCTGTACGACAACATCGCCTTCCCGCTGCGTGAGCACACCCGCAAGTCCGAGAGCGAGATCCGGCGCGTCGTGCTGGAGAAGATGGACATGGTCGGGCTGATCGGCGCCGAGGAGAAGCTGCCCGGTGAGATCAGCGGCGGTATGCGCAAACGGGCCGGGCTGGCCCGGGCGCTCGTCCTCGACCCGGAGATCATCCTCTTCGACGAGCCGGACTCGGGCCTCGACCCGGTCCGCGTCGCCTACCTCAACCAGCTGATCGTCGACCTCAACGCCCAGATCGACGCGACGTTCCTGATCGTCACGCACGACATCGCCTCCGCCCGCCAGGTCCCGGACAACATCGGTCTGCTCTTCCGCCGCGAGCTGGTGATGTTCGGACCCCGCGAGCAGCTGCTGACCAGCGACGAGCCGGTCGTACGGCAGTTCCTGAACGGCCGGATGCGGGGGCCGATCGGGATGGCGGAGGAGAAGGACGCGGCCCAGGTCGAGCAGGAGCTGTCGCAGGTGGACGACGGCCCGGGGACCGAGGAGCTGACGCCCCGGCTGCTGCCGGGCCCGGGCATCACCCGCCCGCCCCGCTGGGAGGCGATCGCGAGACGCGAGGCCGAGCTGCACCGGGAGAAGAAGCAGGAGGTGGCGGACGCGTGAGCCTCTCCCCCACCGGCGCGCTGCGGCACTCGGGCAGCCTGTTCGCCCTGGCGCTGGACGTCGTGCGCACCATTCCGCGGCGGCCGTTCCAGGCGCGCGAGTTCATCCAGCAGGCGTGGTTCGTCGCGAGCGTCACCATCCTGCCCACGGCCCTGGTCTCCATCCCCTTCGGCGCCGTCATCGCGCTGCAGATCGGCAGCCTCACCCGGCAGCTCGGCGCCCAGTCCTTCTCCGGTGCCGCCTCCGTGCTCGCCGTGCTGCGGGAGGCCTCGCCGATCGTGACCGCGCTGCTGATCGCGGGCGCGGGCGGCACAGCCATCTGCGCCGACCTCGGGGCACGCAAGATCCGTGACGAGATCGACGCGATGCAGGTGCTCGGCATCGATCCCATCCACCGGCTGGTGGTGCCGCGGGTGCTGGCCTCGATGGTGGTGGCCGTGCTGCTCAACGGGCTGGTGTCGGTCGTCGGCGTGGCGGGCGGCTACTTCTTCAACGTCGTCCTGCAGAACGGCACACCCGGCGCGTACCTGGCGTCCTTCACCACCCTCGCCCAGCTCTCCGACCTGTGGGCGGCCGAGCTGAAGGCGCTGGTGTTCGGCGCGATCGCCGCGATCGTCGCCTCGTACAAGGGGCTCAACGCCAAGGGCGGCCCCAAGGGCGTCGGGGACGCCGTCAACCAGTCCGTGGTGATCACTTTCATGCTGCTGTTCGTGACCAACTTCGTGATGACCGCGGTGTACTTCCAGGTCGTCCCGCAGAGGGGCTAGCCGATGCGACCTCAACGACTCGTCGACCGCCCGCTGAAGTCCCTGGAGGAGCTGGGCACCCAACTCGCCTTCTACGGCCGCTCCCTGGCGTGGACGGGCCGTACCCTGCGCCGCTACAAAAAGGAGGTCCTGCGGCTGCTGGCCGAGGTCAGCTTCGGCCGTGGCGCGCTGGCCGTCGTCGGCGGCACGGTCGGCGTGATCGCCTTCCTGTCGTTCTTCACCGGCACCGAGGTGGGCCTGCAGGGCTACGCGGCCCTCAACCAGCTCGGCACGTCCAACTTCGTGGCGTTCCTGTCTGCGTACTTCAACACCCGGGAGATCGCGCCGCTGGTGGCCGGTCTCGCCCTGTCCGCGACGGTCGGCGCCGGGTTCACCGCGCAGCTCGGCGCGATGCGGATCAGCGAGGAGACCGACGCCCTGGAGGTCATGGGCGTCCCCTCGCTGCCGTTCCTCGTCACCACCCGGATGATCGCCGGGTTCGTCGCCGTGATCCCGCTGTACGTGGTCGGGCTGCTGTCCTCATACCTCGCCGCCCGGACCATCACCACCGTCTACTACGGGCAGTCGACGGGCACGTACGACCACTACTTCCACCAGTACCTGCCGCCGGTCGACGTGCTCTGGTCGTTCGGCAAGGTGATCGTCTTCGCGGTGCTGATCATCCTGGTGCACTGCTACCACGGCTACCACGCGAGCGGCGGGCCGGCGGGCGTCGGCGTCGCCGTGGGCCGCGCGGTGCGCACCTCGATCGTGGCGATCAACGTCCTGGACTTCTTCCTCAGCCTCGCGATCTGGGGCGCCAACACGACCGTGCGGATCGCGGGGTGAGGCCGGTGAGAACCATCAGACTACGGCTGTACGGGGTGGTCTTCCTCGTCGTGCTCGCGCTGCTGCTGTCCCTCGCCGTGGCCGTCTACCGGCAGGCGTTCACGCCCGTCGTCCGGGTCACGCTGCAGGCCGACCGGCTCGGCAACCAGCTCGATCCGCGGGCCGACGTCAAGCTGCGCGGGCTGCTGGTCGGCGAGGTGCGGGCGGTGCGCGCGGACGGCACCAAGGCGGTCCTCGACCTCGCTCTGAAGCCGGAGTACACGGCGTCCATCCCGTCGGACGTGCGGGCGCGGCTGCTGCCCAAGACCCTGTTCGGCGAGAAGTACGTCGACCTCGTGGCGCCCGCGCGGTCCTCGGCGCGGCCCATCCGGGCCGGGGACGTCATCCCGCAGGACCGCACCAAGGTCGGCATGGAGCTGCAGCAGCTGATGAACGACCTGCTGCCGCTGCTGCGGACGGTCGAGCCGGGCGAACTCAACGCCACGCTCTCGGCGTTCGCCGGCGCGCTGGAGGGCCGGGGCGACCGGATCGGCGCCAACCTGGTCCGGGTCGAGAGCTACCTGCGCCGTCTCAACCCGCACATGCCGTCCCTGAAGGAGGACATCTCGCGGTTCGCGGACGTGGCCGAGGTGTACGGCGACGCGGCGCCCGACCTGATGCGGATCCTGCGCAACACGGTCACCACCAGCCGCACCCTCGTCGAGAAGAAGGACCGGCTGGCCGCGGCCCTGCGCGGCACAGCGACCGTCGCGGACACCGCACGCGGCTTCCTCGACGGCAACGGCGACCGGCTGATCACCCTCGGGCGGGTCTCCCGGCCCACGCTGGAGCTGTTCGCCCGGTACTCCCCCGAGTACCCGTGCCTGCTGGCCGGCCTGGTCCGGCAGGAGAAGGCGGCGGAGGAGACGTTCCGGGGCGGCGAGATGCGCATCACCCTCGAAGTCGTCCGGCAGCGGCCCGGGTACGAGCCCGGCGAGGAGCCGCGCTACGCCGAGCGGTCCGGTCCCGACTGCCGGGGGCTGCCGCACCCGCGGGTGCCCGCGCCGCACACGAAACTCGACGACGGTACGAAGGAGGGCGGTTCGAGTGCGCGGCAGGACGGTTCGAGCGTGTCGTCCCCGGTGTCCGGGACGGCCGCCGAGCAGCGGGCGGTGGGCTCGCTCGTGGCGCCCGTGCTGGGCGTGCCCGCGGACGAGGTGCCGCCGGTCGCGACCCTGCTGTTCGGCCCGCTGGCGCGCGGAACGGCGGTGAGCGTCGCATGAGGACCTCAGGAGCCCGGCGGACGGCTGCGCCGCTGATCAAGTTCAGTCTCTTCGCGCTGGTCACGATTCTGGCGACGGCGCTGCTCGCCGCCACGATCGTCAACATCTCCTTCACCCCCAAGGACACCTACCGGGCCGTGTTCAGCGACGTCACCGGGCTGGAGGAGGGCGACGACATCCGGATCGCCGGGGTGCGGGTCGGCCAGGTGGAGGACATCCGGATCAAGGACCGGACGCTGGCCGAGGTGACGTTCACCGTCGGCTCGGACCGCCCGCTGCTGACCAGCACCCACGCGGTGGTGCGCTACCGGAACCTGGTCGGGCAGCGCTACATCGCGCTCACCGAGGGCGCGGGCGACGGCACCCGGCTGCGGCCCGGCGGCACCATCCCGCTGTCGCGGACCCAGCCCGCGCTGGACCTCAACGTGCTGCTGGACGGCTTCAAGCCGCTGTTCGCCGCGCTCAGCCCGAACGACGTCAACCGTCTGGCCACCTCGATCATCAGGACCCTGCAGGGCGAGGGCGGCACGGTGAACAGCCTGCTCGCGCACACCGCGTCGCTCACCACGACGCTCGCCGACCGCGACGAGCTGATCGGTTCGGTGATCAAGAACCTCAACACCGTGCTGGAGACGCTCGACAAGCGCGGCGGGCGGTTCTCCGCGCTGCTCGAGCAGTTGCGGCGGGTCATCTCCGGGCTGTCGGCGGACCGCAAGCCCCTCGGGGAGTCGCTGGTGAACATCGGTGACCTCACCGAGGCCACCTCCGGTCTGCTGAAGGACGCGCGTCCGCCGCTCAAGGACGACATCGCCGGGCTCAAGGAGCTCACCGGAACGCTGAACGACAACGAGAAGACCGTGGAGGGCGTGCTGAAGCGGCTGCCGAACAAGCTCAACGAGCTGACCGGGACGGCGTCCTACGGCTCGTGGTTCAACTTCTACCTGTGCGACTTCGACGGCCGGATCGTGCTGCCGAAGACGCGGCAGGTGCTCACTCCGGAACTGCACGTGGCACGGGCGAGGTGCGGCGGATGAGACTGCGACTGCCCCGACGCCCGCGACGGCCTCGTCTGAAGCCCTTCCGCGAGCGCAACCCCGTCGTCGTCGGCGCCGCCGGCCTGACCACCCTCGCGCTGCTGACCGTCGCCGCGTTCAACGCCGACGACCTGCCGCTGATCGGCGGCGGCGAGACGTACAGCGCGGCGTTCGCGGAGGCGGGCGGGCTCAAGCCGGGTGACGAGGTGCGGATCGCCGGGGTCAAGGTCGGCAAGGTCGAGACCGTCGACCTGGACGGCGACCACGTCAAGGTGACCTTCAAGTTGAAGGACGACCCGGCGTTCGGCACCGAGACCGGGGCGTCGATCCGGGTCAAGACCATCCTCGGCGCCAAGTACCTCGCGCTGCACCCGAAGGGTGCGGGGCAGCTCGCGCCGGGCAGTGAGATCCCGCTGCGGCGGACGGTCCCGGCGTACGACGTGGTGCAGGCGTTCAGCGATCTGACGACCACCACGGAGGAGGTCGACACACAGCGGCTCGCCAAGGCGCTGGACACCCTCTCGGCCACCTTCGAGGACTCGCCGGCCGAGGTACGCGCCTCCATCAAGGGCCTGTCGAGGATCTCCCGGACGGTGGCCTCGCGCGACAAGGCGCTCGGTGAACTCCTCGACCACGCCAACGGGGTCACCGGGGTGCTGGCCGAGCGCTCCGGGGACTTCTCCGCGCTGGTCAAGGACGGTGACCTGCTGTTCAAGGAGATCAGCAAGCGCCGGGAGGCCATCCACAAGCTCCTGAAGTCCTCCGCCGCGCTCGGCGTCGAGCTGTCCGGCCTCGTCGAGGACAACCGCGAGCAGATCGGTCCCGCCCTGAAGAACCTCGACACCTTCGTGAAGATGCTCGAACGCAACCAGGCCAGCCTGGACCGCAGCGTGAAACTCCTCGCGCCCTACGTCCGGGTCTTCACCAACACCCTCGGCAACGGCCGCTGGTTCGACAGCTACATCCAGAACATGGTCGCCGCCCCGGTGGTGCCGCGTACGGGAGGCAACCGGTGAAGAAACGCATGGCCGCCCTGGTCACCGCCCTCGCGCTGGTCGCCGCGCTCACGTACGTGCTGTGGCCGCGCTCCGAACCCGTGCGCGTCACGGCGTACTTCCCGCGCACCGTGGGCATCTACCCCGGCTCCGACGTCCGCGTCCTCGGCGTGCGGATCGGGGAGGTCAAGGAGATCACGCCGGAGGGTGAGCGGGTGCGGGTGGAGCTGGAGTACGACGAGGGCCGCAAAGTGCCGGCGGACGCGAAGGCCGCCATCATCAACTCGTCGGTGGTCAGCGACCGTTACGTGCAGCTGCTGCCGGTGTACCGGAAGGGACCGGTGCTGCGGGACGGCGACGTCATCCCCGAGGCGCGTACGGCCGTGCCCGTCGAGCTGGACCGGATCTTCGACAGCCTGCACACCACGGCGGAGGCGCTCGGCCCGAAGGGCGCCAACAAGGACGGCTCCCTGTCGCGGCTGCTCGGGGTGAGCGCGGACAACCTCGACGGGCAGGGCGAGAACCTCCACCGGACCGTCGAGGACCTGTCGCAGGCCGTCACCACGCTGTCCGACGGCCGGGACGACCTGTTCGGCACCGTGCGCAACCTCCAGGTGTTCACGGCCGCGCTGGCGGCTGACGACAAGGAGGTGCGGTCGTTCAACTCCAGCCTCGCCGAAGTCGCGGAGCAGCTCGCCGGGGAGCGTGAGGACCTGGCGGCGGCGCTGAAGAACCTCGGTGCGGCGCTCGGCGACGTGGCGGACTTCGTGAAGGACAACAAGAAGTC
Source organism: Streptomyces bullii (assembly GCF_042657145.1). NCBI lineage: Bacteria > Bacillati > Actinomycetota > Actinomycetes > Kitasatosporales > Streptomycetaceae > Streptomyces > Streptomyces bullii. The sequence continues at coordinate 507,735 of NZ_JBHSNY010000006.1, forward strand.
GCTGACGTCGAACGTCAAGGGCCTGAGCAAGGTCACCAGGGTGCTCGTCACCCAGCGTGCCGCCCTGGCGGAGCTGCTGGAGGTGGCCCCGGCCGGTCTGTCCAACCTGCAGAACGCCTACAACCCGTCGGCCGGCACCCTCGACACCCGCAACAACCCCGACGGGCCGCAGGACCCGGCCGCCCTGCTGTGCTCCCTGCTGAAGACGACCGGCGACGAGGGCGGGAAGAACCCCGACTGCCGGGACCTGGAGAAACTGTTCGCCTCCCTGCCCGAGGTGCCGACGGCACCGGCGTCCGGCACGGTCGACCGGACACTCGGCGGAATCCTGGGGGCGAAGGCATGAGGCGGCTGAGCAAGGGCGGGACGCTCGCGTGGACGGCGGTCGGCGCGCTGCTGCTGTCCGGCTGCGAGGTCAACGGCTGGTACGACGTCCCGCTGCCCGGCGGCGCCGCCACGGACGGCCGCGCCTATCACGTCACCGTCGAGTTCCGGGACGTGCTGGACCTGGTGCCGCAGTCCGCGGTGAAGGTCAACGACGTGACGGTGGGCGCGGTGGAGAAGGTGGAGCTGGCGGGCTGGCACGCCCGGGTGCGGCTGCGGATCGCCGGCTCGGTGAAGCTGCCGGCCAACGCGGTGGCCGAGCTGCGGCAGACCAGCATCCTCGGCGAGAAGTACGTGGCCCTGTCGCCGCCTCCCGGCACCGCGGCCGTGGGCCGGCTGGCCGACGGCGACCGCATCCCGCTGTCCCGCAGCGGCCGCAACCCGGAGATCGAGGAGGTGCTCTCCGCGCTGTCCGCGCTGCTCAACGGCGGCGGCGTGGCGCAGCTGAAGACGATCACCGTCGAGCTGAACAAGGCGCTGGAGGGCCGCGAGAACCGGGTGCGGGCCCTGCTGAAGGAGCTCGACACGTTCCTCGGCGGGCTGGACGAGCAGCGCGCGGAGATCGTCCGCGCCCTGAAGGGCATCGACCGGCTGGCCGAACGGCTCGGCAAGGAGAAGAAGACCATCGCCACGGCCGTCGACACCATGCCGCCGGCCCTGAAGGTCCTCGCCGACCAGCGGCGCGACCTGACGAAGATGCTCACGGCCCTGTCGAAGCTCGGCGAGACCGGCACCCGCGTGGTCAACGCCTCGCACGACGACACGGTCGCGAACCTCAGGCAGCTCCGGCCGATCCTGAACCAGCTCAACAAGGCGGGCGCCGACCTGCCCAACTCACTGGAACTGCTGACCACTTACCCGTTCCCGCGCAACGCGGTCGACGCCGTCAAGGGCGACTACGTCAACCTCAAGGTCACCGCCGACCTCGACCTGTCGAGCATCTACGGCAACCTCGAGGAGGAGGACGGCAAGGGCGACGACGGCCCGGACACGCCCGGTGCTCCGGACCTCCCCGACCTCCCGGACGTCCCCCTGCCGACGCCGCCCGGCCTGCCGGACACCCCGGACGTGCCCGGCCTGCCCGGCGAACCCACGGCGCCCTCGGCACCCTCGGCGCCCTCGGACGGCGGCCTGCTCTGCCCGCCGGTGTGCACCGCGGCCTACGGCGGGGACGCCCGCCGGCTCCCCGCGGGGATCGACCTCGAACTCGCCGAGCTGATGCTGAAGGGGATACAGCCGTGATCACTCGTACGGTCAAGGCGCAGCTGCTCGCCTTCGCCACGGTCACCGCGGTCGGGGTGTCCTATGTGGGCGCCCAGTACACGGGGCTGGTGGACAGCGTCCTCGGCCGCGGGTACACCGTGCGGGCCGACTTCGCCGACTCCGGCGGCGTCTTCCCCGGCGCCGAGGTCACCTACCGGGGGGTGCCGGTGGGGCGGGTGGGCCAGCTGCGGCTGACCGGCTCCGGCGTGTCGGTGCCCCTGCAGCTCGACGACGACACGCCGCCCATCCCGGCCGACACCCTGGCCGTCGTGGCGCACCGTTCGGCGGTCGGCGAGCAGTACGTCGATCTCCAGCCGCGCCGCGACAGCGGGCCGTACCTGCTGGAGGGCAGCACGATCCCGCGCGACCGCACCCGGACTCCGCTGCCCAACACCGACCTCGTGGCCAGTCTCGACCGGCTGGTGAACTCGGTCGGCAAGGACGATCTGCGCACCACCGTCGACGAGTTGGGCAAGGCATTCGCCGGCACCGGGCCGCATCTGGGCCGTCTGGTGGACTCGGGCAACGCGCTCGTCGAGTCGGCGTCCGACGCGCTGCCGGAGACGGTGCGGCTGATCGAGGACTCGCGGACGGTGCTCAAGACGCAGGCCGACCAGGGCTCGGCGATCAAGTCGTTCTCCCGTGACCTGGCGGCGCTCACGGCCCAGCTGAAGTCCAGCGACGGCGATCTGCGCCGCCTGATCGGCAACGCCGCACCGGCCGCGGTGGAGGTGAACTCGCTGCTGAAGTCCACCGAGTCGAGCGTGCCGGTGCTGCTGGCCAACCTCATCAGCGGAGGACGGGTCATGGTGGCGCGGCTGCCCGGCGTGGAGCAGGCCCTGGTGACCTTCCCCGTGGTGGTCGCGGGCAGCTACACGGTCATCCCGGGCGACGGCACGACCCACTTCGGGCTGGTCGTCAACGCCGAGGACCCGCCGGCGTGCACCCAGGGCTACGACACCCGGCGGCGTGACCCCGCCGACACCCGCACGCGGGAGGCGAACACCGACGCCCGCTGCACGGCCCCGCGCGGCAGCGACACCTCGGTGCGTGGCGCGCAGAACGCCCCCGGCGCCTCGTCCCGTACGGGCGACGCGCAGCGGGCGGCGTACGTCACCCCGTACGACCCGGATACCGGCCTCGCCACCGGCCCGGACGGCAGGCCCGTCGCGATCGGCTCGACGGGCGGCGAACAGAGCGTGTTCGGAAAGGAGTCCTGGCAATGGCTGCTCGTGGGACCGATGGCATGAAAGACATCTTCGGCGTCACCGCCCGCTTCACGGGGCACCGCCGTGCGCTGTCGGTGGGGCTGGCCGCCGCGACGGCGCTGACGACGGCCCTGGCGCTGTGGCTGGCGTTCCTCGTGCACGAACAGCGCGAGGGGGAGCAGCGTCGCCAGGACATCCTCTCCGCGGCACGCCAGTCGGCGCTGAACTTCACCTCGCTCGACTACCGGCACTACGCCCGGGACAGCCGGAACGTGCTGAAGAACGCCACCGGCGGCTTCAAGAAGGAGTTCGCCGCGCAGACCGAGCAGCTGACCCGGCTGGTCGCGCAGAACAAGTCGGTGTCCCAGGGGCAGGTCCTGGAGGCGGGCATCGTGCGGTCCGACGACCGCTCGGCCCGCGTCCTGGTCGTCGCCGACAGCAAGGTGACCAACACCGCCGTGCCCCAGGGCGAGGCCCGCACCTACCGGCTCCAGCTCGACCTGGTGCGCCAGGGCGGGCGCTGGCTCACCTCCGACGTCGAGTTCGTCGGCTGACCCCGCACCCCCTTCGTACCCGCTTCAGGAGAAAGCCCGAGGAGCAATACCGTGGCGAACCCGATCTCCCGCACCCGGGGCGCCGGCGCCCCCGCCCGCCGCACCCTGACCGCCCCCGCCCGCCGCACTCTGACCGCGGCCGCCCGCGCGGCGGCCAAGCGCGCCGGACGCACGGACGGCCCCGAGCGAGCGGTGCCGCGCGAGGACGAAGCGGCCCGGCCGCCGGAGGCGCCGCTGTCCGGGCGCACGGTGGTGATCGAGGTACCAGACGGCTGGGACGACCCGCCGGAGCCGGCACCGGAGTCCGCGGAGCCCGCCGAGGAGCGACCCACGAGGTCCCGGCCGCGGCTCCTCACCGTCGTCCTGGCCGTCCTCCTCGTGGCCGGGCTGGTCGCGGTGGGGATGCTCGGGTGGCAGTACCGTCAGGGGCAGCGGGCCCAGGACGCGGGGCATGAGGCGCTGGCGGCCGCCCGGAAGGCGGCGCCGGTGGTGCTGTCGTACGACTACCGGCATCTGGACCGGGACTTCGCCCGGGCCCGCACCCATCTGACCGGGAAGTTCCGCGAGGAGTACGGGAAGACCACCAAGACGGTGGTGACGCCGACCGCCGAGAAGTACCACGGGGTGGTCAAGGCGTCGGTGGTGGAGCCGCCGGGCGGTGGTGCCCCGGCGGCCTCGGTCGTCTCGGCCTCGCCGGACCGGGTCGTGGTGCTGCTCTTCGTCAACCAGGTCACCAGGAGCACCCAGGTCTCCGGGTCCCGCGTGGACCTGAACCGGGTGCGGATGACCCTCTCCCGTACCGCCGAGGGCTGGAAGGTGAGCGCCGTGGACGCGCTCTGATCTGCCCGTACCGATGCGCCCCCGCGCCGACCGCGCGGGGGCGCTTTTTCGTGCCCGCTCTTGACAGCTCTTCCCGATCACAGGCAATCTTCCATTACGCAGAAATGAACTTCCGCAATATGGAATACGAGGAAGGGGGCGCCGCCGCGATGGGATTCGCAGACCAGCGCTTCAACGTCAACCTGTCGATCCTCTTCACGGAACTCCCGCTCCTGGAGCGCCCGGCCGCCGCCGCCGCGGCCGGCTTCACCGCGGTCGAGCTGTGGTGGCCCTGGATCGACTCACCCACCCCCGAGCGGTCCGAGCTCGACGCCCTCGGCAAGGCGATCGAGGACGCGGGCGTCCGGCTCACCGGCCTGAACTTCTACGCCGGCCGGCTGCCGGGCCCGGACCGCGGCGCCCTGTCGGTCCCGGGCGAGGAATCCGAGCGGTTCCGCGCCAACGTCGAGGTGGCCGCCGACTTCGCGCGGTCGCTCGGCTGCACGGCGCTCAACGCGCTGTACGGCAACCGCGTCGAGGGCGTGGACCCGGCCGAGCAGGACGCGCTCGCGCTGGAGAACCTGGCGCTCGCGGCCCGGGCCGCCGACCGGATCGGCGCGATCCTGCTGATCGAGGCGCTGAACAGGCCCGAGTCGCCGCTGTACCCACTGGTGAGCGCGCCCGCCGCCGTCGGGATCGTCGACCAGGTCAACCAGGCCACGGGCCTGGGCAACGCGCGCTTCCTGATGGACCTCTACCACCTGTCGATGAACGGCGAGGACCTGCCGTCGGTGATCGAGCGGTACGCCGCGAAGACCGGCCACGTCCAGATCGCCGACAACCCCGGCCGCGGCGCCCCCGGCACGGGTTCGCTGCCACTGGAGGACCTCCTCGACCGGCTCCGCAAGGCCGGTTACGACGGCTGGGTCGGCCTGGAGTACAAGCCGGGCGACCGCCCGAGCGCCCAGGCCTTCGACTGGCTGCCCCGTGAGGCCCGCGCCGCCCGCTGAATCCCACCCCGGACTGTGAAAGGCACCCGCATCATGAGCAACCGACTCCCCAAGGTCGCCTGGATCGGCCTCGGCATCATGGGCTCCCCCATGTCCGAGAACCTGATCAAGGCGGGCTACGACGTCACCGGCTACACCCTGGAGCGGGAGAAGCTCGACCGCCTGGCCGCCGCCGGCGGCACCGCAGCCTCCTCCCTCGCCGAGGCCGTGCGCGACGCCGACGTGATCATCACGATGGTGCCCGCGTCCCCGCAGGTGGAGGCCATCGCCTACGGCCCCGACGGCATCCTGGACAACGCCAGGTCCGGCGCCCTGCTGATCGACATGTCCTCGATCACCCCGCAGACCTCGGTCGACCTGGCCAGGAACGCTGGGGAGAAGGGCATCCGGGTGCTCGACGCCCCGGTGTCCGGCGGTGAGGCCGGCGCGATCGAGGCCGTGCTGTCCATCATGGTCGGCGGCGAGCAGGCCGACTTCGACCAGGCCAAGCCGATCTTCGAGGCGCTGGGGAAGACCATCGTGCTGTGCGGTCCGCACGGCTCCGGCCAGACCGTGAAGGCCGCCAACCAGCTGATCGTCGCCGTGAACATCCAGGTGTGCGCCGAGGCGGTGGTCTTCCTGGAGAAGTCGGGCGTGGACCTGAGGGCGGCGCTGGACGTCCTCAACGGCGGCCTGGCCGGCTCGACCGTGCTGACCCGCAAGAAGGACAACTTCCTCGACCGCGACTTCAAGCCGGGCTTCCGTATCGACCTGCACCACAAGGACATGGGCATCGTCACGGACGCCGCCCGCACCGTCGGCGCGGCCCTGCCCGTCGGCGCCGTGGTCGCCCAGCTGGTCGCGTCGCTGCGCGCCCAGGGCGACGGCGGCCTGGACCACTCGGCCCTGCTGCGGGGAGTGGAGCGCCTGTCCGGCGCGCAGGTCTGACCGGTCCCTCATACCCCGGGCGGCGCCTCGCTGACATATGTCCTGTCGCGCCCAGAGCGATGGCGCCGCCCGGAACCACATCCAGAGATTCAACAAACTGTTGACGCCCAGATCGTCCCGACCTAGGCTCCACTAAGCGGAAAAAGTTTTCCGCTGCCCGTCGTACGGAAGGTCCACGATGTCGAAGCGCGTGCTCACCGCGGGAACACTCACCACGGAGTCCGGCGCCCCCGTCGCAGACAACCAGAATTCCGCCACCGCCGGCCTCGGCGGCCCGCTCCTGATCCAGGACCAGCATCTGCTGGAGAAGCTGGCGCGCTTCAACCGCGAACGCATCCCGGAGCGCGTGGTGCACGCCCGCGGCTCCGGCGCCTACGGCCACTTCGAGGTGACCGACGACATCACCGGCTTCACCGGCGCCGACTTCCTGAACAGCGTCGGCAAGCGCACCGAGGTGTTCGTGCGGTTCTCGACCGTGGCCGACTCCCTCGGCGGCGCGGACGCGGTGCGCGACCCGCGCGGCTTCGCGGTCAAGTTCTACACCCGGGAAGGCAATTACGACCTCGTCGGGAACAACACCCCGGTGTTCTTCATCAAGGACCCGATCAAGTTCCCGGACTTCATCCACTCGCAGAAGCGCGACCCGTTCACCGGCCGGCAGGAGCCGGACAACGTCTGGGACTTCTGGGGCCACTCCCCCGAGGCCACGCACCAGGTGACGTGGCTGATGGGCGACCGCGGCATCCCGGCGTCGTACCGCCACATGAACGGCTACGGCTCGCACACCTACCAGTGGACGAACGACGACGGCGAGGCCTTCTTCGTCAAGTACCACTTCAAGACGAACCAGGGCATCCGCTGCCTGTCCACCGAGCAGGCCCAGGAGATCGCGGGCAAGGACCCCGACTCCCACCAGACGGACCTGCTCCAGGCCATCGAGCGCGGCGTGCACCCGTCCTGGACCCTCTACGTCCAGGTCATGCCGGCGGCCGAGGCGGCCGACTACCGCTTCAACCCCTTCGACCTGACCAAGGTCTGGCCGCACGCCGACCACCCTCTGCGGCGGGTGGGCCGCCTGGTGCTGGACCGCAACCCGGACAACGTCTTCGCCGAGGTCGAGCAGGCCGCCTTCTCCCCGAACAACTTCGTGCCGGGCATCGGCCCCTCCCCCGACAAGATGCTCCAGGGCCGCCTGTTCGCCTACGCGGACGCCCACCGCTACCGCCTGGGCGTCAACCACACCCAGCTGCCCGTCAACGCCCCGAAGGCCGTCCCCGGCGGCGCGCACAACTACGGACGCGACGGCCTCATGGCGCTCAACTCCCAGGGCCGTCACGCAAAGAACTACGAGCCGAACTCCTACGGTGGCCCGGTCGAGACGGGCCGCCCGCTGTCGGCCCCGCTGGCGGTCGCCGGCCACACGGGAACCCATGCGGCTCCGCCGCACACCAAGGACGACGACTTCTTCCAGGCGGGTGAGCTGTACCGCCTGATGTCCGAGGAGGAGAAGCGGCGCCTGGTCGCCAACATCGCCGGCGGTCTGTCCCAGGTCTCCCGCGACGACGTGATCGAGAAGAACCTCGCGCACTTCCACGCCGCCGACCCGGACTACGGCAGGCGCGTGGAGGAGGCGGTCCGCGCCCTGCGCGAGGACTGACACACCGGCTCGCGTACGCAACTCGACGGGGAGGTCGAGACCGTACGCGCGGCCCGCGGGACCACCGGGCGGCCCGGATGACGGGTGGCCGCCCCGGTGGCACCGCGGGCAGGGCGAGGACCGCGGCGGCGTGTGAGCCAGTGCGGTGGTGAAGGTCCCGGCGCTCCTTCTTCGACCTGAGGGAAGGCGCCCCGGGCGCCGTCACACCCGCCGCGGTCCCAGCCCCCGTGCCTCTCCGAGGCACCAGCGACCCCGTCCGGCGGCGCGAACGACCTGTCGCGCCCAGCCTCGCACCGTCGGACGGCCAGACCGGCGAGCGCCGGATGCGGACGGTCCCGCATCCGGCGCTCCTCGGCGTCTCCGGGGTGCGCTCCGCCCGCGTCCGCAGGAGCCTGAAGGCATGACGCACCCGACCGAGCACCCGCACGTCGTGGTGCACCCGCCGGCCCTGGACGGCTCCCGGCGGGTCACCTCGGGCGACGAGACGCTGGGGATCGCCTCGCACGTCGACGACGTCGGCGAGATCCTGCGGCTGGCCGATCTGTACGTGACCGACGTCGCCGACAGCGACCTCATCGAGTGGGAGGGCGGCGGCCCGGACGACTGGCCGGGGCTGTCCGAGCACCACGAGCACCGGACGAGCGGGGAGTGAGGGCCGCCAGGCCGCCGGACCGCGTGGCCGCCTCGTCTACGCCACCGGTCGTACGCCCACTACGGAACCCTCAAATCAACCTCTGAACCCGGCCCGGGAGGCTTCGGCTGCCCCTGCCCGCGGGCACATTCCCGGTCACACGGGGCCCGCCGGCACGGGGGCGGGGGGCCCCGCCGCCACGGGGAACGGGGAGCGGGGCCCGCACGGGGGCGACGGGGGGACAGCCCGGCCCGGGCGCCACGGAGCCCGGCCCCAGCACGGGGAGGGCGCGGGTCCCGCGCGGGGGACGGGACCCGGGCCTCGCCCGGTGACACGGCCCGGCGCCCCCGGCAACCACCCGCCGGACGCCCGGACCCGGGATCGGGGGAAGCTCATGAACGGCGAGACACCGCTCCGCCTGCGACCGTTCGAGATCGCCTTGCTGCGCGGCGGCCCGCGGGCCGCCGTGACGGTCGCCGTGATCGCCCTGCACCTGCGGGGCGCCGTCGAGGCGGGCCGGCCGGGCACGGTACGAGCGGTGCGGTCGGCCCCGGACAGAGCCGGTGAGGCCGGTGTGCCCGGTGCCGCCGACGCGGACGGGCCTCCGCAGCCGCTTCCTGCGCTGGCCGACGCCGTGCTCGCCTGTCTGCAGGAGCCCGCCGGGCCGCAGGAGGTGTCCCAGCGTGCGGAGGTCCGCATCGCGGTGGCGGAGCTGCGGGTCGGCCTGGCGGAGGCAGGTCTGCTGCGGTTGCCGCTGCTCGGCCCGACGCGCGCCGCCCGCCGCCAGGTGCGGGCCCTCCGGCAGCGGCATCCGCTGCCCGCGAGCAGACGCCACCTGTCGGAGGACGACAAGCTGCTCGCCGTCGCGCTGCACGGCGAGGCGGCCCTGGCGCTGCTCGAACCGCGCTTCGCCCTGCGGACCGGCCTGATCCCCCGCGTCCAGGTGGCGGACAGGGGGCTCCTGCGGCACGTCCCGCGCGGGTACCCGGTCACCGGCGACAGAGCACTGCGCCACAGATACTCCTGCGGCGGCGGAGACGGCGGCACGGACTGAGCACACCGACGGGGCGGCCCCTCGGGAGAGGGGCCGCCCCTATGTGCGTGACAGTGCCTGGCAGTGCCTGTCCGTACCTGTCCGTGCCTGTCAGCCGCGTGACAGTGCCGCGTCCGTGCCGTACGCGCGTCAGACCTTCAGCGTCCTGATCGAAGTCGGCGCGTGGCCGGGTTCGGTCGCGAGCTCCTCGAACTCGACGACGTCGCTGATGTCGTTGGTCGTCGACATGGAGATGTTGGTGACCCGCTCCAGGATCGCCTCGACGACGACCGGGACCCGGTACTCGGCGGCGAGCTTCTTGGCCTGCTCGAAGGCCGCTGCCAGCTCGTTCGGGTCGGTCACCCGGATCGCCTTGCAGCCGAGGCCCTCGGCGACCTTGACGTGGTCGACGCCGTAGACGCCGAGCTCCGGCGCGTTGACGTTCTCGAACTCCAGCTTGACCTGGAAGTCGATGTCGAAGGCCCGCTGCGCCTGGCGGATCAGGCCCAGGTAGGCGTTGTTCACCAGGACATGGACGTACGGGATCCGGTGCTGCGCGCCGACCGCCAGCTCCTCGATCATGAACTGGAAGTCGTAGTCGCCGGAGAGCGCGACCACGCAGGCCTCCGGATCGGCCTTCGCCACGCCCAGCGCGGCCGGGACCGTCCAGCCGAGCGGGCCGGCCTGTCCGCAGTTGATCCAGTGGCGCGGCCTGTAGACGTGCAGCATCTGGGCGCCCGCGATCTGGGAGAGACCGATGGTGGAGACGTACCGGGTCTCCGGGCCGAAGGCCTTGTTCATCTCCTCGTAGACCCGCTGCGGCTTGATCGGGATGTCGTCGAAGTGCGTACGGCGCTGGAGCCTGGCCTTCCTCTCCTGCGCGGCCGCCGCCCAGGCGGAGCGGTCGGGCAGCTTCCCGGCCGCCTTCAGCTCCTTGGCGATCTCGACGAACAGCTCCAGTGCCGCCTTGGCGTCGGAGGCGATGCCGTAGTCGGGGGCGAAGATCCTGCCGATCTGTGTGGGCTCGATGTCGACGTGGACGAAGGTGCGGCCGGCCGTGTAGACGTCGAGTCTGCCGGTGTGGCGGTTGGCCCAGCGGTTGCCGATGCCGAGGACGAAGTCGGACTCCAGGAACGTCGCGTTGCCGTAGCGGTGCGAGGTCTGCAGGCCGACCATGCCGGCGTTGAGCTCGTGGTCGTCGGGCAGGACGCCCCAGCCCATCAGGGTCGGCACGACCGGCGTGCCGGTCAGCTCGGCGAACTCGACGAGCAGTGCGGCGGCGTCGGCGTTGATGACACCGCCGCCCGCGACGATCAGCGGCCGCTCGGCGGCGTTCAGCATCGCGATCGCCTTCTCGGCCTGGGCGTGGGTCGCGGCCGGCTTGTAGACCGGGAGCGGCTCGTACGTCTCCGGGTCGAACTCGATCTCCGTGAGCTGGACGTCGATCGGCAGGTCGATGAGGACCGGGCCGGGACGGCCGGAGCGCATCAGGTGGAAGGCCTGCTGGAAGACGCCGGGGACCTGGGCGGCCTCCAGGACGGTCACGGCCATCTTCGTGACCGGCTTGGCGATGGAGGCGATGTCGACGGCCTGGAAGTCCTCCTTGTGGATCACGGCGGTCGGGGCCTGGCCGGTGATGCACAGGATCGGGACGGAGTCGCCGGTGGCGGAGTACAGGCCCGTGATCATGTCGGTGCCGGCTGGGCCGGAGGTGCCGATGCAGACGCCGATGTTGCCCGGGTGGGTGCGGGTGTAGCCCTCGGCCATGTGCGAGGCGCCCTCGACGTGCCGGGCGAGGGTGTGGGTGATGCCGCCGGAGGCCTTGAGCGCCGCGTAGAAGGGGTTGATCGCCGCGCCCGGGACACCGAACGCGTCGGTGATGCCCTCGCGCTTGAGGATCTCAACTGCCGCGCGGGCAGCGGTCATTCGAGCCATCGAGTACTCCTGCTTCGGCTGTCGGATTCGCACTCCCGTCGCGCCCCGCGGTGAGCTCTTCCGTATAGCGGAAATAACTTTCTACGATCTGGAATGAATGTAGGTGGACGGGCGAAGACCGTCAAGAGACCGACGGGCGCCGGGCAAACGCCGGACAAGCGGGGGCGCCCTGGAGGACGATGGGTGCGCATCCCCAGCAGTCGAGTCGCCGAATCGCCGAGTCGCCGTGCCAGCGAGCTGTCGCGCGGTGGCGCTGTCGTCCGGCGACGCCGTCCGGGAGGGCCATGTCCGAGAGCGTGCCGGTGCGCTGCCCGTCCTGCCGGCGCCGGCACCGTTACGCGGCACCGGTGTATCCGTGCGCGTGCGGAGCCCCCGTCGCCCCGCGACTGGACGGAGAGGGGTCCGCGACGCCCGTGGCCCACCGCGTCTGGGAGGACGACTGGGTCACCCTGCCGTGCGGACAGTGCGGCCGGCGCGGCGAGTGGCCCCACCCGGAACTGGGCTGCGCCTGCGGCACGGTCCTGCGCATCCGGGTGACCGGCAGCGCGCCCCGTACGGGAACGGACGAGAGCCCTGCCCGTGCGGAAACGGGTGAAAGCCCCGGCCGTGCGGGAACGCGTGAGGGCCCCGGCCGTACGGGGACCGGCGAGAGTCACGCCCCCGCAGAGCACCAAGCCTTCCGGCCGGTCCCGGTCCGTACCGCGCTCGACGTCGTCATGGCCGCCGCGCTGTGTCTGCGTCGGCTCGGCCACGGGGACATCCGCCGGGCGGACCGGCGCCCGCCCTCCGGTGTCGCCCTGGCGGCCCGCGGCGTTCTCGCCCAGGTGGAGCCGACCGTGCGCGCGGCGTCGCTGCGGGACGTGGAGTGCCTGTGGCTGACGGCGATGACGGAGTCCAAGGGATGCGTGTACTTCTCCCTCGCCGGTTACACCGACGACGCCCGCGCCCGCGCGGACGCCCTGGGCGTCCCCCTGTTCGTCCTCGACTCCACGGGCACGCCACAGCCGGTGAACGGGCCGGCGCACGCGCTGCGCACGACCGGCGCCTGACACAGCGGTCGGCGGCCGGACACCAGCCGCCGACCCGCCCGCCGTCCGTACCGCTGCCTCCGGGCATCCGGCTGGGGACCGCCTCCCCCTCGGCCGGGGCCCGCATGCCGCCTGGCCCGCACACCGGGCGTCGCCGGCCAGCGATGCCCTACCGCGGGCCCCTCGTCACCGCCCGCGCCCCGTCACCAGGCCCGCGCCGCCGGCCCCCGTCCGCTTTCGCCCCCGACGCGGAAAAGCCCCGCGACGGCCACCCCGCCGCCCCGGTACCGGCCCAGGCGCATCCGCCCCGCCGCCCCGGCCGAACTCCCCGCCTTCCGGGGCAGCGAACGGGGCGCCGAGGCGGACGACCGCCCGGTCGCGTACCTGCTCGCCAGCCAGTGGACGGCGCGCTCCACGCGGGCAGGTCCCGGCCTGCTCAGGCCCTGCTGTCCCATGCCGACGGCCGCGCGCACGAGGAGGGCCTTGCCTGACCGGCCTGCCCCTGACCGCCTTCGCCGACGTCCCGTGGAACGCGCCGTACTGCGCCCGCCTCGGCTTCCGCGTGCCGGCCGAGGCCGGACTCACCGCGGGGCCACGGGCGGTCCGTGCCGAGGAGGCCGCGCAGGGCCTCGGCCGATGGCCGCGTGTGCGCATGCGCCACGCCCACGCCGTCGGCCCCGCACGTGCTCGCCTTCGACCGCCGCACGCCGTCGCTCACCGGACGCCGTACTTCTCCCGCAGCTCCACCTTCCGCACCTTCCCCGACACCGTCATCGGGAAGGCGTCCAGGATCTGCAACCTGGTCGGTACCTTGTAGTGCGCCAACTGCCCCTCGCAGTACGCGCGCAGTTCCTCCAGGGTGAGCGGGTCGGCCGGGTCGCGGGGGACGACGCAGGCCAGGACCTCCTCGCCGTACCGCTCGTGCGGCACGCCCACGACCTGGACGTCGCGGATCTCGGGATGGCCGTACAGGAACTCCTCCACCTCACGCGGGTAGATGTTCTCGCCGCCCCTGATGATCATGTCCTTGATGCGGCCGACGATCTCGACGTACCCGTCGTCGCGCATCACCGCCAGGTCCCCGGTGTGCATCCAGCGGCCCGCGTCGACGGCCTCGGCGGTCTTCTCCGGTTCGTTCCAGTAGCCGAGCATCACGCTGTAGCCGCGGGTGCACAACTCGCCCGCCGTTCCGCGCGGTCGGGTCACCCCGGTCGCCGGGTCGACGATCTTCACCTCGATGTGCGGCAGGACGCGGCCGACGGTGCCGGTGCGGTGCTCCAGGTCGTCGTCCATCCGCGTCTGCAGGGACACCGGGGACGTCTCGGTCATGCCGTAGCAGATGGAGACCTGTTCCATGTGCATCTCTGCGACGACCCGTTTCATCACCTCCACCGGGCAGGGCGAGCCCGCCATGATGCCGGTGCGCAGGGAGGTCAGGTCGTACGACGCGAAGTCGGGCAGGTTGAGCTCCGCGATGAACATGGTCGGCACGCCGTACAGGGACGTGCAGCGCTCCTCCTGGACCGCGCGCAGGGTCGCCGCCGGGTCGAAGGACGGGGCGGGGATGACGATGCAGGCGCCGTGGGAGGTAGCGGCCAGGTTCCCCATCACCATGCCGAAGCAGTGGTAGAAGGGCACGGGCACACAGACCCGGTCCTGCTCCGAGTAGCCGATCAACTCCCCGACGAAGTAACCGTTGTTGAGGATGTTGTGGTGGGAGAGCGTGGCGCCCTTCGGGAAGCCCGTCGTGCCCGAGGTGTACTGGATGTTGATCGGGTCGTCGCAGGACAGCTCCTCGTACGGGGCGGAGGTGCCGCGCGCGATCAGCGCGTCCCAGCTCGGGTCGCCGATGTACACGGTCTCGCGCAGCTGCGGGCACCGCGGCCGCACCTGCTCGACCATCGCCCGGTAGTCGCTGGTCTTGTGGCTGAGGGAGGCGACGAGCAGCGAGACGCCGGCCTGGTCGAGGACGTACTCGACCTCGTGGGTGCGGTAGGCGGGGTTGATGTTCACCATGATCGCGCCGATCCGGGCGGTGGCGTACTGGACGAGCACCCACTCCGGGCAGTTGACCGCCCAGATGCCCACCCGGTCGCCCTTGGCGACGCCGGCGGCGAGCAGCGCACGCGAAAGCTTCTCGACGTCCGCGGCGAACTCGGTGTACGTCCAGCGCCGCCCGGACGGCACGTCGACGAGCACCTCGCGGTCCGGCCAGGCCGCCACCGCCCGGTCCAGGTTGGCCCCGATCGTGTCGCCGAGCAGGGTCGTCCCGCTCGTGCCGTGCGTGTACGACAGCTCGCTCACCGGAAGTCCTCCTCGCGGAACTCGGCGTCCGATCCGGCGGCCGTGGCCTCGCGCAGCTCGACGCGGCGGATCTTGCCGGAGACGGTCTTGGGCAGCTCGCCGAACTCCAGGCGGCGGATGCGCTTGTAGGGCGCGAGGACGTCACGGGAGTGCTCGAACAGCACCTTCGCGGTGCCGGGGCCCGGCTCCCAGCCCTCGGCCAGTACGACATACGCCTTGGGCACGGCCAGGCGCAGCTCGTCCGGGGCGGGCACGACGGCCGCCTCGGCCACCGCCTCGTGCTCCAGCAGGGCGCTCTCCAGCTCGAAGGGGCTGATCTTGTAGTCGGAGGCCTTGAAGACGTCGTCGGCGCGTCCGACGTAGGTGAGGTGTCCGTCCTCGTCCCGGGAGCCGATGTCGCCGGTGCGGTAGTAGCCGCCGGCCATCACCTCCGCCGTGCGGTCCGGGTCGCCGTGGTAGCCGGTCATCAGGCCGACCGGGCGGTCGGAGAGGTCGAGCGCGATCTCGCCCTCGGCGGCGCCGGGCGCGCCGGAGACGGGGTCGAGCAGTTCGACGCGGTAGCCGGGGCTCGGCCGTCCCATGGATCCGGTCTTCAGCGGCTGGCCGGGGCTGTTGGCGATCTGCACGGCGGTCTCGGTCTGCCCGAAGCCGTCCCGGACGGTGACGCCCCAGGCCCGGCGGACCTGCTCGATGACCTCGGGGTTGAGGGGTTCTCCGGCGGCGACGGCCTCGCGGGGCGGGGTGCGCAGCCGGGTCAGGTCGGCCTGGACGAGCATGCGCCACACGGTCGGCGGCGCGCAGAAGGTGGTGACCCGCGCCCGGTCCATCTCGGCCATCAGCCGGGGGGCGTCGAACCGGGTGTAGTTGTGCAGGAAGACCGTCGCCTCGGCGTTCCAGGGGGCGAAGAGGTTGGACCAGGCGTGCTTGGCCCAGCCCGGCGAGGAGATGTTCAGGTGCACGTCGCCGGGGCGCAGTCCGATCCAGTACATGGTCGCCAGGTGCCCGACCGGATACGAGGTGTGGGTGTGCTCGACCAGTTTGGGACGGGCGGTGGTCCCGGAGGTGAAGTAGAGCATCAGGGGGTCGTCGGCCAGGGTGGGGCCGTCGGGCGTGAAGCCGCCGGGAGCGCCGTAGGCGTCCTCGTACGGCTGCCAGCCCGGGGCCGCTCCCCCGACCGCGATGCGGGTGTAGTCGCCGGGCACCCCGTCGAACTTGGCGGTGTCCGCGGCGCGTACGAGCACGTGCCGGACCCGGCCGCGGTCGACGCGGTCGCGCAGGTCGGCGGGGCCGAGCAGCGGGGTGGCCGGGATGACGACGGCGCGCAGCTTCATCGCGGCCAGCGCGGTCTCCCACAGCTCGGTCTGGTTGCCGAGCATGACCAGGACCCGGTCCTCGGCGCGCACGCCGCGCTGCCGCAGCCAGTTCGCGACGCGGTCGGAGCGGTCGGACAGCTCGGCGAAGGACAGGCGGGACCCGGAGCCGTCCTCCTCGACGATGTGCAGGGCGGTGCGGTCGTTTCCGTCCGCGATCACGTCGAACCAGTCGAGCGCCCAGTTGAAGCGGTCCAGTCGGGGCCAGGCGAAGCCCTCGTAGGCGGTGGCGTAGTCCTCGCGGTGGTGCAGCAGGAAGTCCCGCGCCCCGCGGAAGAGCTCCGTGGCCGTGCTCATTCGTCCTCCTCGTTGCCGGACCATTGCCGGGCGGCTCCGGACATCGTGTAATCCGTGATGCAGGTCTCACTACCCCCGAACGGGGGTGTCTGCGGCAGGGCGGCCGCAGGGAAGGGCGAGCAGGTGACGGCCGACAGGGTGGAGATACGGAACGCGCTGCTGCGGCTGCGGCGTTCCACCGGGCTGCCGGTCGCCTTCGGCGGCCTGCTGGAGGCCGGGCGGCAGCAGATCCGCATCAGCGAACTCGACGGCACGGCGACACGGGCGCTCAGCTCGCTCGCGGTGACCTCGGGGAACGGGCTGGGCGGCAAGGCGGTGGCACTGGCCCGGCCCTGCGTGGTGACGGACTACTCGTCGTCCCGGCAGATCAGCCACGAGTACGACGCCCCGGTGGCGGCGGAGGGGCTGCGCTCGGTGCTGGCCGTGCCGGTGGTGGTACGGCACCGGGTGCGCGGAGTGCTGTACGGCGCCCTGCGCACGGCGCGGCCGCTGGGTGGGCGCGTCCTCGACACGGCGGCCGAGGTGGCCCGGGACGTGGAGCGGGCGCTGGTCGTGCGCGACGAGGCGCGGGAGACGCTCGGCGCCGCGCGGGCCGGGACGGCACGGGACGCGCTCGGCGCCGCACGGACCGAGCAGGTGCGCGAGGCGCACGCGGCCCTGCGGGCGCTGGCGCCGCGGATCGGCGACCCGGCGTTGCGGGCGGAGCTGCTGCGCGCGTGCGCGTTGCTGACCGGGCCGCCCCCTGCGGTGGCACGGCTGGCGCCCCGGGAGGTGGACGTGCTGGCGTGCGTCGCGACGGGCGCCACCAACGCGGCCGTCGCCGAGCGGCTGGGGGTGACGGCCGAGACGGTGAAGGCGTATCTGCGGTCGGCCATGCGGAAGCTGGGGGCCCGCACCCGTGGGGAGGCCGTGGTGGCCGCGCGCCGCGCGGGGTGGTTGCCGTAGGCCCGAGGTGCTTCTATTCGCTCAGGCACGCTTTGAATTTCGTCCTGTCTCACCCGCTGTTGTTTCTCTCACCACAGCGTCCGTCCGAAATTCAATGAGTCGTTGCCTAATATTGGCCAGGACACGACACACGGAGGGGAGCGGTGACCGTGCGACGGGACTTCCGGGAGCCTGCCAGGAACCGCCCCGAACTGGTCATCGGCCGGGAAGAACTGTTCACCACGGCGCGTGAGCAGCT
This sequence comes from Streptomyces bullii, assembly GCF_042657145.1. Classification (NCBI taxonomy): domain Bacteria; kingdom Bacillati; phylum Actinomycetota; class Actinomycetes; order Kitasatosporales; family Streptomycetaceae; genus Streptomyces; species Streptomyces bullii. The sequence continues at coordinate 525,338 of NZ_JBHSNY010000006.1, forward strand.
CGGCCGAGGCGGCAGTGTGCTGCTGCACGGCCCTGCGGGAATTGGAAAGTCGACCGTCCTGCGGGCACTGGCCGGGGATGACGCCGGGACGGCCCGGACCGTCCTGCGCTGCTCGGCCACGGAGTCCGAATCCCATCTGCCGTTCCTGGCCCTCGCCGATCTGTTCGGCCTGGTCCTGGACGAGGTGTCCGGCAAGCTGCCGGCCGCCCAGCGCACCGCCCTGGAGTCGGCGCTCACCGGCCGCGGCGAGTCCACACTCCAGCGGGACGGGCTCGCGCTGCGCCTGGCCGTGCTGTCCGCGCTGCGCGCGCTGGCCGCCGACGGCCCCGTCCTGCTCGTCGCCGACGACCTGCAGTGGCTGGACTCGGCCAGCGCCGAGCTGCTCGGCTTCGCCGCCCGCCGGCTGGGCGACACCCCCGTCCAGCTGCTGTGCGCGGTGCGCACCGAGGACGAGGAGTACGACCGTCATCTGCGGGCCTGCCCACCGGACACCCTCGCCGTCCGTCTGGGCCCGCTCTCCCGCGCCCAGGTCTCCGCGCTGCTCGACCACCGCGGCTACACCAACCTGTCCCGCTCCACGGTCCGTGACATCCACCGCACGAGCGGCGGCAACCCGCTGTTCGCCCTGGAGCTGGGCCGCGCCCTGGCCGAGAGCCCCGCCCGGCCCCGGCCCGGTGACCCGCTGCCGGTGCCCACCTCGCTGCGGGCCCTGGTGCTCAATCGCTTGGAGATGCTGTCGGACGAGGCGCGCCGCACGCTGCTGGTGGCCAGCGCGGGCGCCCGCCCCACCGTGGCCCTGCTGCACGCGGCCGGGCGGGACAATGCCGAGGCCGAGACCGCCCAGGCCGCCGCGCTGGGGCTGCTGGCGACCGAGCCGGAGGGACCGGCCGTACGCTTCGCGCATCCGCTGATCTCGGCCGCGCTGTACGCGGAGGCCCCGGCGCAGGAGCGGCGCGCCGCGCACGCCGCGCTGTCCACGGCCGCCTCCGACCCGATCGAGCGGGCCCGGCACCTGGCCCTGGCGACCACCGGCACCGACCCGGAGGTGGCGGCCCGGCTCGCGGAGGCCGCCACGCTGGCCCGGGACCGCGGGGCGCCCTCGGTGGCCGCCTCGCTCGGGCTGCTCGCGGCCCGGCACACCCCGGCGGACAGCGCCCCGGGCCCCGACGAGCGGCGGCTGCTGGCCGCCGAGGACGCGATCACCGCGGGTGAGGTCGACCTCGCGCGGGACATCGCGCGGGACGTGCTGACCCGGGCCACGGTGCCCGCGGAGCGGGTGCGGGCCTGGATGGTCGTCATCGAGGCGGCCGGGCAGGCCCTGGGCGAGGTCGACGCCGTCTTCCCGCAGGTCCTGGCCGACGCGGGCGACGACCCGAAGCTGCTCGCCCTGGTCCACTACCAGCTGGCCTGGCGCGGCCTGGTCGTGGAGGGCGACTTCGCCGAGGCCCGGCAGGAGGCCGCCCACGCGGCGGAGCTGGCCGCGCGCGGCGAGGACCGGCGCACCGAGCTCATGGCGCTGTCCTTCCAGGCCTCCGTCGAGACCCTGATGGGCCACCCGGACGCCCCCGCCACCATCAAGCAGGCGTTGAAGGAACCCCAGGACCCGTACGTCGCCTGCCACCACAACGGGGCCGGCTCGGCCCGGTTCCGCTGGCTGATCATGAGCGACCGGCTGCCCGAGGCCCGGGCGACCATCACGGCGCTGCTGCGCGAGGCGCGGCGGCGCGGCATGGTCGAGAGCGAGGTGCACTACCTGCGTTTCCTCGCCGACACCGAGCTGCGCTCCGGGCACTGCGGCCGGGCCCTGGACCTGGCCCGCGAGAGCCTGCGCCTGGCCCGGGACTCCGGGATCGGCGAGGGCGCCTCGGCGATGCTCACCTCCCTCGCGGAGGCCTCGGCCGGGGACGTGGACCGGGCGCTGGTCCTCGCCCGGGAGGCGGCGGACCACGCCGAGGTGGACGGCGACCAGATGTACCTGTCGCGGGCGCTGGCCGCCCTCGGCTACGCCCAGCTGGTGGCCGGGGACCCGGCGGGCGCGGTCCGTTCGCTGCGTCGGGTGCGGGAGCTGGAGTACGGCCTGGGCATCACCGACCCGGCGCGCGGCCGCTGGCACGGCGACCTCGCCGAGGCCCTGGTGCGGATCGGAGAGCCGGGCGAGGCACAGGACGTCATCGACGTCGCACGGGTCCACGCGCTGCGGCTCGGCCGGGAGAGCGTGCTGGCCGTCCTCGACCGGGCCGAGGCGCTGGTCCGCGCGGCACGCGGCCAGCACGAGTCGGCCCTGGTCCAGTTGACGTCCGTTCAGGACCGGCTCGCCAAGCTCGGATACGGCCTGGAGGAGGCCCGGGCCGCGTTCGCGCTGGCCCGGCTGCGGGCCCGGCGGCCGGGGCCGGCCTCGTACGACGAGGCGGCGCGGCTGTTCAGGCGCTGCCGGGCGCTGCCGTGGCTGCGCCAGGTGGACCAGGCCGCCGCGGCCGGCCCGGCGGAACCGGCCGCCGTGCCCACGCCCACCCTCGACGCCCTGGAGGGTCTGGCCTCGATGGAGCGTCAGGTCGCGGCGCTGGTGATGGAGGGCGCCACCAACCGGGAGATCGCCGCGCGGCTGTTCATCAGCGTCAAGACCGTCGAGGCGACGCTCACCCGGGTCTACCGCAAGCTGGGGATCCGATCGCGGGTCGACATCGTCCGACTGGCGGCGGGGCGCCACGCGCAGTGACCCGGAGGCGGGTGCGCGGCGACGGGTCGGCGTGACCGGATAGGCCCCGGGTCCCGTGCGGGTTTACGAGGGCCGACCGAGGGTTATCCCTGCCCAACTCCCTTAGGGGCTTCCCTCATTGGGAGGCCGGTGTGCCCGGTTCTAGCGTAAGGGCGTGCCGCTCGCCCGGGCACCCGGGGGGTCCGATGGAGCCCCTCCGGTGCACCACCCCCCACCCGCGCGACCCCCCACCGGCAATCCGACGAGGAGACTCATGTTCGGGCTCACCCGTGCCAAGAAGGCCGCCGCCCTGGCCGCGGCGACCGCTGCCGCCGCCGTGACCGCGCTGCTCACCGCCCCCGCCGCCGGCGCCGCTCCCCAGCCCATCGTCGGCGGCACGACGACCACCGCCTCCGCGTACCCGTTCGTCATGCAGATCACGAACGCCTCGCAGTCGCAGTTCTGCGGCGGCACGCTGGTCTCTCCCACGAAGGTCGTCACCGCCGCGCACTGCATGGTCGGGCGGACCACGGGCAACACGATGGTCGTCGGCGGGCGTACCTACCGCAACGGCACCGACGGCACGGTCAGCAGAGTCAGCAAGATATGGATCCACCCGAACTACACGACCGCCACCAGAGGCGAGGACGTGGCCGTGCTGACGCTGTCGACGGCGATGCCGTACACCACGGCGAAGTACGTGTCGTCCTCGGACACCGGCGTGTACGCGGCCGGCACCACCGCCCGGATCCTCGGCTGGGGCACCACCTCCTCCGGTGGCAGCTCCTCCAACCAGCTGCGGACGGCGACCGTTCCGATCGTGTCCGACACCAGCTGCGCCGGCTCGTACGGCTCCTCCTTCGTGCGGAGCGAGATGGTGTGCGCCGGATACACCTCCGGCGGCGTGGACACCTGCCAGGGCGACAGCGGCGGTCCCCTGCTCATCGGGGGCGTCCTGGCAGGGATCACTTCCTGGGGCGAGGGCTGCGCGCAGGCCGGTTACCCGGGTGTCTACACCCGGCTGACGACCTTCTCGAGCCAGGTGAGCGCGCAGGTCAACTCGTAGCGACAAGGACTCCTGAGTATCCCTCAGGTGCAATGCCGGGGGGCGTTGCGGGCCTCCACGAGCGGCCCGCAACGCCCCCTCTCCATGTGCGCCGTCTGGTCCGGCTCCCGTCGCCGCTGTTTCAATGGGGCTCCGTGCGGCGGAGGAGGAGTGACGGGCATGGTGTCAGCGGACCGGTTCCTGGCCTTCGCCGCGATGTCGCTGCTGGTGATCGTGATTCCGGGTCCCAGCGTGCTGTTCGTCATCGGCCGGGCCCTCGCCCACGGCCGGCGCAGCGCCGTGGCGACCGCCCTGGGCAATGTCGTCGGCTCCTACCTGCTGGTCGTCGCGGTCGCGGTCGGGATCGGCTCGCTGGTCGAACGGTCGGTGACGGTGTACATGGCGGTGAAGCTGGCCGGGGCCGCGTATCTCGTCTTCCTGGGGGTGCAGGCGTTCCGGCACCGCAAGGAGCTCAAGGCGTCGCAGATCGGCACCCGCCCGGCCGGGACGGCGGCCCGCGGGGACCTGCGCACCGTCCTGGACGGTGTGCTGGTCGGTGTCACCAACCCCAAGGGCGTGGTGTTCTTCGCGGCCGTACTGCCCCAGTTCGTGGATCACACGGCGGGGCACGTGGTGCCGCAGATGCTGCTGCTGGGGCTGGTGCCGATCTGCATCGGCCTGGTCACCGACACCCTGTGGGGCCTGTGCGCGTCGGCGGCCCGCACCTGGTTCGCGCGATCCGACCGGCGTCTGTCGCTGATCGGCGGCGCGGGCGGGTGCACGATGATCGGGCTCGGGGTGACGGTCGCGGTGACGGGCCGGGCGGACTGAGGGCCCCGCACGGCTGTGGGGTGAGCGGTCGCGCGGCTCACCGCCGTACGGTGCCGAAGCGGATGTCGTACGACGACTCCGGGTGCAGCACGGTCAGCATCCGCTCCCCCTCGGCCAGCACGTCGTCCCGCTGCGCACGGGTGAGCCGCTCGAACGGCTCGATGACGAGCGCGTCCCGCTCCAGCCGCCAGACGCCGGCCAGGAAGCCGTCGACGAGGAGCGTGGAGTGCGCCGCGTTTCCCTGCCAGGTGCGGCCCCGGTGCTCGGGCGGGATGACGCGGGTGCGGTCGGCGTGGGAGAGCAGCAGGTTGTCGAACTCCGGCAGGAAGCGCGGCGGGGCCGGGGTGTCCGGGTCGGGACGGGGCGCGTCCGGGAGGTCGAACAGCTCGGCCCCGTCGGTGTCCCGGAAGGTGACCAGCCGTGGGCGCAGCCGCTCGAAGGCGTCGCGCAGCCGGGTCAGTCCGGCCCAGGTCTGCATGTCCTTGACGGAGGCCGGGCCGAAGGCGGCGAGGTAACGCAGCACCACCGTGTCCGGTTCGGGGGCGGGTTCGGCGGGACGGCCCAGCCAGTGCTCGGCGGTGGTGAGGGCGACCTGGCCGCTGCGGCCCCACAGTCCGCGCGGGGTGACCTGGACCAGGGGCAGCGTGCAGCGGGCGGCGACGGACAGGGCGAGCGGGTCGGCGTCGGGCCAGTGCCGCAGCAGGGCCTCGCGCAGCTGCTTCATGGTGCGCGGCCCGGCCTCGACGAGGTCGCGGGTGAGGGCGGCGAGCCGGTCGAGGTCGACGCCCTGTAGTCCCGTGCGGAAGGTTTTCAGTTCACGCTCCCGGGCGGGCTGCACCAGCGGTCGCAGGGTCAGGCAGTCGTCGGCGGTGTGGGTGTGGATCGTCGAGCGCAGGGTGACGATCCGGACGGCCGCGCGGTCTTCCATCAGCCGGGACAGCGCCTCGGGCGTGAAGCCGTCGAGGCGGGCGGCGAGCGCGTAGTACGGGGGCTTGACGTTCTGGGCCTGGAGGCCGACCAGATGCTCGACGGCGGCCTCGGCGGACATCGGCGAGCGGCGCAGGAGCAGTTGCCGGTCGAGGGTCGCCCGGTTGAGGGCGCGGGCGGCGAGCACCGGGGCCGTGGCCGTGTCGCTGCGCTTCGTCTTCGTCATGCCGTGCACGCTAACGCCGGTCGCGGACAGGTTCTGTCCGCTGCGCCAGTCGGACGTCGGCCCGCGGAAAACAACCCGCAGAAGTGCCGCGGGACAGGGACGAGCACCCGGACGGTGCCCGCCCCTTGGGTCCGTCGACCGGTGGGTCAGGGGGTGGCGGGCTGCCGTTCGGGGGCGGGAGCCCGTAGGCGGCCGGTGCCGTGCAGGGCGTACAGCGCGGTCGCGCACGCCAGGCCCAGTGCGGTCAGTGAGAGCCATGGCAGGGCCGGCATCCCCGCCTCGCGGGCCGCGTCGAGCGCGGCGCCGGTGAGCAGGTTGCCGAGCGTGATGCCGATGCCGCAAATGGTGTTGTACAGGCCGTAGTGGGTGGCGACGAGCCGGTCGCCGGCCAGGCGGACGATGGTGTCCATCTCGAAGGGGTAGGCGATCATCGTCCCCACGGCCAGGAGCAGTGCGGTGAGCGACGGGGGCACGGCGGCCAGCAGCCACAGACCGACGCCGCCCCGTGGCACGGGCACCGCCGTACCCAGCAGCAGTGGCACGAACGCCAGGCCCATCACCGCCAGTCCGCGCACGAGTGCCTGGCCGGGCTCGTAGCGGGCCTTGCACCAGGCGGTCACCCGGGTCTGGGCCAGGATGGTGCACAGCCCGGACACCGCGAAGAGCACCGCCACGGCGGCCGTGCCGAACTCGCCGTCGCCACCGAGCCGGCGCACCTCGAGCGGCAGGGACAGATAGACCTGGAAGGTCAGGACGTACGAGCCGGTCATGGCGCCGGAGAAGAGCAGGAAGGGCCGGTTGGCGAGGATGCCGCGCCACTGCGTGAGCACACGTTCACCGGCCCCGCCGGACTGTCCCTCGGTGTCCTCCTTCCGCCTGGCGGGCAGCGCACGGACCTGCACGACGGACAGCAGCGCGAAGATCCCGGCCGCCACCAGGCAGGTGACACGGAAGTCCAGCCCGGTCAGCACCATTCCGACGAGCGGTCCCAGCAGGATCCCGGCCTGGTAGAAGACGTTGAACAGTGCGAACGCCTCGACCCTGCGCTCCCCCGCGTCCGCCGCGAGGTAGGCCCGTACGGCCGGGTTGAACAGGGCACCGGCCAGTCCCGTCGCCGCCGACGCGGCGAGCAGCGCGGCCGGCGAGTCCACGAGTCCGAGTGCCGCGAAGCCGACGGTGCGCAGGACGCACCCGGCCACGATCAGCGGCTTGTACCCGAGGCGGTCGGCCAGGGTGCCGCCGACCAGGAACATGCCCTGCTGGCTGAAGTTGCGCACGCCCAGGACGAGCCCGACGACCCAGCCGGCCAGTCCGAGGGTGCCGGAGAGGTGCGCGGCCAGGTACGGCATCAGCATGTAGAAGCCGAGATTGATGGTGAACTGGTTCACCATCAGCATCTGGACGCTGCGCTCGTAGGAGCGCACCTGGGTGACCAGACTCCTCACCGGCCCTCCTCAGGGGCGTCGGACGCGGCGTTCGCGTCGTCGTCCGGGGTGGCGTCCTGCCGCGTGCCCTGGAGGGTGAGGGGGTCGACCACGCTGGTGCACCGGGTCCAGCGCGTGGCCTCCTTCTCGTCCAGGCGGCCGATCACGTCCGGTTCGGTGGCCGGCGGGGAGTCCAGCAGGCCGTGCGCGGCGCAGTAGTCGTCGTCGTACACCGTGCCCAGGTAGCGCTGCGGGCCGTCGGGGAAGATCGCCGCGATGCGGGCGTCAGCGGGCATCGTGCGGGCGAACCAGCCGGCCACCAGGGCGACCGCGCCCACGCTCCAGCCGCCGGTGGCGTAGTGGGAGGCGGCGAGCTGTCGGCAGGTCCACACCGCCTCGGCCGGGGCCACCCAGTGCACCTCGCTGAAGTTGTCGTACGCCACGTTGCGGGGGTAGATGCTGGAACCGAGGCCGCGCATCAGCCGGGGCCTGGCCGGCTGGCCGAAGATGGTGGAGCCGATCGTGTCGACTCCGACGACCGTCAGCTCGGGGTAGAGCTGACGCAGCACCCGGGAGACGCCCGCGGAGTGGCCGCCGGTGCCGACGCTGCACACGAGGACGTCGATGTGGCCCATCTCGGCGGCGAGTTCGAGGGCCAGCGGGGTGTAGGCGGCGACGTTGTCGGGGTTGTTGTACTGGTCGGGGCACCAGGAGCCGGGGTGCCGCTCCAGCAGCCGCTTCACGCGCTCGCGGCGGGCCTGCTGCCAGCCGCCCGTGGGGTGCGGCTCGGAGACGACGGTGACCTGGGCGCCGTACGCGCTCAGCAGCCGGGTCATGGACGACTCCATTCCCGGGTCGGTGACCAGGGTGACCGGGTGGCCGTACACCATGCCGGCCAGCGCGAGTCCCAGGCCGAGGGTGCCGCTGGTGGACTCGATGATGCGTCCACCCGGCCTGAGATCGCCCCGGGCCCGGGCCCGCTCGACCATGTGGAGCCCCGGGCGGTCCTTGATGCCGCCGGGGTTGAAGCCCTCGAGTTTGGCCCAGAAGCCGCGCCCTGCAGGGGCCAGCGGTTCCGACACGCGCAGCAGCGGCGTGTTTCCGACCAGTCCGGGCAGGGCGGACCGGCCGGCGGGGCGGGCGGTCTTCGTCGGTGACTGCATGTTTTCGCTCTCGCTCGATGAATCACGGTGGAGGGCTCATCACGCGCGCCGCGGCGACCGGCACGGATCATCCGTTCCGTGCCCGGTGTCGACGGAGCGCGGCAGCCTGCGACGCCGGCTGCGGGCGCGAGCTCTAGATCCGCCAGCGGGACGTCACGACGAGCGCCGCCCGTCCGGTGCGTGGTCTGCGACCTCCACGCTTGGCGCGGAAGGCGAGCGGAGGTCCGAGGAGGGCGGCACCGGCAGCCGCTGCCGCCGGGGCGTTCGCGTCGGCGACCGGCTGCTCCGGCCCCTGGGCCGCCACCCGGACGACCGCGTCCGACGCGCACTGGTGAGCGCCGTGCGGGGCGTGCGGGGCCTGCGGTTCCGTGCCGCCCGGAGCCGCCTGGGCGGTCGGGACGGCCGCGGGTACGGGCCCGCGGGTCTCCTCGGCGGCTGCACCGTGTGCCGCGGCGCACAGGACGAGCATCAGCAGCAGGGCACCCTGGACGAGGGTGCCGAGCCGGCGCGACGAGGGAGCGCCGTGCGGGACGCTCCGGACGGGCGACGGCATGGGGGACCGGACATGCGACGGCATGGGGGACCGGACATGCGACGGCATGGGGGAAGGGCGCGGCACAGCTCCTCCGTCCGGCCGCGTCGCCTCCGGTCAGCGCGGGAGGGATGCGGCGGGCGTGGGTGGTGGGGGCCGTCCTGCTGCCCGTCCCGGGGAGGGCGCGGCTGTGGAACGGCGTAGGGGAAGGAGGGAGGACGCTGTGGTTGCTAGACCTGCTGGACGACCGACGCCTTCATCGCCACCGCCGACGCCCCACGCAGGCCGGCGCCCGTCAGGCCTGGCCCGACCTGGGAGCGGACGGAGGTGACCGGTCCGCCGACCGACGGGGCGCAGTCGGGAGTCACGCCCGTCGCTCCCTGCTGCGGCTGCCCGGTGAGGCAGTGTTCGGCGGGGTGCGGTGAACCGTGGCCGTCACGGTGCCCGTCCGTCACCACGACGGGCTCGGGCATGTGCTCGTCGTGGATTGCGGTGCCCGTCTCGGTCCTGTCCGCCAGGACGGCTGCCGCACCGGTCGACAGGTGTCCCTCGATGCCCTCGGCGTGCGGCCCGTGGGCGAAGAGGATGCCGAACACCAGCACGGCGAGGGCCAGCACACGCGGCAGTCCCGCGCAGACGCGGGCCCGCGCGGTGTGCCGGGGCGACCAGGCCGTAATCATGCCGTGATACTAACGGCTCGGCGCCACGGAACCCCAACTCCCCCGGAACGTCGAGCCCATCGAGCCACGACATGGCCGGTTCGGGTCGGCGATGTCCCGATCGCCTGCGTAACGCCCGCCGCTCGGCGGCGAGTTGGCCGCGGATGCCTGGAGCGCGCCCTTGCCGGCCGGTGCGGCCTCGGCGCCCGGCCGATGCGGCTCGGCACGCCCGGCCTGTGCCATCTCAGCACGACGGCATACGCATCCCAGCGCCCGGCCTGCCATCTCAGCACACGGCATGCGCCAGCTCAGCGCCCGGCCTGCCATCTCAGCCCCCAGCCTGTGCTGCTCCAGCGCCCGGCCGGTGCGGCTCAGCGCCCGGCCGGTGCGGCCACAGCGCACGGCCTGTGCCATCTCAGCCCCCGGCCTGTGCCGCGTAGAGCGCGCCGAGGGCGGCGGCGAGCGTGCCCAGCAGGAGGCGGAGCAGCCGTTCGGACAGGCGGGGTTGAAGCCGGGCACCCAGGTAACCGCCCGTCAGCCCGCCCAGTCCACAGGCCAGCCCGAGGAGCCAGTCGGGGGCGATGTCGTCGCCCGCGGAGAGGGACAGCAGTCCATAGGTGGCGGCGCCGACCAGTGAGGTGAGGAAGGTGGAGGCGAGGGCGGCCGGGGCGACTTGGTCGACGGGCGCTCCCCGGCCGACCAGGACGGGCCCGAGGACGGAGCCGCCGCCGATCCCGTAGATGCCGCCGATCGTCCCGACCACCACCGCCAGCGCGGTGACCGTACGCGGTGACAAACCGTCCGCCGCGCGCCCGGTGGTGGGGCGGAGCGTGCGGACGACGAGCCACAGGCCGAGCGGCAGCAGCAGCGCGGCCACCAGGAGCCGGAAGACGGCCTGCCCGGGGACGGCGAAGACACGGATCACCGCGCCGAGGACGACCCCGGGCAGGGTGCCGGCGAGCAGGAGGCGGGTCAGCGGACCGTGGAGGGCGCCGTCGCGGCGGTAGCGCAGCAGGGCGCCGGGCCCGGCCACCACGTTGTACAGCAGATTCGTGGGGGTGACGGCCGGACTGGGCACGCCGAGGACGCTCAACTGGACCGGCAGCAGGAACACCGCGCCGGAGACTCCCACGGGCGCGGTGACGGCCGCGATCAGCAGTCCCGCGGCGAACCCGAACGTCACCGTCGACCAGTCCACCGCTGCCCCTCCCGGCCGTCGGCCCCGTCTCCGTCCCGGTCCGGCGGCGCCGTTCCCCGGCACGGCCGTCCGCTGATCATGACAGAGCGCGCAGGCGGAGCACGTGCGGCGTGCTGCCCGGGGAGGGCAGGAGGTCCACGCGGTGGTGCCGCCCCTCGGTGTGGGCCGGGGTCTGGTCGTCGTAGTGCGGCGAGACCGGGTTGCCCGAGGCGCCGTGGCGCAGGACGTCCCACAACTCGGGGCCCACCGGGGACAGTTCGGCCACGAACCGCCAGGGTGCTCCGTCGACCACCGCTCCCGTCGGCGCGGACGAGGTCAGGCCGACCGTGTGGGAGCTGCCGCCGACCGGCGTCGACGACGCGCCGAAGAGCGGGGCGAGGGCGGGGACGGCCCTGCCGAGCGGGTGCTGGTCGGTCGTCCGGTGCACCCGGTCGTACCGCCACAGCGTCGGGTCCTCGCCCAGTTCCCCGGCGATGCGCCGGGCCGTCTCGGTCAGCGCGCGGCTCACCACGGTCGGCAGGTCCTCCTGGTCGCCGAGTGCCGCCCTGGCCTCCGGGGTGAGCACCAGATGGTCGACCTGGAGTGCCGCGTCCGGCATGGCGGCGGCCAGTTCCTCCCCCAGCCGGCTGCCGATCCAGTGCTCCGTGAGGACCTGCGTGAGCCGGAAGAACACCAAGGGCGCCGCCAGGTGGCCGTGGTCGTGCCCGTCCCACTCCCGCAGCAGGCGACGGCAGGTGACGGCGAGCGGTGTTTGCGGGGGCTGTTCGTCCAGTGCGTCGAGCAGGGCGGGCAGCACACGGCGGGCCCGCCCGTCCAGGACGTCGGACTGCCAGCGGGCACACGCCGCGGCGGTGACGGTCTCCTCGGTGGTGATCAGCTCCTCGATCCGCTCCGCCCGGTACGGCGCCAGCCAGTCCACCCCCAGGTCGAGCGGGGCGTCGGCGGGCAGCAGCCGGTGGTTGGCGGAGACGATGTACCCCTCGGGCGGGTCGACCGCCTCCGGCAGGTCGTCGAAGGCGAGGAACTCCTGCCAGGAGCGGGCGACCACGGCGTGTTCCGCCGGCGGTCGCCCGCTGCTGCCCGGCTCCCGGGCGGGCACGTTTCCCGCCGTCTTCAGGGCGATGGTGCCGTCCTGGCACGCGACCACCACGTTGAGCACCGGCACCCCGAACGTCCGCAGGGCGTCCCGGAACCCGGAGTAGTCACGCGCACGCCACATCCGCTGGCAGGCCTCGATCTCGGCGGAGGGCACCAGCCCGCTCCAGAACAGGCCGTAGCGGCCGTCGCCGTCCGAGCCGGGCGGGTCCAGTTCGACGTGGCGGGCGCCGCCCGCCGCCCGCACCCGGACGGGCTCCGCGCCGCGCACGGTGATCACGCTCTCCTCGCTCCATGCCTCGTCCGGGTCCGCGGCCGGCAGCGTGCACAGGTCCTGGGTGTCCACGGTGGAGTTGGTGATGCCCCAGGCCAGATGACGGTTGGCGCCGGCGATCAGCCCCGGCAGACCGGGGACGGTGACCCCGTAGCCGCTCGCGCCGTCCGCCGTCTCCTCGCCGGCCGGCCGGTCGTCCAGCCGCAGGCCCATCTGGTACCACAGGCTGGGCTGGGTGAGGACGATGTGCGGATCGTTGGCCAGCAGCGGATGCCCGGACGCGGTGCGGGAGCCGGAGACGGCCCACGCGTTGGAGCCCAGTGGATGCTCGCCGCCCAGCAGCGCGTCGAGCCAGTCCCGCGAGGCCCGTGGCAGACCGGCCGCGGAGGGGAGGTCGGCCCCGGCGGGTGTCGTCCCCCGCGGGGCCGCGGAGACGGTGCGGACGGTGACCGCCCCGTCGACGGGGTACTTGGGCGTGGTGAAGGCCCGGGCGTGCTCGGGGTGTTCCCGGGCGAGCCTGGCGCGGAACGCCTCACTGGCGAGGTTCCGGCCGAGGTCGAAGCCGAGGTGCTTGACGATGGCGACGGAGTCCCGCGGCGTCCAGGGTTCGGGCCCGTAGCGCAGCAGCAGGAACTCCACCGGGAGCCCGCCACGCCGCCGCATTCGCCGTACGGCCGCGTCGACCCCGTCGCCGAACGCCACCAGGTTGGCCCGGTGACGGGCGGAGAGGAGCGCCTCGGAGGCGCGGGCGATCCGGTCGATGCCCAGCTTCCGCGCCCGCACGTCCTCGTCGACCACGGCCGCGCCGAAGATCTCGGCCAGCCGCCCCCGGGCGCGGCGGCGCAGCACGTCCATCTGCCAGAGCCGGTCGGTCGCCTGGGCGTAGCCGACGGCGAAGTAGAGGTCGTGTTCCTCGGCGGCCGAGACGAACGGGACACCGCGATCGTCGCGGCGGATCTCGGCGCCGTCGACCAAGCCGGGCAGCCGGAGCAGGCCGCTGCCGCGCTGGACGCGCAGGCTGGGCAGCGCCAGCAGTCGCAGCGCCCGCTCACGCCACTTCATCGGCGTGCTCCTCCTTCGGCCGCTGCGCGGAGCGCTCGTGCGCGGGACCGGCCAGGCCGGGGATCCGCCGGCCGACGAGCAGATAGATGACCACGCTGGCCAGCGCGAACGAGCCGACGCCGAGGAACATGGTCGTGCCGCCGTAGCCCGCGAGCAGCAGGCCACCGGTGTAGGGGCCGATGAACACGCCGAGTTGGGCGAAGGTCTGCGCACCGAAGTAGGAACCTCGGCGGTCCTCCGGAGCGATCCGGTCGATGATGGCGAACTCCGCCGGGTAGATGAGGATCTCGCCGAGCGAGAACACCACCATCGCGGCCACGAAGTGCCAGATGCTCTCCGCGAACGCGAAACCGGCCATGCCGAGGACGGTCAGCAGACCGCCGACGACGATGGACGTCACGGGGTTGCGCCGCTCCATGAACCGGGAGACGAACAACTGCAGGACCACCACGGTCACCGCGTTGGTGGTCAGCACATAGCCCAGGATCGCGGTGCCGTCGGCGAAACCGCCGGAGAGATGCTGCGCCAGCAGCGACGAGACCCGGCCGTGCACGGCCTCCAGCAGCAGTCCGGCGAGGATGAGGAACAGCAGACGCGAGTCGGTCGCCACGACCCGCGCGCTCTCCGCGAGCCCTTTGAGCACGCTGCCGAAGAGCTGGGTCTCCCCCTCGCCGGTGGCCGCCCGGCCGGGTTCGCCGGCCGACGCGGACGACGGCGGGGTCAGCAGCAGGACCGCTGCCAGGCCGAGCAGGTAGACGCCGTAGCCGAGCGCGCCGACGAGGAACGCCGTCCGGTCGCCGGCCAGACCGACCGCCGCGCCGACGACCGGCCCGACGGCGTAGCCCATGTTGGTGGTCATGTACTGGTACGAGAACCACTTCACCCGTCGGCCCGGCGGAAGCAGGTCGCTCAGCAGCGCCTTGCCCACGGGTCCGAAGGAACTGCTGCTCAGGGCCATGGTCGCGTTGAAGACGAAGACCGCGAGGACGCCGTGGCTGAAGTAGAGGCCCACGAACGAGCCGATCACGCCGAGGAGGGAGACCAGCAGCAGCCGGGTCCGGCCGAGGAGGTCGGAGAGCGAGCCGCCGACGAACCCGGCGAAGATCGAGAAGAACACCGACGAGCCGATGATGAAGCCGATCATGCCCGGCTGGAGCCCGAGTTCCCTGCGGAGGAACACGGCCAGGAAGGGCACGGTGACCGAGTTGGCGAGGCTCATGATGCCGGTGCCGGCGATCAGCACCCGGGCGAGCACCGGCGGGGACGCGGTGGTGGTGTCGGTCATCGCGCTGTCGCGCCCTTCCCTGTGTCGGAGCGGCCCGGGTGGGGGCTGCCGGAGCCGCCCGGCACGTCTTGCTCGGTGAGGAATCGCCGGACGAGGCCGGCCAGTTGCCTGGCGTGCGGGTTGCGCAGCATGCCCTCGTGGTCGGCGTCGACGGCTTCGGTGCGCAGGGTGCCGGGCAGGTACCGGGCCCATCCCGCGGAGCTTTCGGCGCGTGCCGGGTCGCCGCCGGCCGCGGCCCGGACGAAGAGGGCGGGGTGGGCGGCCGCCCGCGGTTCGGGCCAGGTCAGGTCGCACATCCGCCGGAAGGTGTCGAACGCCGTCTCCAGGCCGCCTGAGAAGAACTTCACGGCGTCCGGGCCGATGACGTCCTCCACGCGTCGCAGCAGCGAGGTGGTGGACGCCGTACCAAGCAGTTCTCCCAGGTCGGTGTCGCGGTGCCGGGCGAGGTCGGGGAAGAGCCCGCCGAGGGTGGTGAGGAACACCACGAGCTGCCGGTCGTACCCGACGCGGAGCTCCTTCTCCAGGGCGCCGGGGTCCAGCGCGTCGAGCAGGACCAGGCCGGCGACGGGGACGCCGCGTGCAGCGAGTTCCTCGGCGACGTGGAAGCCGAGGGCGCCGCCGTAGGAGTGGCCGAGGAGGTGCAGGGGGCCGCCCTCCACGGTGGCGGCGATGATCCGCGCGCACTCCTCGGCCAGGGCCGCCGCGGTCGCCTCCAAGTCGTCGAAGGCCCGTACGAGCTGGGAGGTGGCGAGCGCGTAGAAGGAGCGGTCCGGGAAGTGGGAGGAGAGCTGGGCGAAGGATTCGCCCAGTCCGAGCACTCCGGGCAGGGCGAACACCGGAAGTGCTCCCGCCGGGTTCTGACGGAGCCGGAACAGGGCGGGATGGTCCGCGCCGGGGTGTCCCGGCGTCCGGGTGGCGGGCGCAGCAGGGCGGCCGGCCCGCTCCAGCGGTGCCGTCCTGGCGTCGGCTCCCGCGCTGAGGTGGGTGAGCAGCCGCCCGAACTCGTCCGCCATGCCGGCGATCGTGTCACGGCGGAACAGGCCGGTGTTGTAGCTCCAGCGGAACCGCAGGCCGCCGGCTTCCTCGGCCGCCTCCAGCATCAGTTCGGCCTGCGCCCCGGGGTCGGGGGCGCGCACCGGGCTGACGTCGAGGCCGTCCAGGCCGAGGACGGCCGCCTCGTTGTTCTGCAGCGCGAGCATGATCTGGAAGAGCGGTGCGTGGTGCGGGCTGTGCGGCGGGTTCAGCCGCTTGGCCAGCAGGGCGAGCGGGACGTGCTGGCGCTCCAGGTCCCGCGTGGTCTGTTCGCGCACCCGGGCCAGCAGGTCGCGGAAGGTGGCGGCGCCCTCCAGCCGGGTGCGCAGCACGAGCGTGTTGACGAACATGCCGATCACGTCGTCAAGTTCGGCCCTCGACCGGTTCGCCACCGGGCTGCCGACCACGATGTCGTCGCTGCCGGAGCGGCGGGCCAGCAGGACGGAGAACACCGCCTGGAGCAGCGTGAACAGGGTGACGTTCTCCTCGCGGCAGGTGCGCCGCACCGCTTCCGCGGCCGGGCCGCCCAGCCGGGTGGTGACGGTGTCCGCGTCGTAGGTCATGCGGGCCGGCCGGGGGAAGTCGAGCGGTAGCCGGTGCACGGCGGGCAGTTGGGCCAGGCGCTCCTCCCAGTACGCGAAATCCTCGTCCGCCTCCGGCCCGTCGAGCCACCGCTGGAGGCTGTACGCGTGGTCCGCGTACGTGTACGGGAGCGGTGTGAGGGGGATCGGGGCGTCCTTCGGGGCGTGCCGAAAGTGGGCGTACAGGGCCTTCAGTTCACGGCTGAGCACGGCGACGGACCAGCCGTCCGCGGCGATGTGGTGCGTGGTGACCAGGAGAGCGTGGTGTGCGGGGGCCACGCGCACGAGGCGGACCCGCAGCATGGGGTCGTCGCCCAGGTCGAACGGTCGCGTGGACTCCTGTTCCGCGAGCCGGTCGACGGCCCGCCGCCAGTCCTCCCCCGGCGTCCGCGGCAGTTCCTCGGCGTGGATGGGGAACGGCGCCGGCGGCCGGATGACCTGCACGACCTCGCCGTCCTCCACCCGCAGCACGGTGCGCAGCGGAGCGTGCCGCTCGACGACGGCCGTGAAGGCCCGCTCCAGCGCCTCGACGTCCGGCTCGCCCCGGAGCAGCAGCGTGGTGTGCAGATGGTAGGCGGGGCTGTCCGGTTCCAGTTGGGAGAGGAAGTACAGCCGCCGCTGGGCGTCCGTGACCGGCTGGTGCGCGGCCTCGGGGGCCTTGACGAGGCGGGCGGCCGGGCCGCCGCCGCGTGCCGGTGTGCCGAGCCGCTCCCGGACGACGGCCGCCAGGGTGCGTGCGGTGGGGGCGCGGAGGAACTCCCGCAGCGGCACCTCCACGTCGAAGGCGGAGCGCACCCCGGCCAGCAGCCGGGTGGCCAGCAGCGAGTGGCCGCCCAGCTCGAAGAAGTCGGCGGTGGGGTCCGCCTCGTCGAGGCGGAGCAGGCCGGTGACGATCTGGAGGACGCGGTCCTCCACGGCGTCGGCCGGCTCCTGCCGGTGACCTCCCCCGTGCAGGGGGAGGGTGGAGGCGGGGGTGGGTTCGGGGAGGGCGTTGCGGTCGGTCTTGCCGTTCTGGGTGAGCGGCATCCGGTGCAGGCCCACGAAGACGCGCGGGATCATGTAGGCGGGGAGCGTCGGGGCGAGCGCCTCGTGCAGGGACCGCGCGGACAGGCTCGCCGACCCGGCCGGGACGACGTACGCCACCAGGCTGTTGCCCCGTCCTGGCAGGTCGCGGGCGACCACCGCGGCCTCCGCGAGGCAGGGCAGGGCGCGCAACGCCTGCTCCACCTCACCGAGTTCGATGCGGAAGCCGCGGATCTTGACCTGGTCGTCCTTGCGGCCGTGATACGCGTAGTCACCGGAGGGGGTGAGCCGGGCCAGGTCGCCCGAGCGGTAGCCGCGCCCGCCGCCGTCCGGCAGGTCGACGAAGCGGTCCCGGTTGAGCTGCGGGCGCTTGAGGTAGCCGAGGCTGACGCCCGGCCCGGTCACCACGATCTCGCCGATCGCGCCCTGCGGTACGGCGGCCAGTGAGTCGTCCAGCAGCAGGAAGCCGGTGCCGGTGACGGGGCGGCCGATCAGTGACTCGTCGTGGCCGAGTTGGGCCCGCGTCACGCGGTGGAAGGACGACAGCACCGTGGTCTCGGTGATGCCGTAGCCGTTGACCAGGCGGGGAGCGTCGTCGCCGTACTTGGCGAACCATGGCGCCAGGTCGGAGAAGTACAGGGTCTCCCCGCCGAAGACCACCCAGCGCAGCGGCAGCCGGTCGGCGTGGCGGGTGTCCTCCGCGACGAGGTGGTGGAAGGCGGTGGGGGTCTGGCAGAGGACCGTGATCCGTTCGTCGCGCAGCAGCCGGCGGAACGCCGCCGGGTCCTTCGCCGTGTGCGCCGGTACGACGACGACCCGGCCGCCGTGCAGGAGGGCGCCCCACATCTCCCACACGGAGAAGTCGAACGCGAAGGAGTGGAACAGCGTCCACGCGTCGTCCGGGCCGAAGTCGTACACCTCCTCGCTCGCCGCGAGGAGGCTCAGCAGGTTGCCGTGCGAGACCTGCACGCCCTTCGGCCGGCCCGTCGTCCCCGACGTGAAGATGATGTACGCACGGGTGTCCCGGCCGACCGCCGCGGGTTCGCTGTCGCCGGCGGCCGGCAGCGGTTCGTCCACGCACACCACCGGCACGCCGTCAGGCACCCGCCCGGCCAGCGCCCTGGTCGTGATCACCGCGGCCGGCTCGGCGTCCTCGGCGATCAGCGCCAGGCGCGCGGTCGGCGCCTGCGGATCCAGCGGCACGTACGACGAACCCGTCCGCACCACCGCCAGCGCCGCCGCGACCATCCACGCCGAACGTTCCAGCAGCACCCCCACCGGGCGCGCCGGGTCCGCAGCCAGCGAAGCCAGCGCGGCCGCCAGACGTCCGGCGGTCTCGTCGAGCCGGCGGTAGGTCCACCTCCGCTCCCCGTCCTGTACGGCGACCCGCTCCGGGAACGCCGTCACCACCGACGCGAACGCCTCGGCCAGACCGCTCGCCCGGTTCAGGGCGGAGTCGGGCCGGGTGGTGCCGGCCGGGGCGGCCGGTGCCGGGGCAGGGGCGCGGGGCGCCGGTGGGGGCTGCGGGGCGGGTGACGGGGCGCGCTGGGCCACTCGTCGGCGCAGCCGTTCCGCACGGTCCTTCTTCATCGATGCATCCTTCGCTTCCTGGCGTCGCGCGTTCGGCCGGTCAGAGGGTGAGCAGCAGCGCCGGCAGCAGTCCCCGGTCCTCCACCCGGTCGAGGAACGCCGGCCAGTGGGGGGAGTCGGCCACCGTGGCCGCCTGGGCCGTGTCGGAGAAGTCGAGCCTGTCGCCACTGAGTTCCGCCCAGATCCGGGCGAGCCGGGCGTGCTCCTGCGCGGTGGCCAGCGCGACCGACCCCAGGCTGCGGTCCGGCTCCTCCAGGAAGACGTCGAGGACCCGGGCCACGGCATCGACGAGCCGTTCCACGGTGGCGGCGGTGAACAGGCTGGAGTCGTACTGGACGTCGAGCTGCAGCCGGTCCCCCTCCAGGAAGCGGAACAGCAGGTCGAACAGGCTGGTCCGCGGGGGCACCTGCTCCAAAATGGCGGTCAGTCCGGGCAGTTCGCCCAGCCGCATCGGGAAGTTGTCGACGGTGACGATCACCTGGACCAGCGGCGGCAGGCCGGGCAGGCGGGGTGTCCGGGTCGTCCTGACGATCTCCTGGAACGGCGTCAACTGGTGCTCCAGCGCGCTCAGCGCGCTCGCCGTGACGGACTGCAGGAGGTCGGTGGCGCTGTGGTCGAGGTCCACCTGGTAGCGGCAGGGCAGGGTGTTGGCGAAGAAGCCGAGCAGGTGCTCGGTGCCGGGCACGGCGCGACCGGCGACGCCGGTGCCGAGCACCACGTCGGACTGCTGGGCGAACCGGGCCATGACGACCGCGGTCGCCGCCTGGACGAGCATGAAGAGGGTGGTCCGCCGGGCCCGGGTGAATTCGGCGAGTCGACGGGTGGCGTCCTCGTCCCACGTCCGGGTGACGTAGCCGGGGGCCCGGGAGCGGTCCTCGGTGCGCTCGTGGTCGGTGACCAGGGCCAGTTCGCCCGAGTAGCCGTCCAGGTAGGAGCTCCAGAAGTCCCGCTCCTGGCTTGCGGAGGACTCCAGGTACCGCTGCTGCCAGACGGCGTAGTCGCCGTACTGGACGGTGAGTTCGGGCAGCCGCGGGGAGCGCTGCTCCCGGTGGGCCAGGTAGGCCTCGGTGATCTCCCGGACGGCGACGTCGATCGACCAGCCGTCGGAGACCACGTGGTGGCTGCTCCACTGAAGGATGTGCTCGGTGGCGGAGAAGGAGTACAGCCGTATCACCGCCAGCGGCCCGTGCTCCAGGTCGTAGCGGTGCTCGGCGGCACGCCGCCGGACGTAGGCCTTCCTCGCCCCGGCGTCCGCGCCGACGTCGGCGGTCACCTCCTCCACCTCCAGCCGGACCCGGGCCTCGGGGGCCGGGACCTGGTAGGGGACCCCGTCCCGGACGCCGAAGCGCACGGAGAGGGTCTCGTGGCGGTCCACGAGGGTGTCCACCGCGTGCCGCAGGGCTTCCACGTCGACGCGGCCGGTCAGGTGCAGGAGGGTGACGCCCTCGTAGGAGCGGTCGTCGGGGTCGACCTGGTTGAGGAACCACAGACTGGCCTGGTTGCCGGCGAGCGGCAGTTCCACCGTTCCCTCGGGCCGCCGGGGGATGCTGACGGCGGCGAGGGAGGCGGGCCGGTCCGCGCCGGCGCTCTGCTCGAACAGGGCCGCCAGCGCGCGGGGCGTCGGGTTCTCGAAGATCGTGCGCAGCGGGAAGTCCACACCGAACCGGTCGCGCAGCCGGGCCATCACCTGGGTGGCGTGCAGCGAGTGTCCGCCGAGGTCGAAGAAGTCGGTGGTCGCGCCGGGGCGCCGGTCCAGCCGCAGCACGGACGCCCAGATGTCGATCACCGCGGCCTCGGTGGGCGTGGCGGGTTCGTCCGGCGCCTGCGCCGGCGGGGTGACCAGGGTGTCGACGTCCCAGGCGGCGAGCGCCTTGGCGTCGACCTTCCCGTTGGTGTTGCGGGGGAGTTCGTCGAGGCGGACCAGGAAGTCCGGGACGGCGTAGCGGGGCAGCACCCTGGCCAGCCGGTCGCGGACGTCGGCCGGGGCCACGTCGAGGCGGAGCACCGGTGCGTCCTGGGCCGGCGGGGCGCCTTCGGCGGCGCCCTCGGCCACCTTCGGCACGTAGAAGGCGACGAGCTGTTTGCCGCGGCCCTCGTCGAAGACGCGGGCGACGACCGCGCTCTCCTGGAGGTCGTCGAGACCCGCGAGGGCAGCCTCGATCTCGCCGAGTTCGACGCGCTGCCCGCGGATCTTCAGCTGGCTGTCGATCCGGCCGAGGAACTCGTAGCCGCCGTCGGCGAGTTGGCGGCCCCGGTCGCCGGTGCGGTACGCCACGGCCCGCGGGTCGCCGGCCAGTGGGTCGGGCACGAACGCCTGGGCGGTGCGCTCGGGGTCGTTGAGGTAGCCGGCGCCGACGACCAGTCCGCCCACGTACAGCTCGCCCGGGGTGCCGACGGGCACCGGTTCCCGGTTGCCGTCCAGGACGTAGACGGCGCAGTTGCGGATGGGCCGGCCGAGCTGCACCGAGGCCACCTGTTCGTCGACGTCCTCGACGACCTCGTAGTGCGTGACGTCGTCGGAGATCTCCGTGGCGCCCCACATGTTGAGGAAGCGCACCTCGGGCAGCAGTCGCCGGAAGGTGTTGACGGTCCGGGGCGCCAGGGCCTCACCGGCGCAGACGACCCAGCGCAGCGCGAGACCGGGGAAGGCGTCCACGCCGTAGTAGGTGAGCTCCGCGTTGATCACGCTGAGGACGGACGGGGAGACCTCCAGCACGGTGACGCCGTCGTCGGCGAGGGCGCGCAGCAGCCGGGGCGGGTCCTGGCTGACGGCGTCCGGGTAGATCACCGTGGTGCCGCCGACACCGAGCGGCGCCAGCATCTGCCACACCGAGATGTCGAAGGTGGCGGCGGCGTCCTGCGAGACCAGGTCGTCGGCGCCGATGCGGAGTGCGGCGACCTTGGCCTCGATGTGGTTGAGCATGCCGTCGTGCCGGATCAGCGCGCCCTTGGGCTCACCGGTGGAGCCGGAGGTGAAGGTGACGTAGGCGCTGTCCCGGCCGGACGGGACCGGGCCGGTGTACGGCCGGCACCCGGCGGCCTCGGCGAGCACCTGCCGCAGGTCGAGCACGGGCACGGGGGCGGCCTCGCCCGCCGCCTCGGCGGCCGCCTCGGTCAGGATCCCGGTGAAGGTCTCACCGCTGAGCAGCAGGGTGGCCTCGCTGGTGCGGAGCATGCTGGCCACGCGCGGGACGGGGCCCCGGGGCAGGGGCAGGTACACGGCGCCGACGCGCATGACGGCCAGCGCGGCGGTGAGGAAGTCGAGGTCGCGGCCGGCCCCGAGCCCGATCACCGTGCCGGGGCCCGCGCCGAGTTCGACCAGCCGGGTGGCCAGTCCTGCGACCCGCTCGGCCAAGGTCCGGTAGTCGAGGGTGTCTTCGCCGCAGACGGCCGCGGTCCTGTCCGCGTGCGCGGCGACGGCCCGCTCGAACACCTGGAACCAGCCGTCCGCCGACAACGGTCGCGGGGTGGGGTCACCGAAGCCGGCCACCAGTTCCCGCCACTGCTCCTCGCCCAGCAGTTCGCGCCGGGTCGGCACACGGTGCACCCCGGCCGCGATGCTCTCCAGCGCGCTGCGGTACAGCTGCGCGATCCGCCGCAGTTGCTGCTCGGAGACCCGCTTCATGTTCCCTTCGAGGTCCAGGGCGAGCAGTCCGCTGAAGGGGTCCCGGTTGAACTCGGCGCGGAGCGTGTAGTTGGTGTGGATGTACGCCTTGGCGTCCAGGACTTCCAGGTCGGTGCTCGCCGCGAGCCGCTGGTAGGCGTGGAAGTGGGTGTAGTTGAAGCTGATGTCGGTCAGCTCCCGGATGCCGGTCAGCCGCTGGATCTCCGCCAGGGGGTAGCGCCGCATCGGCAGCAGCGCGGTCTCCTTCTCCAGGGCCGCGCGGATCAGGTCGCTCCAGCGGACGTCACCGCCGCGCAGCCGGTACGGGACCATGTTGAGGTGCAGGCCGAGGACCTCGGTGCCGCCCTCGCCCTCGGAGCGGCCGTTGGACATGACGGACAGGACGACGTCGTCCCGCCCGGTCAGTGTGGCGACGACACGGGCGTGGGCGGCGATCAGGACGTGCCGGACCGTGACGTCGCAGGACCGGGCCACCTGGTCGAGGGCGTCGGAGAGGTCCGGGTCGATGTCGACGCTGAGGAAGCCCATCGTTCCCTCGTGGACGTCGAAGGAGCCGCTGACCGTCTGCGGCAGGAGCGTGGGCTCCGCGCCCGCCAGTTCGGCGGCCCAGAACGCGCGGACGTCGGGGTCGCGCAGCGTCCGCTGCTCCAGGGCGATGAAGTCGGCGTAGCGGCGCGCCGTGCGGGGAGCGGGTTCCTTCTCCTCGCCGTTCTTGATGGCCCAGTAGTCGCTGAGGATCTCCGTCATCAGTGAGGCTTCGCTCCATCCGTCGAGGAGGGAGTCGTGGAAGCTCATGGAGAACAGGAACTCCCGTTCGCCCAGGACATGGGTGTGGAACCGGGACAGCGGCGGGTTCGCCCAGTCGTAGGGGACGCGTTCCTCACGGGCGTGCCACGCCTGGAGCTCCGTCTCCTGCTCGGCGGCGGGGAGGTGCGTCAGGTCGGTGACGGTCAGCCGGACGGTGGCCGTGCGGTGCACCAGTTGCAGGGGCTCGGAGCAGCCGGTGAGGTCGAAGGAGGTGCGGAGGATGTCGTGGCGGTCCACGGCCCGGGCGATGGCGCGTTCCAGGGCGGTGTGGTCGTAGGCGTCCTGGAGCCGGAACGAGAACACGTCGCAGTACATGTTGACGTCGGCCAGGTAGGCGCTGTGGAAGAGGAGACCGGCCTGGAGGGTGCCGACGGGGTAGGCGTCCTCGATGCCGGCGGTGGCCGAGAGCCGCTCCCGGTCCTCGGGGGTGAGCAGGCTGAACGGCGCGACGGGCTCCTCGCCGGCCGGTGTCCGCTCGGCGACGGCGGCCAGGGCCTTGGGCGTCTGCAGGGCGTAGATGTCGGCGAGTTCCACGGACATGCCGTGCTGTTCGGCGTCGGCGCGCAGTTTGAGCGCCAGGATGGAGTCGCCGCCCACGCTGAAGAAGGAGTCGTTCTCGGTCACGCCCTGAACGCCGAGCACGTCCTCGTAGAGCGCGACGAGGGCCTGGACGGTGGCCTCCGCGCCGGCTTCCGGAGCGCCGTCGGCGGGGAGGGCCGGCGGGGCGCTCTCCCTGAGGCTGCCGGACACGGTCGGCGCGGGCAGACGTGCCTGGTCGATCTTGCCGTTGAGGTTGACGGGAAGGGCGTCGACCGGGACCACGAAGGCGGGGATCATGTAGTGCGGCAGGCGTTGCCGGAGGTGGGCGAAGAGCTGGTCGGCGTCGAGACCGTCCTCCCGGACGATGTAGGCGACGATCCGGGGCGTGCTGTCCGCGGTGGAGGCACGGGGCCGGCCGCCGCCCCGGACGAGGTCCCGGATGTGGGTGATCTCGGAGGACACGAACCGTTCCTTCACCACCGGGCTCGATGGAGCCTTCGGTGCGGTGACGACGACGGCGGCCTGGCGGACACCGGGAACGTCGGTCAACGCGGAGCGGATCTCGCCGAGTTCGATGCGGAAGCCGCGGATCTTGACCTGGTCGTCCTTGCGGCCCTGGTACTCGTACTCGCCGGTGGGGGTCAGCCGGGCCAGGTCGCCGGAGCGGTAACCGCGCCCGCGGCCGCCGGGCAGGTCGACGAACCGCTCCCGGTTCAGTTCCGGGCGGTTGAGGTAGCCGAGGCTCACGCCCGGGCCCGTCACCACGATCTCGCCGGTCTGCCCGTCCGGCACCTCGGACAGATCGTCGTCCACCAGCAGGAAACCGAGCCCCGGCAGGGGGCGGCCGATCAGCGAGGCACTCGCCCGGAGGTCCTCGCGGCGCACCCGGCGGAAGGAGGCGTGCACGGTCGTCTCGGTGATGCCGTACATGTTCACCAGGCGGGGGGTGTCGTCCCCGTACTTCCCCATCCACACCCGCAGGTCGGAGAAGTACAGCGCCTCCCCGGCGAAGATGACCCAGCGCAGCGGCAGCAGATCGGCGAAGCGGGCGTCCTCCGCCCACAACTGCTGGAAGGCGGTGGGGGTCTGGCTCAGCACGGTGACCCGCTCGTCGCGGAGCAGCCGCCGGAACGCCGCCGGGTCCTTGGCCGTGCGGGCCGGGACGACGACGAGGCGGCTTCCGTGCAGCAGGGCGCCCCACATCTCCCAGACGGAGACGTCGAAGGCGAAGGAGTGGAAGAGCGTCCACACGTCCTCGGGCCCGAAGTCGTACTCCTTCTGGCCGGCGGCGAGGAGACTCAGCACGTTGCCGTGGGAGACCTGCACGCCCTTCGGCCGGCCCGTGGTGCCGGAGGTGAAGATGATGTAGGCGCGGGTGTCCCGGTCGACGGCGACACGGGGCTCCTCCGCGTCGGCCGCCGGGAGCGGATCGTCCACCAGGACGGCGGTGACGCCGTCGGGCACCCGCCCGGCGAGCGCCCTGGAGGTGATCACCACCGCGGGCTCCGCGTCGTCGACGATCAGCTGCAGACGGGCGGGCGGCGTCTCGGGATCCAGCGGGACGTAGCAGGAGCCGGTGCGCACCACGGCGAGCGCCGCCGCCACCATCCACGCCGACCGCTCCAGCAGAATGCCCACCGGGCGCCCCGGTTCCGACGTCGCCGCCCGCACCGCCGCCGCCAACCGCGCGGCCGTCTCGTCCAGTCGGCGGTACGTCCAGCTCCGCTCGGCGTCGTTCACCGCGACCCGTTCCGGGTACGCCGCCACCGCCGCCGCGAACGCCTCCCCCAGACCGGCGGAAGACAGAGTGGTGCCCTGGGTCTCGTTCCACTGCATGGCAAACCTCCGGAAGTCCATCTCACTTGGGGGGAAGGGCGGTCAGTTCTCGCAGGGCGGCCCGGAACTCCTCGCACACGCGTGCCGCGACGTTCTCCTCGACCAGGTCCCGCTGGTACTGGAGGCGGAACACCAGGCGCTCGCCGTGGCGGGCGCCGTACAGGCTGAGGGCGAACGCCACGTCGCGGGGCGGGATGTCGACGGCCTGGAGTTCGACGCCGCCGTAGGTCTGGCGGCAGCCGCTCCACGGGATGGCGAACCCCTCGTCGAGCCGGCCGTCGGCCGACTGCTGGAAGGTCAGCGTCGCCTGGAACAGCGGGTGCTGGCCGTGGCGTTCCGGGGCCAGGGCCCTGATGAGGCGGGAGAGCGGAAGGTGCGCCGTGTCCAGGCCGGTGCGCAGTTCCCGCCAGGTGCGCTCGGCGAGCTCGTCCAGGGCGTCGCCGTCGCGGAAGTCGCCCAGCAGCGGCAGCATGTTGACGAGGTATCCGACCGTCTCGGCGTAGCGCCAGTCGCCGCGGCCGTGGTGCGGGGTGCCGATGACGATCTGCCGGTGCCCGGTCACCCGGTGCAGCGCCCGCAGGTAGCCGGTGGCGAGGAGGACGAACGGGGTGTGGCCGCGCGACCGGCCGAGCTCGTGGACGCGCCGTGTGGTCGCGGCGTCCACCTCGAAGTCGACGAGGCCCGCCGGATTGCGTCGGCGTCTGACCGGCAGCGGCGACGAGAGGAGCAGATGGTCGCGCAGGGGCCGCCACCGCTCGGTCAGCGCGGCGAGCTGGGCCCGCGCCGCTTCGGACGTCAGGGCCCGCGCCTGGTCGCCCGCCCAGTCGGTCGCGCTGCCCGGGGCGACGGCGGCGGCGAAGCCGGTGCCGGCGGTGTCGTCGGCTCCGAGCACGTCGGCCAGGATCTCGGCCATCACGATCCGCAGCGACCAGTGGTCGACGACCGCGTGGTGGCAGGCGAGCAGCAGCAGGGTGCTGGTCGGCGTGAGGACGGCGGCGGCCCGCACCAGGGGGCCGGAGGTCAGCGGGAACCGCCTGAAGGCGGTCTCCTCCAGGAAGCGGCGGGCCTGCTCCGGGGCCTCGTCCTCCTGCTCCCGCAGCCGGAAGTCCAGTGGGAGGCGGGCGTGCACGACCTGGGTGCCGGTGCCCAGCGGGCCGAGGGTGGTCCGCAGGGCGGGGTGCCGGGCCAGGGCGGCGAGGACGGCGGCGCGGAGGCGGTCCGGGTCCAGCCGGCGGGCGATGCGCACCGCCGTCGGCAGGATGTTGGCGGTGTCCTCCGGGTGCAGCTCGTCGTGAAAGGCGAGCTGCACCTGTCCTTCGGACGCCGGGTGGACTCCCGTGCCGTCGCCCGGTGGTGCGGTGGCGGGGGCGGCCGGGGTGCCGGCTTCCTGGGTCGAGGCGGATGCGGCCGGGGTGGCGGCGAGTTCCTCCGTTATCTCCGCCAGGGAGCGGTCGCCGTAGAAGAGACCGGCCTCGATTGGCCGCTCCAGGAGTGCTTCCACGGCGCCTTTCAGCGCGACCAGTTTGAGCGAGTCCAGTCCGAGCGCCGCCAGCGGCTGCTCGTGGTCCTTTGCGGTCAGCTCGTATCCGAGACGGGCGGCGGCGAGCCGGCCCAGGGTGTCGCCCAGCGTCTCGCGGCCGGTCTCCGTCCGGCCCACGGCGGGCGGCGCGGGTGACGGCTCGGCGGTGGGGGTGCCGGGGGGCACGGGCCGGGGACGGTGGACGAGCCGCAGGGTGCCGTCGAGGTGGCGCTGTCTGCTCTCGGTCCGGCGGATCTTCCCGCTGGACGTCCGGGGCAGGGAGCCCGGGAAGACGAGCACGACGTCGGAGAGGTGCACGTCGCACTCCGTGCCGACCTCCCGTCGTACCCCTTCCGCCAGCAGACGGGCCGCCTTGTCGTCGGCGCGCAGTGCGGCCACGCCCTCGCGGGTCACCTCCAGCACCAGGACGACGTCCCGCTGCTCCGGGTCCGGCTGGAAAGCGGCTGCGGCGCCCCGGCGCAGGTACGGGGAGGTGAGGGAGCCGACGCTCTCGATGTCGTGCGGGTGGAAGTTGCGGCCGGCGACGATGATCAGGTCCTTGCTCCGCCCCACCGGGTAGAGCTGCCCGTCGAGGAGGGCGCCGAGGTCACCGGTGCGCAGGAACGTTCCCTGATGTCCGGTGACGCGGGCCTGGAAGGTCTCCTCGGTGGCCGCGGGATCGTCCCAGTAGCCGTGTGCGACGCCCGGGCCCCGCACGCAGATCTCGCCCACGCTGCCGTCGGGCAGGCTCCGGCCGTCCTCGCCGCGGATGACGACCGTGGTGCCGAGGGCGGCGCTGCCCGAGGAGACGATCTCGACGGCGTTCGCCTGCCCTTCGGCCGCGGCCCCGAGCCGCCCCTGTTCGACGGCGCTCCGGTCGAACAGCCCGGTCCTGTACCCGGCTCCGGGCTGGGACCCGGAGACGAACAGGGTGGCTTCCGCCAGCCCGTAGCAGGGGTAGAGGGCGTCGGCGTCGAAGCCGTGTCCGGCGTAGCGGGCGGCGAAGTCGCGCAGCGTCCGGCCGTTGACCGGTTCGGCTCCGTCGAACGCGACGCGCCAGGCACTCAGGTCGACTCCGGCCAGCCGCTCGGGGTCGTACCGGTCGACGAGGAGCCGGTAAGCGAAGTCGGGCCCGCCGGAGCAGGTCGCGCCGAAGCGGTCGATCGCGGTCGGCCAGATCATCGGGTCGTGGACGAACGCGAAGGTGTCGAGCAGCACGGAGGGGATGCCGTAGAAGAGCGGCAGGAGCGTGGTGCCGATCAGCCCCATGTCGTGGTACATCGGCAGCCAGCTGAGGATGACGTCGTCCGGGCGGATGCCGAAGCCGTCGGTGATCGCCGTCTCGTTCTCCACCAGGTTGCGGTGGCTGACCATGACGCCCTTGGGGTGTCCGGTGGACCCGGAGGTGTACTGGAGGAAGGCGAGGCCGGAGCCGTCGGGTTCGGCCGGCTGGAGCGGCGTGTGGCCGGTCGTCGGCATGGCCTCGACGGTGTGCACCTCCACACCGCCCGCCGTCCCGTCCGGCCGGAGCATCTCCCCCACTTTCCCGGCGAGTTCGTCCGTGGTGAGCGCGAGTGCGGGCCGGCAGCTGTGCACCACGCCCGCGATGCGGTCCGGTTTGGCGCCGGGCCGCGGCGCGTAGAGCGGTACCGCGACCGCGCCGGAGTACAGGCAGCCGAGGAACGCCGTCAGGTAGTCGAGGCCGGGCGGGAAGAGCAGCAGGACCCGGTCGCCGGGGTGGGTGGCGCGCCGCAGGTGTGCGGCGATCCTCAGCGCCGCCTGCTCCAACGCGCGGTAGCCCACGCGGCGTCGGACGGCGAGGTCGGCGCCCACGAAGGTGTACGCGGTGGCGTCCGGTCGTTCGCGGGCCCAGTGGGTGAGGGCGGCGGGGATGGAGGTGAACGCGACGGGCGGGCGGGCTCGGAGCTGCCTCACTGTGCTGTCCTCTCCTGCGCCGCCCGACCCGCCTGCCGGGCGGACGAGAAGTCCTGGATGCGGGGGCTCAGTTGGCCGATCGCGTCGGCGCACGTCTTGGTGACCTGGGTCGGTGAGTCGCCGTGGGCGATGACGTAGCCGAGGCGGTCGTAGGCGTCGCGGGGCGGGCGCACCGCGGTTCCTGGGCGGGCGGTGACGACGACGCGGTCGACGCCGTCGATGTCGCGTGCCTGCCCGGTGCCGTCGACCCCGGTGAGCTCGCCCTCCCGGTCGGCCAGCAGGAACTGGATGCCCGCGTGGCGGGCCGGCTCGGCGACCGGCTCCGGAGGCTGCCCCAGGGCGACGCGCAGCTGCTGTTCGAGGAGTTCCGTCCCGGTGGACAGCCGGATGAGTTCCGGGATCATGCCGCCGGCCATCCGGGCGTTGATCTCGACGACGGCCGGGCCGTCCTCGGTGAGCCGTACCTCGGTGTGGGTGGCGCCGAGTGCGATGCCGACGCCTTCCACGGCGCGGCGCACGAGGTCCTCCACCTGGCCGGCGACCGTGGGTGAGAGCGGGGCGGGGAAGAGGTGGCGGTGCTCGACGAAGTACGGGGTGCCGGTGACGCTCTTCTCGGTGATGCCGATGCAGCGCGTCTCGCCCTTCCAGGTGAACATCTCCACGCTGAACTCGGGTCCCTCCAGGTACTGCTCGACCAGCGCGGTCCCGGCCGTGGGCAGACCCCGGGCGTTGACCCGGACGGCGAGGATCCTCGCGACCTGCTCCTCGGCCTGGTCCCGGGTGGTGCACAGCAGCACGTTCGTGGAGCCCGACTCGTCCGCCGGCTTGACCACGCAGGGCAGGCCGACGGCGTCGACCGCCGCGGCCACCGAGGCGACGTCGGTGACGGCGGCGAAGCGCGGCTGGCGCACCCCCGTCGCGTCCAGCGTGCGCCGCAGCGCCGACTTGTCGCGGCAGGCGGCCACCGCCGCCACGGGGTTGCCCGGCAGTCCCAGCCACGCCGCCAGGTCGGCGACCAGCGGGACGTAGAAGTCGCTGGTGGTGGTGATGCCAGCGATCTCCTCCCGGCGGAACCGGTCCTGGATGCCGCGGCGCAGCTCCGCCAGGGAGTTGGTGTCGCAGACCAGCACTTCGCACTGCGCCTCGGCGAGGCCGGCGTACCGCTCGGGCCCGCCGGTCAGCAGGACGGGTCGGTATCCGAGCCGGCGCGTCGTCTCCAGCGCGAGCATGCCGGTGCCCGTGGTGTTGGACTCCACGAAGAGGAGGTGCTGACGCAGCCCGGACGTGCCGTCGCCCTCGCGTGCCGTCCGGGACCACTGGTGTACGACCCGGCCCGGCTCGACGGCCTGGGAGGCGGGCGCCCTGCCCTGCTCGTGCAGCCCCCGTTCCACCCAGTAGGCGTCGCTGTACACGGTGTCGACGTAGCGGTCGCCGCGGTCCGGGAGGATGCCGACGATACGGGTGCCCGGCTCGGACCGGGCGGCGAGGTCGCACAGCACCCGGTACACCGATCCCGAGGTGTTCCCGGCGAAGATCTGCTGCTGCCTGGCGAGGGCCCGGGTCGACTCGAACGCCTCGGCGTCGTTCAGCCAGTGCACTTCGTCGATCAGGCGGCGGTCGAGGTTCTTCGGCAGCAGGCTGTTGCCGAGGCCGCTTTGCAGTCTGCCCGGCAGGTCGGGCTGCCCGAAGAGGACACTGCCGACGGCGTCGACCCCGACCACGGTCAGCTCCGGCAGGGTGTCCCGCAGGGCACGGGCGGTGCCGCACAGGGATCCCCCGCTGCCCACCGAGCCGACGAGGACGTCGATCGGCCCCAGGTCGTCGAGGATCTCGCCGGCGAGCAGACGGTAGGCGCCCGGGTTGTCCGGGTTGCTGTACTGCTGCGGCCAGAAGGCGCCCGGCAGGTCCGCGATGAGACGGTCGAGCAGTTCCAGCCGGGCGCTCTGCCAGCCCTGCCCGCTCATCGCCTTTACGACATGCACCTGACATCCCAGCGCGCGCAGCTTGGCCAGGGTGACGTCGTCGATGCGGGGGTCGGTGACGATGTGCACCTCATGGCCGAGGGCCGTCCCGACGATGCCGATGCCCAGCGCCATGGTGCCGGAGGAGCTCTCGATGATGGGTGCGCCGTCGCGGAGGGCGCCGGTGCGTTTCGCCTCCAGGATCATGGTCCGGGCGACGCGGTCCTTCATGCCGAACAGGTTCTGCAGTTCCAGCTTCGCGTAGACGTCGACGCCGGGGGCGCCGTCCACGCGAAGGCGCACCAGCGGCGTGTGTCCGATGGTGTCAACCACGCTGTCGAAGAGCATGTGTCAGGTCCCTGAGTGGTGGCCGGCGGATGGGGGGATGGGGCTTTCGCGTCGTGCGTGTTCTGCGGATCTGTCCGGTGCGTCGGGGCGCGCGCTCTCCGGCCCCAGCGAGCGGTAGACCGAGACGCTGCCGGTGAACGCGGCGCACGACTTCTCGACGTACTCGACGGCGTCCGCGTGCTCCTCCGCGTCGCCGGGGAGCAGGACGCCGAGGTTCGTACCGCTGTGGGCGAGCACCAGCCCGAGCCCGTCCACGTCGCGGCAGATGCGCAGCAGATCGCCGAAGTGTCCTCTGGGGGAGAGCGTGGAGTGCATCACCGCGCTCCGGGTGGAGACGTCGCCCACCGTTCGCAGGTCTCCGGACCGGACGGCGTCCGCCAGTACTCGCAGCAGCCGCGCGTACTCGCGCTTGTCCGCTTCGCCGCGCGGCTTCCTCGACTGGTTGAACCGGACGGTGTCCACCATGCCCCCGGCATCGTGGGCGACGATGGTGAGCGGCGGAAGAAATCCCAGTCTTTCGCGCAGCCGTACTTCGCGGTGGTAAAAGGCGACGATTCCCGGGTACATGACGCCGTCCGACGGCTCGATGCCGCGCAGGAACAGTTCGATGTCCTGCTCGGTGAGCCGGACGCCCAGCGCCCCGCCGACCGCGCGGGCCGTGGCGACCAGGTCGGCGGAGGAACTGGCGAGCCCCTTTCCCTCGGGCAGCGTGGTGGTGATGTGCAAGGAACCGCCGCCCTGGTGACCGTGGGCGCGCAGGATGCGTTCGGCGAGCAGACGCGACTTGGCCTTGTGCGGCGGCCGGACCTCCACCGTCCGCCGGGCCGGAGCGAGGTGGAACTCGGCGACGGAGGAGCGGCTGATCGGAAAGGTGACGAGGAAGTCCAGGTCGTTCTCCGGCAGCACACCCTGCAACAGTTCACCGAAGGTCCCGTTCGCGACACCGACACCGGCGCCTGCGCCGTCCTCTCTCACGGAGCCGTGCGGTACTGCCCCGTGCTGTTCACCTGGTGGTCCAGTCATCCGCTCCCCCTGTGTCCGCACTGTGTCCGCACCGGTCGGCGCAGCCGCTAAAGGCCCAGTTGGCGATCGATGTCCGTGAGCGCGCCACGTACGCGCTCGTCGCGCCGTCGCCACTCGGCGCGCTGCTCGTCGAGGTGTGCGGCGTGCCCGGCGAGCAGCTCGCGCACCGCGTCGGGGTGCGCCGATCCCGCCGATCGTTTCCGGCGCAGGCTCTCCTCCACGTCGAAGGCCACGGCCAGGGCGCGTGCCGGTTCCGCCAGTGCGAAGCCGTGCGCGAGCGCGACCTCGCGCAGCAGGTCGGGTGCGGTCTCGCGGGGCGGCAGTCCCCTGCCGGAGGCGGCGACGACGTACTGCCCGGCGATGACCTGGGCCCTGCGCCAGGGCACGTTCTCGTCCAGCGTCAGCAGGTTGGCGAGGGTGAAACCGCCGAGGTACTCACGCTCGCAGACCTCGCGCATCCGCTCCTCGCGGAAGCGCAGGTGGTCCAGGACCGTGCCGAGCAGGCGCAGCACGCTCCGCACGGTGGTGAAGGCGCTCAGCAGGTGCGCGCCGGCCTCCTTGGAGACCTCGACCGAGTTCGAGTACGGCGTGTTGCGCTGGCCGAGGACGAGGTCGAGGTGGAAGGCGCTGAGGTGGGCGGTCCTGCCCCTGATCCGCTCCAGGACCGGGAAGTTCTTCTTCTGCGGCATCGCGGAGGAGATGCCGCAGAGGTCGTCGGGCAGGTCGATGAACCCGTACTCGCTGCTGCCCCAGCTCATGAGGTCGGTGGCGAACCGGCTCAGCGGGACCGACAGGACGGAGAACTCGGCGGTGATCTCGACCGACCAGTCGCGCGAGGCCACGGCTGCCAGGGCATGCGGTCGCACGGCACGGAACCCGAGGAGCTCGGC
The DNA here is from genome assembly GCF_042657145.1 of Streptomyces bullii. Classification (NCBI taxonomy): domain Bacteria; kingdom Bacillati; phylum Actinomycetota; class Actinomycetes; order Kitasatosporales; family Streptomycetaceae; genus Streptomyces; species Streptomyces bullii. The sequence goes on from NZ_JBHSNY010000006.1 coordinate 558,464, forward strand.
CATGCGGGCCCGGTCCCACGGCAGCTCCTGCCCCGCCATCGCGCCGGCGCCCAGCGGACCGAGGTCGATCCCGTCGTAGGTGGACAGCAGTCGGGTCAGGGAGTGGATCACCTGCTCGCACAGGGCCGCCAGATAGAAGCCGGGCGTGATGACCTGGGCGGTCTGCAGATGGGTGTAGCCGGGCATCGCCATGCCGAGGGTGGCGGAGGCCACGCGGTGCACCGTCCCGGCGAACTCCAGCAGGTGCTCCGCGGTGCGCAGGAGATGCTCCCGGGCGAAGAGCAGCTGTGCGCACGACTGGAAGTCGTTGCGGCTGCGGTCGACGTGCCAGGCGGGGACGGGCGTGCTGAGGTGCCGCTCGACGAAGCGTTCCAGGGCGAAGGCGATGTCCGACATGTTGTCGGCCGGGCTCGCCTGGATGCGTTCGGCGGTGACGTCCGCCAGCAGCCGCCCCAGCTCCTCCACGTGCGCCCGGGAGAGGATGCCCATACGCCCGTACTCCAGGGCGAGCACCTTCTCGATGGCGAGGTACCAGGGAAGGAGATGCTCGGCCTCGTAGTGGAACTGCGGAGCGAGTATCTCGTCGTGGAGCAGAGCACTGGGCGCCGAGGAGATACGTCCGCTGATCGGGGCCGAGGAGTGCTCCGCCGAAGACGTCACTCGATCCTGTGCGGGAATGTGGCTCACCTCCTGCCTTACGACGCGGCCTGGTAAGTCGTCTGCATCTTCCACGCGAACCACTGACCGACGGTCACCCGGTCGAGGTCCGCCTCGGTGGTTCCCGCCTCCCACGGCCGCATCGGCTCGATGGAGGTGTCGTGGTTCGGCAGGTAGAAGAACGGGATCGAGATCCGCGACGAGGCGTTCTCCGCCTCCGGGTTGACCACCCGGTGCACGGTCGACGACCAGCGGCCGCCGGTCCAGAAGGCCATCAGGTCACCGATGTTCACCACGAAGCTGCCGGGAACGGCCGGGACGTCCAGCCAGTCGTCCTCGCCGCGGAGCACCTGCAGGCCGCCCAGCGCGTCCTCCACGTACAGCACGGTCAGACTGCCCCAGTCGGTGTGAGCGTCGCGACGCAGCCGGTCCTGCTCCGGCCGCGGGTAGTAGTAGTTCGCCAGCAGCAGGGACACGTGCTCGTCGAACTTCTCGTCGAAGAAGTCCTCGTCCAGCTCCAGCGCCAGCGCGAACAGCCGCATGATGTCGGCCGACAGTGCCGTCATGGCGGCGATGTACTCGTCCCACGTCGCCTTGAAATCGGCGTCAGGCCAGATGTTCGGCGCCTTCCAGGTCGCCGGGTAGTCGCCGAGTCCCGCGCGTTCCTCATCGCTCAGGTCGCCGGTCACGTGCGCCGCGAAGGCCTCGTACGGACCGCCGGGGCGACGCAGCCCGGAGACCCCGACGCCCTGGTTGGCGCTGCGCTCCTTCTCGGTCTCCGGCAGCGTGAAGAACCCCTTGGTGGTGGTGCACATGCGAGCCACGAGGTCCTGCGGCACCCCGTGCCCGACGATCGTGAAGAACCCCGAGGTCTCGCACGCTCGCCGGACCGCGTCGGCGATCGCCGCGCGGCCGGCCTCGGTGTCCCGGTCGGACAGGTCGATGATCGGCACGAATGCGTCTGCCATGACAGCTCCTTCGCTCGGGCGGCCTTCGATGCCGCGCTTGCTCCTGGGCCGTGACCGTGGTGGTCCGGCCGACTTGCGTGCCAGCGGCGGGCGTTCTCGCGCTGGGGAGTGGTCCAACACAGGTGCCTGCCGGAGTCCTGCCGTCCTCACAGGGACACGAGACTCCGGGCGGGCTTGAGCCGGGTCGCACGCCGGGCCGCCAGGATTCCCGCGCCGGTGGCGCCGACGACGGACACCAGGGCCGCGGCGCCCACGGCGGTGAGGCTGACGCTGACCGGCAGCCCGTCGCTTTCGGCGGCCGGAGCCTCGCCGTGCCCGGCCACGGAGGGCGGGGCGGGGAGGAGGTCGGGGGCGGGGATGTACGAGAGCAGCCCGGCCAGCGCCACGCCGAGGACGATGCCCACCGCCGCGCCGGCCAGGCCGAGGGCCAGCGCCTCGGCACGGAAGACGCCGACGACGTGGGAACGTCTCCAGCCCACGGCCATGAGCAGCCCGATCTCCCGGGTGCGCTCCGAGACCAGGCCGCGCAGCGCCGTCCAGCTCAGCACCAGGCCGCCGATGCCGCCGACGACCGCGGCGATCGTCGAGAAACGGGCGGAGATACGGCCCACCGCTCCCATGATCTGGACGAGGCTGTCGGGGGTGATGGCGCTCACCCGGCCGACGCGGTCCGTGATGTGGGCGGTGACGGCCTCGGTGTCGGCCGAGTTGCCCACCTGCACATGCACCTGGTTGACCCGGTCCGCGGGCAGACCGGCCAGTCGCTGCGCCTCGGCGAGCGGGAGGTAGATGTTCGAGGCCGCCGTCTGCGCCGAGTCCTTGACCTCGACCACTCCCACCACGCTGTAGCTGCGCTCGCCGACCGTGACGCGCTGGCCCACCTTGGTGTCGTAGAACGCGGCGTAGTGGCGGTCGAGGACGGCGACACCCTGCTCACCGCTGCGGAAGGAGCGGCCGGCGATCAGGTCGTGGTGCAGGATGCGGCCCGGGCCGACAGCTCGCTGCGTGGGGTCGACCCCCGCGATGGTGATGGTCGAGCGCGGTCCGAAGTCCCAGATCTGCAGCGAGCCCACCGCCGTGTCGACGCCCGGCACGGTGTCCATCTGCCGGACCTCGCCGCTGTCGAAGGTGGCCAGGCCGAACGGCTGCCGGACACCGCGCCCGGGCTGCTCGGACGGGGTGCCCTCGTCCGGCCGGGTGACGACCAGATCGGCGGCGATACCGGCCAGCGGGGCGCGGGCGGCCTCGCGGAAACCGGAGCCGAGCGAGGTGAGCGCGATCAGCAGGGCCGCGCCCAGCGCGACCGCCGCGACGACGGCGACGGCTCGGCGGCGGCGGTGGCGCAGTTGTGAGCGGACGTAGGGGTTCACAGCCGTCATCCGCTCTTCGTCCGCTGCCGCAGGGCGGCGTCGAGGTCCTCGATCTCCCAGTCGCCCTCGGCGCTCTTGACGGGTGCCTCACCGGCCGGGAAGCCCTTGAAGCTGACCTTTCCGTCGATGAGGACGGCGATCGCGACGTGCCCGGTCAGGCCGTGCTCGTCGGCGAACTCCTTGCCCTCGGAGGTGTCCGCGTCGTGCCGGGTGACGCTGACCTTCTCCTTGTAGCCGGCGAGGACCTGGTCGATGTCCTTTAGGACCGGCTGTACCGGGGGGTGGTTGAGGTAGATCACGTCGACGTCCACACCCGCGGAGGAGTCGCCGGTCTTCTCCTCGTCCGATCCGCAGCCGCCGACCGCGAGGAGCGCGCTCAGCGCCAGCGCGGACACGAGTTTCCTGTTCATGCGACTTCCACTCCGTCCTGAAGCCTGATCTGCCGGTCGGCGGCGGCAGCCACCTTCTCGTCGTGGGTCACGACGACCAGGGCGAACCCGGTCTCGTGACGCAGCCGCTGGAACATGTCGAGGATGTCCTGGCCGGTGGAGCTGTCCAGGTTGCCCGTGGGTTCGTCGGCGAGGATCAGCGTCGGTTCCCCGACCAGCGCCCGCGCGATCGCGACACGCTGCTGCTCGCCGCCGGAGAGCTGACCGGGCCGGTGGCCCGTGCGGTGGCCCAGGCCGACCTGTTCCAGGCGCTTGCGGGCTCTGGCGTGACGCTCGGCGGCGCCCATGCTCACCGGGTACAGCGGGACGGCCACGTTCTCCAGCGCCGACAGCGTGGGGATGAGATGGAACGCCTGGAAGACCAGGCCGACGTGCTCGCGGCGCCAGTCGGCCAGGGCGTCCTCCGCGGTGGGCAGCGCGCGGCCCTGGCTGCTGATCCGCCCCGCGTCGGGCGAGTCCAGTCCGGCCAGGAGGTTGAGCAGGGTGCTCTTCCCCGATCCCGACCGGCCGACGATCGCCAGGAACTCCCCGGCGTGGATGGCGAGATCGATGCCGGCCACCGCAGTGACCGCGCCGAAGGACTTGCGGATGCCCTCCGCCTTCAGGACTTCACTACTGGACACGCCATGCCTCCATGGGTTTGATGCCTGCCGCGCGCCGCGCGGCGAACACGCTGACCAGCGCTGCCGCGACCAGGCCGGCCAGTGCGGCGGTGGCGATCAGGGCCACGTCCAGCGAGGCCCGCAGCGGGACGGTGAGGGACAGTTGCCGGGCTCCGCCCGCGAGGAAGTGGGGGGTCGGGCTGAGCTCCCAGGGGACCGGCACGGTGACCTGGGTGCGGCTCAGGGCCCAGGTGACCCCCACGGCCGCCAGGACGCCGAGGACCAGGCCCAGCATCGTGATGACCGTCGTCTCCGCGGTCAGCTGGGCGGTCACCGAGCGGCGCGGCCAGCCCACCGCGCGCAGGACGGCGACGTCCCGGCGCCGCTCGGCGAGGTTGGCGCCGACCGTACGCGCCAGCCCGGCCGCCGCGACGAGCAGGGCGGCGATGCCCACCAACAAACCGAAACGGTCGATCAGCGAGAACGTCGAGCCCAGGGCGTCGTCGAAGGACTGCGGCGTGGTGATGAGGCTGTCCTCGCCGAGTCCGGCGGCGATGGCACGGGCGACCGCTTCACTGCGGGAGGGCTGGGCGGTGACGAAGACCATGTTGACGTCGGTCGGGCCGGAGATGCCGGCGGCGGCGGTGATCTTCTGCGCGTCGGACAGGGGGAGGTAGGCGTTGGCGTTGGCGATCTGGCCGGCTCGGCTCGTGTCGACGAGGCCGACCACCTCGAACGTCCGGCCCGCGATGGGGAAGGTGTCGCCCGTCTTGATCCGCTTCTGCTCGGCGTAGCTCAGGTCGAGCACGACGACGCCGGAGTCACGGGGCGTCAGGAAACGACCGTCGCGCAGACCGGCGCTCAGCCGGCCCGGTCCGATCCGCTCCGCCGGGTCCATGCCCAGCGTGACGACCAGGTCGTCGTCCTGGAAAGACCAGAAGATCAGGGCTCGGCTGGTCGCCTCGACGCCCTCGGTGGCGGCGATGGACGACGCCTCCTCGGCGGTGATCGCCGAGGCGGAGTGCGGGAAGACGGCCCCCTCGAACGCCTTCGGCCGGTCACCTTCGCGCTGGGCGACGATATCGGTGCCGATCTCGGACAGCGGCGCTCTGGCCGCTTCGCGGTATCCGCTGCCGTACGCCTGGAGACTCAGGAAGAGCGCGAGTCCGATGGCCAGGCTGATCGCACCGGTGAGGGTGCGGATCGGTCGACCCTTCAACTCTGCCCAAACCAGAGCGAATCGGGGCATTTCTTCCTCCTTCACATGAGGTGGTGGGCAAGGAGCCGGAGCAGCCCCAAGGCGGCGCCCGCGGCCACGAGGACGAGGGCGGACTGCGGCCGGCGCCACAAGGTCAGGGCCGCGGCCGCCGCGAGGCCGACGGTGAGCAGGTCGGTGATCCCCGTCCGGGCGAACTCGACGGTGACACCGGCCAGTACGCCGATCGAGCCCAGCGTGATGCCGTCGAGCGCGGCGCGCGTCCAGTCGCGGGAACGGATGACGCGCAGCAGCGGGCCGGCCGCCGCCATCAGCGCGAAGGACGGGAGCACCACGACGACGGTGACGACCAGGGCGCCCAGCGGCCCGCCCAGGGTGTAGCCGAGGAAGGTGGCCGTGTTGAGGACCGGGCCGGGGGTCACCTGCCCCACGGCGATGGCGTCGAGGAGCTCCGTCTCGGTGATCCAGCCCCGGTCGACCACCAACTCGCCGCGCAGCAGCGCGAGCAGCACCGCCCCGCCGCCGAACAGCAGCGCTCCGGCCTTGAGGAACACGCCTGCCAGCGAGACGAGATCGCTCTGCCCCGTCGGAGCCGCCAGCGGCAGCATCAGCGCTCCCGGCTTCTTCGGCAGGGCGGTGTGCCGCAGTCGCGCCGCGAGCGCGAGGACTCCGGCTGCGGCGAGCAGCAGCAGTTCGTCGACGCCGAGGACATAGGCGACGGCCACCACGACCATGAGGACGGCGCGCGCGGGCCGCCGGGGCTTCGCGGACTGGGCGAGCCGTACGACGGTCCAGGCCGTGACCGCGACGACCACCGGCTTGATGCCGTACAGCAGCCAGGCGGCCGCGGGGGTGGTCCCGTACCTGGCGTAGAGCGCGCCGAGGATCGCCGCCAGCAGGGCGCCGGGGAGGATGAACGCCACACCGCCGAGGACGAATCCCGCCCGCCCGGCCCTGCGCCGGCCGATGTGCATGGCCATCTCGACGGCGTTCGGGCCGGGCAGCACACTGACCATGCCGGTCAGATCGAGGAAGTCCCGCTTGTCGATCCACTTCAGGCCCAGGACGACCTTGCTGTGGACCAGGCCCATCGTGGCGGCGGGGCCCCCGAACGACAGGGCACCGATGCGCAGGAAGACCCAGAACACCTCGCCCCTCGCCCGGCCGCCCTGTGCGGGCCGGCTCACCTCGGTCATGCCGGGAACACCTCGATCTCGGTGGACTCGACCGAGGCCCAGACGGCGTCTCCCGGGCCGAGTGCGAGGTCGGCGAACGCCTCGGCCGTCACCTCGGCGACGAGCGAGGGCTTGCCCCCGAGCACGACCCGCAGCGCCTCCCGTTCGACGTCGAGGCTCTCGATCCGGCACGGCCACGTGTTGCACGGCCCTCCGTCGGGGCGTTCCCGGTGCAGCACCACCGACCGGGGCCTGACGCCCGCCCACACATCGCCGTCCGTGCCGTCGGGAACGACCAGGTCGAAGCCGCCCTCCACGGTCAGCCGTCCCCGCTCGGCCCAGCCTCGCAGCAGGTTGACGCCGACGAACTGTGCGACGTACTGCGACCTCGGGCGAGCCGTCACCTCGGCCGGAGTGCCGGTCTGTACCACGCGGCCCTCCTCCAGGATGATCAGCCGGTCGCCGAGGGTGAAGGCTTCGGTGGGGTCGTGCGTCACCACCAGCCGGACACCGGGGAAGGACTCCAGTGCCCGCTGCAGATCACGGCGCATCTCGGCCCGCATGCCGACGTCGAGCGCGGACAGCGGCTCGTCCAGCAGCAGCATCTCCGGTGCCACCGCGAGCGCCCTGGCCATCGCGACCCGCTGCGCCTGGCCGCCGGAGAGCTCCGCCGGTCGCGCCGCGGCACGGTCGGCCAGCCCCAGCCGCTCCAGCCATTCGGCGGCCCGCCGGCCCGCCTCACGGCGGCTCACCCCGCGGCAGCACAGCCCGAAGGCGACGTTGTCCACGGCGCTGAGGTTCGGGAAGAGGCGCAGGTTCTGGAAGACCACGCCGACGGGACGGCACTCGGGCGGTACGAAGCACCCGGCGGCCGGCTCGTCGAGCACCCGGCCGTTCAGGCTGAGCCGTCCGGAGTCCAGGCGGTGCAGGCCGGCCAGAGCACGCAGCATGGTGCTCTTGCCGGCTCCGTTGGGACCGAGGATGGCGACGGTCTCCCGGTCGGCGACCTCGAAACCGACGTCGAGGTCGAAGGTTCCGTTCACGACGCGCATCTGTGCGGTGAGAGTCACAGGCCACCTGCCCACTGCTTGCGCAGACCGATCAGGATGCTCAAGGACACCGCCAGGAGCAGCAGACTCAGCACGACCGCCGCTTCGGGGCTCTGCTCCAGGGCGACGTAGACCGCCAGCGGCAGGGTCTGGGTGGTGCCCGGCAGGTTGCCGGCGAAGGTGATGGTGGCGCCGAACTCCCCCAGGGCGCGGGCCCAGCACAGCACCGCGCCCGAGAGCAGGGAGGGCCGGATCTGCGGCAGGGTGATCCGCCAGAACACCGTCCAGGGGCTGGCGCCGAGGGTGCGGGCCGCCTCCTCCAGCTGGCAGTCCGCGGACTGCAGCGCACCGCACACCGTCAGCACCAGGAAGGGCATCGCGACGAACGTCTCGGCGAGGATCACGCCGTGGGTGGAGAAGGCCAGACGGATGCCGAACGCCTCGTCGAGGAACCGCCCGAAGACGCCCTCGCGTCCGAACGCCAGCAGCAGCGCCACACCGCCGACGACCGGCGGCAGCACCACGGGGAGCGTGGTGACGGCGCGCAGGACCGAGCGGCCCGGCAGCTGGGTGCGCGTCAGGATCCACGCCACCGGAACGCCCAGCAGCAGGCACAGCACCGTCGCGCAGAGCGAGCACAGCAGGGAGACCTGGAGCGCGTCCCGCGCCTGAGGGGACCACAGCTGGGTGACGGCGTCGGCCCACGGGACGCGCAGCAACAGGGAGGCGAGGGGGGCGGCGAACAGCAGGAGTCCCAGGCCGCCGAACAGCGTGACCACCACGGCCAGCCACCGCGAGCGGCGGGCTCGCGGTGGCGGCGGAGCCGCGGCGACCGGGGGTGGCGCCGTGACGGTCATCGCGGCTCCCGGAAACCGTGCTTCTTCAGGATCTGCCTGCCCTCCAAGGACAGCAGGAAGTCCAGGAACACCTTCGCGCCGGCGGCGTTGTCCCCGGTCTTCAGGACACTGGCCGGGTAGTGGGCGACGACGTTGTGGTCCTCGGCGATGGCCACCTCGTCCGCCTTTCCGGCCACCGCCTTGGCGTCCGTGGTGTACACGATGCCGACGTCGGCCTCCCCGAGGGTCACGCGGCTGGCGACCTGCTTCACGTCGAGTTCCTCACCCCCGCGCGGCACGGGGACGCCCGCGCTCCGCAGCGCTTGACGGGCGTAGCGGCCGGCGGGCACCTGAGGCCCGCAGAGCGAGACCGTCAGACCCTCGCGGTTCAGATCCCGCAGCCCGCTGATCTTCTGGGGATTGCCCTTCTGGACCAGGAGACTCAGGGTGTTGCCCGCGAAAAGCCGGACGGAGCCGTCGGTCAGCCCCGCGTCCACCGCCTTGTCCATGGTGGTCTCGTCGGCGGAGGCGAAGAGGTCCGCGGGAGCGCCGTTGCGCAACTGCGCCACCAGGGTGGAGGAACCGCCCATGTTGAGCCGGATCTTCAGTGAGGGGTGGGCCTTCGCGAACGCGCTCCTGGCCTCTTCCAGGGCGCCGCTGAGGGAGGACGCGGCGAAGACGGTGACCGTCTTCGTCCCGTGCCCGCTCCGCTCGGTGCCGCCGCCGGCGGCGCCGCATCCGGTCACCGCCAGGGCCAGCACCGCGGAGGTGACGGCCCTGGCGATCCACTGTGGTGCCATGCGGGTCAGCCTCCGGCCATGGCGGGGATGACGTGGACCTCGTCCCGGTCGGTCAGGCCGGTCTTCTCCCCCTCCAGCCCGCGTATGTCGTCGCCGTTGACGAAGACGTTGATGTGCGGGCGCAGCCGGCCGTCGGTGCCGCGCAGCAGGTCACGGACCGTGGGGTAGCTGGTGAGGAAGTTCTCGAACACCTCGGACACCGTGCTGCCCGGCACTTCAACGGTGGCCCGGTTCTCGGTGTGCTTGCGCATGATGGTGGGGACGAAGATCTTCGGCATGGGAGTCTCCCTCAACAGTCGTCGTTGTCGAGATGTCCGCAGACCGTGCACTCCGGTCGGCGGGCCACGTTGAGCAGCCGGGTCATGTTCGTGCGCAGGTCGAAGAACATCAGTTGCGAGTCGAGCGGCTCGGCGAATCCGGTGATCACCTTGATCACCTCCATGGCCATCACGGTGCCCACCAGGCCGGGCGCCGTGCTCAGGGCCGGAAAGACCTTGATGTTCGTCCAGTAGGGCGGCTTGGTCGGGTAGATGCAGGACAGGCACGGCGTGCGGCCCGGCCGCACGGTGGTGATGTAGCCCTCCGTGTCGTACATCGCCCCGGAGACCAGCGGGATCCCCAGTTCGACCGCGGCCCGGTTGAGGGCGTAGCGCTCCTCGAAGAGCGGCGCGCCGTCCGCGATGAGGCCCGCGTCGCCCACGATGCGCAGGACGTTGTCGTCGTTCACGTACTCGGGGTACGTGGTCACCTCGACATCGGGGTTGATCCGGTGGAGGGCGTCGGCGAACGCGTCCACGCAAGGGCGTCCGACGTCCTTGGGGTTGGCGAGCAGCATCCGGTTCAGGTACTCCGGAACGATCTCGCCGCCGTGTGCCACGGTGAGGCGGCCCACGCCGGCCATCGCCAGGTGCGTCGCGACCGTGCCGCCGACACCGCCGCCGCGCGAGATGACGACATGGGCGTCGCGGAGCCGGCGCTGGCCCTCCAGTCCGAAGCCGTCGAGCCTGAGCTGGCGTGAGTAGCGATCGAGCTGGAACTGGGTGAAGTCTGGCGCCTGGAGCGTCATCCCCATCCCCCCTGTGTCCTGGATCGGCTGGTTGTTCGATCAACGATGACCGTAGGGGCACCTGGATCAGGGGGCATGCAGCAGAACGTCAGGGGATCGGCAAGAGCCCGGCAAGGGTGGCCCGTTCGACGGGACGTCGCAGCACGTCCGGGACGCGGCGACGGCCCGGCAGGCGCGAACCGGGCGACTCCCCGGCCGCCGGGGTCAGTTCGCCGCGGCCTGCGAGCACACGGGCACCAGCACCCGGCTCTCGCCGGCCTGTGCCGTCCGGGGGCAGAGCGGCATCTCGACTCGGGCCTCGATGCCGCGCGGGGACGCCGGCAGCAGGCGCAGCGATCCGCCGTTGGCCTTGGCGAGGGTGTCGGCGATCGCCAGGCCCAGCCCCGATCCCTCGCGTTTGGCGGAGTTGCTGCCCCGCCAGAACCGGTCGAGGGCGCGCCGGCAGTCCTCCGCCGACAGGCCGGGGCCCTCGTCGATCACCTGGATCCGCGCGTACGCTCCCGCGACCACGTGCCGGATGGTGATCGACGTGCCGGTGTCCGACACATGGAGCGCGTTGTCGATGAGTACGTCGAGGATCTGCTCCAGGTGGCCGGGCACACAGGCCGACACGGTGCCCTCCGTGCCGGGGGCGAGCAGCGTGACGTCCTTGCGGGCGGCGGCCTGCTCCCAGGCGGCCACCCTGGTCGAGATGACCTCGCCGACGTTCACCGGCGCCACGGACTGGTCGCGGCCCTCGGCCCGGGCGAGCCGCAGCAGCTGGTCGAGCAGTGTGGAAAGGCGCTCGATCTCCGCGACGGCCTGCTGGAGTTGCTTCCTGGCCTCCGGCCGGACACCCGGTTCCAGGGTCTCGACCCGCAGCCGCAGCGCGGTGAGCGGGTTGCGCATCTGGTGCGAGGCGTCGGCCACGAAGGCCCGCTGTGTCTCCAGCAGCGTCACCAGGTGATCGGCCATCCGGTTGAACCCGACGGCCAGTCCGTGCATTTCGGGGGGCCCGCCGCACCGCACGCGCACGTCGTACGCCCCGTCGATGATGGCGTGCACCGTGTCGTCGAACTGCCGGATGGGACGCAGCAGCCACCGGCTCAGCGGCACGCTGGCCACGCCGACCGCCGTCAGCGCCAGGGCCGCCGCGGCGATCAGCAGCAGGGTGTGCTGGTTCACGTCCCGCTGCACCGCCGCACCGGAGGCGACGGAGCCCAGGGCGCCGATCACCTCGTCCCCCTGCTGGACGGGTTCCGCGAGGATCACGTTGCCGGGCCGTAAGGAGTGCCCCACGTGCTGGGACGGGCCGGTGCTCTCCCCGCGCAGCGCCTTGGCCAGCGAGGAGTGGAGGGCGCCCGCGGCCACGTCGACGTCGGTGCGCGAGGCCGCGGCCACCCTGCCGTCGGGATCGACGAGGACGACCGTGGTCCGATGGCTCGACTCGTAGCGCCGCAGCCGCTGCTCGAAGGCGGTCGGCGATGCCCCCCTGGCCAGCACGGCCCTGGCGTCCACGGCCAGTTCACGGGTCTCCCGCGCACGGGTCGTGGCCAGTTGGTGGTAGGCGTTCAGCGAGTAGCTGAGGGCGAGCGGGACCTCCAGCATCAGCAGGATGACCGCGGTGAGGGTCAGGTAGGTGAGGAGCAGTTTTCTCCGCACGGGGTCTTCTCCCTCAGCCGCGCGGGTCGGTCAGCCGGAACCCCACACCGCGGACGGTCTCGATCCATCGTCTGTCGCCGAGTTTGGTCCGCAGGGTTCCCACGTGGACGTCGAGGGTCCGGGTCGAACCGAACCAGTTCTCGTCCCAGACCCGGTTGATGAGCTGCTCCCTGGTGAGCACCGCCCCGCCCTCGGCCGCCAGCAGCGCCAGGAGGTCGAACTCCTTGGCCGTCAGGGACAGCGGCAGGCCCGCCAGGAAGGCCTTGCGTGATCGGACGTCGATGCTGAGGGTTCCCACCTCCAGCGCCGTGCCGTCCGGTGCCGGCGCGGCCGCGGGGGGCGCGGCCTGCCCGGTGCGCCGCGTCACCGCCTCGATACGGGCCAGGAGTTCGCGGAATCCGTACGGCTTGACGACGTAGTCGTCCGCGCCAGCCTGGAGGAGCATCACCCGGTCGATCTCCTCCGACCGTGCCGTCAGCGCGATGATGGGGACCAGCGAGGTGGCCCTGATCCGCCGGCACACCTCGTAGCCGTCCAGGACCGGAAGGCCCAGGTCGAGGAGGATGAAGTCGGCCTCCTCCGCCGCGTCCACCGCCTTGCCGCCGTCGGCCTCCCACACGACCGTGTGACCGTGCTGCCGTAACGCGTCCGACAGTGCGTCGGCGACGTGCTCGTCGTCCTCAGCCACAAGTATGCGCACGTAGTCCGCACCCCCCGATAAAGACCCACCTGCCGCCGGGAGTCTACCCGCGTACACCGCGCCGGGGCCGGAACTCTCAGGTATCTCGTCTGCTGGGACGAACGGCGTCCAGCCGGGCGGACCGCGGGTCGTCGCCCCGTCCTGTGTGGTCTCCATGCCGGAAGCTGAACGATCCGCTGCACTGCGCTTGACGGTTGGTTGCATTCGCCCGGCCTAACGTGAGTGCCGAGGTTCAGTGATCCACGCAGTGCCACGGAACCGTGAACCGGCCCGGTACCCGCAATGCCCGCAGGAGGTCCGCCCATGCGGTTCTCGAACTGGCTCATGATGGCTGTCGCGTTCCTCCTGCTGTTCATCGCCGCCTGGCTGCTCTTCGACTTCTACACCCCGTCCGCCGCCTGAAGTCCCCGCCGCCTGAGAGCTCCTGACACCCCCACATCCCCCGATGGGGGTGTCAGGGCTGCCCGGGGAACCCCGTGAAGGGAGAGCCGATGTCCTCGGCCGACACCGCGCCCGCGCCGTCCGCGGGACGCAGGGAGTGGCTCGCACTGGCCGTGCTGGTGCTGCCCGCGATGCTCCTGTTCATGATGCTCAGCATCCTGTTCCTCGCCATGCCGTCCATGGCCGCGGACCTGTCTCCCAGCAGCACCCAGGCCCTGTGGATCCTGGACATCTACGGATTCCTCATGGCCGGCTTCCTGGTGCTCATGGGCACGCTCGCGGACCGGATCGGCCACCGGAACCTGATGGTCGCCGGCGCCGCGGCGTTCGCCGTGGCCTCGGTGGCCGCCGCGGCCACCGACGACCCGGCGATGATGATCGTCTGGCGTGCCGTGCTGGGCGTGGCGGCGGCGGCCCAGATGCCCGCCACGCTCGGGCTGATCTTCACGGTGTTCCTCGACCCGAAGCAGCGGGGCGTGGCCATCGGCGCCTGGTCCGCCGGGATCTCCGCCGGTGTCGCGCTCGGTCCGCTGCTCAGCGGTCTGCTGCTGGAGACCTTCTCGTGGCGGGCGACGTTCCTGGTCGCGGTGCCGGTGATGGTGGTCGTGCTGATCGGTGCGCCGCTGCTGCTGCCCAGCCACCGCGCCCCGCGGTCGGGCCGCCTCGACCTCGTCAGCGCCGTGCTGCTGGTGGCGGCTCTGCTGCCGTTCATCTACGGCGTCAAGACCGTCGCCACGGACGGGAAGCTCGCCGTGTCCCTGGCGGGCATCGCCGTCGGCGTCGTCCTCGGGGCCCTGTTCGTGGCCCGGCAGCTTCGGCTGACGGCCCCCCTGCTGGACGTGCGGCTGTTCAGGAACCGTACCGTCGCGGGTGCCCTGGGCGTGTTCGTGCTCTCCGCCACCGGGCTGGGCGGTGTCTATCTGCTCTTCACCCAGCACCTGCAACTCGTCGCCGGGCTGACTCCGCTCCAGGCCGGTTTCGCCATCCTGCCCGCCGCGCTGGTGCTGATCGTGGTGGCCACCCTCTCGCCGATCCTGGCCCGCCGGGTGCGGCCCGGCTACGTCATCGCGACGGGCCTGGCCGTGCAGGTCGTCGGCTACCTGATGCTCGCCTTCGTCTCGAGCGGCACCGGCGTGGCGCTGCTCGTCGTGAGCTTCGTGGTGGCCTATCCGGCGGTCGCGCCGTCGATGGCGCTGACCACGGACCTGGTGGTCGGTTCGGTGCCGCCCGAGAAGGCCGGGGCGGCCGGCGGGCTCAGCTCCACGGTGAACGACCTGGGTCTCTCGCTCGGTGTGGCGCTCATCGGCAGCATCGGCGCCGCGCGTTACCGCGATGAGATCGACGGCACGCTGCCCGGCGGTCTCACCGCCGAGGCAGAGTCCACGGCGCGGGACAGCATCGACGGGGCGGTCGCCGCCGCGGGCGGCCTTCCGTCCGAGGCGGCCGCATCCCTGCTGCGCGCCGCCCGGGACGCCTTCGCCGGGGGCCTCAACGCGGGGGCGGCCACCGCTGCCGCGATCGCGGCCGTCGGCGCCGTGCTCGCCGCCTTCTCCCTGCGGCACGTGCCGCCCACCGGGGCGGCCGCCGAGGCCTGGGGCACCGGCGTGTCCGAGGACGGGGCGCCCGCGCCGGCCAAGGACGGCTCGCAGGCCTGAACGCACCGCGGGCCGGGGCCGCGGTGCGGCACCGGCCCGGTCCAGCCATCAAGTCAGGTCAGATTCGGTCAGTTCGGTACCCACAGGAGTATGACGTGATCGCTTTCAGCACCACGCCCACCGTGGCCCTCGACAGTGCCGGCGGCCGGTGTATGTACGACCAAGTGGACCGACTGCGCGCCCTGGGTCCGGCCGTCCCCGTGCAGCTGCCCGAGGGGGTCGCCGCCTGGTCAGTGAGCCGCGGCGACATCGTCAGACGGCTGCTGACGCACCCCGGCGTCTCCCGGGACCTCAAGGGCACCGTCCCCGGTTACGAGCCGGGCTCGGTCGCCTGGCTGTCGCCGTGGGTGGACGTGGACTCCATGGCCACCGCCGACGGCAAGGAGCACGCCCGGCTCCGCAAGCTGATCACTCCCGCCTTCAGCCCTCGCCGGGTGACCGCCCTGGAGCCGCAGGTCGAGGCCCTCGTCGCCCGTCTGCTCGACGATCTGGAGGCCCTGCCGGCCGACGAACCGGTCGATCTGCACGCCGTCTTCTCCTACCGGGTGCCGACCGAGATGATCTGCGACCTCTTCGGCGTCCCGCAGGACCAACGGCCCGAGCTGCTACGGCTGTTCCGTGCCGTCGGCGAGACCGACGTGGCGAGCGAGGAGGAGTCCGTCGACATCACCAACGGCCTGGTCGCCTCGATGCACGCGCTGATCGACGCCAAGCACCGCGAGCCGGGCGACGACCTCACCAGCTTCCTCATCGCCGCCCGCGCCGAGGGCAGCGCTCCCCTCACCGAGCACGAGCTGATCTCCACGCTGCTGCTGATGATCGGCGGCGGCAGCGGCACCACGATCAACCTCCTCGACCACACGGTGCGCGAACTGCTCGCCCACCCGGACCAGTTGCGCGTCCTGCGGGAGTCCCCCGAGCGCTGGGACGACTCCATCGACGAGTCGCTGCGCCTGCACTGCCCCGTGATGCACCTGCCGATGCGGTGGGCCACCGAGGACATCGACCTCGGCGAGGGCGTGGTGATACGCGCCGGCGACGCCATCCTGATCTGCTACGGGGCACACGGCCGCGACCCCGGCGTCCACGACGACGCGGACACCTTCGACATCGACCGCGCGGACAAGGACCATGTCGCCTTCGGGCTCGGCCCGCACTTCTGCCCCGGTTCACGCCTGGCGCTGCTGGAGGCCCGGGTGGCGCTGCCGGCGCTGTTCGAGCGCTTTCCCCGGCTGGAACTGGCCGTCGAACCCGACGAGATCCAACCCGAGCACACCTTCATCGGGAACGGTGTCGCGTCCCTGCCCGTCCTCCTGCGCCACCGGTCCCGGTAAAGGAGGCAGGGGGGAATGCGCGCGACACCACTGGTCCACGAACGCTTCGCCGCCCGTGCGGCGGCACACCCCGACGCGACCGCCGTGGTCCACGGCGACCGGCAGATCGCGTACGGGGACCTCGACCGGCGAGCCGACCGGCTGGCCCACGTCCTGCGGCAGCGGGGGGCAGGACGCGGCCGTGTCGTCATGGTGCGGCTGGAGCGCTCGATCGACCTCATCGTCTCGCTCCTCGCCACACTGAAGGCGGGAGCCGCGTACCTGCCGGTGGAGCCGGACGTGCCCCGCCACCGCGTGGCGCGGTACGTCGAGGAAGCCGGCTGCGTGGCGGTCCTCACCGACCGCGACGGCACCGGGTTCTTCGACGGCCTGCCGGTCACCGCCGTCGACGTCGAAGCCGCCGTCGCAGCGGAACGGGCGGACGACGCCCCTGCCGCTCCGGTGCGGACCGCGGTCGACGGGACGGACGGCGCCTACGTCATCTACACCTCCGGCTCGACCGGCGCCCCCAAGGGCGTACGCGTCGACCACGCCTCCCTCGCCTACCTGTGCGACGAGGTCAACGCCCGGTACGAGGTGGGCCCGGCCGACCGGGTCCTGCAGTTCGCGGCCGTCTCGTTCGACACCTCCGTCGAGCAGATCCTCGTCGCCCTGCTGAACGGCGCGGCGCTCGTCCTCCCCGACCACCTGTGGGCGCCGAGCGACCTCGCCGACCGGCTGGCGGCCCACGGGGTCACCGTGATGGACCTGACCCCTTCGTACTGGCGCGCGTTCCTGTCCGAGCTCGGTCGTGCGCCGGTGGACGTCGGGGTACGCCTGACGATCGTGGGCGGCAGCGCGGTGCACGCCGAGGACTGCCGCACGGCGCTGCGTCTGATGCCCCGCTCACGCCTGGTCAACGCCTACGGGCTGACGGAGACCACCATCACGTCCTGCACGATGGAGGTCTCCGCCGAGGCGCTGCCCGAGCAGGGCCCTGCACCGGTCGGCCGTCCCCTGCCGGGCACCGTGGTCCATGTGCTCGACGACGCTCTGCGGCCCGTGCCTCCCGGCCGGCAGGGCGAGATCTACGTATCCGGCCCCGGTGTCGCACACGGTTACCTCGGGGACGCCGCGGCCCGGGACCGGTTCCTGCCCGACCCTCACGCGGAGCAGCCCGGCACCCGGATGTACCGCACGAGCGACGTCGGCCGCTGGACCCCCGCCGGTGATCTGGAGGTCACCGGGCGCGCCGACCGGCAGCTCAAGATCCGCGGGTTCCGCGTCGAGCCGGCCGAGATCGAGGCGGCCCTGTCCGCCCACGAGCTGGTCGTGGACGCGGCTGTGGTGCCGTGGGACCGGGGCGGAGAGGCGAAGATCGCCGCGTACTACACCACGGCCCCCGCGCAGGACGGTGCCGCTCCCTCCGTCGGTGACCTGCGGACGTTCCTCGCGGGCCGGCTGCCCGGCTACATGGTCCCCTCGGCGTTCGTCCACCTGCCCGGCATGCCGATGACCAGCAACGGCAAGGTCGACCTGAAGGCACTGCCCGCGCCCGACCCGTCCGCACCGCACACCGCGCCCACGTCCGCACCCGACGGGCCACCGGACCGGGGCGCCGGATTGGTCGAACGGGTGGTCGCCGAGATCTGGCGCCAGGTCCTGACCGTGGAACGCGTCGAGCCGCACGACAACTTCTTCGGCCTGGGCGGTGACTCGCTGAAGGCCGCCCAACTGCTCGCCAAGCTCCGTGAGTCCCTCGGCATCCTGATCACCCAGATCAGGCCGCTGATCCGGCTGCTGCTCGACGACGCGACGCTGCGCAGCTTCGCCGCCGCCGTGGAGTCGGCACGGGCGGGCATGCTCGCCGACGACGCCAAGGCCGTGGACTTCACGGCCGAGGCGGAGCTGGGCATACAGATCCCGCGAACCCCGGCCGAACCCGCCTCGTGGGAGAAGCCGGCGCACGTCTTCCTCACCGGGGCCACCGGGTTCCTCGGGATCTACCTGCTCCGGGAGCTCCTGACCTCCACCGGGGCGACCGTGCACTGCCTGGTGCGGGCCGGCGACCACGACCGCGCGATGGCACGTCTCCAGGCGAACGCCGTGCACTACTTCCACGACGACCTGGAGCGCTACCGCGCCGAGGGTCGGATCCGCGCCGTCCCCGGGGATCTCGCCGAGCCCCGTCTCGGCCTGACGGAGGACGAGTTCGACCGGCTGGCCCGGATCGTCGACGTCGTCCACCACCCCGGTGGGCTCGTCAACTTCATCTATCCGTACGCGCACATGCGGGCCGCCAACGTCGAGGGAACCCGCGAGATCATCCGTATGGCCGCGCGGTACCGCAACGCCCCCGTCCACTACACCTCCACCATGGCGGTGATCTCGGGCTTCGGGACCGCCGGGGTCCGGCAGGTCGGCGAGTCCACTCCGCCCGCCCATGCCGACCACCTCTCGGTCGGCTATGTCGAGAGCAAGTGGGTCGCGGAGGTCCTGCTGGCGAACGCCGCCCGCGAGGGGCTACCGGTGGCCGTCTACCGGGCCGCCGACATCTCCGGCGACCGGCAGACCGGCGCCTGGAACATCTCGACGGAGATGTGCGCGATGAAGAAGTTCATCGTGGACACCGAGATGTCGCCCGTGGCCGAACTGCCGCTCGACTACACACCGGTGGACTGTTTCGCCGCGGCCGTCGTCCACATCGCCGGGTCACGGCTTCCGCAGGGGGAGGTCTACCACCTCACCAACCCGGGCAAGGTCAACGTCTCCGTGCTCGCCGACCGGCTGCGCGCCCACGGCCACAAGGTCCGTGAGGTCCCGTGGGACGCCTGGGTGGAACGGATCGCCGAGATCGCGGTCGAGCGGCCCGACCACCCCATGACACCGTTCGCCCCCCTGTTCATCGACCGCTGCTCCACCGGCGAGATGAGCGTGGCGGAGATGTACCTGGAGACGACGTTCCCCGTCTTCTCCCGGGACAACGTGGAGCGGGCCCTGGAAGGCAGCGGTATCGACATCCCCCCGGTGAGCACCGAACTGCTGGACCGCTACATCCGCTACCTGACCAGCGTCGACTTCCTGTGAGGCCCCCGTGCTGATGCCAAGTCCGGTCCGGCCTCGGTCCGCATGGGGCCTCCTCGCCCTGGCCTCCGCGCCCGCCGACGGCCCGGTCGCGTTCGGTGACGACCTCAGTCCGTGCAGCCTGCTCGAGGCATACCGGCGAGGGCTGTACCCCTTCCCCACGGCCACGGTCGAGCACCGGCTGCTCAACGAGCTGAGTCACGAGCCCGAGGTGGCCGCCGGACGGATCGCGTTGCAGACCGGCAGCCGGGACCCGTACGGCGTCGCCTGGTGCTCCCCGGATCCCCGCCCGGTCATCTACGTCGCCCGGGCGCGTCTCCAGCGGAGCCTGCGGCGGCAGCTGCGCGCGGCCGACTGGACGACCACGGTCGACGTCTGCTTCCCGCGGGTGGTCGCCCAGTGCCGTGAGGGGCGCGCGGAGCACTGGCTGACCGACGACCTGCTGGCGAGTCTGACGATCCTGCACGAGTGCGGCTACGCCCACAGCGTGGAGGTGTGGGACGGAGACGAGCTCATCGGCGGAGTGTTCGGGATGCGGGTCGGTGCCGTCTTCAGCGCTGACTCCCAGTTCACCCTGCGCAGCGGTGCGGGCAAGGCCGCGGTGGCCGAGCTGACGCGCCGTTTCGCCGAGGCCGGCGGCGTCGCGGTCGACGTCCAGCGCGACAGCGACCACGTCAGGCTGCTCGGTGCCCGGCCGATCCCCCGCGCCCAGTACCTGGATCTGCTCCGCGGCCCCCACCGGCCGTCACCGCTGCGCACCGGACGCAGGCCGGTCCGGCTGCTGACGGACTGACCGACCAGGACCCCACGACCACAGACCGGAGACCGCCATGCTTCGAAGCATCACCGGTACGGAACTGCACGTCGCGCATCTGGAGGAACGGCCCGACCTGGAGTCGGCCATGCTGACGATGGAGTCGTCCTGGCCGGCCTACATCCGCCCCGATCCGGTCCTGGTGCACTGGATCTTCGAGCGGCACGCCCGGCACCAGCTCGTGGTGCTGGACGAGTCCGAGGCGGTGGTGGCCCGCGCGGCCAGCGCGCCACTGCACTGGGACGGCGACCCGGACGGCCTGCCGGGCACCGGCTGGGACGAAGCGCTGCGCCAGTGCATGACCGACACCTACGACGGCCGGCCGCTCAACGCGCTGTGCGCGCTGGAGATCGCCGTGGTCCCCGGCCACCAGCTGCGCAACCTCTCCGGGCGCACGCTGGAGGCGCTGAAGGACCATGCGCGAAGCCAGGGCTTCGACGACCTCCTCGCCCCGGTCCGCCCCAGCCTCAAGCACACCGCGCCGCGGCTGAGCATGGCCGCCTATGCCGCGCGGACCCGCCCGGACGGGCTGCCGGAGGACCCGTGGCTGCGTGTCCACGTGCGCAGCGGCGGCCACGTCGTGAAGGTCTGCCCGGCGTCGATGACCATCTCCGGGAGCCTCGCGCAGTGGCGCGAGTGGACCGGGCTGCCCTTCGACACCAGCGGCCCCGTCGAGGTGCCCGGCGCTCTGACGCCGGTGGTGGCCGACGCGGAGCAGGGCCACGCCGTGTACGTCGAGCCCAACGTGTGGGTCCGGCACCGACTTTGAGACCGCACCTGTTCCCCCGCCTGTTCCGTACCGCCCGACTGACCGGAAGGACGAGACCATGAGCATCAGTGGACCGGACAAGGACACCGCCGAGCGCATCCGGCTGCGGGCCGCCCTGATCGAGCGGATCGGCGGCTACATGACCGCGCACGCGCTCGGCGTGGTGGCCGATCTCGGCATAGCCGACCTGATCAAGGACGGGGTGCGCGGCAGCGACGAACTGGCCGCCGAGAGCGGGACGCACGAGCCGTCGCTGCGCCGGGTGCTGCGCCTGCTCGCGGCGGTCGGGGTCACCACGGAGCCGGAGCCGGCCCGCTTCGGACTGACCGAGGTGGGGGCGCTGCTGCGGTCCGACTCCCCCGATTCGCTGCGTGCCTTCACCCGGGTCTTCTGCAGCCCGATGTGGCTGACCGCGTGGCAGGGCCTCGGCCAGGCCGTCGCCACCGGCGAACTGGCCTTCAGCTCGGCCAAGGGCTCCGACTTCTACAGCAGCCTGGCCGCCGACGGCGAGTTCAGTGCCCTGTTCCACGAGGCGATGGGCGAGGAGTCCCGGATAGCGGCCGCGCGCGTGGCCGCCGCCTACGACTTCTCGCAGGCCACCAAGGTGGTGGACCTCGGCGGCGGCGACGGGACCCTGCTCGCGGCCGTCCTCACCGCCCACCCCCACCTCAGCGGCATCGTCTTCGACAGCCCGAACGGCGTGGCGGACGCGCCGGCGGTGCTGAGCAAGGCGGGGGTCGCCGACCGCTGCGAGGTACGGCCGGGTGACTTCTTCCAGGACATCCCGGGCGACGGCGATCTCTACATCATCAAGAGCGTCTTCCAGGACTGGAACGACGAGGACGCGGTGGCCCTGCTGCGCTCCTGCCGGGCCCAGATGCCCGACTCCGCCACCCTGCTGGTCGTGGGTACGGTCCTGCCGGAGGCGGCCCGTGCCGACCAGTCGATCGCGTACTTCACCGACGTGAACATGATGGTGATGGCCGGCGGCCGGGAGCGGACCGAGCCCGAGTTCCGGACGATGCTGACGCAGACCGGCTTCACGGTGGAGTCCGTGCGGTTCGGCGCGGCCGGACCACTGTCCATGATCCAGGCCACGCCCGCCGCCGCCCGATGACAGCGCCGGGCTTCGGTGCGGAACTCTTCCTCGGGCGGCTCCGCACCGGTCTCCTCACCCCGCCGCCCGGCGATCCGAGGCGCCTCGCCGAGGCGGACGAGCACTTCCTCGCCGGGCTGCGTAAGTTCTGCGAGGACGAGGTCGACAGCCACCTGATCGAGCGTGAGGACCGCATCCCCGACGACGTGGTCCAGGGGCTCAAGGAGCTCGGTGCGTTCGCCGTCCGGATTCCCCGGGAGTACGGCGGGCTCGGGCTGTCGGGGCGGTGCTACCTCCGCGCGCTGATGATCGTCAACAGTGTCCACTCGTCACTCGGCGAGTTGCTCGCCGCCCATCAGGCCATCGGACTTCCGCAGCCCGTCCTGCTGTTCGGCACGGAAGAACAGAAACGCGCGTTCCTGCCGCGGTGCGTACGGGAGATCTCCGCGTTCGCGCTCACCGAGCCCGACATCGGCAACGACCCGTTCCGGATGCACACCACCGCCGTTCCCGACAGGTCGGCGGGGACGTACACGCTGAGCGGCGTGAAGCTGTGGACCACCAACGGCACCATCGCCGACCTGCTGGTGGTCATGGCGATGGTGCCTCCGGTGGAGGGCCGCGCCGGGGGCATGACGGTGTTCGTGGTCGAGGCCGACAGCGCCGGGGTGACGGTGGAACACCGCAGCTCCTTCCTGGGGCTGCGCGGTCTGGAGAACGGCGTGATCCGGCTGCACGACGTGGTGGTCCCGGCGGCGAACCGCGTCGGCGCTGAAGGTGAGGGCCTGAACGTCGCCCTCGCCGCGCAGGAGACCGGGCGGCTGTCGCTGCCGGCCGTCTGCGCCGCCGCCGCGAAATGGAGCGCGAAGATCGCCCGCGAGTGGGCCGGTGTCCGCGTGCAGTGGGGGCGGCCGATCGGCGAGCACGACGCGGTCGCCGGAAAACTGGCGTACATCGCGGCCACCGCCTTCGCGCTGGAGGCGATGGTCGAGATCTCGGGGGGCCGCGCGGACCTCGGCGCCGACACCGCCCTCGAAGCCGAACTGGCCAAGCTCTTCGCCTCCGAACACGCCTGGCGGGTCGCCGACGAGCTGACGCAGCTGCGCGGTGGCCGCGGCTACGAGACCGCGGAGTCGGCCGCGGCGCGCGGCGAGCGCGGCGTCCCGGTCGAGCGGATGCTGCGCGACCTGCGCATCGGACGCATCTTCGACGGGTCGACGGAGGCCCTGCGCGGCTTCATCGCCGAGGCCGTACTCGCGCACCACCGCGACGAGGCCGGCACGACGCCCGGCGCCGCCGCCGACGCCCCGGCCGGCAACCCCGCCGACGGGGACGTGCTCGGCGGGCATCTGCGGTTCGCCGAGCAGGCGGCCGGGCGGGTCGCCGGGGCCTTCGCCGCGTTCGCCCGGCGGCCCGACGGTGAACTGGGCAGCCGTCAGCGCCGGTTGGGACGGCTCGTCGACATCGGCGCCGAGTTGTACGCGATGAGCGCCGCCTGCGCCTACGCGACGGCTCTCGCCGGCGCCGACGACACACCGCGCCGGCTGGCCGACGCGTTCTGCCGGCAGGCCCGGCTCCGAGTCACGGAGCTGTTCGCCCGGCTGACCGCCCACACCGACGACCACGACCGGGCCCTGGCCCGCACGGTCCTCGACGGCGGCTGCGCCTGGCTGGAGGAGGGCGTCATCGACCCCTCGATCGACGGGCCGTGGATCGCCGAACCGAAACCCGGTCCGGCGACCGGACCCGATCGGCGCAGACGCCTCACCACAAGCGGCGTCGGCGCATCACCCGACCCGACCGAGCGCAAGGGAGCGCACCATGGACGATGAGACGGGCACCCTCGTCGCAGCGGCACGGCAGCGGATGTCCGAGCAGTGGGCGCCGAACCGCTTCCTCGACCTGCTGGAGGCGGGCGAGGTGCCGCAGCGGCATCTGCGCGTCCTGGCAGGGGAGTTGTACCGCCTGGTGAGCAGCGACCGCCGCAGCTTCGCCCTGCTGGCCTCGCGCTTCCCCGCGGCCCCCGCCGGTGACCTGTTCCTGGCGATGGCCCAGGGCGAAGCGGAGGCGCTGCGCCTGCTGCTCGATTTCGCGTCCGCCCTCGGCATGGACGAAGGGGACCTGGCGGCGTACGAGCCGCGGCCGCTCGCGCAGGCGTATCCGGCCTTCCTGACGCAGACCGCGGTCCACGGCAGCCGCAGTGACATCGCCCTCGCGCTGCTCGCCAACGCGGCCGAGTCCGGAGCCCAGTACACACGGGTGGCCGACGCGCTCTGCCGGGGGTACGGGTTGGACGACCGGGCCGTCGGGCACTTCCGTTTCTTCGCCGACACCCCGCAGGAACTGCTGGACCGTGCGGCGCAGGTTCTGCGCTCCGGCCTGGCCGCGGGGGACGACCCCACGGAGGCCGTCCGGACGGCACGGATGGTGCACGCCTACGAACTCGCCTTCTGGCGCGCCCTCGCCGAGGACATCGTGCGCGGGCGGGGAAGCGCCGGCCACCCGCTGGCAGTGAAGGCGGGGCGATGACGGCCGACGGCACACCGCTCGGCAGGACCCGTCGCCTTCTGGAGAGGGCGCGCTATCTGAACCTGGCCACGGTGTCACCGGAGGGACGGCCCTGGGTGGCGACGCTGGAGTACGCCTGGCTGGCGGACCCGCTGCGGTTCGTGTTCGGCTCGGCGGGGCTGTCCCGGCACGGGCTGAACATCGCACGCGGTCCGGAGGTCAGCGGCGCGCTGTTCCTCGCGCCGAACACTCCCGGTCTGGACGTCGACGCGGTCGACGGGGCCCAGTTCACCGGCACCTGCGGCGAGATCTCGCCGGAGGAGCTGGACGAGTACCACTCGGTCTTCTACCGGGCGGTTTTCCCCGATCCCGAGGAACGCGCCCGGTACCTGCTGGAGCCGGCGCGGCTGCGCTCTCCGGCACCGCACCGCCTCTACCTCGTCGTGGTCGAGGACTGGTGGCTGATCGACACCCGGACCTGGGAACACGACAGGATCGACCGCCGGATGGAGGTACCGCCGGCCGTGCTGGACCAGCTCGTCTCCGCTGACACACGGCGGGCACCGGCACGGGCAAAGGTGCGGTAGGTGAGCGGGGAGCGGCGGGAACCGGCGCCGGGTGACGCGTGCTCGTGCCCTGACGAGCGGGTGTCCGGGCCGGGGCCGACGTCGCCTTCCCCGGCCGGCTCCAGGTACGCCCCGGCCTCGGTGTCCGGCCCCGCCGACCGGCCGGTGGCGGCGCCGCTGACCGGATCGTCCGCTGACGCCCGCGGCTCTGGCGCTCGTCGAGGGCTGGGTGGACGCGGTGGTGCACGCGGCCGCCGAGCCCCGTCCGGCAGCGGACTGCCGCACGCTTGCGCGAAACTGCCGTCGGTCGTGCTCCTTGGGGCGCAGGGACGCCCGGCGCGGGCAGAGCCGGTGCGTGTCCGGTTGCCCGCGGCCGGTTGCGGGGTGTCACCCGTGCCCGTGGTCCCCGGAGCCGCTGTCCTCCTTGTGCTCGTCCTCGGCCGGGGCGTCCCCGCCGAGGCCCGCCCGGACGGTGAAGCTCGCGGTGCGGACCTTGCCGTCGTGCTGGAAGTCCAGGAAGAGGCGGTAGGCCTGGGCGCTGGGCGCGGTGGCGGTGAAGGAGACGGTGGGCCCGGGCTTCGTCCCGGCGTCACCGGCTTCGCCGTTGGGGTGGACGTGCAGGTAGGCCAGGTCTCCCGCGCGCAGCGCCACCAGGTGCCCGTACGCGCCGAGGTAGGGCTGCAGGTCGGTCACCGGCTTGCCGTCCTTGCGGACCTCGAAGGTCAGGTCCTTCGCGGATCCGGCGGCGAGGTCCCCGCGGAGCGTGACCGTGTAGCCGTCGACCTCGCTGGTGCTCTCCTGCCGGGGCAGCTCCCGCGGCTCGTACCGCCCGGCGACCGCCAGGTCCGCGCCCAGGGTGAGGCTCTCGCCGCCCTCGGCCGCCGGGGCGAAGTCCGCGAAGAGGCGGTAGTCGCCGGCCGTCGGCAGGTTCACGGGCATGCGCCATGTGCCGTCGGCGGAGCGCGTCGGGTGCAGGTGGCGGTACACCGTCAGGTCGCGGGAGGCGAGGATCAGGTGCATCTCCTTCTCCTGCTCCACCTCGAAGTCGGTGACCGGCCGTCCCCGCGCGTCGAGGATGGCGAACCGTATCTCGGTGGTGCGCCCGCGCTCGATGCGCGGCGTCTTCAGGTCGATCGAGTAGCCGTGGGCGGAGACCTGCAGCCCCTCGGGCACCTCGGCGGCGGCGCTGTCCGCGCTCCCCGCCTCCTCGGGCGCCACCTCGCGACCGGAGGAGGCGGCCGGTTGCCTGTCGGCGTCGTCCGGCCCCGCCAGACTGCCCACGCCGTAGGCGGCGCCGAACACGACGGTCAGTGCCGCGGCGAAGCCGGTGATCTTCGGCCAGGTCTTCATAAGAGCCTCCCTGGTAGGGCCGACGGAAGGGACGTCATGCCGCCGAACGTATACCCCGGAGGGGTATATTGCAAGCGGGTTGTGCATACCGGCCGGGGGTATATAGTAGCTACCCCCAGGGGGTATGCGATCCTGCGGTCCGCTCCATGCATGTCCGCACCCGTGTCGCGCCACTGGGCTCACACCCGTCAGCATCCGAGGAAGAAGGCCATGACCGACCAGAAGAACTCCGGGTCCTGCTGCTCCAGCGACGGTTCCTGCCACTCCGGCGGCACGGCGGCCTCCGCGGCCGGCGCCGTCACCACCGTCTACAAGGTGTCCGGCATGACCTGCGGCCACTGCGAGAACGCCGTCTCACAGGAGCTCTCCGCGCTGGACGGCGTGACCGCGGTCAAGGCGGTCGCCGAGACCGGCGAGGTCACCGTCACCTCCGCCGCCCCGCTGGACGAGGGGGCCGTCCGCGCCGCCGTCGACGAGGCGGGCTACGAGCTCGTCGGCACGGCGTGAGCCATCCCGGGCCGCGAGGGCGGCCCGGGTCACGCGACGTCCTACCCGCCGGGACGTACGGCTCCGCCGCCGCGGACGCCGTACGTCCCGGCCCTTTCCCAGGAGAATGCCCATGACCAGTACGGCTCCAGTGACGAAGCCTCCCGGCACCCCACCCGTACCCGCGTCCGCCTCCCAGGTCGAACTCTCCATCGGCGGCATGACCTGCGCCTCGTGCGCGGCCCGCGTCGAGAAGACGCTCAACCGCATGGACGGCGTGACGGCGACCGTCAACTACGCCACCGAGAAGGCGAAGGTCACGTATCACGAGGGTGTCGAGGTCGCCGACCTCATCGCCCGGGTGGAGAAGGCCGGTTACACGGCCCAGGAGCCGGCGCCTCCCGCTCCCCCGTCCGGTGAGGGGAGTGACGGCGCGGCGGCACCGACCGCGGCGGACGGGGAGTTGCTCTCCCTGCGGCAGCGTCTGTTCGTGTCGCTCGCGCTCTCGGTGCCGGTCGTCCTGATGGCGATGGTCCCGGTCCTGCAGTTCGACCACTGGCAGTGGCTGTCGCTGACCCTGGCCGCCCCGGTCGTCGTCTGGGGCGCCTACCCCTTCCACAAGGCGGCCTTCACCAACGCCCGGCACGGTGCCGCGACCATGGACACGCTGGTGTCCCTCGGTACGCTCGCCGCGTTCGGCTGGTCGCTGTGGGCGCTGTTCTTCGGGCACGCCGGGCTGCCGGGCATGCGGCACGGCTTCGACTTCACCGTCTCGCGTGCCGACGGCTCCTCCGCCGTCTACCTGGAGGCCGCGGCCGGGGTGACCACGTTCATCCTCGCCGGGCGTTACCTGGAGGCGAGGTCCAAGCGCAAGGCGGGTGCGGCGCTCAGGGCGCTGCTGGAACTGGGTGCCAAGGACGTCGTCGTGCTGCGCGACGGCAAGGAAGTGCGCCTACCCGTCGCGCAGTTGGCCGTCGGCGACCGGTTCGTCGTACGCCCCGGCGAGAAGGTCGCCACCGACGGCACCGTCGTCGAGGGCTCCTCGGCGGTGGACGCCTCCATGCTGACCGGCGAGTCGGTGCCCGTGGACGTGACCGTCGGCGACACGGTGACCGGCGCCACCGTCAACGCCGGTGGGCGTCTCGTCGTCGAAGCCACCCGGGTCGGCGCCGACACCCAGCTCGCCCGCATGGCACGGCTCGTCGAGGACGCGCAGAACGGCAAGGCCGAGGTGCAGCGGCTCGCCGACCGGATCTCCGGCATCTTCGTCCCGGCCGTGCTCCTGATCGCCGCAGCGACCCTCGGCGCGTGGCTCGGCGCGTCGGGCGACACGGCCGCCTCCTTCACCGCCGCCGTTGCCGTCCTGATCATCGCCTGCCCCTGCGCCCTCGGGCTGGCCACCCCGACCGCGCTCATGGTGGGCACGGGCCGCGGCGCCCAGCTCGGCATCCTCATCAAGGGTCCCGAGGTGCTGGAGTCCACCCGCCGCGTCGACACCGTCGTCCTGGACAAGACCGGCACGGTGACCACGGGGCGCATGCGGCTGCAGGACGTATTCACCGCGCCGGGCGTGGCGGAGGGCGAACTCCTGCGTCTGGCGGGCGCGTTGGAGCACGCCTCCGAGCACCCGATCGCCCGGGCCGTCGCGGCCGGGGCCGAGGAGCGGGCGGGCAGCCTGCCCGTGCCGGAGAACTTCCAGAACGTCGCCGGCCTCGGCGTCCAGGGCGTCGTCGACGGGCACGCCGTTCTCGTCGGCCGCGAGAAGCTGCTCGACGCATGGGCCGTCGAGCTGCCCGAGGAGCTGTCCCGGGCCAAGGCGCAGGCAGAGGCCGAGGGGCGCACGGCGGTCGCCGTGGCCTGGGACGGCGCGGCCCGCGGCGTCCTCACCGTCGCCGACGCCGTCAAGGACACCAGCGCCGAGGCCGTGGCCGAGCTGCGCGGACTGGGCCTGAAGCCCGTGCTGCTCACGGGCGACAACGAGCTCGTCGCCCGGTCCGTGGCGAAGGCCGTCGGCATCGACGAGGTCGTCGCCGAGGTACTGCCCGAGGACAAGGTCGACGTCGTCAAGCGGCTGCAAGCCGAGGGCCGTACGGTCGCCATGGTCGGCGACGGCGTCAACGACGCGGCCGCCCTCGCCACCGCCGACCTGGGCCTTGCCATGGGCACCGGCACCGACGCGGCGATCGAGGCGGGCGACCTCACCCTGGTGCGCGGTGATCTGCGGGTGGCGGCGGACGCGATCCGCCTGTCCCGCAGGACCCTCGCCACCATCAAGGGCAATCTCTTCTGGGCCTTCGGCTACAATGTCGCGGCGCTGCCGCTGGCCGCCGCGGGCCTGCT
The DNA here is from genome assembly GCF_042657145.1 of Streptomyces bullii. Classification (NCBI taxonomy): domain Bacteria; kingdom Bacillati; phylum Actinomycetota; class Actinomycetes; order Kitasatosporales; family Streptomycetaceae; genus Streptomyces; species Streptomyces bullii. Next base: position 587,415 of record NZ_JBHSNY010000006.1, read on the forward strand.
CAACCCGATGATCGCGGGTGCGGCGATGGCGTTCTCGTCGGTGTTCGTCGTGACGAACAGTCTGCGGCTGCGGGCCTTCAAGTAGACGCACCAACCGGTCTCCTGGTCGCCGGTGCCCCGCCCTCCGGAGGGCGGGGCACCGGCGCCGCCTTGCCGGGACGTTCCGCAGCGTGGGCGGAGCGGTCACCTTCGCCCGGCCGAAGCGCGCCCCGGACCCGACGCCGCCCGCCGTCCTCGCCGCCTGGAAGGGCCGGCTCCCGGGGTGGTGCCTCGCGGACCGCGGCCGCGGTGCGGGTCTGGGGGAGGCGGCCTTCCTCAGGGGCGAGTTCCCTCTGCCCGCCGCAGCCGCTCGCCGTGGAGCCGGCGGTCGGCGCGCCGGCCGGTGCCGGGGGCGTGCCGGGGCCGGCCGCCGCGTCCGGGTCCAGGACCGGCACGGCAGGTGGCGGGTGTCGGGCATCAGGTCTCCCACGCGATGCGGAGCGAGCGGGCCGAGCGGAGCCAGGTCTCGCAGCCGAGCAGGTGCTCCAGCGCGATGTCCCGGGTCAGGTCCGCCTGCGGGGCCAGCAGCCGGGAGCGCAGCGCCTCCCGGTCGATCAGGCCCAGCCGGGCGAGCTCGGAGTCGGTGGCACGACCAGGTGCCGGGCCTCGTCGAGCGCCCGCGCGGCGTGCCGGGCGTACCGGGCGTCGTCGTTGCCTGCTTCGGCCTCCTCCCAGCGGAAGGTGAGCAGGGCGGGGTCGTGCCGGGAGGTGCGATCCGTACCCGCAGGGCGTTCGTACGCGTGCGCGTGCGGTGTTTCAGCGGGGCAGCAGGCGGCGGGCGGTCAGGGCCAGGGCGACCTCGGCCAGGTCGGACGGGCGGGACAGGGAGCGGCCCGTCACCTGCTCGTAGCGGCGCAGGCGGTTGAGGACGGTGTTGCGGTGGCAGTACAGGCGCCGGGCGGCCCGCTGGGCGGAGCCGTCGCAGGCCAGCCAGGTGGCCAGGGTGTCCAGCAGCACCTCGGCGTCGGCGGGGCCGAGGTGGGACAGTGGGCCGAGCAGCCGCTCGGCCAGGGCGGCGCCGAGTTCGGGGCAGGAGAGGACCAGCGCCTCGGGGAGGTGGTCCGTCAGGCGGACGGTGCCGCCCGTGGCGGGGCACAGGCGCAGCGCGGTGTCGGCGAGTCCGCGGGCCTCCGCGACGGCGGCCAGCCCCTCGACGGCGCTGCTGACGCCGACGCGTGCCCCGGGCGCCGTGCCGGTCGGCACGGGGAGGTCACCGCCGTCGACGAGGACGATGCCGTGGTCGGTCTCCGCGCCGGTGTGCCAGTAGGCGCGCGTGGTGGGCGCGAACGCGGCCCGGACAGCGTCGGCCGACGGTCCGCCCGCGACCGCGACGACCACGTACCGGCCGCCTTCCGGCAGGTCCAGCGTCCGCGCGGCCTCGGGCAGGTCGGCGGTGCGGGCGGTGCCGTCCAGCAGGGCGGCGGCCAGCAGCCTCACCCGGTTCTCGCGCCGCCGGGCGAGCTGCCGCTCGGTCTGCCGGTAGGCGTCCGCGACCAGGGTGCAGTGCTCGTCGACGAAGTCCCACACGTCGGACGCCACGTGCACCAGGAGCCGTACGTCCTCGGGGGCCGTCCGGGACGTCTCGTCGACCAGGCCCTGCCACACCAGCGAGCCGCCCAGCCGGAAGGCGTGCAGCAGCGCGTCGAGCGGCAGGCCCTGTTCGGCGCGGGCCGCGCCGACCCGCCAGGAGCACCCGCGCGCCGCGTCCCGGGCGGCGCGCGGGTCGAGCAGGGAGGACACGCCGTGCCGCAGCGAGCGGTGCACCTCCTGCCAGGTGCCGGCGGGGTCGCCGGCCAGGGCGGCGCGGTAGGCGGGTTCCTGCTCCCGCAGGGCGGCGACGAGCCGGTCGGTGAGCCGGGGCAGGTCCGCCAGCAGGGTCCGGGCGGCGCGGTGCAGCGCGCGGAGAGCATCGGCGTCGACCGGCGTCCGCACCCGGTGCGTGCGCGGGCGCGGCGTGGGTGTCGTCGCTCCGGGGTGGAGCACGGTTCGTGGCCGTACGGCGTTCTGCATCGCGGTTCTCCCCCAGGGTCGGCTTCCCGGCGGCGCCCGCCCGGCGGTCCCGCGCCGGTTCCCGGCCGACCACGTGGTTCCGGGCCGACCGCGTGGTCGGCCGACCGCGCGATTCCCCGGCCGACGTCGCCCGGGCCGTTGGCGCGGCTGCGGGCCGGCTGCCACCTGATTCGTCCTCCCCCGAAGAATCGCATACCGCCCGGTCGGTCCCTAGAGCTGTGCACGGGTCTCCTCACCGGACGCGGGTCGCGGGGGCGCCGCACCGGTGCGCTCCGCCTGCTCGACCAGGCGGGCCAGTTCGACGCGGGAGCGGACGCCGAGCGCGGCGAAGACGTTGCGCAGGTGGTAGTCGACCGTGCGGGTGCTGACCGACAGGCTGAGGGCGATCTCGCGGTTGGTGGCGCCCTCGGCGACGTACCGGGCGATGCGCAGCTGCTGCGGGGTCAGCCGGGACAGCTCCGCCGCCGTGGCCGGGGACGGCTGCCCGGTGGCGCTCCCGCTGGGCGCGGCTCCGTTGGCGCGCAGTTCCGCGCCCGCCTGCTGGGCCCACCGGTGTGCTCCGCAGCGCTCGAAGCCCAGCAGCGCGGCCCCGAGGTGGATGCGCGCCTCGCGCAGCCGGCGCCTGCGCCGCAGCCACTTGCCGTAGAGCAGTTCGGTGCGGGCCCTTTCGAAGTCGCCGGCCGTGTCCTCGTGCCGGTCCAGCGCCCGCCGGTACAGCGCGTCGGCCGTCTCCGGCGGGGCCAGCAGCGCGTGGCAGCGCAGGAGTTGGGCGGACGCTTGAGGGTCGGCGTCGCAGGCCGCCCAGAGGGCGAAGTCCTCGACGACGGTGCGGGCGTGGTCGGGCTGCCCGGTGAGCGCGGCGGCCTCCACGTAGCAGGGCACGGCGAGCATCCACACCGCGAAGTGCCCGCGCCGGGGGCCGGGGCGCACCAGCGGGCCGAGCCGGTCGGCGGCGTCGCGGGGGCGGCCGCCGCCGAGGTCGGCGCGGGCCGCGGCCCACTGCGCGAGGGTGGCGGCCTGGGCCAGGCCGTGCCGCCGGGCCGAGTCCAGCGCGGCTGACACGTGCCGGGCGACGAGGTCGGTGTCCGCCTCGATCGACGCGGCCAGGGCCAGGGCCGCGTGGTGGTGGGCGGCGGTGTTCCGCTGACCGGTCCGGTGGGCGCCGCGCAGCCCGGCCTCGGCGTGCGTACGGGCCAACGCGTGCCGCCCGGCCCGCAGTTCGGCGTAGGCCAGGTATTCCAGGGCCCGGGGTTCGAGGACGGCCGACCCCAGGGCCCGGGCCGCCGCCAGTGCCCGTGCCGACGCCCGGCGGGCGGCGGTCACGTCTCCCAGCAGCAGGGCGGCGGCCGCGCAGCGCAGGAGCCGCTCGGGGTCATCGGCGTCGCGGCACCGGTCCAGCACGCGCCGCAACGGCACGACCGCCAGGTCGAAACGCCCCCGCAGGACGGCGCGCATGCCCTCACGGTGGTCGTGCAGCAGGGCGTGCCGACCGCTGGGCAGCCGTGGCGTGTCCGCGGTGCGGGCGGTGGGGGCTTCGGGGTCGAGCGCCCGCAGGCACGCAGTCATGTCGCCGGCGGCCCACGCGGCGTCCGCCGCGGCCAGGGCGGCCGTCTCGGCCCGCTCGGGTTCGGCGCCGGTGAGCAGGCGGGCGGCGAGCAGGAGGGACGCGTGGGCGTCGTCCACGGGCCCGTCCGCCAGGAGCACCGTCCCGCGCAGCAGGTGGGCCCGGCCCCGCGCCACCGCGGGCGCCGGATGGCGGCGAGCCGTGTCGAGCAGGCACAGGGCCTCGGGCAGCTGCCCGGCGAGCAGGGCCTGTTCGGCGGCGGCCAGACAGCGGTCCGCCCGCTCCGTGCCGTCGGGCGTCAGCTCGGTGGCGCGGGCGAGGGCCGTGTGGCGCAGGGTGTGCGGGAGGGCGTCGGTGGCGGCGGCCGCCAGCTCGGCCGCGAGGGCGGGGTCGGGTGCCGTGGCCGCCCAGGAGCGGTGCAGCAGCGCCAGGACACCGTGTCCGCCGGACAGCGCGCGGGCCAGGGCCCGGTGCACGGCACGGCGCCGCTCGGGCCGCGCCACGGCGTACACCGTCCGGCCGAGCAGCGCGCTGCGGAAGCGCACCCGGCCGTCGGCCTGAACCAGCGCGTCGGGCAACGCCTCCGGGCCCGGCGCGGACCCGGTCCCCGGTCCGGGTTCGCCCGCGTCGCCCCGCGCCCCCTCGGCCGCCCGGAACACCGACTCCACGTCGGCGTCCGGCTCGTGGGAGACCCGTACGGCGGCCGCGACCGTCAGCAGCAGGTCCTCGTGCTCGGGCATCAGCCCGGCCAGGCCCTCCCCGGCCACGGCGGTCAGCACCTCGGCGTCGGCCAACGGCCGTGGCAGGGGCCGCCGTCCCCCGAGTTCGGCGGGCGACAGCCGGTGGGCCAGCGCCAGCAGCAGGGCGGGGTTGCCCTCCGCCTCCGCGACGAGCTGGTCACGGACAGCCGGATCGACGGCTCCGCCCGTCGCGTCGTCCAGCAGGGCGGCCGCCTCCGCCGGTGTCAGAGGACCGAGGCGCAAAAGGGGCAGTCCGGCGAACTCCCGGTCAGGGGGCCGGTGTCCGGGGACCGAGAGGAGGAGGCCGAGCCCGGCCCGGCCCACCGTGCGCAGGTGGGCGGCCGCGTGCCCCAGCGCCGCGCGTGAGGCGGCGTCCCACAGGTGCGCGTCGTCCACGCACACCAGAACGGGGCCCCGGTCGGCCACCGTCCGCAGGGCGCCGAGCAGGACCTCACCCACCGCCCCGTGCACGGCGGCGGCCACCTGGGCGGGGCACCCCGCGGCACTCAGCAGCGCGCGCAGTCCGTGGTACGGCTTGCGCGCCCGCGCCGCGCCGGCCCGCACGCGCACCACCGGTCCGGCCGTGAAGGAACGGGCGGCGCACTCCAGGAACGCGGTGCGGCCGCAGCCGGGTTCACCGGTCACGACACCGGCGCCCGAGTCGGTGCGCAGCCGGTCCAGCAGCTCGGTCAGCGCCTGCCGCCGCGAGTCCGCGAGGTGCGCGAGCGGCGCGGGTGTGAGGGTCGTCCGTCCGGTCATTCCCGCGAGGTTACTATCAGTAACACGGAGTGGTAACCCGGAGCGGAAGGCGGGGGTCCCCACCGCCCGGGCGGCTCATCGGCCGTGTCACCTGCCCATTCACCGGGCGAGGCCGGGAGGGCACCGTGTGCCGCCGCCCAACTCCCGGGGTCCGCCACGGTGCACGCGCACAACGCGGTGGCGGCCGCGCGGGCCGCCACCGGGTCACGCCCCGCGGGCGTCAGGAGGTGTGCGGGCAGTTGCCCCGGTACTCCTCGATCGTCAGGCTCGGCCGGGGCAGCGGGCACAGGAACTGCTCGTAGCGGGTGTCGTTGTCGATGAACCGCTTCAGCCACGCGATGCTGTACTTCGCGATCGTCGTGTTGGACGTGTTGGGCGCGAAGTGGGTGGCGTTGTTCAGCTCCAGGTAGGCCCGGTCGAGCGAGGACGGCAGGCTGGAGTAGAACGGCTCGGCGTGCGAGGCGACCGGGGCGATCGAGTCGCCGTCGGCCCCGACGATCAGCGTCGGGGTGCTGATCTCGGGCCAGGTCTTGTCGAGGTTCCACGGCGTCAGCGGCACCGCGGCCTGCAGCGAGGGGCGGGACTTGGCGGCCTCCAGGCTGCCGCCGCCGCCCATCGAGTGCCCCATGACCCCGAGCCGGCTGCTGTCGATCCGGCCGCGCACGGAGCTGCGCTCGGTGAGGTAGTCCAGCGCGGCGAGCAACTGGCGCCCCCGGGAGTCGGGTTGGTCGACGGTGGTGAGGGTGTCGATGGTGAAGACCACGAATCCCTGTGAGGCGAGGCGCGGGCCGAGCCAGGCGATGGAGGACTGCGTGCCGGTGTAGCCGGGGGAGACGGCGACCGCGCCGAAGGTGCCGTCGGCGGTGCTGGTCGGGTAGTAGATGGCGCCTCCGCCGAAGCCGGTGACGGCGAGCGAGGAGACGGTGGTCTCGGAGACGGCGTACGGGCCGCGCGCCGCCTCGATGCCGGCGGTGGTGGGGGCCGGACCGCGCTCGTAGGGGTTCTCCGCCGCGTGGGCGCCGGGGCCGCCGAGGGTGGTCAGTCCGACGACGGCGGCGATGGCGGCGGCCGCGCCGGCGAGCCTGCCGGCCCCGCGGCGCGCGGCACGGGTGGCCGGGCGCGGGCGTGCGGTGCTGCTGTGGGGGTGCTGCTGCACGACGAGTCGTCCTCTCAGGTGTGGCGGCGCCCCGGCCCGGCCCGGAGCACGGACGTATGACGTGACACGGGGAGCGTCCGTGCGCCGGCCGGCGAGTGCCGCCGATGAGCTGGGAGCGCCACTGTCGTCGGGAAACGGCCCCGCGCGGACCGGCGAAGTCACCGGTCTCGTCACCGCGTCGCAGCCGGCCGAGGAGCTTTGCACCCGACCGCCCGAATCGTCACGGGTTCTTCACAGATGTCGAACGCATCAGCGGGCGCGGTCGGAGCACTCGTAGTGACATCTCCTGGTCGAGGGGTCCGTCATGGTCTGGATCGCCGTACTGCTGCTGCCGTTCCTCAGCGTCCTGTTGCTGATCGTGGACCGCATCGAGGACCGTCTGTTCGAGGCCGCGCCCGAGAAGGGCCGGCACGCCGCTCCCAAGCGGCACCTGCGCCTGATCCGGGGCGAGGGCCCTCCCGGCGGGGAGACCGACCGGGAGGGGAGCGCCGCCGAGCCCGGCGAGGACCGGCCCCGAGCGGCCTGAGCCCCCTCCCGCCCCCGCCCCGCCCGCGGGCCCTCCCCCGCACCTCGTCCCCAACTCACCTTGAGGTCAAGGAACTTCGCGGGAACGACAACCGTTCCGACCAGGCGGGCCACGGTGGCACCACGGAGGGGGACGAGGCACATGACCGCACGGCGGAGCACCATCGGAGATGTCTTCAGCGCGGGCGCGCAGGAGTTCCACCGCTGGTCCCCCGCGCTGTGGGACCCGGTCGGCGCGGCCACGGCGGACACGGCCGGGCTCACACCCGGCGAGTCGGTTCTGGACGCCTGCTGCGGGGCGGGCGCGTCGGCCCTGCCGGCGGCGCGGACCGTCGGCCCGCGGGGCCGCGTCGACGCGGTGGATCTGGCCGGTGCCCTGCTGGAGATCGGCGAGCGCCGGGCCGGGGAGGAAGGGCTGGACAACCTCCGGTTCCACCGGCACGAGGTGAGCTCCTGGCCCGGCTCCGGGTACGACGTCGTCCAGTGCGCGCTCGGCGTGTTCTTCTTCCCGGACATGGACCGGGACACCACCGCGCTGACCCGGATGCTGCGTCCGGGCGGGCGGCTCGTGGTGACGGTCTGGGAGAAGGGCTCGCTCGGCGGCTGGGGAGCGGCGTTCAGGGCGGCGGTCGAGACGGAGCGGGCCTGGCCGGACTCCCCGCAGTCGCACCAGCTGGCCCGCATCGACACCCCCGACACCCTCGCGAGCTGGCTGGAACACCTGGGCGGCACCGAACCGCGCGTCGTCCAGCGCCGGTTCGACACCCCCTGACGCCCGACACGGCCTGGAACCTCGCCGTCGGCAGCGGGACTCGGGGCCTGCTGACCGGCCTCTCCCCCGCGGCGGTCGACCGCGTCCGCGCGCAGTTCACCACCAGGCTCACGGCGGCCGAGGTGACCGACCTGGACGTCCGCATCCTCACGGGCAGCGCGCGCTTCCCCGCCTGACCCGGAAGCCGTTGCCCGACCGTTCTCCGAGGTCGATGCCGGGGCGGGCGGGGGGCTCGGCCCGCAGCCCACCTCCACAGCCCCCCACGGGCGTCACACCCCCGGCTCGACCGTCCCCCCGCAGGCGTCACACCCCGACGCGGCCGCACCGTCGCGGCCCCCACGGCCGCACCGCCCGCACACCCCGCTGAGTTCCAGGGTGTGCTCCAGTTCCGTGAAGCCGGTGGTCTCCGCGAGTCGGGCCGCCCACTCCTCGACCGCCTCCGAGTCCACCGGCCGGCTCCGGCCGCAGCAGCGGCAGATGAGGTAGTGGCGGTGTTCCCCGGTCGGGCGCCGGAGGTACAACCGCTCGCCGCCCTCGTCCCGCACGACGTCGACGAGCCCGGCACGGTCGAGCTCCCTCAGGGTGCGGTACACGGTGGTGAGTCCCACCGTGCTGCCGGAGTCGGCCAGCAGCGCGTGCAGTTCCTGGGCGGAGACGAACTCCCCGCAGCGCCCCAGGGTGTCGAGCACGGCCCGCCGCTGACGCGTACTGCGCATCAGTCCCGGCCCGGAAGTCCGGCCGCCCGTAACCCCCTCCCCCGCTTCCTCCATCGCTGAACTCCTCGCTCGCACCGGCACACCGTCGGCCACCATGCTAAATGAACATGGTTTTCACCCGCTGTACGAACAGGCGACTGCCGGACAGCATCACGGGGCAGGCCCGCCCAAACCGTTGACGGAGGTGCGACCCCCACTTATCTTCTGACCGAATTCTTCTGACCGAAGTACCGAACTGTGTTCGAAATCACGGACATTACCCCGGCGGCCGCCGGTCACCGTCACCAGCGCCCTCCCCCCTCACCGTCACCGTCACCGCGACCGCCGTGACCCCCCCCCCGCCCAGGAGAACCTTGAGACGCATCGCCCTACGGCTCCTCGTGGCCGTCCTCGTCGCCCTCGCGGCCACCCTCGCCGGCCCCGGCACCACCGCCCACGCCGCCGTGCCGGACTCCCCCGCCGTCACCTACACCAACCCCATCGCGCAGCAGCGCGCCGACCCGCACATCCACAAACACACCGACGGCTACTACTACTTCACGGCGACCGTGCCCGCGTACGACCGCATCGTGCTGCGCCGCGCCACGACCCTCCAGGGCCTGTCCACGGCCCCCGAGACGACGATCTGGACCAAGCACACCAGCGGTGTCATGGGCGCGCACATCTGGGCGCCGGAGATCCACTTCATCGACGGCAAGTGGTACGTGTACTTCGCGGCCGGCGCCACGAACGACATCTGGGCGATCCGCATGTACGTCCTGGAGGGCACGGGCGCCAACCCGCTCACCGCCACCTGGACGGAGAAGGGGCAGATCAAGACCCAGTGGGAGAGCTTCTCCCTGGACGCCACGACCTTCGTGGTGAACGGCGTGCGCTACCTGGCCTGGGCACAGCGCGACCCGTCCGTGAACAACAACACGGACATCTACCTCGCGAAGATGGCCAACCCCTGGACGATCACCGGCACTCCGGTGATGCTGTCGCGGCCCACGTACTCCTGGGAGACCGTCGGCTACAAGGTCAACGAGGGGCCGGCGGTCATCCAGCGCGGCGGCAAGGTCTTCATGACCTACTCGGCCAGCGCCACCGACAGCAACTACTGCCTGGGCATGCTGACCGCTTCCGCGAGCGCCGACCTGCTCAACCAGGCGTCGTGGAGCAAGAGTTCCACCCCCGTCTTCGCCAGCAGCGCCGCCACCGGCCAGTACGGACCGGGCCACAACTCCTTCACCGTCTCCGAGGACGGAAAGAGCGACATCCTCGTCTACCACGACCGCGACTACAAGGACATCAGCGGCGACCCGCTCAACGACCCCAACCGCCGCACCCGCGTGCAGAAGCTGTACTGGAACGCCGACGGCACCCCGAACTTCGGCATCCCGGTGGCCGACGGCGTCACCCCGCAGCGGTTGTCGTCGTACAACTTCCCGGACCGGTTCGTCCGGCACTACGACTACCGCGCCCGGATCGACGCGAACGTCACCAAGCTCGCCGACTCCCAGTTCCGGGTCGTCCCCGGCCTGACCGGCAGCGGCACCGTCTCCCTGGAGTCGGCCAACTTCCCCGGCTACTACCTGCGGCACAAGAACTTCGAGGTGTGGCTGGAGAAGAACGACGGCACGGCGGCCTTCCGGGCCGACGCCACCTTCCACCGGCGCGCCGGCCTGGCAGACTCGGCGGGCGTGTCGTACGAGTCCTCCAACTACCCGGGGCGGTACATCCGTCACTACGAGTACCTGCTGTACGTGCAGACCCCCGGCACGGCCACGGACCGGGCGGACGCCACCTTCTACGCACAGTGACACCGAACTCCGGCACAACGGGTCATATGCGCTGATTGCGTCCGCCGGGATGGGGCACTCCGGCACTGTGCAGACACATGGGCAGCCACATGGGCAGACACAGCGGACACAACGGCGCGTACGACCGCAGCGGGTGCTGCTGACCGGATGGTTCAGCTTCCGGGACGGGGAAGCGACCGCCGGGGACGTCCTGGCGCTGCGCCGGGTGGAGGACGTCCTGCGAGGGACGGGCATCCCGTACGACGTCGCCTGGAGCCCGGGGTTCCTGCCGGAGGCCCTGCACCTGGACCGCGTGCGGCCCGGTGACTACTCGCACCTGGTGTTCGTGTGCGGTCCGCTGCACGGCCCGCAGGTCGAGGAGCTGCACCGGCGGTTCGCGCACTGTGTGCGGATCGCCGTCGGCACCTCGGTGATCGACCCGGACAGCCCGGCCGTGACCGGCTTCCACCGGGTGCTGCCGCGGGACGCGCCGGACAGCGAGCCGGTGGAGGACCTGGCGGCCCGCGCCCCGGCGGTACCCGCCCGGCCCGTGGTCGGGGTGATCCTCACGTACGGGCAGCAGGAGTACGGCGAGCAGCGGCGGCACGGGCAGGTCGCCGAGGAGGTGACGCGCTGGCTGGCCGGCAAGGACTGCGCCCGCCTGGAACTGGAGACCCGGCTGGACACGCACGACTGGCACCTGAGCGCGACGCCGGCGCAGCTGCAGTCGGTGCTGGCCCGGCTGGATCTGGTCGTCACCGACCGGCTGCACGGGCTGGTGCTCGCGCTGCGGGTCGGCACGCCGGTGCTGGCCGTCGACCCGGTCGAGGGCGGCGCGAAGGTGACCGCGCAGGCCCGGGCGTGCGGCTGGCCCGCGCTGGTGGCCGCCGAGCGGCTGGACGTGGCCCAGCTGGACCGCTGGTGGGACTGGTGCCTGACCGGCGGCCGGGTGACCGCCCGGCAGATCCGCGACGCCTTCCAGGAGGGCACGGCGCCGGACAGCGCGGACCGGCTGGTCGAGGCGCTGGCGCAGCGGACGGCCGGTTAGCACCCGGACCGCCCGGGGCACCCGGTGATCCGTGTCGGGCCGCCCCGGAAGGAGAGACAGTGTCCATCGGCCGACTCCCCGATGACGAGCAGCGCATCCTCGACGAGATGGAGCGGGCCCTGCGCCGCGACCGCCGCCTGGACCGGCAGCTGCGCACGCTCCGGCCGAGCCGACGGCCCGACCCGACGCGCGTCCTGATCCGCATCGCCGCCTACTCCCCCCGGCCACGGACCGTGGCAGCCCTGCTCGCGGTGTCGATCGGCCTCATGGTGGCCGGGATCGTCACCTCGGAGCCGGGGGTGATCTGGGCGTTCGCCGGTGTGTGGCCGCCGACGCTGTACGCGGCGTTCCGGCTGCTGTGCCGGTGGACGGAACGCTGAGCGTTCGCCCTCCCGCGGGCCCCGGCGGACCCGGCCCGCAGGAGGTGACGGCGGAAGGAGCGGCGCGTCCGGGGCCCGCGCCCGGACGTCCGCGGTTCAGCCGGTGTAGCGGCGCGCCTTGGACGCGCGCTGGGCGGGCTCCAGCAGCCGCAGGCGGGACTCGACCTCCGGCGGTACCACGCGGCGTTCGCGCAGCACCCACGGCAGGGCGGCGGCCGCCTCGGCGAAGGCACGCAGGGACGCCTGGTCGCGGGGGACCGTGCGGGCCAGCTCCAGGGTGCGGCGCAGCGCGGGGCCGGTGGGGCGGCGCAGCCAGGTGAACCACAGGGTGTTGCGGATGCCGTGCTGCCGTCGCAGCGTGGCGTCCCGCGCCGCTGACGGGCAGTGATGCACCGTCAGCTGATCGGCGTACGTCAGCCACCAGCCGTTCGCCGCGAGGTCCGCGGCGAGCAGCTCCTCCTCGCCGCCCAGCCACAGCCGCGGATGGAAGCCGCCGGCGGTGCGGAAGGCGTCGGTGCGCAGCACGGTCGCCGCAGCCAGGAAGGAGCCGAGCGCCGGGCCGGGCAGCCAGGCCGGCTGGGGGATGGGCGAGTCGCGCAGTTCCTTGACGATCGGGTCCTCGGTGCCGTCCGGTTCGACGACGATGCGCGCCGTGACCGAGGCGAGCGCGGGGTGCCGGTCCAGCAGGTCGGCGGCCCCGGCCAGGGAGCCGGGCGCCCACCAGGAGTCGTCGTCGCAGAAGGCGACGTACGGCGTGCGGACCGCGCGCACCGCCAGGTTGCGGCCGACGGCGCCGAGGTTGCGGCCGGGCCGCAGCAGCCGTACCTCCGGATGGTGCCGGGCGACGGCGGCGGAGGTGCCGTCCGTGGAGCCGTTGTCGGTGACGATCACCGGGGGTTTCTCGGGCAGTTCGGCCAGCCGGTCGAGGGTGCGCAGGATTTCGTCCCGCCGGTTGTGGGTGATGACGACCACGGTCGTGCGGGTGTCGGTCATGCGGTCGCTCCCTCCAGCAGGCGGGCGGCCCGTTCGACGTGCGGGGGCAGGGCCCTGCGTTCGCGCAGGGCGGCGGGCAGGCGGGTGAGCGTCTCGCGCAGGGCGCGCCGGGCCTGGCCGTCGTGCCGGGCCTCGGCCGCGAGGTCGCGGGTGCGGGCGAGCGCGTACGGCAGGGGGCGGCGCAGCCAGGCGGTGAGGAGTTCGTTGCGGCGCTGGACGGCGGGGCGGTCGGTGCGAAGCCCGGGCGCCGGGTGGTGGTGGGCGACCACGTCGGGGCAGTGTGTGACGCCCCAGCCGCGCGCGGCGAGGTCGTAGGCGAGCAGGGTCTCCTCGCCGCCGAAGAACAGCAGCCGGTGGAAGCCGCCCGCGTCGAGGAAGGCGCTGCGGCGGACGACGGAGGCGCACGCCAGGAAGCCGAGGACCTGGGTGCCGGGCAGGTCGGTGGCCGGGCCGAGGGGCGAGGCGACGAGCACGTCGTTGAGCGGGTCGGGTTCGGCGGCCGGGCCGACCAGGGTGCGGGCGGCGATCAGGCCGAGCCGGGGATGGGTGTCGAACAGGCGGCCCGCGGTGCTCAGCGCGCCGGGCGCCCACCAGGAGTCGTCGTCGCTGAACGCCACGCACGGGGTGCGCAGGGCGCGGGCGCCGTGGTTGCGGGCGAGGGCGCCGCGGTTGAACGGCAGCGCCAGGACGCGGACCCGGGGGAAGTCGCGGGCGACCATGGCGCGGGTGTCGTCGGTGGAGGCGTTGTCCGCGACGAGGATCTCCGGCCGCTCGGGCAGGGCGAGGAGATGGCGCAGGGTGACGGCCAGACGGTCGGAGCGGTTGCGGGTGGCGATGACGATGCCGACGGGAGTGCGGTCCGTGTGGTCCGTGCGCGGGGTGGTCATGTGCGGTCCCCCTTCACGGGCGCTCAGGTGTCCGGGAGGTCGTCGAGGGCGTTCAGTACGTCGTCGGTGGTGATGCGCAGCAGCGCCGGGTCCGGGCGGCGGCCGTGCGGGTCGCCCTCCGGGCCGTACCACAGGGCGCGGTGGCGGGGGTGCGCGGGCGGCCCCCAGCGGCTCGGGGCGACCGGGCCGAAGAGGGTGACGGAGCAGGTGGCGTGGGCGACCGCGAGGTGGGCGATGCCGGTGTCGCCGCTGACCACGGCGCGGGCCTCGGCGACGAGCGCGGAGAGCCGGTCGAAGGGCAGGCCGCCGCCGAACACGTCGGTGTCGGGCAGCCCGGCCCGCTTGGCGAGCCGGGCCACCAGATCGGCCTCGTCCGCTCCCCCGGTGACCACGACCCGCCGGCCGCGCTCGCGCAGGGCCGAGGCGACGGCCGCGTACCGCTCGACGGGCCAGCAGCGGGCGGGCGCGCCCGCGCCGGGGTGCAGGACGACGGCGTCGGGCGCCGGGGACGCCGTGGCCGGGCGGGGCAGGCGCAGGTCGTCCGGGTCGGCGTCGATGCCGTACGCCCGGAGCAGCCGGCACCAGCGGTCGCGCTCGTGCTCCTCGGCGTACCAGGGCGGGCCGTCGACCTGCGGGGTCTCGGGGTGCGCGAAGGCGAGGAGCTTCAGCGGGCGCAGGGCCATGAGGAGGCGGTGGCTGGGGGGCCCGTTGCCGTGCAGGTCGACCGCGATGGCCGGGGGCGGGCCGGTCCAGTCGAGGGTCCTGGGGACGGCCCGTCCGGGTGCGGAGGCGGGCAGCAGCCGGTCCACGGCCCCCGTCGCCGCCGCGACCGGCTCCAGCTCCGCGGGGGCGGCCAGCACCAGTTCGTGCTCCGGGAAGGCCCGGCGCAGGGCGCGCAGGGCGGGGACGCCGGCGAGCAGATCGCCGAGTCCCAGGGCACGCAGGACCAGGACGCGGGGCGCGCCCTGACGGCCCGTACCCGAGTCACCGTCCGAGTCGGCCGTCGGCGTCGCCTCGCCTCGCTCACCCATGTCAGCAGGGTGCCCCGCATCCGGCCCGGCCGCCGCCCCGGACGGGCCCATCGGGTGCCGCCCCTCCGCAGCGGCGACCCCGGGGCGCGGCCCGGCAGTCGCCCTCGGCCCACGGCCGAGACAGGGCCCGGCCCCGCTCACGGTCCGAACCACCGGGAGGCCCGTGAGCCACCCGGCCGCCGCGGCGGACCGGACCCCGGGGGAAGGCCGCTGCACGGCCCGGGGCCCGGGCGCGGGACACCACAGCTCCCCCGCCTCCGCCCCGGGCCGCCCTTCGGACCTGGCGGGGTTCCTCATCGCATCCCCTCCGCGGCCCGCTCCATCAGTGCCGTCGACGAGCGGCCGTCGAGGTACGGCAGCAGGACCGCCTGGCCGTTCCACTCCTGCAGCAGGGCGGCCTCGGGCAGGTCGGCGGCCGCGTAGTCGCCGCCCTTGACCCAGACGTCGGGGCGCAGGTCGGCCAGTAGGCGCTCGGGGGTGTCCTCGTCGAAGACGGCCACGGCGTCGACGCTGGCCAGCGCGCGCAGGACGCGGACGCGGTCGGCGAGCGGGTTGACCGGGCGGCCCGGGCCCTTGCGGCGCCGTACCGAGGCGTCGGAGTTGACGCAGACCACCAGGCAGTCGCCGAGTCGCCGGGCCGCCTGGAGGAGGCCGACGTGTCCGGCGTGCAGGAGGTCGAAGCAGCCGCCCGCCGCGACCACGGTGCCGCCGGCGGCGCGGACCCGCGCGGCCACGTCGAACGGGTCGTCCCCGTCCGGCAGCGGCTCCGGGGCGGCGTCCGCGCGGGGCACGGCGCCCGCGCCGCCCGCGCCGACGAAACCGGTCGCGGCGGCGACGGCGCCCTCGACGGCCTCGCCCACCAGCGCGCCGTCGGCGAGCAGCCCGGCCGCCGTCGCCGCGAACCGGTCCCCGGCCCCGCAGCTGTCGCCGGGGTGGGTGGCGGGGGCGGGCACGAGCAGCGGGTGTTCGCCGTACGACAGCAGGGCGCCGCGTGACCCGAGGGTCACCGCGACCGCGGCGGCCCGCCACTGCCGTACGAGCGCTGCGGCGCTGTGGGCGGCGGTGTACAGGTCGCGCCTCCGGGCGCCGTCCTGCGGGGCGAAGGCCAGGGCCTCCTTCTGCGCCGGGGTGACCAGGCGGGTGCCGGGGACCGGCGGGCCGCCCCGCGGGTGCGGGTCCCACACCAGGGGCGGGCGTTCGGCCAGGACGTCGCGCAGGGCGTCCACGGTGCCGCGTCCGTAGTCGGAGACCAGCACGGCCGGCGCGGCGCGGAGGGCCTCGCGGGCGGCCTCGGTGGCCTCGCGGGCCCGCCCGGCGCCCCGGTCCAAACGCACCACGGGCCGGTCCTGCGCCAGTACACGGGTCTTCTCGGACAGCGCTCCGGTCAGCGGCAGCGGGACCAGCCGCAGCCAGGGTTCCAGCAGCCGCCGCAGCTCCCGGCTGGCCGGGTCGTCGCCGACCCCGGCGACCAGGGTGACGTCGCGGCCGTCGCGCGCGGCGAGGTACGCGGCGAGCGCGGCGCCACCGGGCCGGGTCCGTTCCCCTAGGTCGTCGACGACCGGCACGGGCGCGTCGGGCGCGAGCCGCTCGGCGCGGCCGGTCAGGTCGCGGTCCAGCAGGGCGTCGCCGACCACGACCAGGGGTGCCTTGCCCCTCATGTCACCTCCTGCCGTCGATGCGCCCGGCCCCGCTCTCCAGCGCGGCGTCGAACGCCGCGCAGACCATGTGGACCGCGACGAGGTGCAGTTCCTGCACGGTGGCCGCCGTCGGGGCCTCCACGCACAGCGACTCGTCGCTGCCCGCCATCAGCGGGTTGGGGGCGGGCCCGGTCAGCGCCCACACGCGCACACCGGCCGCGCGGGCCGCGTCGGCGGCGGACAGCAGGTTGGCGCTGGCGCCGGACGTGGACAGCAGCATCAGCACGTCGCCGCGGCGGCCGTGGGCGCGGACCTGGCGGGCGAACACCTCGTCCACGCCGTAGTCGTTGGCGATGGCGGTGGTCGAGGAGGTGTCGGCGTGCAGGGCGATCGCGGAGAACGGCGGCCGGTCGTCGCGGTAGCGGCCGACGATCTCGGCGGTCAGGTGCTGGGCCTGGGCGGCGCTGCCGCCGTTGCCCGCGGCCAGCAGCCGGCCCCCGCCGCCGAGCACGGCAGCCAGATGCCGGCCCCAGCGTTCGGTGATGTGCGCCGAGGCGCGGAACGCGGCGAGCGCGTCCTGGAGTTCGTCGCAGTGCCCGGTGACGGGCGGGTGGACGGTCATCAGGCCACCTCCTTCGGCCGTTCGTGACCGGCGAGTACCTGGCGGTAGACCTGCTGCGCGCCGTCGGCGACGCGCCGCCAGGTGTAGTGGGCGAGGACGCGTTCACGGCCCGCGGTGCCGTAGTCGTGGCGCAGCCGGTCGTCGTCGAGCAGTTCGCGGACGGCGGCGACGACGGCCTCGGGGTCCTGCGGCGGGAGGAGCCGGCCCGTGATGCCGTCGGCGACGCTGTCGCGGTGGCCGCCGACGTCGGTGGCGACGACCGGCACACCGCACGCCATCGCCTCCAGCGGCACGATGCCGAACGGTTCGTACACGGGGGTGCACAGCACGAGGTCGGAGCTGCTCATCAGCGCGGGCATGTCGTTCGGGTCGACCGCGCCGAGCAGCCGGACCCGGTCGGTGACGCCGGTGCGCCGGACGAGCCGCCACAGCCGCTGGGCCTCCGGGTCGTGCTCGATCTCGCCGGCGGGCGGGCCGCCGGCGATGAGCAGTTCGGCGTCGGGGATTCCGGCGAGCGCCCGGACGGCCTGGTCGTAGCCCTTGCGGGGGACCAGCCGGCCGCAGGCCAGCAGCCGGTGCCGCTGCCTGCGGGGCGGCACGGACGGGCCCTGCGCCCCGGGGTGGAAGTGCTCGGCGTCCACCCCGCACGGCACCACCGACACCTGGCGCGCGGGCACGCCCATCTCGGCCAGCTCGTGCACCTCGTCGCTGCAGGTGGCCAGGACGCGTTCGCAGGTGCGGCCGATCTGCCGCTCGATGCCGATGCGTTCGAACGGGCTGGTGTCCCGTCGGCCCTGGTGGCGCCGCTTGACGGTGCCCAGGGCGTGGAACGTCTGCACGACGGGGACGCCGTGCGGGGCCGCGCCGATCTGGGAGGCCATGCCGGACATCCAGAAGTGGGCGTGCACGACGTCGGGCCGCCGGCGGCTCCAGGCCCGTGCCAGGTAGGCGCCGAAGCCGGGCATGTAGGGGAACAGCCCGTCCTTGGGCACGGGTTCGGACGGTCCGGCCGGGACGTGCTCGACGACGGCACCGCCGGGCAGCGGCACGCGGTCGGGCAGATCGGCGGAGTCGCGGCGGGTGTAGACCGTGACGTCGTGCCCGCGTTTGGCCAACTCCTCGGTGAGGCGGGCCACGTACACGTTCTGTCCGCCGGCGTCGACGCCGCCGAGCGCGGCGAGCGGGCTCGCGTGCTCGGACACCATGGCGATCCTCATCGGGCCACCTCCTTCAGCAGCCGCTCCCAGTCGTCCAGGAAGCGGGACAGCCCGTAGCGGGCGAGCGCTGCCGCACGCGCCCCTTCGCCGATCGTGCGGGCGTGCAGCGGGTCGGCGACGAAGTCCCGTACGGCATCGGCCAGTACGTCGATCCGGTTGGAGACCACTCCGGCGCCGGGCGGCACGGCCTCGGTGACCTCGGTGGTGGCGAGCGCGACGACGGGCATGCCGAGGTGCATCGCCTCCAGCAGGGACAGGCCGAGCGAGGTCCAGCGGACCGGGTGGACGTAGACGCGCCGACGCGCCATCGCGGCGTGCAGCTCGCGCTGCGCGAGGTCCTGCGTACGGCAGCGGTCGGGTGGCAGGCCGAGGTGGGCTGCGAGGCCGTCGGTGCGCATGCCGAAGACGTCGAGGGGCGCGGCGTCGGCGAAGGCCGGCAGCAGGTCGGTGCCGGTGGTACGGCCGCGCCGCACCGGCTCGTTGACGACGACGGCCGCGTGCGGCAGTTCGCCGGTCCACACCGGTCCGGGGTCGACGATGCCGTGCTCGATGACGGTCGTCGGCGTCGGACCGGCGTCCCACATCAGGCGGTTGAAGTGCGTGACGTGCACGAGGGTGGCGCCGGGGATGTCCCGGGCCGGGTGGCGGGTGTCGGGCACGTCACCGAGCGGGGCGTTGTGCTCCAGGTACACCAGCGGCGGACGGCGGCCCAGCCACTGGTCGACGAGGGCGAGTTCGTGCGGTCGTTGCAGCACGACGACGTCGATGTCCTCGTCGCGCAGCCGCTCCGGCGGCACCTCGACGACCGAGTCGGGCCAGTCGAACGTACGGGCCCGGCCGAGCCCGTCGGGGCCGCGGTCCGGGGTGACGGGGACGAGGTAGGTGTGCGGGCCCTGCACGAAGGCCGTGGTCCACGACCCGTGCACGTGCCAGAGCAGGATCCTCACGGCTCACCCCCGATGAGCTTCTCGACAGCGGCGACGACGTCGTGCGCGGTGACGGTGTCCAGGCACGGATGGCCGGGGACGGGACAGGTGCGGGCCCGGCTGCCCGCGCAGGGCGCGGTCTGGTCGCCGAGCAGCACGTACGGGACGCCGTACGGCCGCCAGCGCTCGGCCGGGACGACCGGCGCGAACAGCGACACCACGGGGGTGCCGACGGCGGCGGCCAGGTGCGCGGGGCCGGTGTTGCCGGTGACGACGGCGGCGGCGCCCGCGAGGACTCCCGCAAGCTCCGGGGCGCCGGCGCGGCCGCCGAGGTCGAGGCCGTGTTCCCCGGCGACGTACGAGGTCAGCACGCGCTCGCCTGCGCCGCCCGTGACGGCCACCCGGTGCCCGGCGGCGGCGAGTTCGCGCACGGCCGCCGCGCAGCGCTCGGGGCTCCAGGCGCGGGCCGGCACGCTGGCGCCGGGGTGCAGGACGACGTACGGGCCGCCACCGGTCAGCGCGCCGGTGTCGGGCGGCGGCAGGATCCGCAGCCGGGCGTCGTCGTCGGGCGGGAACCCGGCCGCTTCGGCGAGGTGGAGCGCTGCCTCCGCCTCGTGGGCGTGGGGGGCGCGGTGGTGCCGGACGTCCAGCAGCGAACCGGGGTAGTCCTCGCTGTCGGCGGCGATGAACCGCACGCCGGCCAGCCGCAGCAGCAGGGCGGTGGGCAGCGGAGACTGGTGGAAGGAGGTCAGGACGAGCGCGGTGTCGATCTCCAGGGCGCCGAGGGTGTCGACGAGGTGCTCGATCTCCTTGCGGTCGGCCGGTGGCGGCTGGAATCCGGCCCACGGGGCGTCCCAGACCAGGACCTCGTCGACGCCGGGCAGCAGGCGGGCGGCGGGGGCGCCGCGCGGCCCGCACAGCAGGGTGACGGTGTCGGCCCGGGCGGCGACGGCGCGGATCGCGGGTCCGGCGAGCAGGACGTCGCCGAAGTTGTCGAGGCGGGTGACGAGTGCCTTCACGCGCGCCTCCCCCGTACGGGGCCGGTGGTGTACGCCTGTCGGATGGGCGTCTCGTCGGCCAGGACGTGGCCCCGCGGCGGCCCGTTCAGCACGGCGCGGACGGCGGTCAGCAGGTCCGGAGCGACGTGGTCGGCGTGCGCGGTCTCCTCGGGGCGGGTCGCGTCGTTGGGGACGAGGATGCCATGCGCGCCGGCCCGGCGGGCGGCCTCGACGTCGGCACCGATGTCGCCGATCACGACGACGTCGGCGGGGTCGGTGCAGATCCGTCCGGCCGCCCACAGGATCATGCCGGGCCGCGGCTTGCGGCAGTGGCAGCCGTCGTCCGGGCCGTGCGGGCAGACGGCGAACACGTCGAAGGGGCCGAGGAGTTCGTCGACGCGGCGGTTGACGCGGCGCACGTCGGCGTCGGTGAGCAGGCCACGCGCCACACCGGACTGGTTGGTGACGACACCCGTGCGGACGCCGCGCTCGCGCAGCATGCCGAGCGCCTCGCGGGCGCCTTCGACGGGGCGTACGAGGTCGGGGTCGGCGTTGTAGGGGACGTCGTGCACGAGGGTGCCGTCACGGTCGAAGAACACGGCCTTGACCTCGCTCATCGGACCACCTCCTGCCAGGCGGGGGCATGGCGGTGGCGCCAGGCCCCGGCCAGCCGGTGCCATGTCGCGGCGGGCGGGATGAGCACGCTGGTCGCGAGCATGGTGGTCACCTCGTAGCGGGTGCGCGGGCCCGGCGCGATCCGGGTCCAGGCGAACTCGCCGGTCCCGGCGGCCCAGGCGAGCGCGCAGGCCGCCGCCGCCCGGCGGCGCCCGGCGGCGGTGAG